>CAZQKW010000050.1:0-24756 GCA_964594075.1 uncultured Thermodesulfobacteriota bacterium | reverse complement strand
CTTTCACGTTTCTCTGATACCCCGAAAATGTAAATAACGCTACTTTATCTTACACATAATATTTTTAATGGCGCTTTTTTCGCCTGATATTGATACGTTTGGATTAGATCAACCGGAAAGATAATGCGCGGCATGTTCTTAACACAGGGCTTCTTCTCACATGATTCATCTGTTGACAAATTGCTTTTGATGATTAATATCATGATAACTGAGTTTTTTTACAGGAGGATTATACGGTGCCGATCTACGAATATCAGTGCAGGCAATGTGGTAAAATATACGAGGTGTTTCAAAGCGCAACCGATGAACCCTTGAAAAAATGCAAGGACTGTTTGGGAGAAGTAACCAAACTGATCTCAAACTGTTCTTTTCAATTAAAGGGAACGGGCTGGTATGTCACTGATTACGCGCGGTCAGATAGCGGCAAGAAGGGACGCACAGTAAACAAGGAAAGCACGCCGGAACCAAATAAAGCTTCCGAAAGCACTGCCTCTGCAAACACTGAGAAGGCGCCATCAAAAGCAGACGATTAGCGCAGCGAACACATTTTAAACCGGTCGGTTCTCCCGCTGCGCCACGACTCTTATTTCCGCATCAGGTCAATTCTTCTTTTTGCCCAATTTCTTTTGTTTCCTTTTTGATAAAATCGGGTAGAGAAATTTTCTGGGATGGCAATAACCCCAAGCCAATCGCGACCACAGGCAGTATTTGTAAAAAATGGAGAATGATGGCATAGGATAATGCCGCTGCTTCATTTATCCCAAAGAATTTCAGACCAAGCACACACGCGTAATGATAATTACCGACAAAGCCCGGTGCAGCAGGAAGCATCACGCCGATGGCAATTATTACGGTAAGAGCAAAGGCCTTAAGAAGCGAAAGCTCAAAACGAAAGGAAAAAAACAGAAGGTAGCAGGACAACGCCAGCAACCCCCAGATAATAACTGAAAGCAGCGCCACATAAAGGGTCTTTTTTACATCGGGCAATATTTCAAGGCCCTCTATAAATGCATGGAGCTGATTTCTTATAAACCCCCCTATTCGTGCCGGCAATCTATTTAAGAGCAGATTGAAAATTTTCAAGAAAAAATCTTTTTTCCCTACCATAAAAATCAAAACCACAAAAATTGATAATGCCACGATTAATATTACTATTCCGGCTTTGAATATCTCCGGCGGCAAAGGCATCATCAATATCACTAAGCCAAGCACAGCCATTAAAGTCAGGAGATCGAAGACGCGTTCCACCACAATCGTTGCCATGGTAGAGGACATACGGACACCGCTTTTTTGCTTGACCAGAAGCGGCCGAGTAAGCTCGCCAAGACGGGCAGGCAGAACAGAAATGGTCATAAACCCAACGGCAGTAATACTGAACAGCGGCCATTGGGGATATTTTACCGTTGGCTCAAGAATTATGCCCCAGCGAAAAGAACGGAAAAATAGGACTAAGACAACAATTAATATAATGGGGATAGTATAAAGATAATTTGCGGATCGAAAACTTCTGCCGACCTCTGAGAAATTGATACCCCGCACGGCAAGATACATAAACACAGCGCTAATAAGACAACCGATGATGATGTTTTTTTTCATATTGGTCTTTTATGATAATTAGTGCGAAACAGCTTTTGTTTAAAGGAAATATAGGCAAATTACGAGTAAAAGCACAGATGGCTCGCGGAGTTGTTCGTATATCGGCAGCTCGCACGGGATACATAAGTTAGCAATGGAAGCGCCAAAAAGTCAAGCCTATTCAGCTTTATCAGGACTTCACCAAAATTTATAAATAGTTTTGTGGTATAAAGCGCAGGGGGTTCACCTGCCACACCAATATGGTTTTTTTGCTTCGTTCACGACCCCGTGCATTTCGTATCCTGCCGCGAGCAGGCAGTGGGCAGACTCTTCGATAGGTGCATGCTCGGTGGTCTGTTACTACTGATGAATATAACGGGCGCTGCCGTGCCAGAAATGCAGTACGGTTGTGGTGTAGATTGAAAACCCCCTGCGCGCAGAAGGGAATATGCCACATTTCAATTATGCTCTTTCTGTATTCTCGTACTGCTTGCCCGGTTGTTAAAGGCAAATTTGGGGGAAAGTCCTCAATTCAGCTTCCAGCCTTTGCCTTCAATAATATTTTGTTTTTGTGTGTATTGAGCGAACGAAGCGCTTATGAAAGAAAACAATGTACAAATTTTCTTATTTTATTGGTAATATTATTAAAATATAGTACGAAAGATATATGGATAGAAAATTTAATACCAGAGGTATACATGTCAGAAAAGCTTGGTGAACTTCTTGTCAAGAGCAATTTCATCACGTCTCAACAGTTGGGAAAAGCTCTCGAGGATCAAAAGGCTTCAGGCGGAAAGCTTGGCGATAGCCTGATACGGCTTGGTTTAGTCAAGGAGGGTGAATTAGTCGGTTTTTTAAGCAAGCAGTATGGCATGCCCTCGGTAAATCTTGCAGAGCTCAAAATTTCTCCGGATGTCATTAAAATAATCCCCAATGACGTGGCAATAAAATATCAGGTAATACCGGTGTCTTTAAAAAATTCCACCCTTATTGTCGCCATGGTAGACCCATCAAATATTTTTGCCATTGACGATATTAAATTTTTGACCGGTTATCGCATTGAGCCTATGATCACCTCGGAATCCGCAATGGCCCATGCGCTTGATACGTATTATGGCACCACCAAAGGTCTCTCTTCCATTTTACAGGGAATAGAAGCAGAAGATCTTCAGGTTTCCGGCGACGAAGAAAGCATTGATATCGGCAACCTGCAGAAAGCAAGCGAGGATGCCCCTGTTATCAAGCTGGTTAATGCTATTTTCACCGAGGCGATAAAAAAAAGAGCCAGCGATATCCACATTGAGCCGTATGAAAAATTCTTAAGAATTCGTTTTCGGATTGATGGCACACTTTACGAAATCATGCAGCCGCCGCTCAAAATGAAAAATGCGCTTGTCTCCCGTTTAAAAATAATGTCTCGATTGGATATTGCCGAACGCAGACTTCCGCAGGACGGACGTATTAAATTGAAAATGGCCCGCGGGGAAGAAATGGATGTGCGCGTTTCCATACTTCCCACCCTGTTCGGTGAAAAAGTGGTACTCAGACTTCTGGATAAATCAAACCTGCAGCTCGATATGACCAAACTTGGCTTTGAAGCAAGCCAGCTCAAAGAATTCAAAGAAGCTATTTATAAACCATATGGGATGGTGTTGGTAACCGGCCCTACGGGAAGCGGTAAAACCACCACGCTTTATTCTGCCCTGAGCGAACTGAACAAAATCACTGATAATATTTCCACGGCAGAAGATCCGGTTGAATTCAACCTACCCGGAATCAATCAGGTGCAGATTCATGAAGAAATTGGACTTACTTTTGCCAATGCTCTCAGATCATTTTTGCGCCAAGATCCAGACATTATTTTAGTGGGAGAAATTCGCGATTTTGAAACCGCAGAAATCGGCATAAAAGCAGCTCTTACCGGGCATCTGGTGTTAAGTACGCTGCATACTAATGATGCGCCCAGCTCTATTAACCGCCTCCTCAATATGGGCATCGAACCGTTCCTTGTCTCCTCCGCAATCAACCTTATTGTCGCGCAACGTTTGGTTCGTAAAATCTGTTCAGAATGCAAAGTGCCGATAACGATTGCCGCAGATTCTTTTGCCAAACTGGGGATACCGCCGGAAGAATACGAGCAGTATAAAAATATTACCTTTTATAAAGGAACCGGCTGCGATGCGTGCAATAATACCGGCTATAAAGGCCGTATTGCGTTGTATGAAGTGGTCACCGTGACCGACCCGATCAAGGAACTCATCCTGCAGGGCGCGTCGGCGTTAGAGATCAAGCGCGAAGCTATAAGTCAGGGGATGATAACCCTGCGCCGCAGCGGTATCAAAAAACTATTGGAAGGGGTAACTTCAATTGAAGAGGTATTAAAAACTACGGTTCGCGATGATTAATCAAGAAACAGTCCCGACAGGTAATTTGCTAAATTTTTTTAAGAAAATTTCGAAAAGGAGACTAAAAAACTACTGCTGAATATATTTGTGCTTTCAGCCGGCAAGGTCATAGCAACTTTCAAGAAAGGAATAAATATGGCAGTTTTTACCTGGGAAGGGAGATCAACACAGGGCGCGATGCAAAGAGGCTCAATTGAAGCAGCCAATGAAGCGGTGGCCATGCTGTTGCTCCGGAAACAAAATATTCAACCCACCTTGATAAAAGAAAAGCCAAAAGACCTTTTGGCAAATATTGCGTTATTGCAGCCAAAGGTAAAAACCAAAGACCTGATTCTTTTTACCCGGCAACTTTCAACCATGATAGACGCGGGGCTGCCGTTAATCCAGGGACTTGAAATTCTGGCCAATCAGGAACCCAATAAAACATTTCAAAAAATTTTAAATCAAATAAAAACTGATGTGGAAGCGGGTTCAACCTTTGCAGATGCGTTAAAAAAACATCCCAAGGTGTTTGATACCCTCTACACCAATTTAGTGGCAGCGGGAGAATTGGGTGGCGTATTAGACGTTATTTTGCAACGTCTGGCGGCATATATTGAAAAAAATGAAAAACTAAAAAGAAAGGTTAAAGGCGCGCTGGTCTACCCAACGACGATTTTGGTCATAGCATTTGTGGTGGTCATCATTATGCTGGTTTTCGTCATTCCGGTGTTTCAGGAAATGTTCAGCAGCCTTGGGGGGCAACTCCCGGCGCTGACCCAGGCGGTCGTTGACCTAAGCGGTTTTCTGAGAAAGAACTTTTTAATATTAATCGGGTGCGGTGTTGGGGCAGGGGTTGTGCTGAACAGAATTAGAGCAACCGAAAAGGGAAGGTATTTTTTTGACCGGCTTTCTCTCCGGCTGCCGATTTTTGGCCTGCTACTCAGAAAAGTGGCGGTAGCGCGTTTTAGCAGGACTCTCGGCACCATGATCAGCAGTGGCGTGCCCATTCTTGATGGGTTGGACATTGTTGCCAAGACCTCGGGCAACAAAATTGTAGAAGAAGCTATTATAGCAACCAAAATTAGCATCAGCGAGGGTAAAACCATTGCCGAGCCACTTTCAAAAAGCGGGGTTTTCCCGTCAATGGTCTGCCAGATGGTTGCGGTGGGAGAATCCACGGGAGCGCTTGACTCCATGCTGATTAAAATTGCTGATTTTTATGATGAGGAAGTTGACGCCGCAGTTGAAGCGCTTACCTCGCTAATAGAACCGGCCATGATGATTTTTCTGGGAGGAACTGTCGGGACCATGCTGGCGGCGATGTATTTGCCCATTTTCAAGATGGCAGGAGCAATTGAATGATACTTCTAGATATAATACATATACACATCTTCACGCGGCGTGTGCGAGAGACCCTTATACACAAGATTGGGAGGCTGGTGTGTCACGGTTGTGTTTGGCGGCACTGACTCTAAAAGCCAGACATTACCTCCGATTATAGAGTTTTTACCCACCACTGTATTTCCCCCAAGAATGGTCGCACCAGCGTAAATAACGACATTATCTTCTATTGTGGGATGGCGCTTGCCTCCTTTAACCACGCGCCCCTGGTCATCCTTTTTGAAGCTTAATGCCCCCAGCGTTACCCCCTGATAAATTCGCACGTTATTGCCAATCTCCGTCGTTTCCCCGATAACCACGCCCGTGCCATGATCAATAAAAAAATTATCCCCAATACGAGCACCCGGATGAATGTCAATGCCTGACTTACCGTGGGCAAACTCCGCCATGATGCGGGGAATGAGCGGGATCTCCAGCAGATAGAGCTCGTGAGCAATGCGATAAACTGCGATGGCCGCAAGCCCTGGATAGCAAAGGATAATTTCATCAAAACTCTTGGCTGCCGGGTCGCCGTCAAAAGCGGCGCTGACATCACCGGTTAATTTCTTTCGTATATGGGGAATGCGCCGGAGAAAGGCAATGGTTTTGTGGACAGCGCCCGCGGTTAGCGCTTCATCAGATTTTCCTGCTAAGGACGGGATGGATTTGAGGCTCTTGGCAATTTCCCGTGACAGATTGTGATAAATGGAAACAATGCGCTCCCATATATACAGATTAACATCGCTGCGCCGTATTTCCAGCTTCTCATAATATCCGGGAAATATGACATTTAGGAGATCTACGACTATTTCCTCAACCGCTTCGCGCGACGGCAGATTAGGGCCTTCGATATGATTGATGCCTTTATCGTCGGTATAGGTGGCTAAAATTTCTTCAATAATATGCGCTAATTTATTTTGCGGCATAGAGCTCTTCTCTGCCAAAAGGAGATATCTCTCTGAGACGCCTCACGATGGGCACCATTTTTTCAACAATGTAACTGACATCTTCTTCAGTATTATAGCGACTTAAGCTGAAACGAACCGATCCGTGCACCCGGGTAAACGGCACCCCCATTGCACGCAATACATGCGACGGTTCCAGCGAACCTGAGGTGCAGGCGGAACCTGACGATGCTGCAATGCCTTCTGCGCTCAGCAGCAGCAAAATAGCCTCTCCCTCTATATATTTGAAACTGATGCTGGTGGTATTGGGTAAACGGTTAACGCGGTCGCCATTAACCGATGCATCCAGGGCCTTTTCCAGCAACTCATTTTCCAGTCTGTCTCTGAGCATCCTGACGCGGTGCTGTTCCTCTCTTACATAGGTGCGGGCTAATTCCGCCGCCTTTCCCAGCCCTACAATATAGGGAACATTTTCGGTGCCGCCGCGGCGCCCCTGTTCTTGGTGTCCGCCCATGAGCAGCGGGACAAAGTAAGTGCCCTTCCTGATATACAGCACGCCAATGCCCTTGGGCGCATGTAATTTATGGCCGGAAATGGATATAAGGTCTACCGGCACCTTTTTAACGTCTATGGGCAGTTTGCCTGCAGCCTGAACTGCGTCGCAGTGAAACAGAGCGCCGCGACTTTTTACCAGTTCTGCAAGTTCTGCAATCGGAAAAATGACGCCGGTTTCATTGTTTGCCCACATAATGCTCACGATAGCAGTATCGTCATCAAGTGTTTCGCGGAGTTCGTCAAGGTCAATATGTCCCAACTTGTCTACAGAAAGTTCCGTAACCCGGTAACCATTTTTGCCCAAATATTGACAGAGATTGCGCACCGCAGGATGCTCTACGCGTGTCGTGATAATATGCCGTTTATCTGGCAAAGCAGCCAGTATGCCGCGAATGGCGGCATTATCACTTTCCGTGCCGCAGGAGGTGAATACTATCTCAGAAGGGTCGGCGTTAATGAGCTGGGCAACTTGTTCTCGTGCCTGTTTAACGGCTTTTTCCGGTTCAATAGCCATAAAGTGCATGCTTGATGGATTGCCATAATGCTTGGTGAAAAAAGGCATCATTGCCTCAACTACTTCCGGCGCAACCTGGGTCGTGGCGTTGTTATCTGCATAGACGGTTCGCTGCGTCATGGTTTCACCTCCTCGATTATAATGTCATCGCTGACAAACTCCTTAAGCTTTGCCTCCACATATTTTTTAAGCGTAAATTCCGAGCTGGGACACGCTGAACACATCCCGCGCAGCGCAACAATTACCCGATTTCCCTCAATATCAATAAGCTCAATGTCGCCCCCGTCAGCGCGCAGCATTGGTTTTATTTCTTTTTCTAATGTTTCTTCTATGAGTTTAATTTTCTGGATATTGGACAATTTTTTGGGAAGCGGCCGCATGACCTCCTGCTGCTCAACGCCCAAGACCCCTGCAATAAGTTTTTCAATCTGTGGATGACATCGTCTACAGCCGCCCCCTGCTTTCGTATAATGGGTAACTTCTTCAACTGTTCGCAAACGATTTTCCTTGATCACCCGCACCATTTCATTGTCTGTTACGCCAAAGCATTCACAGACAACTTTTCCCTTCCGCGCCCGGAGCGCCTCCACATCTTCTCCCCGATAGTTAGCAATTGCGGCTTCAAGCGCTTCCCGCCCCATGACCGAACAGTGCATCTTCTCAATGGGCAGGCCTCCCAGATAATCGGCAATATCCTGATTGGTAATTTTTTCAGCTTCCTCCAGCGTTTTGCCAATGATCATCTCGGTCAAGGCAGAAGCAGACGCAATAGCGCTGCCGCAGCCAAACGTCTGAAACTTCGCCTCCTTGATTCTTCCCTGTTCATCGAGTTTGAACATCAGGCGCAAACTATCCCCGCAGGCCAGAGACCCTTCTTCACCGACACCGTCGGGGTTTTCAATCTCTCCCACATTCCGCGGATTATAGAAATGATCTTTTACTTTATCTGAATAGTTCCACATACAATTCCTCCTCTCATGTACGGGCAAAAAAATCGCTCAATCAGACGCTAACGATTTCACCCGCAGTCAATTCCTTAAGCAGCGATGCATACGTTTGAAAATCAGCGTGGCTAAAAAGAACAAAATTTACCTGCTCTATGCCGGTTTGGCCTTTAAGATGTTCAATGACCGTAGTGAGCGCTATACGAGCGGCTTCAGCTATGGGGTACCCGTAGGCTCCGGTGCTAATAGACGGAAATGCGATTGATTTAATACCGTGGCTTTCGGCGAGACGGAGGCAGTTGTGGTAGGCGCTGCGCAACAGCGCCGGCTCTCCTGAATGTCCATTGCGATACACCGGTCCCACAGCATGTATGACGAACCGGGCTGCAAGTGCGCCGCCGGTTGTAATCACCGCGTTGCCGGTTGGGCAGCCGCCAAATTTTCGACATTCTTCCATGATAGCAGGTCCTCCCGCGCGGTGTATAGCGCCATCTACGCCGCCGCCACCGGCAAGCCGCGAATTGGCTGCATTGACGATGGCATCTGTTTGCTGTTGGGTTATATCGCCTTGATATAATGTTATTTTTGATTTATGTATGCGTATCTCCATGCCGCCTCCTGTAAGTTCTATTTATGTATATATCATAAAAATAGAGTTTTTTAAATTTTGCAGCCTCGCTGTAACGTAATATGCGTTATTTCGCGCGGACAATTGATACGCAACGGCGGCCCAATGACCCCCAGCCCCCGGTTAATATAGAGCATCGAATCTTTATTGCGATAGAGACCGTAATCCTTTTTATAGATCAACCGGGCAAATGAGTAGCCATGATGCGGGGGAAACGGGAGAATGACCTGCCCGGCATGAGTATGTCCGGAAAGCGTAAGGTGAACGTTGTGGGCAATTGCCTGTTCAAAAATGGTCGGGTTGTGCGAGAGGAGTATTTTAAAGCCGTCGCAGGGAATGCCGGAAAGAATTTCTTCCAGGACTATGGTCTTCTTTTTAAAATATCTGGTTGCCCAGAGATCGTCAATGCCTATCATATATAGGCCGGAAGATTGTTGTCCGGTTGCAATTTGGACCCACCGATTGCGCAATACGGTAATATTAATCGCTTCCAGGCGCGCACACAGATCATCGAGATTGCCGTAAAAGTCATGGTTTCCGGTTACGACAAAAATGCCATATCGTGCCTGCAGCCTGCTGAGTTCAGCAACGACAGTGTCAGTATAATTGCTGCCCCACGTTATCATGTCGCCGGTAATAACAATAATGTCAGGCTGCAACGCATTTACGGTATTTAGGTAGGGCTGTAGCTCCCAGCCTTCCATGAAAACGCCGGCATGGATATCGCTTATTTGAATAATACGCAGGCCGTTGAGGTGCTCGGGGAATTGTGCAAAGGCAAGGCACTGTTCATCTATCGTGCATATGGTTCTCCCCACATAGCTGCCATATACTGAACACCCGCCGACGGGAAACAGCACGGCTGATGTCAGTATTTTTAGAAATGTTCTGCGCTGTTCCGGTATCGTTTTTGAGTTTAAACCGTTTATAAGCCTTATTACCGGCCGGACTCGGCACCATAATGTTTTTCCCGCAATGACCATGCTGTGTATGCCAAACACCACAAACAGTATGAGGCAGAGCAGCATGTATATAAAAAAGGGATAGATGAGGAGATAATTTATAAGCATTTTAAACGGGGGAGCGAGCGGCACTCTGAAAAACAGAAACAAATATGCGAGGTTTAAAAAGAGGACCCATCCAAGCACAATTTTCAAGATGTTTTTGTTTCGCAGGGAACGAAAGCTCTGATAGCACCCGAAGATGGTGACGGCCTGCACCCCAATAAAAAACAGCGCAAATCCAGCAATAATAAGGATCCGTTGCAATTCCATGTAAACTAAAATAAAAAAGAGGGCGGGGTTTATAAACCCAACCCTCTTTTTCTATTACTATGAGCGCGTTACACAAACCAAGTGCATCATTTATTGATGCTTTCAGAAAGAGTCTGGGTGCCACGGGCTTGAATCTTTGCCCAGACCTCAGGCCGCTCCCGCTTGATTTTTTCAGGATCTTTTAAAATAAGATTCCACATCATTTTCGGGGACTTATACTGGCTCCAGCTTCCATCAAGCGTATGGCCGTGGCACAGGGAAAACAGATAATCAATCTCATCATCCGTATAGGTTGGAATGAGCGCATAGCCAGTGGTCACCTGCATCATCCCCTCGTCATTAAATTCAAAGGATTTGAGCCACCACTGATTATATTCTTCAAAGCCGTTTTTGCCGTCAAGCTCTTTCGCCACGGCTTCTGCTGCTCTGAACCCGCAACTCAGCGCACCCTGGGCCTGCACTTCAACAAAGGCTGCCGCGTCGCCAATCATAATACTGTGGCCCTTGGCCGGGTTCTTAAGTGGGGTGTAGGCCTTGGTGGTACAGCAGTGCTTTGCCTCAATTTTGGCATTCTCAAACATGAACGCCATCGGGCCTTTTTGGGTAAAATACTCAAAAGTCTTTTCCGGCGGTTCTTTGGGGCTGCCCAGAATAATCATGTCTGCCCAGTCAAAATGTCCTTCCGGGCCTGTTCCCATAAGGGGTGCAAGATTTGTCCCATAGCACCGCCCCCACCAGCCTTTCCAGTCAGACGGTTTATAGGTCTTCACATTGGACATGTAGACCGCAAGACACAAAGCAAATCCGAAATAGCCCCGTTCATTATTCCTTCCCAGCTTCTGCGCTAACTGGGCACTTGCTCCATCTGCGGCAACCAGTTTTTTTGCGTTAACTTTAAATTTTTTACCCTTGCTCACGCATTTTAGCTCAACCCCAGAGGGATTTTCCATAACATCGTAAGCGGTTGTTTCGTTGATATAGGTAACCCCCAGCGCCAGGCACTCGTCAAGCAAGCCCTGGAGTAAAGTCCCTTTTCCGTATTTATAGGCGAACGGACGACCGTTTGGCCAGGCAAAGTGCACTGCATACTGTTTGGGAGAGTAGTAGTATTTGTCAGTAACCGGGCAGAATTGACCCCGATAATTGACCTCCCAGCCGTTCTTGGTGGAGATTATTTTCCCCGCAGCAGTATCTACTTTAATGGTGTCGCCATTATAGTCTTCATCAAGGATGATATGTTCACTGCAGTACCGGGTTATTTTGGAAATGTCCTTGCGTTTCTCTATCAACACAACTTTGAGCCCTTTCTTATTGGCCCATTTGGCCGCATGAAGCCCGCCCGGGCCAGCTCCCACTATTGCGAGATCATAAATCATTATGACTCCTCCTTATATCTAAATAGAATTCCGTTTAGCTAATTGCTCTCATCGGACAGTAGTCTTCGCAGGTGTGACACGCGGTGCAGTTTTCAGTAAACACATGTGCTTTCTTATCATAGCCGCCCCGATCATCGAGCTCAAGCGCGCCAATCGGACAGTTTTCCATGCAGCCGCCGCAGCCCAGACATTTTTCCTCGTCAACCACCGGATACTGGCGGCATGAAGGACAGATGTTAAAAAACTCCGGCAGAAAATTATATTGACGGGTGATTTTCTGCAGATGGGGCTCCGGTGCATACGGATTGCCGCACTTGCTGCACTCTTTCAGCTTGTGCTCAACTTGCCAGTTTAAAATTTCTCTTTGCGGGCCGGTAGGTGAGCAGCCTTCGGGAGTGCACTGCGCAGTGGCAGGAAGGTCGTTCTTTTTAATGATGCCGGTCGGGCAGACGAACGCACATGACCCGCAGGCAATGCAGTCTTCTGCGGTTTTGTGAAACGGCGAGTCAACAATTTTATTAATCCCGCTTCCGGCAAACTGTATGGCGCCTGCCTTCACCACTTCATTGCATGCGCGCACACAGAGTCCGCAGAGAATGCAGTAATCATTGTCTTTGCCCATCTGGGGAGCGCTTTCCTTTACGCCATATTCCTCTGCCAACTGGCGAATGATTTTGACATTCGGACAGCGGGCAAGATACAGCTCTATAACAATCTTTCTGTTGTTTATCACCCGCGCCGAATTTGTTTTTACGTCCAGCCCTTCCTCCGCCGGGTAGGTGCAGGAGGTTTCAATCGTGGTCATGCCGTTTTTGGTGACCTCAACCACGCACAGGCGGCAGGCGCCATAGGGCTTCAACGCTTCATTGGAGCACAGCGTGGGAATTTCAATATCATGTGCACGCGCTGCTTCAAGAATCGTTGTTCCATCTGCTACCTTGATCTTCTTTCCATTAATTTTTAATGTTGCCATCGGTTTCATCCCCTTTATGATTCAATAGAGCTTGTGGGTGTGCTTCTATCCAATATTATTTATGCGCCTTTTCTGAGCAGCTTTCCCTCAACTTCCCGGGGGAAGTGCTTCAGCACGGTCAGAAAAGGTGTGGCAGCGGTTTTGCCCAGGGCGCATGCGGCAGTATCTGCCATTGCCTCCGCCATGCGTTTCGCGACGGAGATGTGCTCGGCGGTTCCATACCCCTGCATGATGCTGCCAATAATTTCCTGCAGCCGTTTGACCCCTTCGCGGCAGGTGCTGCATTTGCCGCAGGTTTCATCTGCAAAAAAGTCGGTTAAAAACTTCGCCATTTCCAGCATGTTCGTACTTTCATCCATGATGAGAAGACCTCCCGAGCCCAGCAGACTGCCGGCTTTGGCGAGCTGGTCATAATCAAGCTTAATGTTAAGCTGTGAGGCAGGGAGAACACCTCCCGAAGGGCCGCCCGTTTGAAATGCCTTAACCTTTTTGCCGGTCCCGGTTCCCTTGCCAAAGGTTTCAATAATGGTTTTGACCGTAGTGCCCAGGGGAACCTCAACCCATCCGGGTCGTGCAACTGCACCAGAAAGCGCGACCACTTTGGTTCCGCTGCTCCGCGGCGTGCCAAATTTCGCGAACCATTTTCCGCCGTGGCGTGCTATGACTGGTATCGTGGCAAGTGTTTCGATATTATTTACCACGGTGGGTTTGCCAAAAAGACCCTGCTGCGCCGGGTAGGGAGGCCGCGGCCGCGGTTCCCCCCAGAGGCCTTCCAGAGAGTTAAGCAAGGCAGTTTCTTCGCCGCAGACATATGCGCCACCGCCGCGTTTTACCTTCAGAGAAAATGAAAATCCGCTTCCCAGAATATTTTTCCCCAGCAGGCCGGCCTGCTCAGCCTGTTTTATCGCTTCATGGAGGCGTTCCAGGGCCACGACATACCGGTCATTGACATATATGTAACCTTCGTCAGCACCGACCGCGTAGCCGGAGATGGCCATGCCTTCAATGAGGGCATGGGGATCTGACTCGAGAAAACTGCGGTGCATCCCGATCTCTGGATCTCCCTCGCTGCCATTAGCAACGATATACTTCTTGTCGCCCGCTGCAGTGCGGCAGGCCTGCCATTTCAGGCCCACGGGAAACCCTGCGCCGCCTCGGCCCCGAAGCTTGGAATCAATAACTTCTTTAAGCACCTGATCCGGGGTCATTTCGGTAAGCGCCTGTGCCAGTGCCAGATAGCCATCCAGGGCAACATATTCTTCTATGCGGCTCGGGCTTATGGTGCCGGCGTTTTTACTCACCAGCTTTTTCTGGTTTTTAAAAAAATCATGGGTGCGATATTCCTTAATCCGGGAAAGAGCGGCGGGAACTTTCCCCTTTGCATAGGCAAGCGGCGCAGTTTTAACACAGAACTGTTCTTCATCATGCCGCACCAGAGCCAACTCCAGCAACGGCTTGCCCGTTTTGATAGATGTTACCAGTTCCGCAACCCGTTCAACGGTCACTGGCCCATAGGTTATGCGAGGTTTGCCCGGCTGTATGACTTCAACAATGGGTTCAGCAAAGCAGAGGCCGTTGCATCCGACGGCGACCACCTCAGCCGTTAGTTTGTGTTTTTTTATTTCATATTTCAGGGCTTCCAGAACTTTTCCCGCTCCTTTTGCCAGCCCGCAGGTTGCTGAGCCAACCGTTATGCGCGTGGCGGCCGGAACAAGCAGTTTCAGCCCGTGTTTTTTCATGGTAGAAAGGTCTTGTGTGCGATTGATTTTCATAAGTCACGCGCTCCTTTATTCGTGTAAGATTTCCGCAATCTTAGCCCGGGCCTCGGTGCCGCCATAGAGTTCTCCATTGATTATAACTGCTGGAGATACATCGCAGCACCCGAGACAGCGAACGGTTTCAAGGGTTATCTCGGAACCATGCTGGATGGCTTTCTTTTCAAGTTCGCTGAGCAGCTTCCCGCCATCCTTGACATGGCAACCGGTTCCGTTGCAAACGGTGACCGCATATTTTTTTGGCGGTGTGAGGCGAAAAGCCTTATACGATGTTGCCAGCCGATATAGGGCACTGAGAAAAACGTCCTTTTTCTGGCTCACCAGCATGAGAGCTTCACGGGGCAGATAGCCGCACCGTTCCTGTATAGCATGAAGTATGGCAATGACTGTTTCCGGTCCGCCGGGATTGGCTTTTATTATTTCCTCCACCACATTCATGTCAAAATCGCCCAATGTGGAAAAAGCTTTTAAAATATTGCTTTTAAACGGTTCCGGAACCATTTCATGAACTATTTCAGTTACGTGATTTTCGGCAAAGGGACCACCCCCTGCCTTTTGTTGAAGCACCTGCATCAATTTTCCGCGAAAAATCTCTCGCATTGCCTCAGGAACCTCCTGAAGCATCCGCTCAAACATGGCCTGGCTTTTACCCGTCCATTCAGCTCCGACAGATGTCTGCGCGGGCTGTGCCTGGCCCTCTGGTTTTTTTATGGCCTTTTTCTTGGTTGCTGCCATTTATCCGCTCCTTTCCCGGATTTCATTAATTACCTTATAGCTGCGCCGTCATCTGCTTATCCGGCTGCATGGTATCAATCAATTTTTTATAATTACTTTCAATAAACGCCTGGGCATCTGCAATCTGATTGTCTGAAAGCTCTGCAAAACGATACTGGGGTTTTAGATAATCAGCGACTGGCCGCGGCTTGGGGATCTGAACGGTCATATGGTAGGCTATACCCGCACCTACTTCATACAGCGGGAATGCCCTGCTTTCAACTGCCCAGCGCCCGATTTTAACGGTCGTTTCAGGATCAAATTGCCAGCCCACCGGACATGGGCACAGCATATGAATAAAGGCTTTTCCCCTAACTTCCAAGGCCCGTTTGACTTTTTCATACAAATCAAACGGATAACTGGGACAAGCGGTTGCGACATATTGAAAACCTTCAGCCACCGCAATCGCGGGCAGGGGTTTTTTGAGGGCTTCATCAATGCCGCCGCCAGCTTCATTGTCAAAACAGATGATCATCTCGGCCGTGGCGGAGGTAATCCGCAAGAGCGACGGCTCGCTTTTGCCGACTGGCGATTGGGCAAACACGCCCTCAAAAATGTTTCCCTGGGCCGCCTGCAGCCAGACTGCGTTTTCTATTAACCGTTCCGCAGCCTTATAGGTATGCCTGACGGCCAGTGCAAGGCCGCACCCGGGACAGGCACTATTCTTCTCGGGAATGAAATACTCTTTACAAGGCAAGAAATTTGGCACATACAGGCTGAACGTATCCATACCTATTCCTCCTTTACCATGCTGATAACCCCAAACCAGCATTCACGATGACAGATGCCGCATCCTTTGCATTTTTCTGTATCCGCTTCAAAAAAGCCGTCTTCAGTGCGATAAATAGCCCCATCAGGACAATATACATAACACAGAGCACAGCGTATGCATTTATCCTTGTCCCAGACAGGGGTCGCTTCTCTGCGAGCGCCGGGTTTGAAGGGCCTTCCCAGATCCTTATTGAGAAGCGAGCATTCAATCATAGCTTTTGAAAATTTGGTTGTTGCTTCCAATCGCTTTCTCCTTTCACCGTAATAAAAAGTCTATCCGTCACGATCTCATTAAATTTCATTCGGGGCTTTCATAGGGCACACCTGGACGCAGGTCTTACATTCCAAGCATAGTGCGACGTCAACAAATGCCCGATCCTTCACAAACCGGATAGCGGTGCGGGGACACAGATCAACACAGCCGCCGCACCCAACACATTTCTCCCTGTCAATATGAATCATGAGTGCCTCCTTCAAAAATTTATGTTTGTCTTCAGTCAGAAATTATGCTTTACTTTCTCGGGAAAAGTATTTAAGAAACCCCTCAACGAAAATATAATTTATGGTTTCAACCAGATGTTCCATGCTATATTTGCTTGCGGCAATCATGGGTTCAGTGCGGTACAGGCTCAGCAGGCAAAAGCGAAACGAATTAAGGACCGCAAGCATATATGCAGGATCTTCAGCGTTCAATTCGCCCTTTGCAATGCCCTCGTTGATTATGGCGCGAATCTCATCGAACGCTGTTTTATCCCGCGAGTTAAAAATAGAACGAAACTGGCTATATTCATCATGCAAAATATATTTCAGCAGTTTACTTTTAGTGGTCAGGGTAAAGTTCGTGGTAATTATTTTTTTGAGTTTCTGGGGGGTTGGTTCATCGGCGCTGTAGGCACCATAGGATTCCTGTTTTATAATATGGTATTCTTCCTCCAGCAAGTTTCGGAAAATATTCTCTTTTGTTTTGAACGCCCGGTAAACGGTTGCCTGATTTACCCCTGCATGCCGGGCAATGTCTGCATAGGTGGTTTTAAAATAACCCTTTTGGGCAAAGAGTTCTTTGGCTGCAGAAAGAATTATTTCCTTGGTCTTATCTGAGACCTGTATGACGGCATTTGATTTCATGGCAAAATAATGCATATCATTTATATGTTTTGCTTGCACGTGTCAAGAGTTTTTGTATGGTTTTTTTAAATTTTTTTATAAATAAAACTATTCACATCTCAGACAGTGCGGTGGACAAGACATTTGTAATTTGCCCGCCGGCACCATCAGGCTAATACCTGATTGGCGGGTTTAAAACCGCGTGCGTTTTTTCTTAGCACTCAGTTTTATTTGGGCAGTAAAAAGGCTTTGCAGCGAGGCGCGGATATCCGTATCCTTGATAGCTGCGGTCTGCTTTTCTATCAGGGTCCGCTCCGCTGCTGAAAGCGGCGCCATATCGGCATCACTATTATTCTCCGCCGGTTGCATTGTACCCAGCCTGAATCGGATGTCTTTGATTCCCGGTGCGGACAAGGCCTCATTAAGGCGTTTGAGAATCTCCGGTTTCATGAAGGTGAGTTCCTGCATCCAGGCAGAGGTTTCCACATTCACATACACGATGCCGTTTCTAATGCCGTCAGCGAAAGTTTTTTTTGCAATATGAACACCTACTGTTTCTTTCCAAACCTCCTGAATGTGAAAATGAGCCAACGGCGGCGCGCCGTTAATTTTGGGCACGATGTTTTCTAAAATTGACTTTATTGCCTGAAGTCTGGGCTCTTTTTTCATAAACAACTATTATTAAAGGTTCAAGGATTCCAGGGTTCATGGGTCAAGGGTGTGCGAGTTTTGCTTGACCCCTTGAATCCTCGACTCCTGCACCCTTTCTTTAATTACCATTGCCCCTGAAAATCGTTATATGCTATAAGCACTAACACTTTATCATCTCGTGGCAAAATTGCAATCTTTCATGCAAAAAAAAGATTATATCATTTTGGGCGGGGGAATATCAGGATTGACTGCCGCCCACGCACTTCAGGAAGCAGGGTGCAAAAGCGTTGTGCTTGAAGCGTGCCCGTCGGTTGGCGGATTGACGCGCTCTATCAGCGTGGACGATTTCTGTTTTGACTATACTGGCCATTTCCTGCACCTTGCTTGCTTCCCGTCGCCGCAGGATATACCGTATGCCAGCGCTAAAAATACAGACTGGGGAACCCATGAGCGCAAATCGTGCTGTTTTATAGACGGTCAGCTTATCCCCGCACCCATCCAGTATAATTTAAAACAGCTTCCGCCCCAGAGATTCGCTGCATGTGTCGAGTCGTATAACAAAAGAGCACCTTTCCCACCAAACGCCGAAATTTCATTCCGTGATTATCTGCTATCCGGCTTTGGCACGTATCTTTCAAATTTGTTTCTTATCCCGCAGAATGAAAAAACGCTCGGGATTTCTCTTGACCGGATTTCTGCAAAATCGGTGAAGCGGTTTTTCCCGCCTCCCGATGAAATACGAATTCGCGCAGGGATTGAGGGTGAGTCCTGCACCGCCGCTGAATATAACGCAATGTTCTGGTATCCTCTGAAGGGGGGTATTGGAACGCTTGTTGCGGGGCTTGAAAGAGGTCTGTCTAATGTGCAGGTGCTGCAGGAGGCAGTTGCCGTGGATGTTGAGAACAAAATTGTCGCAACGAAGTCGGGAGAAAGCTGGAAGTGGGATGTACTGTTGTCAAGCATTCCGCTGCCAAATCTGTGCAGGATAACAAATGATCAGCAACTCGCCGCTCTGGCAAACAATCTGAGTCACAGCTCAACAATTGTTTTCAATCTCGGCGTGCACGCTCCTCTGCCCTCTCAATTAAAAGGAATTCACTGGATTTATGTGCCTGATCGGGCAATTCCTTTTTACCGGGTTGGTTTTTACTCAAATATAAATCAGGGCATGTGTCCAACGGACTGCTATTCATTATACGTTGAAGTGGGCGTCAATGGTGCCGACCTCGATACCATAAATATCATCGAAGATATACAGCCAAAAGTTTTTAACACGCTGAGTGCTCTTGGGTGGGTACAGCAAAAAAATATTGTTTGCTCTGTCGTTCATGTCATACGCTGCGCGTATGTGCATCATACATTTGAGAGGGAACGCGTCATTGAAGAAATTTTCAAACGACTGGTAAGGTGTAATATTTACCCGGTCGGGCGCTATGGTCTGTGGGATTATATCAGCATGGAGGATTCAATCATTTCAGCACAGCAGGCGGTAAAAAAACTGTTACCGCGTGGATGAGGATTTTAGGGTCAAACCAAGAGGTATCAAACCGTTTAAAAATAAAGCATTTTTATAGAGGGTTATTCATCAGCACAGCCCTAATGTTCGGTTTTGCATCAGAGGGATGATAAGCTAATTTGTTTTATAATTTGGATGCCCAGCACATCGCAAAAGAACAGAGGCAGTCCGCCGGACAAACTCATAACGTGGCAAAAGAGGAACGGCAAACTATAAATCCCCTTGCCTACGGAATGGCTACGATGGGAGCTTTCGGAAGAAGTATGACGGTAAGATGTAAGAAAAACAGGGCAATTCATCAGACAACTGCCAGTTTCCGCAACGATATGGCGCTCTACCAGATTCCTGATGGAACGGTGAAACTTGATGTCCGTCTGGAGAAAGAAACGATTTCGCTTACACAAAAGCAGATTGCTGCTATTTTTGAATCAGTACGGAGTGTTATAACAAAACATCTACGCAATATATTCACATCGGGGGAACTGAACAAAAAAGCAATGTGCAAAAATGCACATTCCCGGTTCGGATAAGCTGGTTGCTTTCTACAATCTTGATGTGGCCATCTCTGTCCGCTACCGGGTCAATTCCAAAAAGGTCACGCAGTTTCGAATTTGGAGGACTAAAGTGTTGCGCGATCACATTATCTACCACAAGAACAGAAGAAATCTCTCCTCATCATTCCTGGCGGGGCTTTAACTGGGGGTAAAGAGCATAAAAAACCAGGCACCCTTCCTCGGTTGTATAATGAACTCGGCTGCCTTGTTCAATCAGCACCACATCTCCCTTTTGCGCGGTGAAACGCTCCTGCCCAAAGCTGTAGGTCAAAGAGCCCGCCAGGAAAAGATTGATTTCTTCATACTCTGTGGAAAGCTCCCGGTCATATCCCGGCTTTAATTTCAGATAACCGGCGGTCATGTATTGGCTGATAGGCTTATCAACAGCTTTCGTTATCAGTGCCATATCGCTGACCGTGCGGGTAACGTCTGAAGGCTTTAAATCCATTGCCACGTGCTTGGGAATCAGATGGCAGGCCACGGCATCCACCTCCTTCATTATATTTTTGATTTAATAAATATGTGCTTGGTGACGGAAGAAGTATATGCAGTGCGTGAGGATAAGTCAATAAAAACAGGCTTGCCAGACACAGACCCTGCCTATTAAGAAGTAAAAAAGGGGAGATAGCAAAACCGCTGAAAACGAGTCATTACGAATGAAATTAGCGGCAGCAAGTGTTGTTCAATTTGGAGATTCTTCGCTCGCGTTCAGAATGAGAAATCACCGTCTCTGCTGTCTTACTTCGTCCTTGATGCGCTGGATGTGGCCGCGGCCAAGAGCTTTTACTTCACAGCCCAGCTCAAAATAGCGGCGGATCTGGGCATCGCTTAAAATCCCAAAACAGTCAATCACTGCCAGAGGCGCACCAGCCCATTTCACCACATCATCAGGATTAAGTTCCAGATACGGTCTATGGCGCACTGCAAGAATCAGTGCTTCGGCGCCATTCATGGCAGCAGGAAGGTCTTTTTGCACCCGGATATGCGCCAGCTCCTGCTGATTGCGGAAAAAGCGGCTCCATGACTGGCCGGGCGCCGGATAGGTATCCTGGGTTTCAAGCTCATACCAGTGGTCAACATAGGGGTCATGGACTTTAACATCCGCACCCATTTCCGTGAGTTTGCGCACCACCAGCTCTGAGCCGCTGTAACGCGTGTCGCCCACATCCTCACGATAGCTTGCGCCGCATAAGAGCACAGTTGCGCCGGCAATGTATTTCCCCATGTTGCGCAGCGCATCGCGGGTGAGTTCAGCAGCATGCAGGGCGCGCGTATCATTGATATCAATGGCGGCAGTCGTGATTTTGAAAATATCGTCTTCAAAACCCAAAATATGCTTGTATGCCCAGTAGCCAAGCCCGCCGTCCTTGGGCAGGCAATAGCCGCCGATGCCTGGACCGGGAAAGATGATGTTGCTATGGGTAGGCCGCATCTTAATGGCCTGGATCACTTTAATTAAATCAACGCCATTGCGCTCTGCAAACAGGCTCCACTCATTGAGAAACGCCAGAATGGTTGCCCGGTAAGAGTTTTCAACAATTTTGGTGGTTTCAGATTCAATAGGACGGTCCATAACCGTGAGGGGATACTCTTTTGTATTCAGAATTTCATTCAAAAATTTGACCACCCGTTCACGAGCCACAGAGTTGCATCCAGAGCAGACACGCCAGAAATCACGAATAGAACGCACATATTCTTTGCCCGGCATCACTCGTTCAAAACTGTGGGCAAGAATTGGCGGAGTTGTGATGCCCCGGGCGCGGAAAGTCTTTTCCATAATCGGGTAGGCGACAAACTCAGTGGTGCCGGGGGCAACAGTCGTTTCTATTAATACCAGACATTCCGGTGGAATTTTCTGCCCGATGGTTTTCATAGTGGCCTCAAGAGCGCCCATCTCTGCCTCTCCGGTTCGCAGGTTGCCAAGGTCACGCTTGCTGTAGTCGCACTGCACATCCACAACCACACAATCTGCAAAACTCAGACAGTCGCTGTTATAAGTCGCAACCAGCGTCTTTTTCTCCAGCACGCAGCGTGCAATCATGGGATCAACTTCCGGGTCTTCGGCTTTAACGGGCGATCGGCCGCGGTTCAGCAGGGGGATTTTCCAGTAGCTGCGGGTGCTCGGCCTCTGGCAGCCGATAACAAACTTTGAGGGTTTGCCCGTTTGTTTGTCAACCGTATCTGCAATGATGGCAGCCATGACCGCACCGACAAATCCTACTCCCATCACCACCACAATTTCCTTGCCTTCGGCACGCGCATTCGTGACCAGCTTCTCAAGGCGCTTCAACTCTTCTGCATACTCCGCCTTTTCCGGCAGCGGAAACTTTTCCCCTTCGGGACTTACTGAATATTCTGGCATAACATTCTCCTGCAAATTAATTTTAAGCTAAAACACAGGGGACACCGAGAAACACGTTATTCATTCATATATTTATATATTTCCTGCACTTAATGCCCGTGCATTTTTACTCTTAATAATTGACGATATTTTTGAACAGCAAAGATAACACAGGCTCTGTGGCTTTGCTGAGCGCTTCAATATAAAAGAGGGGGGTAGTTGTGTCAATAAAAATATCCAAAAAAGAGCAATTGAGAGCAGATGTGTGCAAAATTATATTCAGTACCACGGGCTAAAAACAGGTTTTTGTATCGGGAAAACAGCCTTCAAACTTTATCATGATGTCATTATTATTGGAGCAGGGCTTGCGAGCCTCCGGTTGCGGTTGAGCTTGCCGGCAGCGCTGCTCAGAGCATTTCGCTACCGGTTTGATTCAAGAGACCAGAATGCAGAAGCACCAGTAGGGATGCCTGATCATACTGTCAGCATCTGGGGCTGCAAAAGCCGCGGCAAATGCGTGAAGGTGTGTCCGAAACAGATTGACGTGCGCAAATGGCTTACGACAACGAAGCACAGCAGACAAAATAGTTATAAAGCTGATGGCTGAAGGCAGATAGGTTTTTAATCCAGCTTAAAATCACCGTGTTTTTTTATATGCTCCACCAGTCCGCCATCCTGCAGTATGTTTGCCATGGCTTTGGGGAGCGGCGGAAATGCGAAGGATTGGCCTTTTGTCAGATTAATCAGCGTGCCGCCAAGCAGGTCCAGTTCCAGCATATCGCCTTCATCAATTGGGTCGGTATCAATGATGACCGCAGGCAGCCCGACATTAATGCAATTACGAAAAAAAATGCGCGCAAAACTTTTGGCGATTACAGCACTCACCCCGGCCATTTTAATAATAGTTGGTGCGTGTTCGCGGCTTGACCCCTGCCCGAAATTTCTACCCCCGACTACAAAATCGCCAGTTTGAATATGGGCAGCAAATTCTGGCCGCGCATCTTCGAGCACATGTTTTGCCAGCTCCGGCAGGTTGCTGCGCAAATGAAACAGTCTGCCCGGTGCGATATGGTCGGTGCTGATGCCATCGCCAAACTTCCATGCTCGGCCTCTCATGTTGTCCATTTTCAATGCCCTTTTGTGTCTTTACTTGCCAGGAATCCCGACACGCGTCGGTTATGCTCCCGAGTGCTATCAGGTTGTTGCAAAACGTTATGGTGAAAGGGCGGTGATCCGCGACGCATTCCTAACGTATTCAATTGCCAAGCTGTTGCTACAGTTGCGCTTCTTGCCGTCTAAACGGGACTTGCAAGGACTTTTATTTTTTATCAAAAATTGAAACGCTGTGCTCTCGGTGTGATCAGCGGTGACTGCGTTATAGAAACTCTCGCGGATCAGTGATCATTCCTGTTATAGCCGTTGCTGCAGCTGTTGCCGGGCTTGCCAGATAAATAAAGGCATTAGGATTCCCCATCCTGCCCTTAAAATTCCGGTTCTGGGTAGAAACACATACCTCGCCATCGCCGAGTACTCCTTCATGCACACCTACGCATGCACCGCACCCCGGTCCAGTGATGAGGCCGCCAGCTTCAGCAAGAGTTTGAAAGGTGCCGTCTGCAAGGCCGTCAAGCAGGGTTTTACGCGACCCGGGCGTTATGAGCAGCCGCACGCGTGAGGCTATTTTTTTCCCTTTTAATATTGCTGCTGCAATCCTGAAATCTTCAATCCGGCCATTGGTGCTGGTGCCGATAAAAACCTGATTGACCGCCACCGGCCCAACTGCCTTAACGGGATGCACATTATCTACTGAATGGGGACAGGCAAGCATAGGCTCCAGCACGCTCACATCAAAATCAATCCTTCGTTCGTAAGAGGCATCGGGATCCCCAACCAGAGGAGTGTAGCGTTCTGCCCTGCCACAGCTCTCAAGAAAAGCCCTGGACACCTCGTCCGAATTAAACAGGCCGACTTTGGCTCCGCACTCAATCGCCATATTTGCAATACAAAAACGGCCGGCCATAGACAGAGAATCCATTGCCGGACCGGTAAATTCAAGTGCTTTATAGGCTGCGCCGTCTGCTTTCACCGTGCCGATAAAATGGAGCATAAAATCCTTAGCGTAAACCCCTTTCGGAAATGCACCGTTGACAACTATTTTCCAGCTTTCAGGCACCCGCAGCCATGTATGTCCCAGCGCCATGGCAACTGCTATGTCAGTTGACCCCATGCCGGTAGAAAATGCGCACAACGCTCCATTGGTACAGGTGTGAGAATCAGCCCCAACTACGACATCCCTCGGATTAACATAATTTTCACTGGCAACATTATGGGATATGCCGTTGCCAACATCGGAAAGAATGGCACCCGTTCGCCAGCAGAACTCTCGCAGCAATGTATGGTCGTTGGAAAGCTCCTGGCGGGGACTGGGAGAGGCGTGATCCAGAAACACTATCGTGCGTTCAGGATTTGATACGCTGTTGAACCCCAGTTTTTCCATCTGCCGCACGGTAAGCGGGCCGGTTCCATCCTGAACATAGACAAGATCAACCCGGATTATGGCAAATTCCCCAGCCCGGACTCCGTGCCCGGCATGGTCAGTTAAAATTTTTTCACTGAGTGTTTTACCCATAGGTGCGCCACGTTAATCGCAAATCCATGGTCATTCATAAAATATTATGTCATTTCACCTGTCAAGTGGAATTAATCCAGGACTTTCCCCAAAAAACAGGGATAGAAATTGTGGAGATGGCATAAGCAGA
>CAZQKW010000049.1:0-24927 GCA_964594075.1 uncultured Thermodesulfobacteriota bacterium | reverse complement strand
CGTATTTTTTTGCAATCACTTTACGCCATCACTAAACGTTGGAACAAAGTCTAAAAGTATACCTGTGCCATTGACTGAATTGTCAGCGTCGCTGCGCTCCGACAGGGTAGAAGTTTCCTCACAGGTGGGTTTTAAGGTAATGGTAATGCCCGGCTCGATCGACGATCGTTGATTGTAGGGCAAATATGAAAGCCGTTTTTTTCAATAGCCCCTCTACACCGTCGCTTCGCTCCGTCTTTCGGTGGAAACATTAGACTGGATTAAGTGGAAACTTTGGGGCGTTATACGTGGAAACTTTCAGCGGAATAAGCAATTAAAACCCTTGGACAAAATGCTCGTTTTTGCTTGACGCGGGAACAGCAGGATCATAGAAAAGTGCTATGGCACGAATGGCACGGTTGGCAGTATCCAGAGAGGTATTCCTCACTATCCATAGATTCTTCAATCGCGTTGCTCCTGCAGAATGAACGGGCGGGAGGAGATTCTTCACGTTGTTCAGAATGACACGCTGCGTTCAGTATAACCCTTTTTCAACAGCCAGCTATTAATTCAGGCATTTAAATTCAGCCGCTATCTTCTGCTCCGTTTTCCGCATTTACGGTTTTTTTGCTGGAAAAATACTTTTTCCCCTTACGATTGTAATAGTTTGAAGTTTTGCTGCCACCAATCGCCACTGCTGCCCAGTCTTCCAGAAAACGCTTCACCAGTGAAAAGACCCGGACTATATCAGAGATAAAAACAGATTCTTCCTGCTGATGAAAAGGAAAGATGGCCGGCTCTATAGTAACGCAGGGAACAGGCCGCGCAGAGGCGCTGTTAAACAGTTTCCCATAGGTAAGATAATCATTAATAATACTATCAACAATGGCAATCTGCGGATAGGATTGCAGAAAATATTGTTGAATCTCCTCTGTTGCCCACACCAGCCGGGACGATGGTTTAATGCCGTTCCGTTCCCAGTGATTGCAATACAGCGCAACACCTGGCTTTCCTTTAAATGCAGGGCTGGTGTCAATGGTGATGAGAAGCGCGGGAAGCATATTATGGGTTATTAAATGGGTGGCGAGCCGTTCTGCGCCGATACGTGGTGCTAAACCTGCACCGTCATTTTTCAGTAAGTGCGGATGGTGTCGCAGCCCAAATGATTCCTCCATCTCTGAGAGCAGGATATAGAGTGGTGGGAAATTACCGGTGCGGCTGCACCGTCCGAGTTGCAAGCAAATCCCCACGCCGACTGCGTCATCAAGCTGGCCGGTTATCTCTCCCTCATAGGTATCAACCGGCAATAAGGACGTGGTATCAGAACCAAAATGATTAATTTTATCTAAGTGTGCGGACAATGCCACCGGCGGAACATCCGCACTGCCGGGCACCTGTATGAGGATGTTGTTGTCCGGCACCTTTTCTATGCGCGCCCCGACAATTTCTGCGGCAACACGTTCTATCAAAGGATGCAGGCGTTCTTCATAGGAACTGAAGGACGGAACTGCGGCTATCTGCATGATGAGATTAATCAATGAATCTGACATCGCTTAACACAAAATATCCGGTACGTTCTGTATCAGTATGCGCCGAACCAGTCCTGCCGTGGATTCAGGGATGCGTTTGTGGGCGAAACCGCGGCAGACTTTCGAGTTCATGATTTTTGGCAATATTTGTCCATAAACGTGCGCGTAATTTCTCCCAGCCTTTTATCCAGGATTGCGTAAACCCTTATTGCGATGTGCTCGGGGACGCCCCCATAAAATGCCTGGGCAATGCCGCCGGTAATGCACGTTAATGTATCGCTGTCTCCGCCGAGGGACACTGCCGTGCGGAGCGCGTCTTCAAAATCGGTTGAGTCAATAAAGGCGCGAATTGCCTGCGGCACTGTTCCCTGTGCCGACTCGTTGAATCTATACGAGGGACGAATCTCATCAACGTGTTTGCTCAGGTCATAGTGAAAGGTGTTCTCAATGAATGTTTTTATTTCATCCTTGGATTTACCCGTTCGCGCAAGAAAGATTGCCGCGGCAGTTGCTTGCGCGCCTTTAATTCCCTCCGGATGATTGTGGGTAACCGCTGTGAACTCGGCAGCTTTGTCTAAAACCGTCCGCAGGTCGTCATATGCATACCCGGCCGGGCTGATGCGCATGGCAGCCCCATTGCCATAACTGTTATAGGGCCCGGAGGCATCGCTCTGTGCCCATTCAGAAAAGCTGCCTCCGTAACCCCTGCCGGGATACTGGCGAAAAAATGCTTTCAGATTATCGGCATAGGGTGTGCCCGTCAAAATGGAGTCTGCCAATGCCACCGTCAAAACCGTGTCATCAGTGAAAAAGCAGTTATCAGAAAACAGAGAAAATTTCTTGGTCTTAATATTTTTCCATTCGTACACCGAACCAATAATGTCACCTGCGATTGCGCCCAGCATATCATAACCTCCTCTTCGTTAATTCAACCCGACATACCCCGTGCTCCACCGTTTACTTAAAAGCACGATTATCATGCGGTCGGTAAAAAAAGATGTATTGCTGACTATCCATAGTTGCTTCAGTTGTTACACTTCTTGAGAATGGCCACGTAGGAGCGATTCTGCACTTCGTTCAGAATGACACTTCTTCAACAATCTGTTAGGTATAAGCCACAATTGAGCGCTCCCTCAAGAGGTTTATGCGTCTGCCGTTGTTCATGCAGGCGGCCGCTTTCCGTGCCCCAAAATAACAGCCGCCTGCATCGCAAAAAAACTTCTGTTACCGTTTTCGTGTTTATATTCGCGCCCCTCTTCGGCGAGAGAACCGTTCCATGCGAGAATACGGGGTGTGTTGCTCTGCCTTTTTGCCTCGGACAAAGGCTGACAGGTGCAGCAGCGCGCCTTCATATTCAAGCGCAAAACCGATGGTATGATCCGACTCCAGCCGCAGATCGGTGCCCAAGGCTACCGAGGGCGTGCCTTCAGCCGGCGCGTTCCGGACGTTCTCAAGAAATGCGGCCACCCGGTCGGCAGATTCCTGCCCGGCGTCCTCCGCTTGCTTCTCTGCTTCAAGCCAGTCTATAGCATCCAGCGCATAGCTTTCAATAAGCTTATGAAATACCTTTGAAAAGGTGTTCTGCTTGCCAAAACTGTCCAGCCCCACGATTTTACCGTTTATCAGAAACACAGCACCCACCTGGGTTTCCTCTGTTTTAAATTGCGCCGCGTATTCCTGAATGGTTGGCCGTTTCTTCTCGTAAATATCCGCCATGGCCATAGTTGGCGACACTGCGCCCATCCGCGCCGCTTTAAAACTGATCTCATCCCAGATTGCGCCCTGGTCAGCACAATAGGAATTATAAAACTTCTTTGCAAAATTGACCTGTTCAGCTTTCATCCCGCGCATCCGGGGCGACATGACCCGCCGTTCGCTGAAGAATTTGTTGCTCCGATACGACCATCTGCCCTGCTCCACACAGCTCACCGGTATGGTGGTGATTGAGTTGGCCGCAATCAGGATGGTGGTATTGATAATCCGGTTCTGCTTGGCCCCTACCAGCTCTTCTCCGTCCAGCAGCAGAATCATTTGTTGCGACTTATTTACCACTTTCAGCTCCGGCACGGAACCGCCCTGGTTAACTTCCGAAATTTCAATAACATTGCCCGCCAGCGCCTCGTCAAGCAGCATATAGTCAACAGACAGTTCCTGCGGACTGAGCAGGGGATACAGGGCAAGGTTTTTGTGGGCCTGCATCGCTCCCACGTGAATACGTCCCAGATAGGTGTTAATGGTGCTGTTCATAATAAAGGTCCTCCTTTGATTAAGTTTTTAGGTCCCTTAATTATACCAGGTGAGTTTGTCAAATACGGTCACACTTAAAAATATTTTTTTAATTTTCCAGCCGGAAACGTCATGGCCGCAGGGAGCCGGCCCATAGGGGTGAGGAGGTACGATTATAGGGGTAAACCGGGAGTCTGTAAAATATCGGACACTATAATGCGCGGGATAAAATAGAGAGGAAATATGCAGTTCAGAAGCGCAGCACTCGGGTATAAGTTCCCTCTCTGATAATCGTGTAATTGCAGGACAGCACATCAAGCGGATTCAGCAGGGTAATATCCGGGGACTTGTTCATAATCTTCCAGTTGAGCTGTTCCGGCGGGAAGTTCGCGGGAATCCAGGCAACAGAAATATGCACATGAGGAATAATGTGCAATTGCTTATCTTTAGTGCTGGAGATGAACCCGACACAATCGCCCTCTTCAAGCACCGCTGCTCTTTCAAGCCTGCCCACTGGCTCGGTGTGGCCGTAAATGGTATAGAGCTGCTTTTCTGTGCCATCATACATATCATGGGCAATGAAAATCGTTTTTCCAAGGTAATCATCAATAACGGTTTTGACATACCCCCGGAACATCGCAGGAATTTGCGTTCCCGTATCAAGAGCCTGCGTGCTGCCGTCCCGGGTATTGAATAAACACAGGTCAATTCCTTCGTGGGGGTTGTGTCGATAGCCGCCGTTTCCCCACCATCGCTGCCGGGATTGAAACAGCATCCCCGGATGGAAAGCCCACTGCGCAAACTGCTGTTCTAAAAGATTATTATGAGCGACCATATGTTCGCAAAATCGCGAGACGGGCAAAAGTAATGGTATCATTCATGCGCGCTCATATGCTGAACCGGTTAATCATTCAGATCCACGTTCCAGTCTATCTGGTATCTCGCGTGGCACTGGGGACAAATCAATATGACCTGCCAGCGGGTGCGGCTCTGCGACTTTTTGAATGAAACATGAAATCCGTCCGTGTAGCTGCATTCAGGACAGACATACAGTTCATGCTCCGGCTGTATCTTTACGATCGATTTTTTATCCTCTTTTGCCATTTACGTGTATGCCTCTGATAGCTGTGTGTTTGCGTTCAGTTGATGTGAACATGCGCTGCATGCCGCACAACATAAACCCCCTGAGCTCGCCGTAATAAACTCAGGGGGTTCTTTGTATTGCTTTTCCCAAAGAAAATATTGTTAACCAGGAATCTAAATCATTAATTGAAGGATAAGTTTATTGAATACTGATAGGGCCCCTGTTCAGGAGAAAACAATATCGCGCCTGCTATCAGTATAAATGCCTCATCCCAGATGTTCAGGTTCAGGGACATGGTGCGGGGGCTGGTGCCAAATCGGTAATTAAAACGGGGGTATCCGGTTCCCCGCTGCAGCAAAACGAATAAGTTTGTTTCGGGGCTGCTGTCGGTAATGGTAATATTCAGCACCCCGCTGCCATACGCATAGAGGGGAATGAGCATAATATCCGGCAATATGTCTGAACTGGCAACATAGGATTTGGACTGCCCGGGCAGCATGATCGCAACGCCGAAATTTATCGGCCCGTCTTGCGCTCGCACCAATCCCGGAGTAATGAAGCACAATAAAAGCAGCGCGGAAACTATGATGCCCGGTGCTTTTTTATTATTAATCTTCATAGCGCATCTCCTGATTTTTTACTGCGCCCAAGGAACGCGTTTCGCCAACCGCATCTCTGGATGGTTTTTAGTTCGGCGCACTGAAACGTTTCTGCCTGACCTCGCCACGCCCGATCAAAAACTCAACGACACGGTGTAGGCATACGGCGGCGTCTCGGTCGAAAACAGTATCCCCGTTATCACATACCCAAACGCCCACCCCGGCCCCAGCGTGACCGCCGAGCTGATCCGCAAACTCACCGGGCTGATCCCTATATTAAACGCATACACCTCCGCTCCCGGAAACCGCTGATAAATATATACCAACTCTCCTTGCGTGGTGCTCCGCGACATGCTCGCTGTAAATGCACCCGTCCCATCTCCTACCACAATCACCGGAATGATCTGAAAATCCAACGGAAATGCCAGATCCGCCGTCACCGACGTTGACGAGTTCTTGGCCAATACCACAAAATCAAAATCTGCTGCCGGCTCCAGCCGCGCCATATCCCCCCCTGCCCAGACGCTGCCACTCATCAGCACCAGCAGTGCCATTAACATCCCACCTGCCTTACATACTTTCTTCATGCCCTTCCCTCCTGTGCGATCGGTTAGAATGTTTTCTTGTATTAAGCCCAGCACATTGTTATCGTATCTGGCTTAATTGCGCTTTTGGGTTGTAGGGTTTAGCAGAAATAACTGAAATAGACACCTGTTTTGATTTCACTACCTAATAAAACTATCTTTGTCAAATAGAATTTTGTATAATTGAATAACTTTTTATAAAATTAAAAACCCAAACGTTTGAAGACGTTGACCGCCGGTATAACCACACACGTACGTGAAATGCTGAACGACGTTGTTTCATGCTTAAAATGAATTACGCACTCACAAACAGATTAAGAAAAAAGCGTGATAGATATAGGGTCGGTGCTGACGGGTCTATCCCTGGCGGATTCAATTTTCTAACCGCTGTTACAGATGAGATTCTTCACTTCGTTCAGAATGACACCAGAGTGTTCAGGATGACATCACTGCTTGCAGAGTGACATCGCTGCGTTCAGACTAACGCTTTTTAACCAGCCTGCTCATGTGGCAATAAAACCCCCGAACATGGCATTCAAATCCTCTCCAAACAGTCATGGTAGAACAGGTAGTGCAACGCTTCGCGCAGGTAAACCGTTCATTTTTATCTGTTTTATTCTGCTGGGATTAACAATTTACGGCAACTCTCTAAACAACGAATTTGTCTTTGATGATATACCCCTCGTGGTAAAAAATTACCAAATTAGAGAGCTTGCCAATATCCCGTTGTTGTTTGGAATAGGCAGCCCGGCCGGTTTTTACCGGCCGCTGCGCATTCTCTCCTATGCTGTTGATTATCATTTTTTTAAACTGAATCCCCGGGGCTACCATCTTTCTAATATCTTTTTTCATGCCCTTACTGCTTTTCTGGTATTTATTACCCTGCATCGCATTTCTGAAAACCTTCGCATCTCGCTCTTCGCGGCCCTTTTATTTCTCGTTCATCCGATTCAGACAGACAGCGTCACCTATATTGCCGGCCGGAGGGACATTCTGTCGGCGCTTTTTTACCTGCTGGGATTTTATCTGTTCATCGGCTACAGAAAAACACCGACCATTCCACGGCTGGGTGCACTCCTGCTGTGTTACCTGTGCGCCGTCTCGTCAAAAGAGATGGCCGTCACATTTCCGGCCCTGTGTTTTGCCTATGACTTCATGGAACTGCATGCCGCCAGCCCACAAACCAAAACATCGGCAGCGGTAAGAACGATCGCATCAGGTGTTGTGCAGACCTTCAGGCAGCGCCTTCTTTTTTACAGTATCATCCTGCTGGGAGCCGGCGCATTTGTATTTTACAAAACCGCTGTTGTTCCCCCCTCTCTGCGTCATGAATACTATGGCGGAACTTGGGCACACAATTTCTTAACCGTCGCCCGAATTATTATCTACTATGTAAAATTGCTGCTGTTCCCCATAACGTTGAATGCAGACTATTCTTATAATGCATTCCCGGTCACGACGTCGCTGCGCGATATAACGGCGTGGGCATCAGTGCTGGCGCTGTGTGTGTTGTGCTGGCTGGGGCTCAAAGCATTCCGGCACCATAGAGTGGTTACCCTGGGTCTGGCATGGTTTTTTATCACGCTCCTGCCGGTATGCCATATCATTCCTCATCATGAACTCATGGCAGAGCATTATCTATACCTTCCGTCAATCGGGGTATTTTTCCTGGCCGGAATAGCGCTTGATACGGTGTTCACGAGAAAACATTTCCGCGCTTTTTTCCTGATTGCCGGCCTGGCTATTCTGCTGTGTTCCATACGCACGGTCGCACGCAATCAGGATTGGAAAAACGCCCTGACGCTCTGGGAGAAAACTGTGAAGACCGCGCCCGAGTGCGCGCGGGCATGGAATAATCTGGGCGTGGAATATTATCGGCGCGGCGAACCGCGCCGCGCCCAGACGTGTTATGAACGGTCGCTCGGCATAAAACCTGATTTCCCGGATCCCTATCATAACCTGGGCAATATCCATGCTGATGCGCAGCGCTTTGACCGCGCCGTGGAATATTATAAGAAGGCGTTCTCCCTGTGCCGGAAAGGCGGCGGCAAGGAAATAATAAACAGTTGGGGCATAGTCTGCAGAAGCCGGGGGGATTTAAAAACAGCAAAAGACCTTTTCCACTACGCGCTTTTCCTGGACCCGTTATATGCAGAAGCATACAGTAATATGGCAACCGTTCTCATTGCTGAAGGCGCCTATGAGCCCGCGCGTGATTATCTATACAAAGCGCTGAAACTTGAGCCGGAGGCTGCGGAGTATCATAATAACCTCGGCACGGTATATAGAAAAATAGGACGCCGTGAAGAAGCAGTTAAAGAGTTTTTGATTGCGGTGTGGATAAAACCTGATTTTATGGAAGCCTATAACAATTTGGGGAATGTATTAAAAGATCAGGGTAACTACGACGAAGCCATAGAAGCATTCAAACGCTGCACCGAACTTAAGCCGGACAGCGCTGAAGTATATACTAATTTAGGAATTGTGTGTCGCAAAGCTAACCTTGATCGAGAGGCAATTGCCGCATTCAATCAGGCGCTGGAAATCAATCCGGCACTTGCACTGCCGCACCTGCACCTCGCGCTGACGTATCTCACCATGGGGGAAAATAAACACCAGGCAGTTTATCATCTCAAGAAGACGCTTGAATTGGACCCCTCTTTGCCCCAAGCTGAGGCAATACGCGCACAAATTGAAGAACTTGAGGAAAATGAAGAATGAGAATGAAGCTATTCAATGCTTTGACTGGTACCAACGTTGAGATTCTTCACTCCGTTCAGAATGACACTACGTCGTTCAGCATGACATTACTTGGGTTCAGAATGACACCACGTCGTTCAGGCTGGCATCAGTGCGTTCAGCATGACATTTTATAACAGCCCGATGATTACCCCTGGCCCCATTCAACTATTCACTGTCCGCTATTCACTATTCACTGTCCGCTATTCACTGTCCGCTATTCACTGTTCACTATTCACTGTTCACTATTCACTGTTCACTATCAACTCATTTATACTCGTAAAACCCGCGTCCGGTCTTTCGCCCTAAATGCCCCACTTCCACCAGGCTTACCAATAACGGACAAGGACGGTATTTGGGCTCCTTAAACCCGTCATAGAGCGCCTGCTGCATGGAGAGCACCACATCGAGGCCGATAAAGTCTGCGAGTTCAAGAGGACCCATGGGATGGTTCATACCGAGCCTCAGTGCAGTGTCAATCTCTTCCTTGGTAGATACCCCTTCATATAGGCAAAAAATGGCCTCATTGATGAGCGTTTGGATCAAACGGCTGGTAACAAAACAGGGACGGTCTGTTGCGGTTATGGGATGCTTGCCCATTTCCAGCGCCAAGCTCTTAACCGTTTGATAGGTTTCTTCTGAGGTCGCCGGTGTTCTCACGATCTCAAGCAGTTTCATCTTCTGTGCCGGATACATGAAGTGCATGCCGATAACTTTGTCCGGCCGTTTGGTCGCGCGCGCCAGCCTGCCGATGGGAACTGAGCTGGTATTGGTAGAGAAAATGACGTGCGGGCCGCAGATTTTCTCCAAATTTGAAAAGATGTCCACTTTTGCGGCAACACTTTCAACCGCTGCCTCAATAACAAAATCCACATCCTTCAGGTCTTCAAGATTTTTTGAGAACGAGATAAGCGACAAGACTTTGTCTTTGTCCTTTTTGCCGATTTTCCCAATTTCAACCGCCCTGTTGAGATTGTCCGCAATCTCTTTTTGCGCCTTTTCAATCATCTCGGTATAAGGCTCCACAACAATCACGCGGTATCCGGTCTGCGCTGCAACCTGCGCGATACCTTTACCCATCTGGCCGGCGCCCACCAGGCCGATAATCTTTATCTTTTTTTTGGAACTTGTCGCTGCGAGTTCTTTATCTGCTTTTTTTTGTCCACTCATAAGAATTCAACCTCTCCGTAATGATAAATTTTTAGCTAAAAAGAGTAAACAGGGAAAATACCATAGTAAAATGAATGGGTTGTGTCAAATAAATTTTGGGGTGTTACTATTGAACAGGATTTTTCCCAAATAGTGCGGGCAACGTCCGTATAGAAATTTTTTCTTGACAATGGCCACATATTTATATTACTTAATAGTTAATATACTTAAATATTAAGCAAATAAATTGATCAGGGGGCATACCGCTATGAAAACATCACCTGCCGATTCAAACACCATCAAAGCAATTGAGCAGCATATTATTGAATTTCGCAATTTGTTTGTCCAGCTCTTTAAAAAAATGGTCAAACGCAGCAGCGCGTCAGTGGGCATAAAGTTCAGTCCGTCGCAGATGCGCGCCCTGTCGGCTTTTCATGAAGACCGCGCCTATCGCATGAGCGAGCTCAGCAAAATGGCCCAGGTCACCATGCCCTTTATGACCGAAATGGTTGACAGCCTGGTACGGGAGGGGATCCTGGAGCGGGTCAGAGATGATGAGGATCGCCGCGTGGTGAAAGTTAAATTGTCAGACAAGGGTAAAAAAATACATGCCCGTTTTGTAAAGACGCGCGCTGAAGAGATGGGCAGCATTTTTTCAAAATTAAGCCGCACCGATCAAATGGAACTGCTGACTCTTCTCAAAAAGGTGTCAGAACTCCTGAAAAAAATTTAGCACCGCGAAAGGAGGAACCACATACACATGCGCCAGATTGCAATCTACGGAAAAGGGGGTATTGGCAAGTCCACGGTGGCAGCACACCTGTCATACACCTTTGCCGACCGGGGGCTGAAAGTCCTGCAGGTGGGCTGCAGCCCGAAGAACGACAGCACCCGGCCGCTGCTGGATGATTTCCCCCGCAGCATTCTTGATGTACTGCGGGATAAAGAGTTTGATTACGAAGCGTTAACCGCTGAGGACATCATGTATCGGTCGCCCATACCGTTTAAAAACAACGGCGTCGTTTATTGTGCAGAGAGCGGGGGGCCGGAGCCGGGCGTGGGGTGCGGGGGCAAAGGCGTGGTAGAAGCCATAGAGACGCTGAGCCGGCTGGATGTATTTAAGAACTATAATTTTGACATGGTCATTTATGATATTCTGGGCGACGTGGTATGCGGCGGGTTTTCGCTTCCCATACGCCAGGGCTATGCCCGGGAAACTTATGTCGTTGCCAGCGGCGAACTTGAGGCGCTGTATCAGGTTACCAATGTGTCAAAGGCGATTAAACGGTTTGAAGCGCGCTCAGGGGCGAAGCTGGGCGGCCTCATCATCAATCTGCGGCGGGTACAGAACGAGCTTAAGATCGTGCAGGACTTTGCACAGAAAATCGGCACCCAGATTATTGGCATCATACCGTTCAGCCAGGTGGTAAAGGAATGCGGCGGGCAGGGCAAAACCGTGTTCAGCCTGGCGCCGGATTCGGAAGAGGCGCAAGTGTATACCCGGATTGGCGACGCGGTGTTGGCAAACACCAATCTGGTGATACCAAACACCCTGGATTTTGAGGAGCTCTATGAATTCTGGCTCCAGTATTTTGCATAGGAGGAGAAGCGGATGCGACAATTGGCAATATACGGCAAAGGCGGCATCGGCAAATCCATGGTTTCATCCCATATTTCGTTTGGACTGGCCGACAAGGGACTCAAGGTGTTGCATGTGGGGTGCGACCCTAAACACGACAGCACGCGGCTGCTGCTACGGGGTAAAATGCCCCGCACGGTTCTTGACACCCTGCGCCGGAAAAACTTTGAAGTAAAGGCTCTGAGCCGGGAAGAGATTGTGTTTGCAAGCCCGTTAAATAGCGAATGTTCGGGCGCCATATACTGTGCCGAGAGCGGCGGGCCCGATCCGGGGCTGGGCTGCGGCGGCAAGGGCGTTATTGAAGCGATTGAGGCGCTCCAGCATCTGAATGTCTATAAGGAGCTTGAGCTTGATGTCGTTTTGTATGACGTATTAGGCGATGTGGTATGCGGGGGGTTTTCAATGCCGATACGGCAGGGCTATGCGCAAGAGACCTATATTGTCAGCAGCGGCGAAATTGAAGTGCTGTTTGCCGCCTCAAATATCTGCAAAGCCATATCCAAGTTCACGGGCCGCTCAGGCGCAAAGCTGGGGGGAATCATCGGGAATTTGCGGGAACTGAAGAATGAAGAGGAAATCCTGTTGAAGTTTGCCGAGATGATGGACACGCAAATTATCGGCTTCATTCCCTACAGCGAACGCATCAAGGAATGCTCGGGCAAAGGCGTGACGCTGTTTCAGTTGTATCCCGAGTCGCAGGAGTGCGACGCATTTCGCACCCTGACGAACAATATCTTAAATAATCGCTGTTTTACCATTCCCACATCAATTAACTTTGAAGAGTTGTATCGCTGGTGGCGCGATATTGTTAAAAAATAACTCATTATACGAGGTATCCCGCTATGGCATTAAAAAATTATGAACACTGCTGTTCAACCATTCAGGCGCTGGCAAGCCTGGGAAAAGTTGAAGGGGTTATTCCCCTGCTGCATGCCCCGCAGCCCTGCTCGTATCAGAATCAGGTGGGATCCATGTCCTGCCGACCGTCCAATCTTCTGACCGCGGGGACACTGGTGAACAAAAGCGATGTGATTTTCGGGGGCGAACAGGGCCTTAAAATGCAAATCATAAATATCTATAAAAAATACAAACCAAAAATCATTGTGGTTATCAATACCTGCATTCCCCAGCTTATTGGCGAAGACCTTGACGGCGTTATCGCCGAGCTCAGACAGGAAATCCCTGAACTCACGGTAACCTATGCCAAGACCGGATTTAATTTTCCGCGCTCGATGGTGCTGGGTTCCGACGTGGCCTGGGGAGCACTGGTTGAGACTTTCCGGCATCTCGATAAAGTTCCCGGAGCTATTGGCATTGTGGGCAGAGCCGGGCAGGACGCCGGCAACCTCGCAGCGCTGGAAATTCCCTTGAAAAAGGCCGGCCTGCACACGTTTGTGTTTCCGGCCCCGCATATTGATGAAATGGAAAAAATCGTGCAGGCTGAGCACCTGTATCCCATTCATGTCACGCCATATCTTACCTGCAAAAAGCTTGATGAAGCATACGGCACCGAAACCCGCTACCTGGAAATTCCCGCCGGCATTGAGGGGACTTCGCGGTTCCTGCGCGGCATTGCCGATTATGAACAATGCCAGAAGCTGCATGACATTGTGGATGAAGAAGAACGGCGCGTTCGGCCCGAGCTGGAAAAAATTCGCACAGAATTCAGCCGGCAGAAGGTGCGCATGCTGCTGGTCTCGGGGCCCGGTAATGAAGTATCCATCGGAAAAATCATCGCCGAGTTCGGCGTCGAGGTGTTCATAGTCCCCTGCATGAGAAACAAGTTCATGCAGCAGGAGAAAAAGATACTGGAAGACCGTTATGGCATTACCTTTATTGAAACAGATTTTGATACGGTGGAAGACCTGGTGCGGGAAATTAAACCCAACGTGGTTCAGGTTGAATTTCAGGCGCAGGTGGAAACAGTTCCGCACTTTATCCCCACCCTGATCAATATGCTCTATCTGTGCGAATACGGCTACGATTATGCGCTGGATCTCGGCAAAAACTTTTTCCGGATTCTGCACCGCCCTGTATATGAAAAATGGCACACACTGATGAAAACATATGGAGGATTGTCATGAAAGAAAATCTTCAGGCCGCTACCGGTTTTAGATTGCAGGAAATTCATACGCCATCGGCATTTGAAGGGGCGCTATGGGCCGCGGTGGGCATAAAAGACGCGCGCACCATTTTTCATGCGCCGCCGGGCTGCTATATCAACCAGCACGTGAACATCCTGGTTAATGACTGGACCACCGAACTCTATGCCACGAATCTGTCCTATGCCAATGTCATGCAGGGAGCCGAAGAGAAGCTGGAACTGACCCTGCGCAAGGTGCTTGCCAAAAAACCGGCGGCACTGATAATTGTCACCGCTCCGAGCGTTGAAGTAACCCGCGACGACGTGGAAGGCGTGGCGCACAAGGTGGGCTTTAAGGATACTGTGATAGTTCGGCCGCCCATGGGCGGCACGGTAAACGAGGGTAAAGAAGAAACCGTGTTGCGCCTGCTGGATATTATGCCGCCGCCGAAGAAAAAAATTAAAAACGCCGTCAATTTAATCGGTCCGACGTTTTCAACCTTTAACTGGCAGGCAGATGTTTTTGAGCTGAAGCGCATGCTTGCGGGTATCGGCGTAAAGGTAAATGCCGTACTGACAGCAGGATCAACCGTCGCCGAACTGAAAAAGGCACCGCAGGCAGCCCTCAATGTATGCATCTATCCATTTGACTGGGGAACCAGAGTTGCCGACAAAATGCAGAATACATTTCACATTCCCTACCTGGATGATATTGTCCCCATTGGTTTTGAACACTCTGCGGCCTGGCTGGAAAAAATTGCCCGGCACCTCAGCATTGATGCCTCGGCCCCGATCAAAAGGGAAATGGCCAGCGCCTGGGAATTTGTCCGCTCAAACATGGTGTTTGCAGTCACCTTTGAACTGTCCGCAGCGCTCTCCCTGGAAAACAATAACAGTCATGCAGTGGGCATAAGCCATTTCCTGAAAAACGAGATGGGCATAGACATCGTCATGTGCTCGGTGAGCAGTGCCCGGGCTGCCGACCGAATACGGGAAGTATGCGATACGGTGCTGATATCGCCCACGATTGATGAAAAGCGCGAACTGTTTGTGGCAAAATCTCCCATGGTCATCTTTGGCAATTTTTACGATAAAAAGGTGAGTATGGATGAAGGGTTCACCAACTTTATCTTTGCTGACATTCCCACCATCGGCTATCTTAATACCGAGAATTGCCCGTTTATGGGGTTCATGGGGGCGAAGTATCTGGTGCAGGCCATTGTCAATGAAGTGTATATGAAAATATTCCTGGAAACCAAAGGCGAGCTGGCTGGCCCCATAGCATACGGTGATATTCCCTGGGACACCGACGCGAAAGAGGCGCTGATGAAAATTTCAGAAATGATTCCTCATTTTGTGCGGGCGACTGCCATGAAAAAACTCCAGCAAGTGGCAGAGCAACTGGCGCAGGAACGCAACTCATCCATTACCATTGCCATTATGCAGGAAGTGGCTGATAAATATACGCCGACTAAATTCAAGGCAAAGTTTTCTTCGGTGTTTGGCGACGCAGCAGCCGGGCAGCCTGATACGGATGAAGAAGTGCCGATTGACCAGCTCCCGTACCGTATGGAGTGGGAGGAATCGGCAAAGCAGGCGCTTGCAGAAGTGCCGGCACCGTTTCGCAGTGCAGCAGTATCAGGGACAGAAGAGTATGCGCAAACCCACGGCTATGCAAAAATTACCCGGCAGGTTATAGAAGAATTTAGAAAAGAACTGGGCATGTGATGCCCCCACCCTGTGAGTCTGTGCTGCAATTAGACTCTTTGTCATTTTGAGCGACAGCGAAAAATCTCGGGATATGGAAATCAACGGATTGAGATTCTTTACATTCGTTCAGAATGACATTTTAGGCCCTTGCGGCACAGACTCATGAGGCGGACTTTCTCGACACATTCCGGTAAAAAGGACCTGCCATTAGGTATTACAAAAGCCTCGTACTGTGCAGTTGGAAAAAAATTGACTGCGCCCAATGCCTACCGTAATAAAATATAATGGGGAAAAGTTCTGATAAAAAACGATTTGACAATTAAAAGACGAGTGATATTATCCGATTCAAGTTTTAACTTTTGCCCACGCAAACATAAAATTAACGCGCTATTTCAATAACAACTACAGCTAATCAAACCGTGCCTGCAAGTTCATTGGGAGTGCTGCGCGTTCTCATGTGAAAAATTATTATGTAACTTTAAAAAAATAATAGGGGAGCTAAGGAGGTGATGCAAGGCTATATTGTGGCAAATTTGGTCCGTCTAATAGTTTTAGTTTTTTTACGGACTGTCATGAAGGGTAAATGAAAACAGAATAAATTAAGGGAGGGGATAATGAAAAAAAAGAATCCCTTTTTAGGTTTTGTAATAGCGTTCGCCACAATTTTCATTTCAGGTTTTGGATTCATTGCGCCGGCTCACGGATTTATTGATCTCTTGGATGGCAACCTGCGGGTTGACGGGTTCTATAAAGAATATATGTTTATCCGGACGCACATTCCCGCAGATGAGCAAAAGTTCCATGGCAGCAATCTGGATCAGGCGCTCAGCAGCTTCCTTGTTGAAGGTCTTTGGAAAGTCAAACAGGACCCAAGCCAGACGCTTAATCTTTTTGCCGGATTTCGCTACTGGTATGAGAAGGCTTCGTATTTCGATTACAAGCTTAACCGTGCAATTCCCAGCCATGAGGTATCTCGCTATCAACATCCGCAAAATGAAAAGGATATCATAACTGAAGCATATCTTGATTATATTAGAGGCCCCTTTAATGTCCGCATTGGCAAGCAGATTGTCATCTGGGGTGAAACCGACATCAAAAGAACGGTTGATGTGGTAAACCCGTTGGATTTGCGCTATGGCTCGCCGGGAGTTTTTTCCTGGGCGGAACTGAAGCAGGGTCTCTGGATGTTCCGGGGTTTCTACCAGTCGCAGCTCCCCGGCAACCTGCTGTTTGAATTCGTTTACAATCCGGGCTACTATCAGGCGCTGCGGCTTCCGGTTGAGGGCACCCACTGGGGGCCAAGCCCCTCCAAAACAAATCCGGTTACCTATGAACCCTTTGGCATTTACCATTGGACGGTTACTAAGAAGTGGAAAGATGACGCGCCTAAGAAATGGGCAATAGACAACTGGGAATTGGGCATCAGGCTCCGCGGGTTCAGCTATAATGTTGACTGGACACTGGTGTACTATAACTCGCAGCAGGACGCGCCGGTCGTTACAGACCCGGATGCCCTTCTGACGTATTCGGGCGCTTATTTCGCCTCGGCATTTCGCTCCAAAGATACCGGCGAATCAATCCATCCCAAAGACCCAGGGGTAAAAGTGTATGATACCAAGCGCTACCAGCTCTTCGGTGGCACGATGCAGACTGCCATTGACTTTTTGCATGGCTCCATATGGCGGCTGGAGTGGTTCTATGAATATGGCGCGTATTACAATAAAGGCACCGGGGCCTCGACAAGCGCCATATATGATAAGGTTAAGCGCGATACGTTTGGCTTTGGCTTGAACTACTCGGATAAGTTTGACATTCCCTACATAACCAGACACTGGTTTAATAACCAGTATTTTCAGGTAAGCCTGACCGCATTTTACGAGAAAATTCTCAACAACAGCCGTGATCTCATTGTAAGTTCAGACCGCGACCATCGGCTCTTCCACAGTCATAGTTCAAGCATTGCCTGGAACTTGATGCAGTTCTGGAACAATAATATCTGGGCCTTTGTCTTTACCGGCAGTTGGGCTCCGGAAATCAACAAGGGATTTGCAGCTCCCATGCTTGCCTACGCGCCGGGACAGCATTGGCGTTTTGAAGGCGGCCCGGTTATTTACTGGTCAGGATACGCTTACAATCGGGGCTATTATGACAAGGATTCAATCCTCATACGTCTCAGGTATGAATTCTAACCTTCACAATGATAGTGAATGTTTATAATTCTGGATGCGTTTGTCCTCAGTAACCATTTTATGTTTAACGGAGGCAGCATGACACGGAAATACATGAATCAAATTCTTTCGGCAATCATCATCGGGGGACTGTTATGGTCAATAACCTGCGGCGCCTTTTCAGAGAGGCTGTATGCCGAGGAAGTGGAAGGTTTTGGCCCCTGTTATACTCCAGAAGAACTGGCAAAGGTGCGGGAATGGGAAAAAACCTGGGTGGGAAAGAAGATTGATAAGACCAATGTTGACCAGGTGGCAGAATTCCTTCCGGCCTCATACGTCGAGGTCTATAAAAATAATGAAAAATGGAATGAGAAGGAAAGTTATTACTTTTTCATTGTCCCCTATCAGCGCTACATAGAGACACCGGGCATGATTGAGGCGACCAAACAATATGCGGCAACGGTAAAAACTGATGCAGAAGGGGTTATTACTAATTATGCGGATATCGCCGGCAGGCCATTCCCCAATCCCAAAAACGGGATGGAACATATGTATAATTTTGACTTTAATACCCGCGGCGATGCAAACCAAAAATATCGTATCGGGCCGGTGGTAGAAACAAGGGCGCGGCGCGAACGCGTTTCCGAGCAGGACATGATTGAAATGTTCTGGGTGCACCGCACCGATGTCGAGCCGAAACCGGCGCTTCCCAATAATTCAAAGGGCGTTCTTAAGACCATGTTCCTCCATCTTTTGACCCCGCCCGAAATGCTTGACACCATGATGATTAATACCCGCTATATTGATATTAACAAAAGCGATGACGGATATTTGTGGTATAGCCAATTCCGCAGAATTAGAAGAATACAAACAACCCAGCGACAGGACACAATCGGCGGCACAGACTTGACCTATGATGATGAATACTGCTGGGACAATCACATACCCCCGAATAACTGGAAGCTTGTCGGTAAAAAAGAGATGCTTTGCGCCCGGCATATGGACATCACGAAAAACTATCAGCGCGCTCAGGGTCAGCCGGTCCCCAATGGCGTTGACCGGGAGCGCACCAATGTTCTGGTGATCGAAGCCCAGCATAAAGATCCCAATTATGTTTATAAGAAGCGCGTGTTGTATCTTGATCCGGAAACCTACATCTCGTATTGGACGGAATTGTATGATAACCTGGGACGATTCTGGAAAGCATATGAGTTCTGGACAAATGTATATAAAGAAGAGAGCACCGGCTGGGATAAAATGTATTACGCCGGCGGAATTTTTATTGATTTTCAAAGAACCCATGGCGGTTCGTCCCGCGAAACCAAAGTGCGTGTCGGGGTAAAAGAGTTTGATCGCAACATCTTCACCATCGCTTACATGCAGAAGCTGGGCAAATCAAGCCATTAAGCGGCTGCTGTTACTTCCTCCATTAAAGGCCTCTAACCGCTTAGAGGCCTTTTGTGTATAACGTGCCACCTATGCGAGGGAACTATGCACAACACGAACCTGAGATTCAGCAATAAAAAAATCCTGATCACCGGCGGCGCAACCGGAATCGGCAGGGCGACTGCATGCCGTTTTGCTCGTGAAGGAGCAGATGTGGCGGTGTCTGATATCAAAGAAGCCGAGCTGAAAGAAACAGCGCAGATGGTAAAAGACCTGGGACGAAAAAGTCTGGCCATCGTGTGCGACCTCAGCAACTTGGCTGACATCAGGAGCATGCTTGACAGGACACTGAATGAATTTGAGGCATTCGATATTCTGTTTAACAATGCCGGCACCGGCGACACCAACGCCTTTTATGAGGATATTGATTCGGAACTGTGGGATCGCATTTATGCCATCAACGTGAAGGCGCCGTTCTTTATCGCCCAGCGCATCGCAAAAGTAATGATTGATAACAAAATAAAGGGCAGAATTATTAACACGGCCTCTACTGAAGGCAAGACCAATCGGGCCGGCAGCATTGTATATGCCTCGTCAAAAAGCGCGCTTATCGGTCTGACTCAGGCTCTGGCAATTCAATTTGCCCCTTACGACATAACCGTTAACGCAGTGTGTCCGGGACTTATTGATACCCCCATCTGGCACCGCGGCGACAACCTGATGGAAATGCCAGAAGGCAGCGTTATAAAAATGGTGGTGGAGTCATCTATTGAATCGCGGATACTGAAAATACCCCGGGTCGGGGTGCCAGAGGATATTGCAGGTGTCGTGGCCTTTCTCGCGTCAGAGGATGCCAGTTATATGACCGGTCAGGCTGTCAATGTCTGTGGCGGGATTGAATTTCATTAAGGACGTGTTAACCACCCTCATTAAAATGACAAGCAGACGTGTTGCCGTCCTCTCAGATAGATGCTGGGGCGCAATGGTCCGAAATGTCATTCTGAACGAATGTGAAGAATCTCAACCCGCTGATTTTTCAAATTCAGAAATTTTTTGCTGTGGCTCACAATAAGAAAGACTCTAATTGCGCCCCAGTATGATAGAGAAGAAAGCCTCTAGTGGCAATCAGGCGGGTTTTTCCTGCTGCAGGAATGCTTCCAAGTTCTCAGGGGTTCTGTTTGAGCGATAAACAATTCTGCCGTTCCGATCCACGAGAACATTGAAAGGGACGCCGATAACACCAAACTGGCGGGCAACGATAGTATTGTTATCATAGAGAATCGGGTAGGGCAGTTCATATTTCTTCTGAAATGCCTGCACCCGCAACAATGGATCGTTAAAACCGATATTCACCGCTAAAATTTTCAGCCCTTTGGGACTCAGTTTGGCATGAAGTTCCTTTAATAACGGAACTTCTTGTATGCAGTACGGGCACCAGGTTGCCCAGAAAACCAGATATACCGGGTTTTTCCCGCGAAATTCGGAGAGATTAAATTCCTGACCTTCGAGGCTTTTTAGGGTAAAGTCGGGCGCCAGCATCCCTTCGCCGGCTGCCGAAGGCTGCTGCTCCTCAAAACTGCCGCACGCACCAAGACCAAGGGCAATTATAAAAACAATAATAACAGCGGTTGTATGTTTCATCATCGCGTTCCTTCTCACCAAAAAATTTATAGCATAAGTTGACCTGCCTTAATAATAAAAACTTCCCCGATCGCGATCATTAAAAATCCAAATACTTTTTTAATGCGCACAATCCACTCGCCTGATCTTGGAAGCGAGGAAAGCAAGCCGGTAAACGTGCCAACCAGAACAAGCAAAGTCCCCATCCCCAAAGCAAACACAAAGAGCATGATAACGCCCAGCGCCACGTTTTGTCTGGACGCCACAAACGTAAGCAACGCGCCAAGAACCGGCGTCGTGCATGGACCAGCCACCAGCCCTGAACAACCGCCAAACAAGAAGGCGGTTACGCCTCCTCCTGACTGCTGCAGTCGGGGTTGCGCAGCGCTCAGAAACTGAAACTGGATGGTAAATACGTCAAGCATGGCGAGCCCAAACAGCAGGCACACATTCCCCACGAATAAATAGGTCCAGGGGCTGGTGCCTATCTGCCCGAATAATTTCCCGGTCAATGCGGCAAAAGCGCCCAGCGCAGCATACACACAGGCAAGCCCCAGCACATATAGAAGCGAAAGATAAAAGCCTCTGGTTTTGCTGGCGCTGCTGCGCGCGCCGATAAAACCAACCGTGATAGGAATAAGGGGATACACGCACGGGGTAAAACTCGTAAGCACGCCGGCAAGAAACGATATGAGCACCGCGGTAAATGGCGCGCCATACAAATAGCTGTTAAAATTGCTGATAAGATTTTCCATAATCACAGATATATTACCATATTTTGTGCGGCAAGAAAATGATTCTCAGCCCACTCATTACCGCCTTTCCAAAAGTAAAAAGGCAGACATCAGGAAACGATATCTGCCTGGTTTTTTTTTAGGAAAACGATAATTATCGCACTTTGCTATAGGTTTTCGTCAATGTCTTCGGTCTCGCCGACTGAAATGTCCTTATAGGTAAATTCTTCTTCCTGAATTTCTTTCATCTTTGCCGATTGTTTTTCTACCTCCGATTGACAGGCAACACACAGCTTTGCAAAGGGCATTATTTTCAAACGCTCGCGGTTTATTTTCTTTCCGCAGTCTTCGCAGATGCCATACGTTCCATCCTCAATACGCGCCAAGGCATCATCTATCAGCAGGAGTTTTTCGCGCTCCCTTCCGCTCAGCAAGTGAAAAAGCTGCCGGCCGCGTTCTACGTCGGCATTATCGTAGAAATCGCCAATATCAGTGTCAAAATCATTCCGCTCACTTTTAAGATCTTTATTAAGATCCTTTAACAGGTCCTGTTTCATTTTAAGAAGAAGCTTTTTTATATGTTCTGGCATAGCGTATTCTCCTCGTTTTGCATCCCCAATATAAGCTACAATAAGCCGATACATCTCAGGAAGGTGTGTATGGTATATATCGTCAAACAGTTTGTCAATAGAAAAATTTACATAAAACAATTTACAGAATTTTCCCAAAAATATCTTGTTGCAGGCGATTAGCACGCCTGGGTTTTTTATAGCCACAACAATATGTTTTTACGCTGGGATCGCGACCCCGGCACCTTACGAATCCTGTTTAGGGCAGGAAGCGTGTAAAGCTTTCGACACGGGAGATGCAACAGGTCTGGCAGTGCACAATTTGACAGCACCTGCCGTTTACCTGGCACAGAAGGTTGTGTTGTGGCTTCAAAAAAACCCAGGCGCGCGGATTTTAGTTTATCCGATTTCTCATTATACCTACGTATGTTGCCAAACTGTTGCTCCGGTTGAGATTCTTCACTTCGTTCAGAATGACACGTTGTCAACAGCCTGTTATAAAAAAGGGATGGTTCCTGTATAATTTTCAGTGAACCATCCCCTTTTTCTCTTAAGTAATTCTACAATCTGATTTTATTTTCTTATCTTGAATTTCTTATCAATTTTCTTAAGCTTTTGCACAATACCGCCATATTCAAGTTCGCTGAATGGCAACATGGCCGGACCAAAGAAGCCTTGGCGCCGAATCTCCTGTGCCTTTTGTGAAATCTGATGTCGCACCCAATCCCAGTATGGGTGATCAAATGCATCCACTGCTTCTGTTAGTTTGCCGTCACGGATACAGAATGCGGCACAGGTCACAACCGGAGGACCATCAAAATACGAAATAGTAGAATTGAGCTTAACGGGCATCAAGGGGCCGTGGTGGCTGCCACGCATGAAACCCGCAACATAATGTCCGATAGAGAAGGTAGAAAGTATTTCGCCGGTAGCGGGGAAATTCCCCTGGACTCTCACCAGCATAATGGGGTCATCCTTGCCGGTATAGGTGCCGGCGATATTATGCAGGCGCGTGGTACTTACTGAGGCTGCCTGTTCGCCATTTTTTCGCGAATATACTCCTTCTACAACAAACCGTTCCTGGTCTCGCAGCAGGGCAGCAAGATCATACAATTCTTCGGGAGCATTGATTTCCACCAATCGGTCTGCATCAACATATTCCACGTCCATAATATCAAACCGAAATCCTTTTTCCATTGAGGGTGAAAGAATGAGCCCTGAATTATACATGGGGTCCGCAAAGCCCAGATACAGCGGAAGGTTGTAAGCACCAGGATCGGTCTTGTCAGCGGCAAAAAACAGAAACGGTTCATTGGGCCGTTCTTCAATTTCCATTTCCGCAACTGCTGGCCCCATACCTTTTACATTGCCGGAAAAAGAATCTTTCAGCAGGTCCTGCCCTGCTCCGTAAAGTCCCTGTTTTTTTGCAACTTCGGTGCCGGCAAGAAACGCTTCCCATGCAAGCTTATGAATCTTATCATCCAATACACCGCGCTTGTGGGTACACAGGATTGCAATATCGTCGCCCGTGGAACTGATGTAATGATCAATAAGAAGCCCCTTTGCCTTGTCTGCCACGAACTTTTTGACCCGTGCTAAAAGAGCCTCGCTCGGCTTAATATGACCTCCGATGCTCCCAACATCTGCCTTGATCACGCTGATTGTCACTTTCATAGCCTACCCATCCTTTCTTTTAAGTGGTTGCGGTTAACGATAACCCCAAATCACCTGTGCTATATATACATTTTTTGGTGCATTTGTTTGATTGTTTTTTGTCTCTTTTAGCATAAAGCCATTATAAAATGCAATGGTAATGTGCGCATGCGCTTTGTCCTAATGTCCGGGCAATTTTTGGAGAGAGTCCGGTAATGTGTCTGCCTTTGTGTATTAAACTGGACTTCTAACCCCCCCTGGTTCATAATGGGTGCTGGCAAAATTCTGTCCCGACATTTAACGTAAAAGGCAAAGGATTACAACTTGTTATGAAATATGATTTAAGAAACATGTCCATTGAAGAAATTGAAGAACTTTGTTCTTCGCTTGGCTTGGAGCCGTATCGTGCCCGACAAATCGCCCAGTGGGTGTTCAGGCATCATGCTGAATCAATAGATGCGATGACCAGCCTATCAAAAGAACTCCGAAGAAAACTCGGTGAAGTTGCCGGCATAAGTTCGCTTGCGCTTGAAACCATAGCAGTGTCGCGTGACGGCTCAAAGAAATTTCTGTTTAAAACCGAAGATGGTTTTGGCGTGGAAACGGTGTTGATGCCGGAGAAAACTCATCAGACTCTGTGCATCTCAACCCAGATAGGATGTTCGCTTGGCTGCAGGTTCTGCTTTACCGGCACCCTGGGCCTTAAAAGAAATCTGACCACTGCTGAAATACTTAATCAAGTGAGCGCTGTATTAAAAGCCGAAAACGCAAAAGAAAAACTTCCCAACCTCGTTTTCATGGGCATGGGCGAACCGTTGTTGAACTATGAGAATGTGCTGAAAAGCCTGAAAATATTATTAAACCCGTGGGGCTTTAATTTCTCCCACCGGAAGATAACGGTTTCAACTGCCGGTATTACGCCGCTCATACGGCGGCTTGCAGAGGACCTCCCGGTGAACCTGGCGATATCGCTTAACGCGCCAGACGATGAGCTGAGAAGCTATCTCATGCCGGTGAATAAAAAATATCCGCTGAAACAGCTCCTGAGCGAAGCGCACAATTTCCCGGTTCCCTCACGAAAACGCATTACTTTTGAATATATTTTGATTAAAGAGGTTAATGATTCTTCGGCGCATGCGGAAGCACTTGCCCGCCTTTTGAAAAATATCCCCTGTAAAATAAATCTTATACCGTTTAATGAATTCCCCAACGCCGGGTTCCAAAGGCCGGAGCACGCGCGGATTCTTCAGTTTCAATCAATCCTGCATAACCACCACTTCACCGCTCCGCTACGGATAAGCAAAGGATTAGACATTGTCGCCGCCTGCGGGCAGTTAGGGGGATGCATGGCCAAAATTAAAAGGTAACAACTTTGCTAATAGCCTCTAATGCTTTCTACGCACATAAATGAATCAAAAGTGAAGTGAATTACCCCGCCTACAAGGCGGGGCATCAAAAACATTAAAACATCGTTAA
>CAZQKW010000048.1:0-25807 GCA_964594075.1 uncultured Thermodesulfobacteriota bacterium | reverse complement strand
TGATTTTATCGATATAAAAGTCGCTTTTTGCTTACTAAAAACCCAAATGATCGAGAAAATATATAATATACTAAATTAGGTAAGTCAAGGTCGGAGGAAAAGCGATATAAAATAAGTCTTAGAGGCTTATACTACAGCTAACAGAAATTAACATGCCGGTTTTTTTAATTTGGGGCTTTATTTTGCAGCATTTTTGTGTAAAAGTAATCATCCTGTTGTTACCGTTGGTTTTCCGGTTAAAAAAGCCATCTGCATACGACGATCATACGATGACGCATTTTTTTTATTTTCGTTATGTCGCACCAGGAGGTCAGCATGTTAACAGACACTTTTCTTATAGCCTTGAAGCAAAAGTATCTTAATACCATTGCGCAGTATAATGCAGAGTCTGGTTTTGAAAAGCAAGAATGGGAGTTTCTTAATAAAGCTGGTAGAGTAGAGGTGAATGCCAGCCGGGGCGGCGTGTTTGAAAAAGCCTGCGTATCCACCATTCGCGCCACCGTTACTATACCGGGCCGGGACTATGAAAGCACTATTCAGTGGGTCGGCATACAAACATTCCCTGCTAATCCCCAGGTGCCGATATTGATGGCGGTGTTTGAACATGTATCCGAGCAGGGATTTGAGCGTTGCCCGGGCTTTTTTGATGTATTTCCAACAGTTTCCTATGAGGCGGACAAGAAATTACTGAGAGAGAAAATGGCAGCGGTAATGACAAAACACGGCAGAACATATCAAGATCTGCGCGAGGGCTACTGCACAATGTTTCAGCGTAAAGAAGCCGGATCAGGAATCGGATATGGTGTTGGTATTGCGTTTGGCCCTGAGGAGGAAGACGCTGCATGCTTTGAAGATGCGGCACGGGAGATCTTTGATGCTTATTTCAGTCTGGTTGACTTGCGCATCGGGATGAAACCATCGGCAGCAGACATTGAAAAAATGGGTGCGCAGCGCAGAGAATGGGTGCGGTATACTTTTATGGAAAACCGTTTCTTTTTGGGCGGCGTTCAATTAGGCGTACCGCCGGAAGCCTTTATGATGCACATGCTCCCACCCACCGTGTTATTCTAATCCCCGCTGCACCGCTGGCGTGAGAATAAGTTTAAAAGAATAATTGTTATAGCGTGTTTTTAACTTGACATAGGGGGATGGCTATATTATGAAAAAAGTTACAAATGTAACTATTTTTTTTGTAAGGATTTACGGCGCGCATTGAAGCGCCGCCCGAATTAAGGTTTTGAGGCCTATGACAAAAACTAAACGCCACAAGGAATTTGAATCGCATTTTAATCCGGATATTCCCATTGTAGAAGTGTTCAACTGCAATGAAGACTGGCGGTTTGAGCTGCCGGTGTGGGATACGGAAAAATGCATACAGTGCGGTGTGTGCTATCTTTCGTGTCCTGATGGTGCGATCTATCAGAAAGAAGATGGCTTCTATGAGGCGGATCTCAAATACTGCAAAGGGTGTGCGCTGTGCAGTGCGCAGTGTTGGACCGGCTGCATCTCCATGCAGGAAGTTTTTAAACGTTTCCCCTGGCAAATCAGGTAACGCGCGAGCACTACTATGAGCCAATTTTCTGTCTATTTACCCAAACTGCTTACACAAGATGAGGTTTTTATATCCGGGCGCCGTTCTTGCCAGGGATGCGGGAAGGCGCTTGCCGCCCGCATTGCATCAAAGATTATTCATGGTGTGGCAACTGTTTCGGGGAATAGCGCAGCGTCCGGGCAGTTTTCTGCTGGCGCGCTGACTGCACATAGCTATGCATATGATGGGGTAATCTGGGAGCCGCTGATTGAAAATCTGCAGTCTGTGATACGGCAGATCAATGAATCGGCCGGGGGCACCGAACAAAAAGGACGGCAACGGATAAAAAAAGCGGTCGTTGGTTTAGACCGCAGGATGTTTGACACCGAAGAGCTGGTGGTGCCACCTGCTTTTGGATCGAGCACGGCAGGCCTGTATCTGTGTTTTGACAACGAGCCCCATATAGATAAGCTGATTCGCATGCTCAACCCGCCGGGATTCAAACATGCCGCGGTCTCTCATCCCCCGTCTGCCGCTGAAATTAAGGCTGCCATCCGCAGGAAAAATATTCCAGCAGCGGTTGCCGAAGGCAGCTTTTCGTTCATTGCAACCGCCTGTCCCAGCTATCCCCTGGATTTCATTGAAAAAGTGAAGAAAGCCTTGGCTTGCAGCGGCAATGCGTTTATTTTAGTTCTTACCCCGTGTCCGACCGGCTGGATATTTTTACCCAAGTTAACGATTAAAGTCGGGCTGCTTGCCGTGAGAACCGGATATTTCCCGCTGTATGAAATAGAAAACGGGATCGTTCGCATTACCCAGCCGCTGCAGAACCGCAAACCAGTCCAGGATTACCTGAAAATGCAAAAACGGTTTTTTACCTTTCCGCGGGAGTTGATACCGGTTGTTCAGGAAGCAGTCAATGACGAATGCACCGAACTTCTGAGCCGGGCGCACTAACAGAGGAGCATCATGCAAACATTTAATCAAGCCACTATTGATGGCTTCATAAAAAAATATCAACGTGGCGAAAGCTCACTTATCACGATGCTACAGGATATTCAGGAAGCCTGCGGCTACCTCTCGCGCGACGCCCTTGAATACGTCAGCCTCACGGGCAACATTCCGCTGAGCAAGATTTATAGTATTGCCACCTTCTATCATTCGTTTAGCCTTGCGCCGCGGGGTAAGAACCTGGTGAGCGTCTGTCTGGGCACCGCCTGTCATGTCAAGAATGGCGAAAACATATTGCACCGGGTTAGCAGAGAACTCGGGCTCGAATCTGGCGAGGGCACGACAGAAGACCGGCTGTTCAGCGTGGCAAAAGTGCGCTGCATGGGATGTTGCAGCATGGCCCCGGTGGTGCGTATTAATGATGATACCTATGGCAATGTGAACCAAAATGCGGTTCCAAAACTGCTTGCACATTACAGGAAAGCGGAAAAGAAATGAAGGTATCAAGCATCAGAGATTTGGAAAAGCTCAAGGCAAAGGGGATGGCGACCCTTTGCCCGAATACAATAAAAATCATGGTAGGCATGGCAACCTGCGGGCAGTCCATGGGGGCCGGAGCAGTTTTTGATGCTATTGCCAAAGGCGTGCAGAAAAACAAGATCAATGCGCTGGTAAAAAAGACCGGCTGCATTGGCATGTGTCATGAGGAGCCGCTGGTGGACGTGCTTCTGCCGGGGAGCCCCCGCATCACCTACAGTCGCATGGACAAGGAAAAAGCAGCGGCGCTGGTGGATGCGCTCAGGAAAGGAGTTTCCCTGGCAGGCGCGCTGGGCAGAATGGATGAAGATGAGTTTTTGCTGGAAGACACTGTCCGGCCTTATAAAAGGGGGAAAATAAAAAGTGACATGCGGGATGTGCCCGCTTATAAGGACCTGGCTTTTTACAAGAGGCAGAAAAAAATCGCTCTGCGCAATTGCGGCACCATAGACCCCGAAGATATCTGTGAATATATCGCAAAGGGAGGCTATTTCTCACTTGCCCGTATTCTTGCCGGCAAATCACCGGACGAAGTAATTGACGAGGTTGAGCGTTCAGGGCTGCGGGGCAGGGGAGGGGCAGGATTTTTGACTGGACGCAAATGGCGCATTTGCCGTGAGGCGGAAGCAAAAGAGAAATATATCATTTGCAATGCTGATGAGGGAGATCCGGGAGCATATATGGATCGCAGTCTTCTTGAGGGCGATCCCCATGCTATCATTGAAGGCATGATCATTGCGGGTTTTGCCATTGGCGCCCAGCAGGGCTTCATCTATGTGCGGGCCGAATATCCTCTCGCGCTGGAACGGCTCCGGAAAGCCTTGAAGCAGGCTCAGGCATACGGACTGCTGGGCAGAAATATTTTTAACTCCGGATTTAAATTCGCCATTACCATTATACGTGGCGCGGGAGCATTTGTATGCGGAGAAGAAACAGCCCTGATTAAGTCAATTGAAGGTGATTGGGGCGAGCCGCGGCAGCGCCCGCCATTTCCGGCGCAGCGCGGCTTATGGGGAAAGCCCACCGTCATTAATAATGTTGAGACCTTTGCCAACATTGCGCCGATTATGGCGCGCGGAGCTTCGTGGTTTTCGTCTCTTGGCACCAAGCACAGCAAGGGGACTAAAGTATTTTCACTGGTCGGCAAGGTGAAACGCATCGGGCTGGTGGAGGTGCCCATGGGCACCTCGCTCAAACAGCTTATTTACGATATTGGTGGCGGTATTCCAAACGGCAGAACTTTGAAAGCAGTGCAGACTGGCGGGCCTTCCGGCGGCTGTATTCCGCGCGAGCTCATCAATCTCCCGGTAGATTATGAGGCCCTTGCCGAAGCAGGCTCCATCATGGGATCAGGCGGACTTATCGTCATGGATGATCGCACCTGCATGGTGGACGTGGCTAAATATTTTGTTTCTTTTCTGGCTGACGAATCATGCGGCAAATGCACGCCCTGCCGGGTCGGCATTACGCGCATGAAAGAACTGCTTGAAGACATTACCGCGGGCAGGGGCTCGCGGGAAGATCTGGTGCTATTGGAGAATATGGCGGATGCCATTAAGGAGTCTGCCCTGTGCGGTCTCGGGAGAACCGCCCCCAATCCGGTGCTTTCGACCCTGATTTATTTTAAGGATGAATACCTGGCGCACATTAAGGATAAAAAATGTCCCGCCGGCGTATGCAGGGCGCTCATTACCTATACCATAGACCGGAAAAGATGTACCGGCTGCGGGGCATGCGTAAGCGTGTGCCCGGTCAATGCCATTGCCGGAGAGAAAAAGCAGCCGCATGTAATTGCGGCAGGTAAATGCATAAAATGCGGCGCGTGCTTTGAAATCTGCCCGGCAGCCGCAATTTTAAAATGATGACAAAGGAATGTCCACCCATGAAAACCGAAGGGATGATATCGTTCAAGATTGACGGCAAAATGGTGACAGTTGAACAGGGAACCACCATTCTTGAAGCCGCACAGCAGGAGGGAATCCGCATCCCCACATTGTGCCATCACGAAGCGCTGACCCCCTATGGCGGCTGTCGCGTCTGCATTGTTGAAGTCGCCCGCGGGGATAGTCGGCAGATTGTTTCGTCATGTTCCTTTGTCGCGGAAAACGGCATCAGGGTAAAAACCGCAACGGAGCGAATTATCCAACTGCGCCGGTTTATCGTTGGCCTGCTGCTGGCCGAAGCGCCGCAGGCAAAAGTTTTGCACGAGCTGGCGGAAGAGCTGGGCATACGACCTGCAGCGCGGTTCAAACCGCGCAATGAACTGTGCATTGCCTGTGGACTGTGCGTTCGGGCCTGCCGCGACCTTGTAGGCGTGAGCGCCATTGATTTTGCGCATCGGGGATATGAGAAAAAGGCAGCCGCTCCATTTTTTGAGCGTTCGCGGGATTGCATCGGTTGCGGCACCTGCTATGCCATCTGCCCTACGGGTGCTATTACGCTGCGGGATATTGCGCCGGGCGAACGATTCATCCAGCCTGACGGCACGGTGGTAGAGGGCCCGGCGCGCATTATTGACAACTGGAAAGTGAATTTTGAAATGAAGCGCTGCAAGGAATGTGGGGACGCATTTGCCCCGTCGTTTCAGCTCGAGTATATTAAGAAAAAAGCGCGGTTGGCAGAGGACTTTTTTGATGTGTGCGTAAACTGCAGGCCATAGCAATGTTGAATAAAAAAGCGGATAAACGGCGATGAAGGTAAACAGAGACGAGTGCGTCGGCTGTGGAGCGTGTGTCAATCTGTGCCCGCGATTGGCAATACGCTTTATTGATGACCGGTCATATATTGATCAGCTTTCCTGCATTGAATGCGGAACCTGCCGGGCAGCGTGCGGGGTTGATGCGATTTATGTTGACTGCAGGTTTCCGGATGTGATCGTATTTAATTTTCCGAGCGACCCATTCCCTGAAGAACGAAGCGCAGCGGATGTAAAACTGCCGTCGAAATGAAACTGCAAGAAGGACCAGGCTGACAGGAGCCTTGTGGTATGAAAAGCAACTATGACTTTGTAATTATTGGTGCCGGTCCAGCGGGTTTGATGGCTGCCAAAGAGCTGTCGAGCGCCGGTCAGGATGTTTTGCTGGTTGATATAAAGAAAGAAATTCCGGTTATCAACCGCTCGTGCTGCACGATGCTTATCAATGAGCCGAATACCCATGGCGAAACAGCCCGTATCATTGATAACAACATTCACTTTGAGAAAACGGGATTCACAGTCCGCTATACCGGTCAATGGGTTAAGATGGTGAAGAGCATTCGCCTGTCGCCAGGCGGCAAGAGGCTCACTATGGTGAACCCCCAGGAGGGCGTGGCGCATCCCTACAGCAAGGATGTACTCCTGAAGGGCCTTTTGGATGATGCGCTGGCAAACGGGATAGACGTGCTGACTGAAACCGCCGGCATCAAGGCCGAAAATATAAACGGCGGCGTCAAGGTGATCCTGCGAGGAACTCGTTCTCGCAGGTTAAAAGAAGTGAAATGCAAGATAGCTTTTGCCGCAGACGGGGTTAACTCGCAGATCGTACGCGGACTCGAACTGGCAAAACAAAGAAACTATTTCGGCACCTTCCACGTTGCCTCATATTTTCTTGAGGGGGTGGAAACCCCATACCCTAATTCATGGGTTACCTTCGTCGGGCAGGGTCACACCAAATGGGGTCGGGGTCAGCTTTATTTTATGCCCAAGCATCTGCCCACTGCGAAACCGGGAGACGAGCCGATTATAGACATCATGTGTGGTGCCCCGCTCGGTTTTCCGGCAAAACTTGCGCTTGACCATTTCATGCGCAAGGGCGCGTTTGCTCACTGGTTTCGCAATGCGCAGATTGTTCATGCGGCCTCTGCCGTGCTCAATTTCTATACCTGCATCCAGAAACCGGTCGAAGGAAATATTGTTGTGGTAGGCGACGCGGCAGCGTTTATTGAAACCTACTGCCAATCGGCAATGGTGTATGGTTACCGCGCGGCCCACGCTGCGCTTAAAGTGCTTGATACCGGAACCGGTTATGATGACTATACTGATTTCTGGCGCGAGTCTTTTGAATATTGCTGGCCTGGAGAAATTGAGAAGGCGCTGCGCGGATTTGGTCTGCATATGATGAGCGATGCCGAACTTGATTATATTTTCGGCCTCACCGATAATGAGGAATATCCCGGATATGTGAGCGAGAATACTGCCCCAGATGTCATGAAAAAGGCCATTATGAGTCACATCGAGCAGATCCGAAGAGAGCAGCCGGCAATAGCAGAAAAAATTGAGCGCTATTGGCGGGAAGCATCGGCCACTGACATTGTCAGAGGCACGTAATACAGCCTGGCGGCAATAAAAAAGGAAGGAGAGCGCTGCTCTCCTTCCTTTTTTTGGTATTTGCCAACCAGTAATTATCGCTTGGAATATTGGAATCGTTTGCGCGCACCTTTCTGTCCGTATTTCTTTCTCTCCTTCTTTCGCGCATCGCGGGTAAGCAGCGACGCCTTTTTGAGGACGGGCCGTGATGCGGGATCTATGGTGAGCAGTGCTTTTGCAACGCCATGCCGCACTGCATCTGCCTGGCCGGAAATGCCCCCGCCCATGACATTCGCATAAATATCGTATTTTCCCGCCATCTCAGTCATTTCCAGCGGCTGCTTTATCGCAGCTATCTGTGCGCTCATGCCGGCAAAATACTCTTCAAGCTGTTTCTGATTTACCAGAAATTTACCTTCGCCCGGCGCCATCCACACCCTGGCTATGGCCGTCTTGCGTTTTCCTGTTGCATAATGTTTTTGTTCATACATGGATACTTAAACCTCTTTCAATTCCAAAATATTCGGCTGCTGGGCTTCATGGGGATGTGCAGCGCCTGCATATACCTTTAGTTTTTTAAGCAATTTGCTTCCCAGACGGTTTTTGGGCAGCATGCCTTTAACTGCGTGCATAATAAGCTCTTCAGGTTTTTTTCGCACCAGCTCCTGCGCTGTTCTGACTTTTAAACCTCCTGGATAGCCGCTGTGACGATAGTACTGTTTCTTCTCCAGCTTCTTGCCGGTCAGCCGCACCTTTTCTGCATTGGTGACAATGACAAAATCGCCGGTATCAACATGGGGCGTGAATATCGGCTTGTTTTTCCCTCTTAGTATATTGGCAAGTTGAACGGCAAGCCGCCCCAGAATCTTATCTGTGGCATCTACGACATACCACTGGCGCGGTACTTCTTGTTTTTTTGCACTTACTGTTTTCATTTGTATCCTCTATTTAAAATAATCAATCTTTATAATATCCTATAAATAATTTGTCAAGGAAAAACGAAACAAAATTTCCCCACACCGTATCCCTGCAATTAAGGCAACCCGCATGCGAACACCAAAACACATTGGGAATGAAGCTTAATACCATACCCGAGCGTCTGGGAGGTTTTTATCGCCGCACCACAACCGACCGTCTGTTTTATATGAGACGCTGAATGAGCTGTCTGCTGTTTTGCAGCATGTGCTGAAAATCTTCCTGCGTCAATCCTGCGCCACATGCTATGTTTTGAGCCTGCTTGCAGGTCAGAAGGTCTTCAGGCGCATGGGCGTCGGTATTTAAGATAAGCGGCGCGCCGTAGTGCTGCGCAAGTTTTACCACATGGCCATTGGTGAGGCAGTGACCTTTGCGGGCGCTTACTTCAAGCATGATGTGGCGTTCTTTTGCAAGTTTCACCTCATCATCAGTAATAAGTCCGGGGTGGGCAAGAATGTCAATCTCTGATTCAAGAGCCTTGCGATTGGTTCCGGGGCTCACCGGCTCAACAATAGTTTCTCCGTGCACCACGATGAGACATGCGCCCAACGCGCGGGACTCGTTCACTAAGAACGGTATATCAGCAGGGTTTATATGGGTAAGTTCGGCCCCGGGAATAACAGTAATGTTGTTACATTGTTCTGCTGCTTTCTGGCACGCTTTGACAATACGCGGGATTACAAAGTCAAAATTTGAAACATCAACATGATCGGTAATAGCTATTGCCGTATAGCCGATTGCCTCTGCCCGGCGAATCAATTCCGCAGGAAGCAGCGCGCCATCGCTTAAAAGTGTATGCGTGTGTAAATCTATCATCGAGCCACCTCACAACGATGCCAGTCTTACCCAGCAGTTTTTTAGACCAGTGTTCCACTTAAGGAATGAATATGTGCCTGTTCAATGTTAACGCGGGCAGTATCACCAAGAAGCTCGGCAGTCGCCTTGCAATTTACCACCTTGTTTGTTCGCGTTCGGCCTGCAAGGTGATCGGGGTTGCGCTTGCTCCTTGACTCAAACAGCACTGGCACCGTTTGGCCAATGATGCGCTGGTTTTTCTTAACACTGATTTCCCGCTGTAGTGCCTTAAGAGCTTCCAGACGTTCTATCATTGCCGTATAAGGAACTTTTTCTGGAAACGCTGACGCAGGAGTTCCCTTGCGGTCAGAATAGCGGAACAAGAATAAGTCATCGAATTCTACGTGTGCGACGATCTCAAGCGTTGCCTGAAAATCTTTTTCTGTCTCACCCGGAAACCCAACCAGCATGTCAGCCGTGATGCTGATGGCAGGCACTGCTGCCCGCAATGCTTCAACTTTGTTGAGATAATCGGCTGCCGTGTAGGCGCGATTCATCCGTGCCAGGATGCGATCAGATCCTGACTGAAGGGGCAGATGGATATGTTCGCAGACTTTATCAAGGTCTTTAAAGGCCTGTATGAGCTCCGCCGAGAGGTCTTTTGGGTGTGAGGTGACAAAGCGGATGCGTTCAATGCCCGCTATGTTATGTACTGCGTGGAGCAGTTCAGGAAATGTTCGCGGCGGCGTGAGGGTTTTTCCATACGAATTAACATTTTGACCCAGCAGCGAGACCTCCTTAACGCCAGAGTTAGCTAGACGCGTTATTTCGTTCACAATATCTTCCGGTTTTCGGCTTCGCTCGCGCCCCCTAACATAGGGAACAATACAATAAGAACAGAAATTTTCACACCCCTGCATAATGGAAACAAAAACGGTTACTTGTTTTTCCTCAGGCACATACCGCTCCGCAGGATAAATCTCTGCCCCATTCATGTCTGTAGATACAATTTTATTACGGGTAGCCTGACACCGCGCTAACAACTCCGCAACCTGGGCGATCGCATGGGTGCCGAACACCAGATCAACCTGCGGAAAGTTGCGCAACAAGTTTTTTCCTTCCTGTTGCGCCACACAACCGCCCACCCCGATAATCAAATCGGGATTATGTTGTTTCAGTTTTTTGAGCCTGCCCAGTTCACTGTAAACCTTTTCCTCGGCCTTCTGTCTGACGCTGCAGGTGTTGAGCAAAATCACCGACGCTTCTCTGTAAGAAGCAGCCCGGGTGTAGCCCGCTGTTTCAAGCGATTTGAGAATACGGAGCGAATCGTATTCGTTCATCTGGCAGCCGAAGGTTTTGATATATACGGCAGCGGGGTAGCCTAAATTCACGCGACCTGGTTCCATAGGTGATTGACGATAATTTAAATCTATGTAAAATGATTATTTATACCTTGTATTTAGTAGAATGTAAAGCGTGTTAGACCGTAACCTATTGAGACGCGTTAACAAACAGGTGACCATATGAAAAAACGATGTCTGATGGTTGTTCACCTTATTGCGCTGCTGGGTATCGGTAGCCAGGTATTTTCTGCAGAGACCAAATCAGCGATAGAAAAACCGAAGCCAGCCAATACCGCGGCGGAAATTGCGGCACCGACATTTTCAATAACAAAACACCAAATAAAAGTTCAGGGAAGGTCCATAACATATACTGCTACTGCCGGGTTTCTGCATTTAAGGGACGAAGCAGACAAACCGACTGCGCATCTGTTTTTTTGCGCGTATGAACGAAACAGACGCGACGCCGCAGACACACGACCTATTGCCTTCGCGTTTAATGGCGGACCAGGGGCATCCTCAGTATTTTTACACCTCGGCGCCGTAGGCCCGAAACGGGTACCGTTAAACGATCAGGGAACCCACGCGCCGGAACTGATACGTCTGGTGAATAATGATTATACCTGGCTTATGTTTACCGACCTGGTTTTTGTTGATCCAGTGGGTACCGGATTTAGCCGCGCAGCACCGGGTGTTGATGTCAAACAATTTTACCGTATGGAGGAAGACACGCGGATTATGGCCGAATTTATTAGGCGCTATATTACCATTTCAGCCCGCTGGCTTTCACCTAAATTTATCATTGGAGAAAGCTATGGGGCAACACGAGCTGCGGCGCTGGCAGGATATTTGCAAAACAATATGAATATCCATTTGCGCGGTCTCATTCTTATCTCGCCGGCTTTAAACTTTCAAACTCTGCGATTTAACGCCGGCAATGATCTGCCTTATATCCTTTTTTTGCCGGCCTATACTGCTACTGCACTGTATCACAACAAGCTTTCTCAGGCATTGCAAGCCAATCCAGAACAAACCCGTCAGAATGCAGAAGCCTGGGCAGTGGGTGAATATGCGGCTGCCCTGCTCAAAGGTGATCAATTATCTGCGCCCGAGCGCATCCTCATTATAGAGAAGATGTCGTCCTATACCGGCATAGCAAAAGATTTTATTGCCTACAACAATTTAAGAATAAATCAATTGCGATTTGCACAAGAGCTGCTCCGCAGCCAGCGCCGAACGGTGGGTATTCTTGACAGCAGGGTAACAGGTATTGATGCGGATTTTGGCTGCGAATACAGCTCATTTGATCCGGCTCTGTTTTTAACCACCGGCCCGTATGCGGCAGGCATGAATCACTATGTGCGTACTGAACTGAAGTTTATCTATGACCAGCCCTATGAAGTGTTAAATCTGAATGTAAATCGCGAGTGGAACTGGGGATCGGCAGCGCAGGGGTATGTAAATGTATCTGCGCCACTGCGAGAGGCAATGACTAACAATACTCGGCTCAAGACGCTTATCGCGTGCGGATACTATGATCTGGCAACTCCCTATTATGCTTCTAAATATGCCGTAGAACACCTGGGCCTGGATCCGGCAGTAAGAGACAATATGGTAATTTTGTTTTACGATTCAGGGCACCAGATTTACACCCATCTGCCAGCGCTTAAGAAAATGACCGAAGACATTTCTGCCTTTGTGGACAAAGCTTGTCGTTAAAATACCTGGATCCTCACGCGTGAAGTTGCTCACAGAGCAATCATTAATTCGCACCGGTTTATCCGTGCCACGCCAGGCATACCGCATAGCAGGCAAGACCCATTACAATATTTCAGCCGAGAAACAAGGATACCGCGACCCACATTGGATTGTCTTTGTCGGAGCGCACTATGATGCAGTGCACGCCAGATAAACTTGACTACGATCGGCTCGCACGAGTAGTGAACGGGTTGGAAAAGGCGATATACGAGCTGGAGGGCATTCAGTTACGCACGATAAATTTTATTCTACGGGACCTTTTATCAGGCGGATATCGTCAACCCAGACCGTGCCCGTTCCGTCAACAATGATATTGAGCTTTACGTTGTCCGGATTTTCTCCCCGTTTCAGAATAAAATGCGTTTCTTCAGTTGACCATTCATTAGTGCCGGCGAGTGGCGATCCTAAGTCTTTGGAAAAATATTCACCGCCGCCGGGAAACTGACACAGCATTTCGAGATACACCTTTCCCTGAACGCCTTGTGTGCGGACTTTTGCCCGATATGTCAGACGGGCATTATCCGCATCAACATCCCCGGTTTCATACAGGAGTATCGTGCACGGTTTATTGGCGGTGATTCGTATAGAACCATTGCCATCGCTTGAAATTTCCTTATCAAAGATCACCGCAGACTTGCTGATAACTCCCCCAAGACCGTCAACCGGATAGTGTTTTATTTCAGCAGCGGTGTTTTCCTTGCCGGAGCACCCGGCGCTCACTGTGCCTGCTATAAGAATAAGTATATAAAGAAATTTTGTTATTTTTTTTATCTGCATCCTTCCTATCTCCATCCTCCATTGAGCAGGTTATTGAAAAACGTGCCGTGCGCTGGACTATGATAAGCGCGCCATTCCGCCCGTATTGAATTCCATGCTGTTGCGTGCGATGGAATTCTTCACCTGGTTCAGCATGACACTTTTAGACAATGTGTTACACGGAGCCAATTTGCCAATAGAAGCACATAACGTTTCGCATGGAATTCAGAAAACCCTGCGAGAAGAAGAAAAAATCCTCCCTCTTATCCGCAGAGCTGGGCTGCTTTTCGAAGACGCCTGACGGTGCGCTCTTTGCCAATCGCTTCCAGCACCTCAAAAAGTCCCGGTCCTGTTGACTGACCGGTTACCGCGGTGCGAATTGCATTAATAACAATGCCTGCTTTTATGCCACGTTGGCCCGCAAATTCGCGCACCAGAGCTTCCGCGCTCTTTATATCAAAATTACTGGCATTATCAATTAGTTGAGCCACATCAAGTAAGAACTGCTTGATACGGGCGTCGGCTTTAAGGTTTTTTTCCATAGCCTCTGTATCATAGGGAAAATCATCCGAGAAATACGGGCGTCCTATAGTTGCAAAATCTTTGAGCGTATGGAAGCGCGTGCGGATAAGGTTGACCGTATTCTTAAACCATTCTTTTCGTTCACCTTCAAACGCAGTATCCCACAGACCGGCTTCTGCAAGCTCTTTTTTTACGTACGGTAACAGTTCCTCAATATTCATCATACTGATATGGCGTGCATTGATAGCAATGGCTTTCGGATCTGTCCAACTGTGGGGATCGTTCGGATTATAATTGAAGATAGAGTTATGGCGAACAATTCCCTCAAGGGTAAATGCTTCAATAAGCTCTGCCGGGGTGAACAGTTCACGATTGTCAGTGGTCGACCAGCCCAGAAGCGCCAGAAAATTGCATAGCGCCCACGGCAAGAAGCCCCGTTCCCGGTAGTACGCAACAGTTACTACATCACCATGCTTGCGCTTTGAAATTTTTGCCTTTTTAATATCGAGCGTCAGGGGCATATGAGCAAAAACCGGCACCTCGTGTCCCAAGGCATGGTAAATAAGAATTTGTTTCGGCGTATTGGCAAGGCCGTCCTGCCCTCTGATAACATGCGATATATTGTCCATCATGTCATCAACCGCATTGCTCAGCACATAGAGGGGCTGGCCGTCTGAACGCATGATGACAAAATCCTCAATATCAGCATATTTTTTTTCGATGTGCCCATACACCTTATCGTCAAAAGCAACAACGCCGTCACCGGTGGGCACTTTAAAGCGCACCACAAAAGGCAAATTCCGCGCTTCCCGACGCTTAATTTCTTCTGCAGAGAGGTTTCTGCACGTGCCGTCATATTTATAATCTGATTTTTCCTGCTGGGCTTTAAGCCTTTTTGCTTCCAGCTCTTGTTTAGTGCAGAAACATTTGTAGGCAGATCCTTGTGCCAGAAGCTGCCGGGCTGCGTCTTTATGATACTGAATGCGCTGCGACTGAAAGTTGGGTCCTTCATCCCAGGTGAGCCCCAGCCACTGCATACCATCAAGGATTCCCCTGATTGATTCTTCGGTTGAACGTTCTATATCAGTATCTTCAATGCGCAGGATAAACTTTCCATGATACTTTCGGGCAAAAAGCCAGTTGTAAAGGGCGGTTCGCGCACCTCCGATATGCAAATAGCCGGTAGGAGAAGGCGCAAAGCGCACAATAACCTGTTTCATATAAACCTTTCTGCAGAAATAGTTTGCCGCCGGTTAAAAGAGATCGTTGCAAAAGGCTACACCAACCCTTTTTTGTATAGCTTAACAGAAATTTTATTTGTTCACAAATGATAATGCACGCGGCACAGAGGCTGGTTCTAAACAACTGTCGTTAACGCCGCAGGCATTTCGCGCCTCTGGCTAACTTAAAAAACGACGCCGGAAAATCACACCGATCCCAATGGCCAGAATCAGCGCCGGCTGCATAATGACACAGGACCAAAACACCAGCCGACTCTCGGCCGCGGTCAAAGATACCAGGGGAGGAACTCTGGAATCCCTTGGTTGTGATCGTACAATTTCCGGCAGGGGCACCTCTGCAAGCCAGCGCACACAGTTCAGAAGAAAATCTCTATTGCCAAGGATATTAATGTGCTGGTTAGTGGCAAATTGCGAAGTTCCCATGACTACCATTCGGCCCTCGGGCGCTTCTTGCTTCTTATCCGGTGCTTTTTTGGTAATCACCGCGACTTGCACGGGTCCGCGCAAATCTGTGCCCTCTTGATACTGAGCCGTGTTGTCAAACGCGCTTTGCAGGTCCTGTTCGGCCCACGTTTCTTTGCCCGACTGGGCAAGAATTTCCCACGAAAAACCGGGCAGGGGATGCGTTCCCACCTGAACCGAGCAGGCCTTGGGAAACAGAACGGCAGCGGTTAAATGAGAAGCTATAGGGTGTTCACGGTTAATAAAAATGATAGGTGTAAGATCGTCCGCCTCCGCCAGCGGATTACTCCGGTCAACGACAATATCAGTGCCGACCTCAACATTATACCGCGCAAGGAACTTTTTTAAACGCGGCAGGGGCGCAGGATCAAGAAGCAGCAACAATCGTCCACCCCGTTCAAAATAGTTTTCCAGATGGGCAAGCGACTGATCAGAAAAATCCTGTTGCGGACCGGCAATGATCACCATACGGCAATCAGACGGCATGTCCGGCAGATCGTCAAGACGGAGCGGGGTAATGGTAAAGCTGTCTGACTGTAGTGCCGCTTGTGCCTCTGAAAACCCGTCTGCTGCGGTGTGTGAAAGGTCTCGCTCCCCATGACCGATGATAAAGCAGGCGATTTTTTCCTGTCCATACGCAAGGGCATAAATAGTTTTCAGCACTTCTTCGTCGCTGAGGGCCGCAAAGTTTTCCTTTCGCCCTTTATAGGTTGCAACCCCTCCCGTATTTCCGAGGCCCTTGAGCGCATCCGGCGATGTGGCATTCTTATCAACGTCAATACATTTGTAGCGCAGGTGCGGGCAATTTGTCTGGAGCAGCTCAAGATAGTCTTGGACAGGGCGTTTCTGTTCTTTTGTTACCCGAACCGTCATAGCAAAAGTATCCTTAACCGATGCAAGAGCGTTTCGCAACGGTTCAGACAAGGTATATTTTTTTTCAAAAGTAAAATCAAACCGGTAATTATATCGCCATGCAATTACATTTACGGGTAACAAGACGATTAGCAGTGACAGTATGACCCCCTGTGGCAGCAGTAGGCGCATATCGGCGGTTCTGCGTGCAAAACCTTTCCATTGTCGTGATTGTATCGAAAAAAGCGTGAGAAGCAGACCCGCAGCTATCACTGAAACAAAATATATTATATCTTTGGTATCAATGACTCCCCGGGCAAAATTAAAAAAGTGCCGGAACAGGGACACCTGTTGCAAAACACCTGCAACAAAGGGGGCAGCGATATCCTCACTGCGGTCAATGAACCAGAGAAACATCAGCAGTCCCGCAGTGGATATGGCAGCAACAATCTGCTGTTCGGTCAATGATGAAAGGAATATGCCGCAAGCAAGAAAACTGGCGCCGATAAGGAACAACCCCATGTATCCGGGCACAAGGACAGGAACGAACACGACATGAATCGCGGACAATATTAAGGGGTAAAGCAGGCTGAGGATCAGCATTGCAGCAATAATGATCAGGCCTGCGCAATATTTACCCAGTAAAATATCAGTATCTCTGAGGGGGGCGGTGACAAGGAGTTCAAAAGTGCCGAGCTTTTTTTCTTCCGCAAACAGCCGCATGCTAATCAGCGGAAGCAGAAGCAGCAGAATATAGCTCACATCGTTAAACGTGTATTCCCACAGATCAATGTTCACCCCGCTGCCGGCAAACAAAACATACATGACCAGATTGGTATAGAAGAAATAGCCGGAAAGGATCAGAAATACTGATACCACCGCATACATAATAGGAGAGGTGAAATAGGTTTTCAGCTCTCGTTTCAATACAGGCACAACCGTCATCACATCAATCCGCATCCCCTCCACTGGTCATATGGGGCGTGTGGTATTATTTTTCTACAATGACGTTTCCTTTGAACTCATCTTCAGGGGAACTTTTACCGGGAGACAGTTTTTTTACGATGTATTCAAACTCTCCCTTTTCAATAAAACAGATGCTTGCCACAGCGCCGACACCGATTTTATTGGAGACAAATGATCCGTCCACGTCAATGATAAAATTTACCGGATTCTGGCAAGACAGGGTAATTTTTTTATGTGGGAAGAGTATTTCGATGAGACTGTCGGACTCATTCACCCAGATAACGGTGGAACCCGGTTTTATTGACAGGGTAGGCGGTATAATGCCCCGGTGTGTCTTGATGCGTATTACATGAGATCCTGCCACATGTTTTTCCGGAATAATTTTTTGTTCCTGACCCCATGAGAGGTTACCAGCCGCACACAAAATCAAACTGATACTTAGAGCAATTACCCGAAACATACTTTTAGTGCCTTCCATTATTCATCTCCTCCATTATTGATTAAATGTTAATACAAAAAAACCATGACAGCGAAAGCTATGTTACATTGATTTTTTTGATGGTTTTCTGTTGCTTCTTTTGTGTGATAAAATGTTCACCCAATCCGGAACCGCTCTTTCAAAAAGGCACAACAAAGGGTGGGTACAAATTTTTTTCAATCTACCACACTTTAAGGTCCTTGGCTATTGATTGTAAGCCTAATTCCTCAAGCTTTTCCCGTTTCGGCACGCCGGTTTGTATGTCCCATCCCCGTGCGGTGTAATAATCACGCAAGAGCAGTTCCATTTCAAATACCTGTCCTTTGCTTGCCCCATCAGGCACAGGCTCTTTGAGGAATCGTTCGGGAAGGTAATCATCTTTGCTCTGAAATCCTTCGCGAATATTGAATAATCGTTCGAGATTATAAATGCGTTCACCTGCCGTGATGAGATATTGAATATCACCAAATTCCTCAATACCAGTTGCGGCCACAAGAAGTTGAGCATAGATTTCAGGACTTATCCAGCCAAAGCAGGCAGGAAAACCACATATGATGAGCGAATCATAGGTTGCGGTTTTATCCTGATTGTGCTTGGTAAGTGCCCCTTTGCCCTGCACACTATAACGGTCTACGGGTGCAGGAATTCCGAACAATTCCTGCATTGCATACCCGGTCATATGACTGGCGCCGATGGTTGAAGTGGCAATATTGAGACCATGAGCCTTTGCTCCTCGTGGTTCATAGGCTGGTATCTCAAGACCTTTCACATGCATGGCAAAATTATTTGCACTTCTTCCAATCTTTTCCGCCGCCCGCTTAGTTCCCAGTGCCAATACATCACCGATGCCTTCCCGCTTCACTATTTTCTTAAGGATCTGCCAAGCTGCCTCGTGATTTCCCCAGGTGAGTTCAATCCCGTCAAGATCTCCCTTTGATAGAATGCCCCGTTCATATAACTCCATGGCAAATGAGAGAGTAACCCCTGCAGAGATGGTATCAATACCGTAGTCATCACACAGCATATTGGCAGCGACAATAAAATTAAGATCTGTATTGTTAATGTTAGCGCCAAAACTCCACATGGTCTCGTATTCGGGACCCTCTACCTCGTTTTTGTTATTGGCAGTGTCCCGAACCTTCAGGATGCTGCCGCAGTGGATGAAGCACCGCGTGCAGGTTACATCTTTGACGAATATTTGTTCTATGTTGTCAGTGGTGAGTCCTGCAAAATTATTCATATATCCTGACTGGAAATTTTTGACAGGGTGCATGCCCATTTCATGCATCAATGCGGTTATACCAGAAGATCCAAAATGGCTGAACCCGTTGTAAAGCGGATGGCGGGTTGCTGCGTCAATTACATCGCGTGTTATGTCATTTAGTTTTTCTTTATCCGCGAGATTGACCGCACACGTTCCTCTTACTGCAAGTGCTTTAATATTTTTAGAACCCATAACGGTGCCCACGCCGCCTCTGCTGGCGCTCCGCCGCAAGTTCATGATTGCTGCATATAAAGTTCCATTTTCCCCCGCGGGCCCAATACAGGCGACCTGGATTTTATCGTCTCCTAATTCCCTAATGATACGATCCTGGAGCGTTGCCGTATCAATCCCTTTTCCCCACAGGGCTGATGCGTCTATAAACTTAACGGTGTCATTATGAATGAAAATAGTGGTCGGCCGGGAAGCTTTCCCTTCAATAATAACGAGATCAAAACCTGTGCGTTTAAGTTCCTGGCCGAATGCCCCCCCCGCCAGTGGCCCGTATAAATGTCCCGCTGAGGGGAGATTTGGTTACCACCATCCACCGTGAACTTGAAATGGCCCCTGTTGCAGTAAGTGGCCCGGTTAAAAAATATAGTTTATTGTCTTCACTTAACGGATCAATGCCCGGTTTGAGCTCATCAAATAAATATTTAGCCCCAAGCCCTCTGCCACCGAGAAACAGTTTAACATCTTGCGTGCGCAATTCCTCGATTAAAACCTGACGGGTTGTCACATTAATTCTCAGCACTTTACCTGCATAGCCTTTTACTATACGCATGGCATACCTCGCTTTTTTTATACTCAATGCATGAAGCCGTCAGGACGTTGGAATTGGCTGAGGTGGGCAGGACACATTGTTTGGATCAATGGTTCTTTTGATATTTTTCAACAAATTACCGTAGCCGAACACAGGTCCGCCCAATTTGTGATACACGGCTCCAAGCGCTGGAGCGATGTTATAATCCATTTTCTTTGCAAGGTCGGCTTTGAGCTCCTTAAAGAATACCTCCATAAACCTTTTTAAATCCTCGGGGTTCTTTTCAATAGGAAACATATCTTCGGCATAGCCGATATGCCCCATCTCATAGGAGGCAATCCAGTCAGTATGGTCATTGTCGAGAATAGGCGGAGAATATTTGTCTATAAACTCGCGTGAACGCTTAAGAAAACGCACATTGCTGTCCATGGTGTCCATAGGAATGCTGAATAAAATGAATGTTCCTGAACGGCTTATGACACGCGGCCCCCAGTTCGTTCTGATCCACGCATTAGCTATATTTGGGACAATACGGTCGTAAACTTCTTGCGGTACTTTTTTACCACCTGTTTCTTTGATAATGTCCTCGATCACCCGTTTCTCGTAGGCAACCTGTTTGGCCGACGTGAACCCCCATAATGAGACTGAAACCATATGTTTACAATTTTTCTGCCAGTATCTTGACTTCCAGGTCTCCCAGTATTCTTCGTTTGATTTAGCCCACCACCAATTCAAATAAATAGTCGGCCACTTGTGGCATGTTCCTCCTATTTCCGCTTTGCAGATATGATACATCGCCTCAACCGCCTTTTGAATGGATGGATAGGTAAAGAGCATCCAGCAGATTTTATCCTCTGGCATATGCACCTGTTCACTGGGCACGACACCTTTTGTTGGGAAATATTTTGGGCCGGGATAGGGATGAAGCTTAACCGTCATATTGGTTACTACCCCAAACCCTCCCATTACCCCGTAGGTTCCTCTGAGTAATCCGCGCAAGTCAGGACCGGGTCCTTCGCCCCAGAATGAACCGCACCCGGCATAGGAACGTGACCCGGTGCGCAAAATTTCACCGGTAGGCAGCACCCATTCCATGGACAGAATATTGCGATATCCCATGCCCAGTCTGTGGGCCGTTCCCCATGCTGCTTGAAAAAGGTGATTGGCAAGAGATGACGCCTGCGAACCTGCCTCCGGCGCACCGAGATACAGTCCGCGGCGATTGGCTTCTGCATGGAGTTGGGCATGTGTAACATAGGGCTCAATAGTTGCAAACATATTTTTTTCGTCGAGTTCAAGAATCCGGTTCATACGCTTTGGGTCAAGAATGACCGTATAGGGTTTTACTGCGACCGTATTAATTGACCACATGTTACTGCCGACGGGAATGAAGGGGAATTGCAAGCGGTTGGCAAGTTTGACGATTAATTGCACTTCCCGCGTTGATGATGGAAGTGCCACAAAATCAGGGGGGGATGGGTTTATGGTAGAGTCAGGCATCCAATCGCGGGAATAGGCATGCATTACTGCCGGCGAATCAGACACATTCTCCGGCCCAAGAATACCAACTAAGGCTTCGTAAATTCTGCGGTGTTTTTCATCTTGTTTTGTTTTCATAGAAATCCTCCTGATGAAAGACGCAGGATATCAATGAAGGGTGCCCAGGGATTTTGCCCGTGTTACACATGCGGGTTCCCCCCACCATTTTGCTGCACCGATGTCATCGGCGATCGTGTTGGCTGCGAGATAACCGGGTCCCCAGATAACACATCCGCCCGGATACACCGATGAGCCGCCGACATATAATTTTTTTACGGGGGTACGATTGCGCGAGCAGTCTTCATTTGGCCGAAGGAAACCCATCTGGAACGGGATATATGCCCCCTGCTTATAGGATCCCTCACGCATATCATAAAATTTATTCTGCATATCTAAGGGAGTGCTTATGTAGGTCTGTAGTACTTTATCCGGGGTTATGTTGGGGGCATATTTTTGGAGAACCGCATGGCACCGTTCCGAGAGCTCCTGCTTATATTTTAAATCATACCATTTTTCAGCGCCTTCCCTCAGATTGAACGGCGCCATCATGGATATCTGGCTGGCGCATCTTCCCGCCGGGGCAAGAAGTGGATCATGCATGCTGGGAAAACAAGCATTGAAACCGATTGTTGGCCCCAACTCCCCGGCATACAGGGCATCAAAATGTTTTACCAGCTCATCCATGCTTTCATACCCGAGAACATAAACACACGCGCGGTTTATTGCGGGGTTTTTTTCAGCCGCCGCAAACCGTGGTGGTTCGGCCAGGGCGCTGTGGGCGCCGAACAGACTATAACTTTCCCATTTCCATTTCTTTATCTTGTTTGCAAATGCTTCAGTAATGGCATCGGTGTCCATCAAATCAATAAACGTTTGCACGGGGTCAAGAGTGCTGAGCACCGCTTTGGATGCAGTATATACCGTGCCGTCCTGCATCTCGACTCCCTGTGCTGCACCGTTTTGGACGATGATCTTTTTAATCATCTGATTGTTTTTTACCAGTCCGTGATTTTCATGGATTATTTTATTGAGGGCCTGGGCAACCATATGAGATCCGCCTCTGACAAGCTGATAACTGTGGGCACGGTTAAGATACAGCAATACCAAATACCCCAGATTAATCATGTCATACTTCACGCCCCAATGGCAGGCTATATAAAGCAGCAGGGTGCGGATGTAATCATTTTCAAACGTGTCTTTTATAATATCAATCGGCTTGCGCTCGCTAAAGGACATGATTGTTTTGCCCACCTCGTGTTTTTTCATATGCACGATTGCGTCAAGTGCCCCGACGGGCGGGATATATGTTGCCGGGCCAATGTAGTCATCAACACATTGTTTGGCTATAGTATAAAATTCACGGTACGCGTCTGCATCCCGCTGAGAAAATTCTGAAAATGATTTGCATGTCCGATCTATATCCCGGTAAATGCATACGCACCGCCCATCTGAAAGGGGCATGGCAAACTGCAGCTCAGGATATATGTGATGCACCATATAGTCATCTGTAAGACGGAAATCGCTATATACGGGTGCAAAGTCAACCATCATCATATACACTGCGTGCGTGCTGTGCAGAAAGCCCGGCAGCGTTGATTCTTCAGTCCAGAGCCCACCGCCGCACTCATACCGTCGCTCCAGCACCAGAACTTTCTGCCCCGCTTTGCTCAAATATGCCCCCGCCTCCAAGCCATTAGGTCCTGCCCCAATAATGATGATGTCATACAGGGTATCCATAGCTTCTCCCCACTCTATTATCTGAGGTTTATATGAACATTAGGTTATGGATGTTGGGATTTATTAATTGCGATTCAATTTTTAAAAAGAGTAGCCATTTTTTTCCCAGTGTTTCTCAAGGTTGTGCTCATCAGCAATGACTTTATAACAGTTATACGCTTGGGCATCCATTGCACCGGCGCTGAATCCCCACGCAACACCCGTGCAATACAGATTTTTGATCGGCGTTGTATATCGTGCCAGCTCAGGAACCGGCCGGTATTTCCCTGTCTGTCCTGGAATCACATCAATGACCCCCCAGTTCCCCTGCGGGCCCATGTTTTTGAGACGCAGGCAATCGTAAGGAGTCAACGGGTCATATCCGATAATATTTTCCCACGTCATATTGGGAGCATACTCCTGCCAGTACTGCAATACCTCATCAGCATTTTTCTTTTTGTAGGCAAGCCATTCTTGCTCCGTCATCTGGTCTGCTGCCAGGACAAATTGTTCTGATCCGGCTATATGCTTGCCCGGCGGCGCCTGCGTGGGATCATCCAAACTGAGACACCACACTAATAGAGCTGAATCAGTTGTGTTAACCGGTGGCATTTTACCCAATGCGCGCCACGCATTTTCCCGAACCAGGACTTCGGGGTCTTTGATGCTTAAAGCCAAAAGACCGGTTCGGTATATATCGGGCAGATACGACTCGGCACGATAGCACGGTCGTTCATGAAGAGCCCAATGATACCAGGTAATACAAATGAGCCGTCGGGATAAATGTTTCACCCGGCGCAGCGTTTGCGGCGCAAAATATTCGGGGCCGATGAGCTGAAAGCATAGTTGTTCAGGGGAGAGCGTGCTGACGACCAGTTTTTTAGCCTCAATCTCAGTGCCGTCAACCAGGCGTATCCCCTTGGCAACACCATTGTCTATAATCACCTTATCCACCTCATGCTTGGTAAAACTTTTTCCGCCATTTTCTAAATAAACTTTGTGACAAGCATGTGCGTAGCTATGTGTGCCGCCGACAACACCGCCAAATTGTATAAGCAGTGGCAGTAATAAAAGTTGGGAAATACCTGTTGCCGGCGTTCGGGGCGAATATGGCATTCCCGCATGTGAAGGCCTGAGCACTGAAGTTACCACTTCATCAGATTCAAAGAGATCTCTGAGAACCTCAAGCGCTGATTTTACACCCCATATAGGATCAATCCCAAGTGAAGGATCCATCAGGGTTTTTTCCATAATATCGGGTTCATGGTGGGGTGGCGGCGGATTATAAATCCATTTGCAAAAAGCCGGTTCTATCTTCTCCTGCCATTTTTTCCAAAGTCCCAGCCACGTGTCGGCATCTTTTTCTGAAAAGCGGGCTATTGATGCAGCGGTCTTTTCCTGATTAGGATCACATGCCGGATTATACCAGGCAATACATGAGTGATCCTCCTTGAAGATGGTTGCCATTGCCGGGTTGAAAGGAAACCATTGGCCGCCTTTTTCTATAAATTCCGGGAAATCCCGCTTAAGAACTATGTGCCAGTATTTGTCAATATTTACCGCATGGGTATTAGTAATAAATCCCGGTGCTGCACTTTCCTCGCATGACCACCCGCCACCCAGTTCGTGCCGACAATCAAACATGCCGACACTCATTCCGGCATACTTGGTCAAATACATTCCCAGGATAAGCCCTTTATTGCCTCCACCAATAATAATGGCATCAAAAGATTTGTCAGCCATACAATCCTCTCATCTGATTAATGTACTGAATAATTTGGTTCGCTAATGGGTTAATAAAATTAGAAGTTATCAGTGTCCTTAGGGTTTCTCATGCGGAAGCATTTTGAAACCAGGAACTTTAAAACCGGTCCCATTAAAATAAGTTTTGCCAGTGTTAGTAAGTCCTTATAATCAAGGGCAGCCCGCACATGCCACTGAACCGGGTCTATGGTTTGAACATGGAGGATTAGATAATCTTCGACCTGAGTAATTTTATCCAGCTTCCCGACTAAAACCGTTTCTCCTAATCCGGTAGATCGCATTTTCATATAACCGGCTCCTTTCCATAAGTAATCTAATAGAACACAATCCCGCCATCAACCGGCAGCGCCTGACCGGTCATCATGTCGCTTTCGTCAGATGCAAGAAAAACCAGCCCACCAATGAGGTCTTCGGGCATAAGCTTACGATGCCGGAGCTGCATCTGATTAATCAACGCATCTTCGGCGCCCCGAGGAAGGTAAGAAACAAACTTCTCTGTTGCCTTATCCCAGGTGCCGCCCGGTAAAAATGCATTAACCCTGATATTGTCGGAGGCCAGTTGAGCAGCCATTTGTCGCATCATTCCCATTTCACCGGCTTTGGAAACTGCATAATGCATGCAGGGGAGCCTACCCACCAACCAAAAAACGGATGAAACAATTATAATGTTACCTTTTTTATTCTTTCGCATATACGGCAGCACGGCGCGGGCACTCAGAAAAGGACCTTTTAAATTAACCGCCATGACCCAGTCCCATTCATTGACATCAATTTCTTCAAACGGTTGCGGTTTGAGCTGTCCATATATACCGGCATTGGCCACCAGCACGTCAATCTTACCAAAAGCCTGATTTGTTTTTTCCGCCATTTCACGGGTACTTTGTTCATTGCGCACATCAACCTGCAGTCCGATGGCCTCGCCGCCTTTCTTTCTAATTTCTTCAACCACCGGTGTCGGATCGCTTGAGTGAGCGCATACCGCAACCTTTGCCCCTTCAGCTGCCAGACCGAGGCTAAATGTTCTGCCCAAGCCAGAAGCACCGCCAGTAACAATGACAACCTTATCTTGTAATCTCATAAATTTCCCCTATAAATCATGAAGCAATAAACGCGCTGCTCACCCTCAACATAAATTACGACACAAGTAAGAATTATTCTTGGTAAAATAAATGACTGATTTAACAAATTATGGATGGGGACAGAAGCCCGCTCGTTGAGCAGGCTTCTGTCTGACAAGGTAAGTATTTATGTTTCTTTTTAACGATCATTTGGGTTTTTAGTAAGCAAAAAGCGACTTTTATATCGATAAAATCAG
>CAZQKW010000047.1:0-27127 GCA_964594075.1 uncultured Thermodesulfobacteriota bacterium | reverse complement strand
GCTTATGCCATCTCCACAATTTCTATCCCTGTTTTTTGGGGAAAGTCCTGAAAGACATGTGAATTGACAAACCTGGTAATTGAATATATAAAAACAAAAGATGGCGCATTCATATATAGCATTCATATATATAGTTATTAACCCTGGGAGGTAATTTATATGCCTACTGTAACGTGCAAATATTTTACAACCGTGCAAAATATTACCAACAAGGATCAAGAAGAATTTACGCTATCTGCCGGAACCACCGTTGAGCAATTTATTGAGCATCTGATAAGCAAATACGGTGCAAAGTTTGCTCAGCATGTATACGCAGAAGGGACTCTTGATGGCAAGCCCTATAAAACGCCCAATATCTATTTAAACAAAAGCCGCATCCAGTGGGTCCAGGACTATCCAGACGGGTTAAAAACAAAACTGAAAGATGGCGATGTGCTTTGGTTCGGGCTTATTATTGGAGGCGGTTCTCAGAGGTTTCACGGCTAAGATTAATATTCAACACCGAAAGAGCTTTGCTCTTCCCCCGTTTCACCGAGAAATTTTATATGACATTGTCAGAACAGGAGAAAAGTCGCTACCATCGTCAGATGATATTCCCTAATTGGGGCGAAGAAACTCAACTCAAACTTAAAAACGCGACTGTTTTTGTTGCTGGCGCCGGAGGATTGGGAAGCCCGGTTTCTATCTATCTTGCGGTTGCCGGTGTCGGTACTATTCGAATCTGTGACTACAGCACGCCGGAACTTTCAAATCTTAATCGCCAGATACTCCACGATGATACACGGCTGGGTAAAAATAAAGCTCTTTCAGCTCAGGAAACTTTGAATCGAATTAATCCTGAAGTAACCGTTGAACCACTCGTGGAGATGATAACAGAGGAATCAGTCGCGATGCTTATTGGCAACAATACTGACCTTATTGTTGATTGCATGGATAATTTTGAAACCCGCCAAATACTTAATAACTATGCAGTTAAACATCGTATTCCGATGATCCACGCAGGAGTATATGGCATGCGTGGACAGATTACCTTCATTAAGTCTCCAGAAACGCCCTGTCTCTGGTGTATGCACACCGGTACTTTGCCCAAAACAGTATTTCCCATTGTTGGCGCAACAGCTGGTGTAATCGGCTGCCTTGAGGCGCTTGAAGCCATTAAATATTTAACGGGCATGGGTACCAATCTTATGAGCAGAATGCTCATCTGGGATGGATTCACTATGGAATTTACCGAACTACCGCAGAAAAAGATGTTGGATTGCCCGGTGTGTGGCACAAATGGTTTTGCGGAAGTTCCGTCCTGATCTTGAATTCTGCCGTATAACCCTGAGGAATTTTTCACCGCAAAAAAAATCGCCTAAACAATTTTATCCTTCCAAACTTTTCAAGCATTATACTCCGCATTGACTCATAGGAAAAGGTAACCGCTACAGGGATGAGGCTGAGAGCGTGCAATTTGTTATTATGCCAGGATCAAGAGCACCATATTCTTGTTCGTAGAAGGGCAGCCACAGGGGAGAGCAGCGCGAAACTTTTTAGAGCTCATCTGGTCAGTGGCAAACCAGCTATCTTGTAAGGGCTTACACAGAGAGGTATCCCGGTATTTGGATTGAGGGCCAGGTGTTCGTCGCTGCCGTTGAGGTTTTTTGTTGAGGATGCGGATCGCATACTTACGGGTGTATCCGCAGATGGTACAGAACTCATCCACAATGACAGTTTTTACTTCTTTGAGAGCAGTGCGATAACGGGTTCTGACGGCTTGAAAGTGATCGCGTTTTGATTGTCATATGACGCTCTCCGTTCGGTTACCTGCAATATGACGCAACGATCTGTCTTGCAATCCTTCCCGTGATTACCTTCGCGTACCTTTATGTTGAGTCAATTCGGTATTGCAAAAAGCTGTTGAATTGCCTGTCTTTTGCAAATAATATCATGGAACATATCTTGTTTGGTCAATTCTTTTCTCGTTTCCTCTAAATCTGACAAATCGCGAAAAGTCTCCACAACACCTGTAATGTTACCATGCCTATCTATTAATGTTGCTGCCGTTAGGCTTACGGGAACAATGTTCCCATAAGCTTTAATAATGGTGAGAGGAAAAACAATAACTGGGATCTTAATTCCCCAGTTTTGGCTATCATGATTAATCTTGGGGAAATTAATACGCAGCTTAGGAAAGTACACATGGTTGGCATTGTTAATCCATCTGGGTGAAAGGACCGTCGGCCGGTCGCATCACATCTTTTAAACAGGCAGAGCGGCTATAGGGAGTAGCTTTAGCTAAAGATCAGCTTGCACGCAAAAATAACGATACAGATGCCGCCGATAAACAGGAGCATTGGTGCAGCATACTGCATACATTGAAGCAGCAGAAATAATTTGAATCTTTTTTCTTCCTCCTTCTGCAGTTTTTGCAGATGATAGTTAAACAACAATCTGTTAATCATACCTATTAATTTTCTCTATCCTCCCTGATACCAAAGATCACTGAGGGAGGCGGGGTTTATACTGCCGTTGCTCGGTCTTTATTGAGTGAAGCTTTAATTTTCTTAAGTCTTATAAAATTTTCGCGTTCAATTTCATCAATTTGAATCCAGATGTGCTTGATCGTGGCTTTGAGACGCGGCATAATAATATATTCAAGCGCATTAACCCGGCGTTTGGTTCTCTCCACTTCGCGCGCTAATCGCCGCACAGTTTCCTCAACTTCCGCCAATTTGAGAACCACGGTGAGCGACTGTTCCATATGCCGTGCTGCTTCATCAAGTTTAGCGGGCGTCTCCACCAGACCATACCCCCTTCTGGTAACCGTGCGCGTTATATCCGGAACTTTAAGGATAGGAATCATGACCCCCATAACATTTCTATGGGTCACGCCCACCGTGATGGGCTGATCGGTAATCCAGGAAATTTCCCGCACTGATTCCGTGCCCATTATTGCTTCGGCGCAGCGCAAATGTTCATATGCGATTGCCAAGTGCTCCTGTACGTCGGCGCGGACTGAGCGCACCACGGAAACTATTTTCATGAATTCTGCGATAAGCGCATCCCGTTTCTCCTTGAGAAGTCGGTGGCCTTTTTCGGCCAGTATCAAGCGTTTTCTGAGCTTTAACAGCTCCATCCTGTTTGGCTTAATGTTTTCAAGTATTTCTGCCATTATGCTAACCGCACATTATAACGCCGATTGTTTATCAGTGCTGCCTGAATAATATTTTTTTATGTAGTCCATATCGATGCGCTTTAACTCGCCCACGGGCAGAGATGAAAGCAACTGCCAGCCAATAGACAGCGTCGTTTCTATGGTTCTGTTTTCATACCGATCCTGCTGAAGAAACTCTTTTTCAAAGCGATCGGCAAATTCCAGATGCCTCAGGTCCCGTTCGGTAAGGGCTTCCCTACCGACAACTGCCTCCATATTGCGCACATCGCGTCCCTCAGCATAGGCTGCGTAACATTGATCAGAGACCCCCAGGTGGTCTTCGCGGGTTTTACCCTCGCCGATGCCTCGATTCATAAGCCGGGACAGGCTGGGCAAAACATCTACCGGCGGATAAATACCGCGCCGGTGCAAATCGCGCGTCAGAACAATTTGTCCTTCGGTAATATATCCGGTCAAATCAGGAATCGGGTGGGTGATGTCGTCATCAGGCATCGTTATAATAGGCATCAGGGTGATTGAACCCTTTCTGCCGCGAATACGACCTGCTCGTTCGTATATCATTGCCAAATCCGTGTACATATATCCGGGATATCCGCGTCTGCCGGGCACCTCCTCGCGGGCTGCAGATATCTCGCGCAGCGCCTCGCAGTAATTGGTCATGTCCGTTAGGATGACCAGCACATGCATATTTACATGAAACGCCAGGTATTCCGCCGTCGTTAAAGCCATGCGTGGGGTTATGATACGCTCAATAGCAGGGTCGTCAGCAAGGTTTATAAATGCTACCATCCGTTCAATGGCGCCGGTTCTTTCAAACGCGCCCATAAAAAAATTGGCTTCTTCATTGGTAATTCCCATGGCTGCAAAAACCACTGAAAAGGGTTCGGTTGAACTTAACACACGCGCCTGGCGGGCAATTTGTGCCGTAAGTTCATTATGCGGCATCCCCGCTCCTGAAAAGATCGGCAGCTTCTGGCCGCGCACCAGGGTATTCATGCCATCTATGGAAGAAACCCCGGTCTGGATAAATTCATTGGGGTAGGCGCGAGCAACCGGATTTATCGGGGAGCCATTAATATCAATCCTGTTGTCGGAAATAATCTCGGGGCCGCCATCCAGTGGACGGCCCAGTCCATCAAAAAATCGCCCTATCATGTCCGCGGAAACCGCCAGCTGCATGGTTTCCCCGACAAAACGCACTGAGGTACCATGCGTGTCAAGACCCCGCGTCCCCTCAAAAACCTGAATAACGGCGACCGTCTCGTGTGCTTCAAGAACCTGGCCGGTTCGTTCTTCCCCGGCGCTCGTCTTGATTTTAACCACTTCCCCAAAGGCAACACCTTCAACACCGTCAACGATTATCAGTGGCCCTGCAACCTTTTTAACCGAACGGTATTCTCTCATTTTTATATTTGCAATCATGGAGCAGCTCCTGCTGTTTGAAAGCTTTGTCTGAGTTGCACCTCAATGTCCGCAAATGCAGATTCGAGCGCGTCATTGGCAATATATTTCATTCTGGACAGCGTATCTTTAATGGAGAGGTTGCTCACAACGTCAATACTCATTCCCCGCTCCAGTGCTTCGATTGCCAGATCATTAAACAACATGATTATTTTCAGCATGTTATATTGTTTTTTGGGAGGACAGTACGAATCTACTTTATGGAAAGCATGCTGTTGCAGAAAGTCCTCCCGAATCATCCGCGCCACATCAAGCGTTAATCGCTCTCGTTCCGGCAGTGCGTCGGGGCCTATGAGCTGAACAATTTCCGAAAGTTCTGCTTCCTGCTGCAGTATGACCATCGCCCGCGCTCTGAGCTCTCTGAACTCAGGGGAGATATGGTGGGCGTACCAGTCCTTGGTAAAGTCAAGATACAGAGAATAACTTCTCAGCCAATTGATGGCCGGGAAATGCCGCCGATCTGCCAGTGACGCATCGAGTGCCCAGAACGCACTGACCACCCTGAGGGTGTTTTGTGAAACCGGTTCAGAAAGATCCCCGCCGGGCGGCGACACGGCACCGATGATAGACACAGAACCATAACGCTCATCAGTGCCAAGCGTTGCGACCAGTCCTGCTCGTTCATAAAAATGCGCTAATCGCGATGCCAGATACGCAGGGTACCCCTGTTCCCCGGGAATCTCCTCTAAACGCCCTGAGATTTCCCGTAACGCTTCTGCCCATCGCGATGTAGAGTCTGCCATAAGCGCCACGTCAAATCCCATGTCTCGATAATATTCCGCAATGGTTACACCCGTATAGATGGAAGCTTCCCGGGCAGCGACAGGCATATTTGAAGTATTGGCAATGAGGGTTGAGCGTTCAATCAGCTTGTGGCCGGTTTTTGGATCTTCAAGTTCCGGAAAGCTATCCAGCACCTCGGTTATTTCATTGCCTCTCTCCCCGCATCCAACATAGACAACCACTTGGGCGTCTGACCAGCGAGCCACCTGGTGCTGGCTGACTGTTTTCCCGGTACCAAAACCGCCAGGTATAGCAGCAGTTCCCCCTTTTGCAATAGGGAAAAAGGTATCGTATATTCTCTGGCCGGTTAGCAGCGGGATTTTAGGGTCAATCTTTTTTTTATATGGGCGTTCGACACGAACCGGCCATTTCTGGGTCATGGTCAGCGGAATGTGTGTCCCCATGTGTTCCAAAATTGCAATGGTGTCACGCAACCGAAATGATCCTGCACGAATTTCCACAACAGTTCCCTGTATGCCAGGAGGAACCATGATTTTATGGGTGATAACTTTTGATTCTTGAACCGTGCCAAGCACATCGCCGCCGACGACGGCAGCGCCTTCCGTCACAACCGGTGTAAATTCCCACAGTTTCTCATGGTCTAAGCCGGGAATCAGGATTCCCCTGGTAATAAAATCCCCGGCCTGCTTCCTGATTTCGGTCAGTGGCCGCTGGATTCCGTCATAAAAATTCCTTATAATCCCAGGACCAAGCTCGACGGAGAGGGGCTCTCCGGTGCGCAGTACTTTTTCTCCAGGAAGGAGCCCGGCAGTATCCTCATACACCTGAATATAGGCAAGCTGCCCCTCAAGACGTATAGTTTCCCCCATAAGTCCTGCCTCACCCACCCGGACCACCTCATACATCTGGCATCCTTTCATGTTTCTGGCAACGACAAGAGGACCAGCTATACTTTGAATTGTACCTTCGCTGTATTCGGTCAAGCGGAGACCTCCAGATTGATTGTGTAGGTTATTGGTCTATGCTATGCTGCACCTCCAGCTTATCACGCCCTGCGCAGCATATAAACGACTGCACGCTCAGTCACACATCATAGCGTTCAGATACTATCCATGCCCAGTGCGCGTTTGATTATACGGCTCATATAATCAATCCTGCTTCGTTTCGGGCCGGAAAAATCAGGCACTTCCACGATTAGGGGCAGCATTCGGGGTGATAGGCGCTGCTGGTCAATAAGGGCTCGGCATTCATCTGCCAGGCTTTCGGTTATGATAATCAACCCAATGTCTTCATCCTGAAGCAGCGCAGCCAGACGTTGCTGCGAATTGCCGGTTTCATAGGTTCTTTTTATGCCTGCAAGGCGAAATACCGTTGCCACGTGCGGATCTGCAACAACTGCTATTTCCATGGACTATTAAACCACCAAGATCAGTTCTCTGATTTGGTCAGGGGGCATGCCCACCTCTTTGAGCCGGGCGATTGCCCTGATATTTCTCAGTTCAGTTTCCCGCAATGCCAGATACCCTGCTACCGGCGCTATGCCGTAGGGAAATTTTATCGCGGTGTCTCTGCCGACTTTTAAAACCGTTTCATCCACCACTTTTTCTAAAATGGCCAACGACCCGGTTTTTTCATATTCTGGAAAAGCATCGGTCAGGGGATGATAAAATGGCGACCATTCAATACTTGCGATCAGGGCGCCAATCTCGTCAACCTCGTCAAATATTTTAAGCGGGCCGTCCAAAATCTCTCCGCCCAATATCAAATGGGGCATGATTTCGCTCAGAGGCACAAGATCCCTTTTTGCCCGGAACAGAATCTTGAGATTGATACCATCAAGCCGTGCTGCAAGGAACGGACGCAGCACCATCAATTCCGGATCAGCCATCGCGCGATTCCACATGGTTTCCAGCAGCCACTTGTCTAATGCTGACTCAATAACCAGCAGAGTGCGATCCTGCTCATATCTTTGAATCAGTTCCGTCACAAAAGCATACTGAGTGCCTTCAAGATGCGCAATAGACTGCTCAACGGTTCCTGCCTCTGCCAGTTTGCTCAACAGCGGGCTGGGCATTTCTCCCACCGGAATTATGCGTGAAAGTATTTCTCCGGGAGGTAGCCCCCGTCGAATACCACGCAGAATTGTTTTTATATTTTTCACATCCCACTCCTGGAGCAAAAAACTAAAGGCGGATGATATTTTCTTAGGCATCATATCGGCCAGCTCACGATATACTGCAGCTGTGTACCTCATGAGCAGCCGCTCAATTGATTCAGCGTTATCAAGCACCAGGTCCGGCATGGCAAACGCGTAATCCGTATTCTCTAACCGTGACGCAAGCTCGGCAATTGAATCCGCATCAATCATGTCATTTAACATATTTTTTTTTATGAGCCGTCCCTGTTTTGCACTGATGCGCGCGTTAAGATAAAGATACGGCACAATATTTTTAACGCTGCGCGCGAGAAAAACAAGATAGGGAAAGAGCAATCCCAACAGCAGCAATAAAACAAGCACAAAAAGCTGATAGTTCATCAGGGTGTCCCGGTTGCAAACAGAATACGCATGACCTCAGTTCTGAGCGACTGTCTGCTCCGCTCCAGGCGAGCTTCAAACGTATTGTCTACGCGGAGTCTGTTAGCACTGTCACGAACGATAACTCCGCCGCAGCAGGAAATGGTTTCTGCGGCAAGCCGCAGGGAAACCTGTGTCCCCACAGCAGCGCTTATCTCGCGACTGATGTCCTCTATTGTCTGGCGGTCGAATATGTGTCGATCCCGTTCGTTGCAAAGCAGTTCCATGGTCTGCTGCCCGACAGAAAGCATCGCTTCTTTCGCCAAACCCACCAGCATATCCCGGTAAAGAATACCGTGATCAGATCCCCGTTTCGCAAATGATTCCAGCATCAGAAACCCGCGGGTAAATGCTGCCTGAATTAGTTCTTCCTGGAGCAACAGTTTTGCCCGTTTTTCCCGGACCCGGGCCTCAGCCAGAATTCTCTGGGACTCGAGCTGTGCTTCCTGCGCCACGCTTGCTATGATATGCTGGCGCTCGTATTCGGCTTTTTTCTCAGCCTCTTTGAGCAGGTTCTGCGCCTGCGCCTGCGCATCTGCAATCAGCTCAGCACTCTGGGCATCTGCGGCTTTTACAATTTCCTGTATAATTCGCGCGCTCCCGTCAGACAGCATGCAAAACCACTCCTCTACGCATAATCATATTGAGCACTGATGCGGGAAAATTACAGTATTTTCGCACCGACAAGAATTAACACCGCTATCAGGAGCGAAAAAACTGCAAATGTTTCAGCCATAACAGCAAGCACGCAGTTCTGTCCGAGGGTGTCGGGGTTTTTTGCAACAGATCCCATGCCTGCACCTGCGGTAATTCCCTGCCCAATTGCCGTAATGCCACCAAACGCGGTGGTTAAACCGGCTGCAAGACAAATGAGCCCTAACTCAAGGGAAATTGGCTTGGGCTGTCCCCCTAAAAGCCCTGTTCCCATAAGAATCAGAACCGCCACGACAAACCCGTAAATTCCCTGGGTCTGGGGAAAGGCCTGCAGCACCAAAACAGGGCCAAATTTTTTTGCATCCTCTGCGATAACACCGGCTCCGGCTGCTCCGGCAATTCCCACGCCTAAGCCGGCACCGATCGCCGCTATACCCATCGAAAGACCGGCACCCAGCGCAGCCAGACCTAAACCTAAGGTAAATTCCATAATTGTGCACCTCCCTAAAAATTGTTTTTTTATTATTTAAACATCAGTGCCATAAGAGGCTATGAAAATGCTTTGAATTCCTTTTTGGCACCAAACGGGACAAACTCTTGACCGCCTCCGGTATAAAATTTACCAAAAAATTCAACAAAATGCAGTCGGATGCTATGGGCAAACGCCCCGATTACATTTAAGACCCAACCAAACAGATGGCCGGCAATAAGCAGTATCAACGCCAGCAGCCAGCCGATATATTGTATATTCCACACCAGTGCTATCAGCGCGTTAATTGCGATTGCAAACCCAAAGCTCACCAACCCCAGGGCTACCAAACGGGCATAGGAAAGCACGTCTCCGATGAATCCAGTAAAACTGAATAAAAACATCCCCTTTGCGCTATATAATAGCAACAAAGCAGCGGGAACAGCGCAGACGTAGGCAGGGACTGCAAGATCAAGGTAATAAAAGATTAGAAACAGCTCCAAAAATACCATCCAGATATTCCTCACGGCATCTTCTCTGTGCCCTCGTCTCAGATTTTGCACTATCCCCATGCAAATACCAAGATTGAGCTGCGCAAGACCGACGCCGAGCGAAAATATTAAAAATGCAGAAACATGGGCGAGCGGATCAAAAAGAATAATGCGGTTGAGAAACTGTATGCCAAGATATTTGGTTGCCAGATTTCCGAACCAGCCCCCGGTAATCGCACCCAGAATTACCGTTGCCGCACCTCCCAAGGAAAGAATCACCCCTGCCGCTTTGATAACCGGATCATACCGGCCACCGCCCTTAAACAGAAGCAACAGACCAAGGGCGAGCGTCATGAACCCGTACATGGCATCCGTGACCATAATTGCAAAGAAAAAAAGAAACGACGGACAGATGAGCACCGTTGGATCGATTTCGTCATAACGGGGATGTGCATAGAGCTTGGTGAGAAATTCAAAATGTTTTAAAATGCCCGGATTGTTCAACGCCACAGGGATCGCGGTGGCAGGCTCATCAGGTTCTGCCAGCTCTATGGCAATAGGTTCTGTGCTGACATTATTAATCGCATTGCTGACTGTTTCTGCTCTGCTTGAAGGCACCCATCCCTCAATGGCAGCAACATATTCTGTGCGTCCAAAACAGGTTTGAATTTCTGCGCGCGCTCTCTCGATGAGCAGCTCTTCCCGCAGCAGCGCGAGCTGACGGCTCCATCGTTGATTAATCTCGTTAATGCTCTGCTGCAGAATTTTTTGTTCTTCGCGCAGGTTGTTAATACGGGCTTCGATGGTACCTATAGCCTGTTTCGGCGAACCGTGGTATCCTGCTGGGCTGATCAGCTCAACGCCCCATTTTCTGAGGATGCTGTGGACTTCATCTGCGCGCACGGCAAGGCAGGCACACACCAGGGCTTTCTTCTCTCCCGATACTGTTTCATGCATAAGCACTTCCGCGCCATCAGTAGCCTGTTTCACCTCAGACAATAATTCCTGAAAGGTATTTCCCGGGGCAATGCCTAAAAATATGGCGGCACCGGGGCCTTTGCCAACCAGCTCAAGAGGGATTTCCAGATGTGCGACAGGGCTAAACGAATCACGCAACGCTATCAAATCAAGCTCTTCTATTTCAATGTGCTCCAACCGCTCGATGAGGCCGGACAGTTCTGCGTCTATCGCAGCAATCGTTGTTTCTGCTTCAGAAAAGAGTTCTGGCCGCAAGAGTTCCCGGGGTTGGATTATTGCCGGGGGTGGCGGAGAGAGAAGACTTCCGAACAGTCCTTTTTTTTTAGCTTGCTGAAGCGACGAAAACACATCGCTCAAGCGGTTCAACTCAGCAATGAGTAAAGCAATTTTTTTCTGATCAGGGTGCGCGGGATGCGCTGACAACGCCTCTGCCCACAGTGGATCAGCGAGTCTTTCCCGGCAATCTGAAATCTGGACGGCTCCCAGTTCATGGAGCCGCTTGACTACCCGACCTGTGCTGTTTTCAAGCACCAGAAAACGTATCCTCTTAATGCGCTCCGGGAAAAACATTCAGCTGTCTCCCATAATCCGCCGCATAATAAATATTGCGGCATCGTCAATGTGTGCTTCCGCTTTTACCCGCAGGGACTCTATTTCTCGTGTCCCTGCCGCTAATAATGCGCACGCCTGCTGTTCAGCCTCACTGCAGACGCGTTTGAACAGCGCCTCTGCCTCATCCCGCGCGCCGTGTACAGCTTTTTGAACGATCGTCTTTGACTCATGCTCAGCATTTTTAAGAATCTCTTCAGCCTGCTGTTGAGCCTGAAGCACTTTCCGGTGCGCTGCCTGTTCTGCTTCCCTGATTTTCTTTAAAGATTCAAGCATGAAACATTCGTCCTCCGAGTTTTATTTTCAAAGGTATCGAACCAAAAATCTATACCATATTGCATCCGATTTCAAATATTACTTGTTACCTTAACGACTAACATGCCCCTCAAAGGAGGGTAGCCGGTAATGTATGCGTATCTTTTAAAGACGAGATTGGCCACGCCGTTTTCGCTTCCTGTACTGACCCTTAGCGTTGTTCCTGAAAAATGCTCTCGTGTTATTGAAAGCACTTGAGCCGAAGGTCAGATCGTAACAAAAGGGAGGTAATCTCTATTTTGCCCTATCATGACCGCGGTCATGATAGGGCATTTTGCAAACACAGTCAAGCAAACACCACTAGATCCGCCGTCTATCATAAAAAAAGGCGCCCATCTCTTTCATACCTTTTAGTAATGGGTGCCTTTTTGCTGCGGCAAAAAATTTACGGCAATCACCCAGATGTCGTTAATGCAGTCCGTATGCGCGCCAGTAGATCTGCAATATGCTTCTCCCGTTGCTTAAGCAAGTTTTTATACTCACTAAATTTGCAATGATGAATTTCAACTGCCGTCGTACCTTCCGCTTTAGAAAGCAGCATGTCCATTAATTGTAAATCCTCTTTTGAAAGGTCTATATTCATGGCTCCTCCTTTCTAAGGCTAAAATATGGCCGACAATAGGTAACTGCGGAGAACACAGAACAACACGTTGTTTTTCAAGAGCAACAAAAATTCTGTTGCCAGCCTCCTGGGTGTTCTCTCAATTTTAACCTTCTAATTATTAATATATCACATAGAATCATTATTGAAAATTCAAAAACAACGTGCGCATAAAACGTCCTTTTATATCCAGCGCTGAACAACAGGACTCCCCCAAATATGAGCCCTGAAATTCAGGCAAATCGTATGAGAACAAAGAACGCAACGAGTATATTGTAGAACATCAACTCGCACGCCTTCCCATCAATAAATATTTTCGGGAAAATCCGGCCCTGAATAGAAATTTTCTTATTATAAATTTTGTGTTATTATAATTATTTAAGTGCGTGGAGAATTTGAAAATGAATAAGGAAAAACCTCAAGCTCCGGATCTTGCATCGCTGCGCATTGATCCGAATGTCCGTATAAAAGCTGCTTCTGCAAGACGGAATGTTATTATTACGGTGGTCAGTGCGCTGCTGATTATGTGCGGGGTGCTGGTCTTCGCGATTAAAAACCAAACGGTCACTGTTGAAGTAGCGATTGCGCGTTCACCAAGTGAGAGCGGAGGAACGGTTGTCCTTAATGCCAGCGGTTATGTGACGCCGCGCCGCCGCTCGACCGTTGCCGCAAAAATAACCGGAAGGGTAAAAGAAATGCTGGTGGAAGAGGGAATGCGTGTAAAAGAAGGGCAAATAATCGCATACCTTGACGACGCTGAAGCAAAAGCCCAGCTTGCCGCAGCCCAGGCTGATTTGCAGGTGGCACAGGCTGCGATTCACGAAATTGAGGTAAATGCCGCAGATGCGCAGCGCACGCTTAAGCGCATCAAAAATCTTCACCGCGAGCAGGTGGCCAGCCAGGAAAATCTTGACCATAGCAAGGCTGCAGCTGATGCTCTTGAGGCGCGCCGCCGGCTGGCGCTTGAGCAGGTGCAGGCTGCTGAATCACGGTTGGCAGTTGCCCGGCAGGATCTTGAAAATTGCACAGTGCGGGCGCCTTTTTCCGGCATAGTGGTATCAAAGGATGCGCAGGTGGGGGAGATGGTGTCGCCTATTTCAGCCGGGGGCGGGTTTACCAGAACCGGCATCGCGACAATCGTTGACATGGATTCTCTGGAAATTGAAGTGGACGTGAACGAATCATATATTGCCAAAGTCTCCATCGGGCAGAAGGTGGATGCGGTGCTTGACGCATATCCTGAATGGCATATTCCGGGGTCTGTCCGCACCACCATTCCAACTGCAGACCGCCAAAAAGCAACGGTAAAAGTTCGCATTGCGTTCGACCAGCTTGATCCGCGCATTCTTCCCGATATGGGGGTTAAAGTGTCATTCTTAAGCGAAAAAGACCCGACTCGGCAGAGCGCCGCGCAAGCCCTGGTGCCAAAAGAGGCTATCCTTGACATAAATGGCAAGAAGACCGTATTCCGGGTGGTCCAGAACAAACTTGAACAGTGCCCCGTGAAATTGGGAGAAGAGCGCGGTACCGATGTTGAAATTATTGACGGGCTCTCCTCGGGCGATGCGGTTGTAACCAGCAGCCCCGGGAATTTAAGGCACGGACAACGAGCGGAAATAAAATGAACAGCATGCGGGCAAACGGGTTATCATTGACTCGCACCCCCTGAAACGTTTAAACTCAGCAAACACACCGTGGTTTCAGTTAACGGCACTAATCATAGCACTGCGCTTATTCAGGTGCGCAATCTTGACAAAAAATATCAGCGCGGCATTGAAGAAATACATGTCCTGCAGGGTCTAAACCTTGATGTGGATGAAGGCGAATTTGTGGCCTTTATGGGCCCCAGCGGTTCCGGCAAGACTACTCTCCTCAATTTACTGGGCGGTCTTGATTTGCCCAGCGCCGGCAGCATAACGGTAGCCGGGGATGAAATCACCCACATGTCAGCGCGCAAGTTGACGGCATGGCGGGCGCGCCATGTCGGTTTTATTTTTCAGCTCTATAATCTCATTCCGGTGCTCACCGCCTTTCAAAATGTGGAAATGCCGTTGCTGCTCACCAATATGTCCAGGGCTGAACGACGCACTCATGTGGAGGCAGCGCTGTCCGTGGTCGGGCTTGCTGATCGCATGCACCACTATCCGCGCCAGCTCTCTGGCGGTCAGGAACAGCGCGTCGCGATTGCCCGGGCGATTGTATCAGATCCCACTTTCTTGCTGTGCGATGAACCGACCGGCGATCTTGACCGGCATAGCGCAGACGATATCCTGAACCTGCTGGAGCGCCTGGTTGAAGATTTTGGAAAAACCATTCTCATGGTCACCCATGATCCCCGGGCGGCAGAACGAGCACAAGTTGTTCTGCATCTTGACAAGGGGGTCCTGGTTGAAGGACAAAAACGGCGGGATGGCGAATGAAATTCTTTTTTTTCCTCGTGGCAAATCTTCTGCGTAAAAAAGTGCGTTTCAGCATGACCATCGGGTCATTCACGGTCGCGCTGTTTCTCTATTGCCTCCTGGCAACCATTGAGGCTTCATTTAACCAGGGGGTTGAAGTTGCCGGCGCAGACCGACTGGTGGTGGTGAATAAAACCTCTATTATCCAGCCCCTTCCGTTTTCCTATCGCGAGAGGCTGATGCAGATTCCGGGGGTTAAACAGGTAACCTTTGCGGTATGGTTTGGCGGTATCTATCAAAATGAAAAGAATTTTTTTCCCCAGATTGCCATTGACGTAAACGGGCATCTCCAGATGTATCCTGAATTCACAGTTCCGGAAAAGCAGTGGCAGGCGTTTATCCGGGACAAAGAGGGATGCGTGGTGGGCCGGCGGACGATGGAAAAATTTGGCTGGAAAATCGGCGACCGCATTCCCCTGCGCGGCACAATCTGGCCGGGAACATGGGAATTTAACATTCGCGGCGTCTATGACGGGACGCGACATGAGGATGATATAACCCAGTTCTGGTTTCACTATGATTTTCTTGATGAGCGCCGGCCGCCGGAGTTCGGCAAAGGAACAGTGGGGTGGTATCTGGTAAAAGTTCAGGATATTGAGAGGGCCGCCGCAGTGGTTGCCGCAATCGACCGGCGGTTTGCCAATTCCGCCTATGAAACAAAAACCGATACCGAACGATCCTTTGCTGCTGACTTTGTAAAACAGATTGGCAATATCAAGCTCATTATGCTTTCGGTGGGCGGGGTTGTGTTTTTCACCTTGCTGCTGGTAACCGGCAGCACCATGTCAATGTCTGTGCGGGAGCGAACCGGAGAGTTTGCAACGCTCAAGACCATCGGGTATTCTGACACTGCCATTCTGTTTCTGGTAATTGCAGAATCCCTGTGTATCGCTGTGATCGGCGGCAGTATGGGTGTTCTGGCGGGAAAACTCTATACCTTGACCGGAGATCCAACGGGCGGGATGCTTCCGGTATTTTATCTTGCTCCGCAAAAAATGCTGGTCGGATTGATGCTGGCGCTTTTGATCGGGGTGCTGTCAAGCATAGCGCCCGCACTGTTTGCCATGAAACTGAACATTGTTGAGGCTTTACGCAGAACCTGACGATGGCCATACCCATCATTTATAATATCCGCAGTATAATAATTCGCTGGGCATCAAATGCCGTGGCCGTCCTCGGCATTGCAGGGGTGGTTGCAGTATTCGTCGCAACGCTCTCCATGGCACGCGGATTTGAAGCAGCGCTGGTCTCGTCAGGTTCGCCGCACAATGCCATGGTGCGGCGCGGCGGTTCTTCGTCTGAAATGGAAAGTGTCATCATGTTGCCCCAGATTAAGGTCATCCGGGACGCTCCGGGTATAGCACAAGGGCATGATGGCAGTCCGCTGGTCAGCCCCGAGGTCATCGTTGTGGCCGCGCTGCCGCAGCGTTCAACAAATGCCGAAGCGCTGGTTCAGGTGCGCGGCATTTCAGTGCGCGCATTTAAAATACGCAGTTCGGTAAAACTGATACGCGGTCGCGTCTTTACCCCGGGCCTTCCTGAATTGATCGTGGGTAAAAATATCCCCGGCATATACCGCGGCTTTGAGCTGGGTGGCCAGCCACATTTTGGCGGAAGAACCTGGACCGTGGTCGGCATCATGGACGCACAGGGCAGCGCCTTTGATTCAGAAATCTGGTGCGACGGCATGGTGCTCAATCAGACCTATAAACGCTCCCCATCTCTTTGTCAGTCGGTTACGGTTCGTCTTACGTCCCCATTTGCCTTTGCCGAATTCAAAAATGCGCTTGCGGCCGACCCGCGCCTTACCGTGCAGGTGGAACGGGAAACCGAATACTATGAACGCCAATCCCGCATGGTAACCACGGTTATCCGCGTGCTTGGCTTTCTGGTGGCAATGGTTATGGGAATTGGTGCGGTTTTCGGCGCGCTCAATACCATGTATTCCGCCATTTCAGCGCGTGTCCGAGAAATTGCCACCTTGCGCGCTCTGGGCTTTAGCGAGGGCACTATTATCGTTTCCTTTATGTGCGAGTCGCTGTTCATTGCGCTGATAGGCGGCATTATCGGCTGCATCATTGTGTTTCCCATCAACGGCTATACGACCTCGACCATTAACTGGCAAACATTCTCCAACGTTGCCTTTGCGTTTCATATTACCCCTGCTCTTCTTGCTGAGGGAATTCTCTTTGCTCTTTTTATGGGATTTATCGGCGGGCTTTCGCCTTCGGTGCGGGCAGCCCGAATTCCCGTCGCTGTAGCGCTGCGCGAACTGTAGGGCGCATCGGTGCAGCCCGGATGAACGGCTAATGCTTCGGGTCTCCGTTTGTCCATACGCACTGACGATTATTTTTTTATTTGACACCCTGGCATATCTCCGCCTATACTCTGGCTGCCCGAGGCATCATTAAAACATTGAAACAACGTGAGGCAATCGATGCTTCTTTCCAATTAATGATTTCACTAAAGGAATCAGCATGGCATCCAGTTTAAAACAGACAAGAATTCAGCAGAAACAACGTTTTTTAAATCAACTTGCAAAAAGAAAAGCTATCCTGATTGCGCAGGGTGCAGATGAAGCCACGATAAGAAAGGATCCGGTCGTCAAACATCTGCTGGCGCAAATAAAACGAACCAGCCGAGCTATTGCATCAGTAGAAACGCGCGAGCAGATAATTAACAAGGCTGCTGTGCAGAAACAGGAGCGGGCGGCACAGGCTGCGGAGCAGGTTCCAAAAGGGAAAAAAGAAAAGCAGCCGGCTCCGGCCAAGGAAGGCAAAAAAGAAAAGAAGCCGAAGCAGAAACAGCCGACCCCATAGGGGTGCGTGGTTTGCGGGATTTGTCAAAAGCGGGCAAATCCCTTTTTTTATCTTCCCGGATTCGGTTCAACCCCATCGGCGGGGTATTGTTTGAGGCGTGCCTTTAAAACAAAAGCTTCTGAAGGCTCTCGCCGGAGTCCCTTATCAGAAGCTTGCTGGTAAATAAATTCTGAAGGCTCTCTCAGGAGACCCTTATCAGAATTTAACCCTTACATCGGTATGCTGTTATAAAGCTTTAACCGTTTCATGATGTATCCACATAAGTTTGGGGTATCAATGTGCCCCCCTCTGCCGTCAAACAACATCAAGACGAAACACCGGAATATCCACAGTCCGCAACAGCAGGCAAAACAATCGGTAAACCTGACAGGGGTAGGTGCAGCAGGGTTATGAGCACCAGCTATGCGCATTAGCGCAGGGCTGAAAATTGCGCCTGATGGTTCATAATTAAAAAGTTCAATTTTGAACTTTTTAAAAAAAAATAATTTGCAATAGAAATATTCTTGCTGAAAAAACTTTTTAATTCTGCTATTATATTTATTATTCTATCGCTTATAGAGCAGCAATTAATGATTGCGAGCTAAACGGTTAGTGCCCGTTACGAGAAGGGGGGTGAATAACACGCCGATTTACCGGGAATGTTTAAATAGATGAACTTTTAAAAAATAAAAACAGAAGGAGGAAACGGTATGGGCAAAATTAAAGATTTTTTAAGGCACAACAACGTTGAAAGAAGATCTTTTTTAAAGCTTGCCGGCCTTTCCGCGGCGAGTATCGGACTCGGACTGCCGTTCAGCCCGAAGAAAGGCAGCGCATCAATCTTTCCTTCTAATGGCCAGATTAAGGAGCATCGGAATATCTGGAAAATAGACGCAAATGGCAATCGGTATTTTGTGCCCCGAAACATCCGCACCGACAAAGTGAACAGCGAGGGGAAAGTCATTGCCAAGGTGGACGGCTGGTGGCGATGGTATCAGGTGAGAGAATTTGATAATGAATTTTTTCAATTTTGGCTGGCGGAAAAAAACTGGTATTACGATCAGCTCATTGCTTTCTTTACCGGTCAATCCGATACGCTGCAAATCCCGAACGGCGGCCACCATCATCCCATGCTTGCAACCTACGGTTTGAATTGCAGCGGACGGGGTGACAGCGATTTTCATCTTAATAACACCCCCAAAGGTTTTACCATTCTGCCCAAAGAAGATAAGATAGATTATATTAATCAGCAAATTGACCAAGCATATCAATCGGGGGATGTTCCGGTTGCGGTTTTCAGGAAAAGAAGAGAACTCTATAATCAAACCAGTCTGTGGATGAAAGATCGCTTTGCGACCCTAGAGCTATACAGCGGCCATCCGATTAATGAACAGGATGACTATGGGCCCTATCCCTGGCGTGAGACCCATACGTTTGCCAATATAATTGACAACCCCATGGCAACGCTCTGCTACATGTCTTTGTATAATACTGACGGCACGCAGTCGTGGTTTGGCGGCCTTGCAGGAGAGACACCCACGTTTGAGTTCAGAGGATTCTGCTGGCTCATATCGTATTACAACCCCAATAATTCGGATTATGAAAAAAAGATTGCAGACTATATAAATCAGGCACATTGCAAATACCATGGGGGAGCCTGCGATATAGCCACCAATATATTTCTGATTGTAGAGGAGTTCAACAATACACCGGGATTTGAGCCCTATGGCAGAGGGAGAAGAATTGTCCCGGCGTTTGATTATCCACCGCCACTTTCAGGAACCGTCGTTTCAGGCATCAATACGAAAAGGATGACGGCATCGGAAAAGATGGAACTGGTCAAAAAACTGCACATTCCGGTTTAACACTATGCCAAACCATACCAATATGAGAGCACAATTCTCAGATTTAAACAGGTAAACATCTAACCGTGCTATGGTCATAATGCCAGCTCCGGGCCGCCCAGGGGCTGGCATTTTTTATGTTGAAAACGCAGTACACCTGTCGCGGGAGCATAAAGTTACGCCTGCTCACAAAATCGGCATGATCGGACCTTTCAGGCCACTAGGCAAACAATAAGAGGCGCGGGGGTGGGTGGATAAACTGCCTGCGCGAGCCTTTAAAAACGTTCTCCGGTTCGGCCGGGAATTTACTTGAAACAAGTCGTTTCCCGATGATACAATAAACTTGATTTTTTAATTCTTGCGTGGAGCATGCTATGAAAAGAACTGCGGTTATAAAACGGAAAACCAGCGAGACAGAAATACTGGTGAAACTCAATCTTGATGGTTCGGGAACCTATGCCATTTCCACACCGGTAGCTTTTTTAAATCATATGCTGGAGCTTATGGCAAAACATGGACTGTTTGACCTCTCCATCAAAGCCACCGGCGACACGGACATTGACCTGCACCATACGGTTGAAGATATCGGCATATGCTTCGGCGAAGCAGTGCAAAAAGCGCTCGGGTCAAAACGCGCCATTCGTCGTTACGGGGATGCGGCGGTTCCTATGGATGAGGCTCTCGCCCAGGCGGTGATAGATGTGAGCGGCCGTCCTTATCTGGTCTTCAATGTGCCTCCGCTGCGCGGCAAAGTGGGAAACTTCGACCTTGAACTGGTGGAAGAATTTTTCCAAGCGTTTGTGAATCACAGTAGCATCACGCTTCACATCAATGTGCTGCGCGGAAAAAATTATCACCATATTATTGAGGCTGTGTTTAAAGCATTCGGGCGGGCGCTTGATAGCGCAACGGTGATTGACAAACGGGTTTCCGGCGTTCCTTCCACCAAAGGTGCGCTATAGCGTGAGGCACAGGTGATCGGCATCATTGATTATGGGATGGGAAATCTGCGCAGTGTCCTGAAGGCTTTTGAAAAAACCGGACATGAAGCACAAATCATACAGACGCCGCAGGAACTGCGTGATGCAGCGGCGCTGGTCCTGCCGGGTGTTGGCGCATTTAGAGACTGCATAAAAAATCTTGAAACACACAATCTGATCGCGCCGCTCCTGCAGTCCATTCGTGCTGGCAAACCGTTCCTTGGGATCTGTCTAGGACTGCAGATATTATTTTCAGAGAGCGAAGAATTTGGCACAACGGCCGGCCTTAATGTTATCAAGGGTCGGGTGGTGCGTTTTCCGATCAGTCCGCCACAATCATCGGCGCATTCTGAAAAGCGCTTAAAGATTCCGCATATGGGGTGGAACGCTATCGCCATACATAAAAGGCCGCCGTGCTTGAAGGACATTCCCGATGAGTCATTCTTTTACTTTGTTCATTCCTATTATGTGATCCCTGAGAATCCACAGGTTGTTGCCGCAACCACCGAGTATGGTGTTACGTTTGCCTCTGCTGTCTGGAAAGATAATATTGTTGCCGTCCAATTTCATCCGGAGAAGAGCCAGACGCTTGGTTTGCACATTATCAAGCAGTTTGGAGAGTGGGCTTTGCACAATTAGTTTTCTGGCGGGGGAGTCTTGTTGGTAATATAGAACCGAGACTTCCGGATGCGGGTAAAAATTATTTGAAGACCAGCACGTGGAGGGCATATAAAGTTAACGATAGAAGGTAACAAGGATTATTATGCTCATTATTCCGGCAATTGATCTTAAAGGCGGGAAATGTGTACGGCTGCGTCAGGGCGACATGGAGAAAACCACCGTGTATTCAAACAATCCTGCCGCAATGGCAAAAACCTGGGAATCTATGGGGGCGCTGCGAATTCATGTGGTTGATCTTGACGGTGCAGTTTCGGGGAGCCCCCAAAATAGAGACGCGGTCAAGGCTATTCTTTCTGCGGTCTCTATTCCAATTCAGCTTGGCGGCGGCGTGAGGAATTTTGAGACCGTAAAAGAATATTTTTCCCTGGGCGTTGACCGTATCATTCTGGGCACGGCGGCAATAAAAAATCCACGGCTTCTTGAAGAAAGCTGCGAGGCGTACCCCCGGAGGATTATCGCCGGCATTGACGCGACCAATGGTATGCTCTGCGTGCAGGGCTGGACTGAAAAGACCACTATGACGGCAGTCCAGCTTGTTAAACAGATAGAGCACCTGCCGCTTGCAGCCATTGTTTTTACTGACATAAATCGCGATGGCATGCTGACCGGGCCGAACATTGAAAGCACTGCACAGCTTGCACGCTCTACCTCAATTCCCGTTATCGCTTCCGGCGGCGTTTCCCGCAGGGAGGATTTAGAAGCGCTTCTGTCAATAGAGCAGTATGGCGTCAGCGGTGTCATTATAGGCAGAGCGCTTTACACCGGCGATCTTGATTTGCGGGAATGCATCCGTTTTGCTGAAAGGAAGGAACGAGGATGAGGACAGAGAGCTGCGTTTTTGTCTGCCGGTTTTCTGTTATCGGCGACCGTTAATCTGCGTGCACTATGCTCACAAAACGAATAATCCCTTGTCTTGACGTAAAAGACGGAAGGGTGGTTAAAGGGGTAAATTTTTTAAATCTGCAGGACGCGGGCGATCCTGTTGAAAATGCCAAATTCTATGACAGCGAGCGCGCTGACGAACTGGTATTCCTGGACATCACCGCATCCCATGAACGGCGCAAAATAATTCTTGAGGTCGTTGCCCGCACGGCAGCAGAAGTCTTTATGCCGGTTACCGTTGGCGGCGGCATCCGTGACCTTGAAGATATCCGCAGCCTTCTCAATGCCGGCGCGGACAAAGTTTCCATAAACACGGCAGCGGTGCACGATCCGTATTTTGTCCTGCGCGCAGCGGAACGGTTTGGCAGTCAGTGCATTGTGGTTGCCATAGACGCCAAACGGCACACGCCCGCCGGTGCCGGCGACCACCTGCAGTGGGAAGTATTTATTCACGGCGGCAGAACACCGACCGGCATTGATGCGGTGGAATGGGCGCAGCGCATGGAAGAACACGGTGCGGGTGAAATTCTACTTACCAGCATGGACTGCGACGGGACAAAAGATGGATATGATATTCCTCTGACCAGAGCAATATCCCGGGCGGTTGCCATACCGGTCATTGCATCTGGCGGTGCGGGGACGGTTGCACATTTGTATGAAGCGCTGGTCGATGGCGAAGCTGACGCCGTGCTTGCGGCTTCCATTTTCCATTATCGGGAATTTAGTATCCGGCAGGCAAAAGAATACCTTGCGGCACGCGGCATTGCGGTGCGGATATAAGACGAGGGTCCGAGGATTCAAAGGTTCAGAGGGCATTGGATCTCTAAAATGCGCAATGTTGAATACGAAGCGTCATATGGGGATAAGAATTCCTAATTCCGCAACCCGAATTCCAAATTTTTTTAACCCTTCTAAAACAGGATAGGAAAGGATTGGGTTTAACCATGCAATTATACGATGCAATCAAATATGACGAAAACGGCCTAGTGCCGGTAATTATTCAGGATTATCGCAATAATGACGTGCTCATGGTTGCTTACATGAACCGGGAGTCCCTCAAGACAACGCTGGAAACCGGAAAAACCCATTTCTGGAGCAGGTCGCGTAAAACATACTGGATGAAAGGCGAAAGCTCGGGGCATATCCAGCATGTGAGAGAAATATTTATTGACTGCGACGCAGACTGCGTACTCATGAAGGTGGAACAAAAGGTTGCAGCCTGCCACACCGGTTTCAGAAGCTGCTTTTACCGTAAGTGGGACGGAGAAGAATTAATAACCGTCGGCGCGAAAGTGTTTAACGAGGAAGACGTGTATAAATGAATGCGGTGCTGCAGCAAACCGATTACTCCATGCTTCCGCTCATTGGCATTACGATGGGTGACCCAACCGGCATAGGTCCGGAAGTTGTTGTCAAAGCTCTCTCTTCAGCGTCTCTGTATCGAATTTGTCGGCCCGTCGTTTTGGGCGATGCAGCAATCCTTGAACGAGAAAAGCAGCTCCTTAAATCAGGTATCACTATCAATATCATTAACAAAATAGCTGAAGCTGCGTTTAGCTACGGCACTCTTGACCTTATCGCGCTTTCCGCGCTTAATCCCCAGACCGCTCTATTTGGTCATCCCACGCAAGAAACCGGCCGGGCCATGGGAAACTATATTGTGCGCGCGGTGAATATGGCGCTTGCTGGCGAACTGCACGCCATAGTTACCGGTCCGATCAACAAAAAATCGCTTCAGGCTGCCGGTTACCCGTTTCCCGGCCATACCGAAATGCTCGCACATCTCACGCATACCCGTGATGTGGTTATGATGCTTGCTGGAGAAAAGCTGCGCGTGGTGCTCGTCACCATCCACTGCGCCCTGAACCAGGTGCCGCTGCTCCTTACCGTGGACAATATATTAAAAACCATTCTGGTGACTGCGGCCGGGCTGCAGGGTTATTTTGCTCTGCCGACACCGCGGATTGCGGTGGCATCACTAAATCCCCATGCCGGGGAAGATGGTCTGTTTGGCGTTGAAGAACAGGAGATTATCCGGCCCGCGATCCACCGCGCGCAGCAACAGGGCGTGAATGCAACCGGGCCGTATGCCGCCGATACGCTTTTTCATCAAGCTGCCGGCGGCGCATTTGATGCGGTCGTCTGCATGTACCATGATCAGGGTCTCATACCGCTCAAGTTGCTTCATTTCGCTGACGGGGTCAATATTACCCTTGGCCTTCCTATCATCAGAACGTCGGTGGACCACGGCACTGCCTATGATATTGCGGGCAAGGGTATTGCCGATCCCGCAAGCCTCATCGGCGCCATAACCACTGCGGCTCGCATGGCTACTGCAAAGCGCTTTTCCACGCATTGAAGGTGTGCGTTTACCTGGATACCAGGCTTTTTTGGCATTTCTGCATGGCAACGGTTTCCCGATTGGCACCATAACAGATTATGAATGAACTTCAAAACATCATCATTAGGGGCGCCCGCGTCCACAACCTAAAAAATATCTCGCTGGAAATTCCGAAAAATAAGCTGGTTGTTATTACCGGTTTGAGCGGCTCGGGAAAATCGTCGCTTGCGTTTGATACCATTTATGCCGAGGGGCAGCGCCGCTACGTGGAATCGTTGTCCGCCTATGCGCGCCAGTTCCTGGAGCAAATGCAAAAGCCCGATGTTGAATCAATTGAAGGACTCTCTCCGGCGCTATCGGTCGAGCAGAAGGCCGGCAGCAAAAACCCACGCTCCACGGTGGGCACCATCACCGAAATCTATGATTATCTGAGAGTCCTTTTTGCCCGTGCCGGGACACCCTACTGCTACCAGTGCGGCGAAGAAATCAGCTCCCAGACCATTCAGGAGATGGTTGACCGGATTATGGGGTTGCCGCAGGGAACAAAAATGATCATCTTTGCCCCGCTGGTCAGGGGGCGTAAAGGAGAGTTTAAGAAAGAACTTGAGCACCTGCAAAAGGAGGGGTTTGTCAGGGTGCGTATTGACGGCGCATTGCAGGACCTGCCCCTTTCTGTGTACCCGGATAAAAATCTCAGCCACACGATTGACGTGGCGATTGACCGGCTGGTTGTAAAGTCAGGCATTGAAAAACGTCTGGCTGACTCGCTGCAGACAGCCTTGCAGCTCGGTCAGGGCTTGGCGCTCCTTGCGCCGCTGGACGGAGAGGAGTTTTTTTTGAATGAGCGGTCTGCCTGCCTCAAGTGCGGCGTCAGCTATCCGGAAATAACACCCCGCACATTTTCTTTCAACAGCCCCTATGGCGCCTGCCCGGCATGTCTCGGGCTGGGCACCAAAATGGTATTTGACCCTGACCGCATTGTTCCAAATCCGGATCTCTCTTTGCAGGATGGCGCAGTGCTTCCCTGGTCGAAGCGTGAATCCTCTTTTTTCAGGCAAATGCTTGATGCCCTTGCGCAGCATTATCAATTTAGTATTGCCACCCCCTTCAGAAAGCTCCCGGCGCCGGTTCAACAGGCTGTTTTATTCGGTTCCCGAGGCGAAAAAATCCTGTTTACCTATGAAGACGGGGAACGCCAGTACCAGTTTAAAAAGGTATTTGAGGGCGTTATCGGCAATCTTGAGCGCCGTTACCGCGAAACAAATTCTGATGCGATTCGCGAGGAAATAGAATGCTACATGAATCAGCTCCCCTGCCCTGAATGCCAAGGAAAGCGCCTGCGCAGGGAAAGCCTGCACATAAAGGTTCACGGCAAATCAATTCATGATTTTGTGACCATGACCGTAGAGGAAGCGCTTGCGTTCCTGGCGCAGTTGCAATTGAACGGCCAGAAACACACCATCGCCGCGCCCCTGATAAAAGAAATTCGCGAACGCCTGTCGTTTCTTGCTCACGTGGGCGTTGAATATCTCACACTTGACCGCACTGCAGCCACCCTTTCAGGAGGTGAATCGCAACGCATTCGGTTGGCAACACAGATTGGCTCCGGGCTGTGCGGCGTTCTATACGTGCTTGATGAGCCCAGCATTGGCCTGCATGCCCGCGATACGACGCGGCTTATTGCAACGCTGCAGCGGCTGCGCGATCGGGGCAACACGGTCATTGTCGTTGAGCATGATGAACTCACCATCAAGGCCGCCGACTTCGTCGTGGATATGGGGCCGGGTGCTGGTGCGGCGGGGGGCGAAATCGTCGCCACCGGTGCACCGGAAGCAATCATAAACAACAAGAAATCGCTCACTGGTCAATATTTGTCGGGCCACGCCTCAATCCCGGTGCCGCGTCGCAGAAGAAAAGCTGGCAAAAAGGCGCTGGTGATCAAAGCGGCGGCAGAAAATAACTTGAAGCACATTGACGTTACCTTTCCCCTCGGCCTGTTTATTTGCATCACGGGCGTATCCGGTTCCGGCAAAAGCTCGCTTCTCCTTGACACCCTGTATGCTGCTCTTGCGCAACGCCTGTATCACCGTCAAGAGCGCGTGGGAAAGCATGCTGGTATTACCGGAGTTGAGTTTATTGACAAAGTGATCAATATAGACCAGTCGCCCATTGGGAGAACGCCGCGCTCAAACCCTGCCACCTATACCGGCCTGTTTACCGATATCCGCGATCTCTTTGCCATGCTTCCCGAATCGCGAATCCGCGGTTACAAAGCAGGGCGCTACAGCTTTAATGTGCGGGGCGGCCGCTGCGAGGCCTGCCAGGGAGACGGGGTGGTAAAGATTGAAATGCATTTTCTTCCCGACCTGTATGTAACCTGTGATGTGTGCCGGGGAAAACGCTACAACCGCGAAACCCTTGAAGTGCACTATCGCGGGAAAAGCATTGCTGACGTGCTGGATATGACTGTTCAGCAGGCTCTTGAATTCTTCGGCAACATCCCCGCTATCCACACAAAACTGCAGACCCTCTGCGCGGTGGGCCTTGACTACCTGAGGCTTGGCCAGCAGGCAACAACCCTCTCCGGCGGCGAGGCGCAGCGGGTAAAGCTTTCCCGCGAGCTGAGCAAACGGGGAACCGGCAAGACAGTGTATATCCTTGATGAACCAACCACCGGCCTGCACTTTGCTGATATTGAAAAACTTCTTGAAGTGCTCAACAGCCTGGTTGACCGGGGCAACACGGTTATGGTCATTGAACACAATATGGAAGTCATCAAAACCGCGGACTACATTATTGACCTTGGACCGGAAGGGGGCGATCGGGGCGGGTATCTGGTTGCCTGCGGTTCGCCCGAGGAAGTGGCGCGCGTCGAAAATTCATATACCGGCCAGTATTTGCAGAAGGTGCTGGCAAAGAGTTAACAGTCAAGGTGCTTTAAAATTGACTATTCTAACCGGGTGTTGAAAAAGTGTCATTCTGAACGAAGTGAAGAATCTCACCGGTAGCACCAGCGTGGCAATTCAACCCATTATTAATCGTCTCAAAATAGAATTAACATCACGCTGCATATTTAGTGGTTGCA
>CAZQKW010000046.1:0-27146 GCA_964594075.1 uncultured Thermodesulfobacteriota bacterium | reverse complement strand
ACTATATAACAATCCATATGATTATGTCAATATAATTTTGAGACGGTTAATAATTTGGATTTTAATGCACCCTTAGTGGCGATTTCCACGTCGTGGTGTGGTATGCTTAATACAAATTAAAATTATTATAAAAGTTACATAACGGTTAACATAGTTTAAAACTAAATTCAAATTATTTTAATGGTCAATACGTTTAAATAACACGCACAATCCGAAAATAGGTTTTCAAATCAGATTGATTTATGCTATGAATAATGTTTCTAAAATAACCGGTGATGCAATAGCATCTCATTCAATGTGTATTCAAAAAGGGAGGTTGGCATAGCATGTATGAACAGGCCTTTAATGAAACGGTGTCACTGATAAAAAAGCAGAACGAGTGGCGATTAAGAACCATAAATCTCATTGCCAGCGAAAATGTTATGAGCAACCGCGCACGTTCCATGGCAGGCTCTGATTTTGTTCATCGCTATGCAGAGGGACATCCCGGTGAGCGTTACTACCGTGGCACCAGTTATATTGACGACATTGAGAGTCAGCTTAAAGCCACGCTGAAAATTTTATTTAACTGCAACCATACCGAGGTGCGGCCAATCAGTGGCACCAACGCAAATGAAGCAGTATTCAGCAAGTTTGTAAAAAGAGAGGATGTCGTGATGGTGAATTCCACCCCCAGCGGCGGTCATATCAGCCATCATCGTCTTGGTTCGCTGGGAAAATTCACGCAAAACCTCATTGACTTCCCTTTGACCGCAGACGGTTATCACATAGATATAGAAAAAACCAAATTCCTGATACATTCCGCAAAACCCAAACTTATTGTTTTAGGAAAAAGTCTTTTTCTGTTTCCTGAGCCGGTGCAGGAACTGAGTGACATCTGCAATGAAAACAACATAAAAATCATCTATGATGGGGCGCATGTGCTCGGGCTCATTGCAGGAAAACGGTTTCAGGATCCTCTGCGGGAAGGCGCTTGTTTGATAACGGCAAGCACACACAAGACATTTTTCGGTTCGCAGCGCGGTATTATTCTGAGCAATATGGATGCGGACAATTGGCGGAAAATAGATCGCGGAGCTTTTCCGGGTTCGTCCAGCAATCATCATTTAGATACCTTGGCGCAACTTGCCCTGTGCACCTATGAGTTCATGGAATTTGGGCAGGATTATGCCGCTGAGGTTATTGCCAATGCCAAGGCTCTTGCTGGTGCGCTGGACCGTTATGGCTTTGCCGTTGAAGCCAAGGAATTCGGCTTTACGGAAAGTCACCAAGTTGCGGTCAATGTCAAAAAATTCGGCGGCGGAGAAAAAGTATCCCGTTCACTTGAAATTAATGACATAATACTCAATATGAATATGCTTCCCCATGAGCCGCTGAGCAATCACGACCATCCCGATGGAATCCGCATTGGCGTTCAGGAAATGACCCGTTTCGGAATGAGAAAGGATGAAATGGAAAAAATAGCCCAGCTCATGAAAGAATGTATTATTGATAACAAATCGGTTAAGGAAGAGGTTAATCGCTTCCGGCGCGACTACCAGGATGTTAAATACAGTTTTGATGATAAGGAAAGTGCGGCGTAATGCAACGTAACGCAAAAATTCAGAACTCGGAGGTCGGCAGCCAACATTCAGAGTAAAAGCACCACCGAAGTCTTTTGGGTTCCGCTAAAATGTCGTTCTCGCAAAAGCAGAAATTCATTATATGGAAAACTTTATTGACTGCCGTCTCCGCAATTGTTTCGCAAGGGCATTCTGCGGCGTATGCCAAAGAATCGCTGTTTTCTAACTCATAGATTCTATGAGATTCTTCACGTCGTCCAGAAAGACCAACATGGTATCTTCCTCATTATGACACAACCTCGTTGCGGAAGCGAAGGCGTGTATGGTAATGAGACGTTCTTTTTTCTCTGCTGTCTGAGGACTGTTATCAGTTTTCATGCTCATCATTGACGCCCATACCCATATTTTTCCTGATGAGATCGCCCGGCAGATATTGGCAACCACCGCGCGCAATTTCAAAATTAAAACCTATGGCTGCGGAACTGCCGCAGATCTTATTTCCCAGATGGACCAATATGAAATACGCCACGCTGTGGTGCACATGGTTTCACCAACTCCTGCCTCGGTAAAGGAAACCAACTCCTGGCTCATACGGCTTAAAGAAGAACGTTTCATCAAGTTTGGAACTCTTCACCCAGGGCTTAAAAATTTCTCTGAGGAAATTGACCGGCTTAAAGATCATAATATAAACGGGGTTAAACTGCAGCCGGATGTCCAAGCCTTTACTGTTGATGAAAAATTGGTAACCTACCCGCTTTATGAAGCACTTGCTAAAAAGCGCATGGCTGTTATGTTTCATGTGGGGGGCGAACCACAACCAGCTCCCCATAACCGCTCAAAGCCGCATATGATCGTTCAGGTGGCAAAAGATTTCCCGGAATTGAAAATTATTGCCGCCCACCTTGGCGGTCTTAATATGTGGGATTCAGTGTATCAACTGCTTGCAGGAATTGAAAATGTCTTTATGGAAACATCACTTACCTATGAAAATATTGTTCCCGAGCTGGCAAAAAAAATAATAAAGAAACACGGGCATAACAAAATTTTTTTTGGCACTGACTACCCGTTTGCACCAATTGGCATGTCAGTAAAGATTGCCAAGGCAGTGCCGTTTCTCAGTGAAAACGAGAAACAGGACATTTTGGGGCTTAATGCACAGCATTTCTATTTTTCCAACTAACCCAGCAGGGCTGATGGTTGCAAACTGACCTCCGCAGCACCCTTTGAAACCGAAACGGAAATATGGTATGTATATTTTATGGTCTTAATATAAGGGAACTAAAGTATGTGTCTTGCAATCCCAATGAAAATCGTTGCCACAGATGGGTTCAGCGCTACCGTTGAAGCGGAGGGTGTGAGTAGAGAAATCAACCTGCGCCTGCTGGAAAATGCGCAGGTTGGAGATTATGTGCTGGTGCATGCCGGTTTTGCCATTGAGAAAATTGATGAACAGGAGGCAAAGGAAACGCTTGACCTGATGCAGCACATTGCCCGTCTACAGGATGAAGATGAAGTTCATTGACGAGTTCAGAAATGTCGACATTGCCCAGGAGCTGATAAAAAAAATACACCGCACCTCAGCACTTATTGGCAGACCGGTATCTCTCATGGAAGTGTGCGGCACGCATACCATGGCGATCTATCGACACGGCATAAAATCTGTTCTCCCACCTTCGATTAAACTTCTTTCAGGTCCCGGCTGCCCGGTTTGCGTAACACCAAATAGCTACCTTGATCATGCAGTTGCGCTTTCGCGGCAGGGGGACGTTATTATAACCACCTTCGGCGATATGCTCAATGTTCCTGGCTCGTCAACGTCTCTTGTTAAAGAACGCGCAGCGGGTGCTGACATCAGAACTGTTTATTCGCCCCTTGATGTTCTTGCCATAGCCCAGAAAAATCCGACAAAAAAAATTATCTTTCTTGCCGTTGGTTTTGAGACAACAGCTCCGACCATTGCGGCCACCATCATTGAAGCGCAGCACAGGAATGTTGCTAACTTTTACATCAGTAGTGCCCATAAGCGGATTCCTCCTGCTATGCGGCTGCTGGTTGAAGATCCGGAACTTCACATAGATGGATTTATCTGTCCTGCCCACGTAAGCGCCATAATTGGGGCCGAGGCCTACGAATTTCTGGTTCGAGACTACGCCAAGCCCTGCGTTATCACAGGCTTCGAGCCGTTGGATATTTTGCAGGGAATTTCTATGCTGCTGTTGCAGCTCTTGCATAACTCACCGCAGGTAGAGACCCAGTATTCACGGGTGGTAAAACAACAGGGCAACACGACGGCCCGCAAACTTGTCGGAGAAGTTTTCATCAATGCTGATACCCGCTGGAGAGGGTTTGGCATAATTCCCAACAGCGGTCTCGCGCTGGCTGATGCCTATGCCTGCTACAATGCAGAAACTGTCGTAACGGTCAAGCCGGAGGAAGAGCGGGAATTTCCCGGCTGCTTGTGCGGAGAAGTAATCAAGGGCAAGATCGAGCCAGAAACCTGCAGCCTGTTTCGAACCATCTGCACGCCAACCAATCCTGTTGGTCCATGTATGGTTTCTCAGGAAGGGACCTGCGCTGCACACTATAAATATGGAAATGCTTAATCACAATCTTCTTGCTGCCACGCATTATGTGAAGACAGTGGTCTAAGCATTTTTTGGAGATTTTAGATGCATTCTAAGGTTATCCTGCTTGCTCACGGCAGCGGCGGTAAAGCGACACATCAGCTTATAGACAGCTTGTTCGTTGCACATTTCAAAAATGTGATTTTATCTGATCTGACCGATGCAGCGCTGCTTTCAGTAAGCGGCGACAAAATTCTCTTTACGACGGATTCATATGTGGTGGATCCAATCTTTTTCCCCGGCGGCGACATTGGAAAACTGGCTGTCCATGGAACAATAAATGATCTGGCTGTCTGTGGCGGCAAACCGCTTTATTTAAGCCTTTCTTTGATTCTGGAAGAGGGGTTCCCCTTAGAGCAGCTTACCGTCATAACTCAATCTATTGCAGAGGCTGCCGCAGATGCAGACGTGATGATCGTAACTGGAGATACCAAGGTGGTAGAGCACGGCAGTGTTGACAAAATTTTTATTAACACCGCTGGCATTGCACAACTCCATGCCGGTGCACGTCTCTCAATAAAAAACATCCGTCCTGGAGATGCAATTGTGTTAAGCGGCAGCATTGGCGACCATGGTATCGCCATTATGCTTGAACGTGAAGGGCTTCAATTCGAGTCTCAAGTCACCAGTGACTCCGCGCCGTTGCATGGTATGGTTGCAGACATGATGCAGGAAGCAGCAGCGATCCGCTTTATGAGAGACCCGACGAGAGGCGGAATTGCCACTATCTTAAATGAAATTTGTTCCCAGTCGCACCTGGGCATTACCATTTATGAAACAAAAATTCCCATAAAACCGCACGTTGCCAGCGCCTGTGAGATATTGGGGCTTGATCCGCTCTATATTGCCAACGAAGGCAAGTTGATAGCAATTGTTGATCCTGATCGCGCCGAAAAAATTCTCTCCATAATGCGTCGAAACCGCTATGGCGCTGATGCCGCAATCATTGGTATGGTTACAGAAGATGTGCCCGGCACCGTCATATTAAAAACGACCATCGGCGGCAGCCGGATTGTGGATATGCTGGCGGGTGAACAACTGCCCAGAATCTGTTAGGTTAAAGCTGATAGCTGAAAACAAGAGCATGCACGAATTTTCTATTATTGAAAACCTGATTCCACAGGTTGAAGATTTTTTAAAAAAAGGCAATTACCGCAAGGCTCTTAAAATTTTTCTTGAGGTGGGGGAAATGAGCGGGGTTATTCCCGATGCCTTGGCATTTGCCTATGACATATGCGCAAAAGATACGCTGCTGGAGGGAACCGAACTGTGTATCAGGCTCATTCCGGTTACCGCTTCGTGCGAAGACTGTTTTCTCAAATTTGAGGTCCACAATTACTCCTTTTTTTGCCCACAGTGCAATAGCACTGAACTGAAACTGCTCACCGGAAAGGAATTGAAAGTCAGAGAAATAGAGGTGGAATAAAGGATACGTTCGAGCACGCGCCGGCGTCGGCTTCATCATTTTTTACTTGTATTAGAACCATGTCGCAAAAAGTTATCAATCTCAACACTAACATTCTAAAGAAAAATGAAATAATCGCGGCTGAAAACCGCTCCCTGTTCAGCAAAAACAAGGTCCTTGCCGTAAACCTTCTCAGTTCTCCTGGTTCGGGAAAGACTTCCTTGCTGATACAGACCTGTCAAAGGTTCGGCACCAAGTTAAAATTTTCAATAAGTGTCGGCGATCTTCAGACCGAATTAGATGCCCGGCGCATAGCGGAAACCGGCGTGCCCGTTGTTCAAATAAATACCGGCACAGCCTGCCACCTTGATGCCAATATGGTCCAACAGTCTCTGAAGGCGCTGCCGCTGAACGCTACTGACATTTTATTTATTGAAAATGTCGGCAACCTTGTGTGTCCTGCTACATTTGACTTAGGAGAGCATCGCAAGGTGGTTATGCTCAGCGTTGCAGAAGGGGAAGAAAAACCGCTTAAATATCCCCCCATTTTTCAGGCTGCAGATTGTGTTTGTATTAATAAAGTTGACCTCCTTCCGTATGTTGAATTTGACATGAAGCAATGCCGTGACAATTTATTGCGCATCTGTCCGCAGGCCGAGATTATTGAATGTTCCTGCAAAACAGGTGAGGGCCTACAACAGTGGCACGACTGGCTAACGCATGAATGGACAACAATCATTAATACCCTATGATAAAGCGGTTTCATCTTCAGATTGAAGGAATTGTGCAAGGGGTGGGTTTTCGCCCCTTTATTTTTTCGCTGGCACGGGATCATAATCTTTCCGGATGGGTGCTTAACAATTCTCGAGGCGTTGAAATTGAAATTGAGGGAACAGAGTCCGCCAGCAAACGATTTCTTGCTGAGCTGCATGCCAAGGCCCCGCCTTTATCCCGCGTTCAAACAGTGACGGTTAGTGAAATACCGGCAAAAGGAGAGACCTCTTTTTCGGTCCGGGAAAGCAGAGAAATTGCGGATCGTCTGCCGCTTATTTCTCCGGATACCGATGTCTGTAATGACTGTCTTCGAGAACTATTTGACCCCTCTGACAGGCGCTATCATTACCCTTTTATCAATTGCACCAATTGTGGACCGCGGTTTACCATCATCAAGGATATTCCCTATGACCGAAACCTGACAACCATGGGCACCTTCGTCATGTGTCCCGCCTGCGAACGCGAATTTAATGATCCGAGTAATCGCCGTTTTCATGCTCAGCCCACCGGCTGTTGGGAGTGCGGCCCTCGCTTAATGCTGCTCGATTCTAATGGCAATGCCATTTCCGATGTTGATCCGATACAAAAAACCATTGAACTGCTATTACGAGGCTGCATCGTTGCGATTAAAGGCCTGGGGGGATTTCATCTCGCGGTTGATGCCACGGTAGAACAGGCTGTCGTGCGGCTCAGGGAGCGGAAGCACCGCGAGGAAAAACCTTTTGCCATCATGGCGCGCGATCTTCAAACCGTGCAAAACCTTTGTTTAATGACGCCTGAAGAAGAAGAGATTTTAGTGTCGCGACTCAAGCCGATCCTGCTTCTCAAAAAAAAATCTGCTACCATGATTGCCGAGTCAGTAGCGCCCCGGAATTCATTTTTTGGCGTCATGCTGCCCTATACCCCGATTCATCATCTTATCTTTGAAAACAATTTTATTGCACTGGTCATGACCAGCGCAAATATCAGCGAGGAACCCATTGTCAAAGATAATGAGGAAGCACTGGAACGGCTTCGCCATATTGCAGACTATTTCCTGGTCCATAATCGGGATATTTATGTGCGGGCAGACGATTCTATTCTGAGGACTATGGCGGGAAAAATGTCCATTCAACGTCGGGCGCGAGGGCTTGTGCCAAATGCAATTCCGCTTCTTGTTACAGGGCCTGAGGTGCTTGCCTGCGGTGGTGAATTAAAAAACACTGTCTGTCTCACTAAGGGTACCAACGCATTTCTCAGCCAGTATATCGGCACCATGGACAATCCGGAGACAATGCGCAATTTTCATCACTCAATTAACCAGTTAAAAAAAATATTGCGCACCGAACCAGAGATAATCGCCTATGACCTCCATCCTGATTATAAATCTACACGCTATGCGCTACAACAGCACGGTTACAAACTTTGCGGGGTTCAACACCATTTTGCACACGTCATAAGTTGTCTTGCCGAAAACTGTTCTTCGGGACCTGCAATCGGCGTTGCATTTGACGGCACCGGCTGGGGCGACGATGGCATGGTCTGGGGCAGTGAGTTTTTTATCTGCGACTATTCCCAGTATGTTCGCAAAGCTCACTTTTCATATGTTGCTCTGCCTGGAAGTGATGCAGCGGCACGAGAACCCTATCGAATGGCGATTAGCTACCTGTATCAGACATTTAAAGACGATATTATGAACCTCCGTCTTCCGGTTCTTCAGCAGTTTCGTGACCGCCTCGGCGCTTTGCTTACTATGATACAACGTTCAATAAACACGCCGCTCACATCAAGTTGCGGCAGGCTTTTTGATGCGGTTGCAGCGCTGGTTGACGTGCGGTATATCATGACTTTTGAAGGCCAGGCACCTATGGAGTTGGAAATGGCAATAACCGATTTTCACGATGAGTATTATCCCTACCAGATAATCCCGCCCACGGGCAAAACGAGCCGTTTGATATGTTTTGAGCCGATGATTAAGGCAATCGTACATGACAAATTACACAATCTGCCTCCGGGACTTATAAGCTGCCGGTTTCATAATACCATCGCGCGCGTCATTGTTGACATATGCGAGCAGATAAGACAGGAAGAAGGAGTAGACTTGGTTGCGCTGAGCGGAGGCGTGTTTCAAAATCTCTACCTTCTGACACGCGCCGTTGATCTGCTACAACAAAAGGGGTTTCGGGTCCTTACCCATGTGCAGGTCCCGCCCAATGATGGCGGCATCGCCCTTGGGCAGGCAGTCGCAGCGAGAATCGCGTGCCGGTAACAACTATTTTGTTTTGTTAATATACCAGAGAAGTTGCCTAAAAAGACCGCGAATGAGCTTGACATCGGTACTGCTAAGACCCGCCCTGCTTAAAATCCTTCTAACGCTTCCTAAGGTATGTTCTGGGTTTTGGCTGTTTAAGAAGCCAATCTCACGCAATGCGTTACGCATATGATCATACATTCTCTCTACTTCATCAATGGGCGCACGCGGGGGTGACTTATGTATGATTTTATCATGTATGGCGCTGTGCAACTCATAACATATTATTATCACCGCATGGGACAGATTGAGAGACGTGCCATCTGGGGCAGTGGGAATTGATATTACTTCATTACATAATTCAAGCTGTTGATTGCTGAGACCTTTATCCTCGGAGCCAAAAACGATTGCCACCGGATTATGTCCTGCCAGTGCTAATGCCCGCGGTGCCATTTCCCGGGGCGAACTGAATGTTCTCATGCGCCGTTTGCGTGCCGTCGTGCCAAAAACATACCCGGCACCGGCAATAGCCTCACGCAGGCTGGACGTCTGCCGTGCGTGGTTTAATATATCTCTGGCATTAGTTGCCATCCACAATGCTTCTGCCTTTAATTCACATTGGGGATTAACCAGGCACAGATTGCTGAGCCCCATATTTTTCATGGCGCGCGCAGTTGAACCGATGTTACCGGCGGAACGAGTTTCAACCAGCACTATGTGGATATTGTGTAAAGGCGCATTCATCAGGCACTTGTCTTACCCGTCTTTATGGTATAATCTTAATAAATATACCTGTAACATATTTACTATATCTATTATACCAGAGATAGAAAACCATGATTGTGTATTTAAAAAAAAACATTAAGGCAAGAATTAAAAACGGCCATCCCTGGGTTTATAACAACGAAATCGAGGCGGTTTCAGGGACTCCTGCGCCCGGCGACATTGTTAATGTTCATCAGGGTAATGCGTTTATCGGCAGGGGTTTTTACAATCCGCATTCTGCCATAACCGTGCGCCTATTGACCCGCAAGAATAAGCACATTAATACATCCTTCTTCACCGAGCGCATTCATAAAGCCTTGCGCTATAGAATGGAGCTTCTAAAAGGTGAAAACGCTTTCAGGGTCGTTTATGGAGAAGCTGACGGCCTTCCGGGATTGATTGTTGATAAATTTGCAGATTACGTCGTCATGCAGATAAATATCTTAGGCATGGATCAATGGCGCGACACCATTATTGAAGGTATTACGCGCATACTAAACCCCAAAGATATTTTCGAAAAAGATGATGATAAATGTGCGCAAAAGGAGCAATTTATCCCCCGTACGGGATGGATTCACGGTTTAGGACCGGAGCTCATTCCGTTTGACATCAATGGCATTCATTTTTTGGCAGATACACTCGGGCAAAAAACCGGTTTTTTTCTTGACCAACGCATCAACGCAGCCGTGACCGCCCGCTATGCAAACAACAAAAAAGTCCTTGATGCTTTTTCCTATACCGGCAATTTCGGCGTTCACGCGCTCTATGGCAACGCCCGCATGGTCAGATTTATTGACTATTCAGCACGCGCCCTTGCAATTCTAAAAGACACGCTCGCATTGAACCGCATCGATCCCTCGCGATATGATATTGTCAACGCGGACAGCTTTGATTATTTAAATCATATCCATAAATCGGGCGACGCATATGACCTTATTATTATTGACCCACCGTCATTTGCCAAAGTTCGGGGAGCAAAACAGAATGCGCTTAAAGGGTACCGGGAATTAAATGTGCGGGCGATGAAAATCTTGAAGTCAGGCGGTCTTCTCTCAACCTCATCATGCACTCAAATAATTTATGAAGGAGAGTTCAAAAAACTGCTGTACAGCGCAGCGGAAAATACCGGGATGCAGGTTTCAATTATTTATCGGGGAATGCAGCCGCCTGATCATCCTGTTGTTCTCAATATCTTTGAGACTGAATATTTGCAGCATTATTTGCTGTATGTTGTTCCGGGGAGTCACAAACTGTAATTCTACAATTTAAGCGCCTCGGTAATGCAGAGCGGCGGGATATTGCGGATTTCATACTGACTTCTCACCGCGTCAAAATGATGTTTCAAAAAGTTTTTAAGATGATTGGAATGCTGATATGCTAAAAATTTGCCGCCACTTTTTAATGCCACATAGGTATTGAAAAGAATTCTGTTTTTTGTCTGTGGATTGATGAATGAAAAGGGTATGCCCGAAATAATATAATCGGCGCCCGGTTCCTCAACCGCCTCCAGGACATTTAATACGTTTTCAGCGCTATCGTTAAAAATGTGCACCCGGGCGTCTCGCAGTTTATTTTGCAAAATGGCAACGAAATTCTTATTCAATTCGATCAGTATAAGCCTTGAGTCCTTGGACATTTTCTTTAGCATGTATTTAGAAAATACGCCGCTTCCCGGTCCGTATTCGATTATAATATTTCGCTTTTTAAAATCAATGTGTTCACAGACTTTGCGGACGCCAAAATGAGAGGTTGGCGTGATAGATGCGACATTTTTATCTTTAATAAAGTTTTTAAGATAGACAATGGTACTCATGAACCCGTTAACTCCCCGATTAATGTATCTTATTGTTTTTTACATATTGCAATCCAGATCGAGCAAAAGCAAAATCTGCTGTTTTTTTAAATTTAACTATACTTTGAATGAAAATTCCAGTCAAGAATTATGAATCGTGGGTAAAATTACCCATAATACCCATCTCTTTTTTCTATTTTCCGGGAATTGCCTGAATTTCACGGCTAATTTTTGCGGAAAGTTATGTTTTGCATAAATCAAATTAGCTTGCAATGTTTTATATAACATGCTAAAAAACCTTACCTTATGTTTTTTCACGGTAATTTCAAAACCGGTCTGCGCCGGGGTAAACTAAGGCCACCGTTATGTTTTGCTGCGCATTGTAAACATACCACGGAAACAATAATCGTGTGATATTCTAACTAACAGAGGAGTTAAATCGAGGCCTTTGACATGCGACGTATGAAATCAAAAATTACAATTGTTATTTTGTTTATCAGTTTTGCCTTGCTGTGTGCATTCTTCATAGATGGCACTAAAACAACTCTTTTGGCTAAAACCTATAAAAATTACGAGGCACTTAAAATTTTTTCTGACGTCCTCACCATCATTCAGAAAAACTATGTTGAAGAAATTGATCTTAAGAGTCTGGTTTATAACGCTATCAAGGGCATGGTGGCAAACCTCGACCCGCATTCAGCATTTATGCCGCCGGAAACTTACAAGGAATTACAGGTTGAAACTAAGGGAACGTTCGGCGGACTTGGTCTTGAGATTACCACCAAGGATGGAGTCCTTACAGTGGTGACGCCGATAGAAGATACTCCTGCAGACCGCGCCGGCATCAAGCCCGGTGACAAAATAATTAAAATTGAAAATGAGTTCACCAGAGACATGAGCTTAATGGATGCAGTAAAAAAAATGCGCGGCACACCTGGAACAAAGGTAAAGATCACTATTGTGCATGAGGGCTTTAAAGAACCCAAGGAATATACCCTGATTCGAGCTATCATTAAAATAAAAAGTGTAAAATACAAGCGCGTAGAAGAGCAATACGGTTATATTCGTATTACCCAATTTCAGGAAGATACGACCAGGGAATTCAAGAACGCCCTTAAGGAGCTTGAGTCTGGCAAACAGCCGGTAAAGGGTCTGGTTCTCGACCTGCGCCGCGATCCGGGAGGGCTTCTCGATCAGGCGGTGAATGTTTCTGATGAATTTCTTGACTCCGGTCTGATTGTTTCCACTGAGGGACGCATTGAAAGCCAGCGCATGAAATTTTATGCAAAAAAGAACAATGAGCGACGAGACTACCCACTCATCGTGCTGGTTAATGCAGGCAGTGCAAGCGGTTCAGAAATTGTTGCCGGCGCACTTCAGGATCATGGAAGGGCTGTTGTGGTAGGAACGCAGACCTTTGGTAAAGGAACTGTGCAAACGATCATACCGCTCAACGATGGGTCTGGTTTGCGCTTGACAACTGCTAAATACTATACGCCCAATCATCGTTCTATCCAGGAGAAGGGTATTACTCCAGATATAATTGTTGAGGATAAGAGCCCTGTTGAGTCACCAACGGGAGAAAAGCCCCAATATATACGGGAAAAGGATTTAATGAATCATTTCAGAGGAGAGGTTCCTGCGCCGGAAGAAAAATCTAAGGAAGGCAAAGAGAGTAAAAAGGCGCCCTTTGCGATAAAAGCGGATTCTGAAGATCCATCGCTTGATACCGCAATACAGATTTTAAAAAATTGGGACACATTTAAGAAAACATATAAAACTTCTGAAAAAACTTCGTGAGTTAAAGTACGGGTGCATAATGTGTGGGGCATTCGTTAACAACCATACTTCGTGAGAGGTGTGGCAAATGATCGCTGAAAGCAAACGGCGCTACCTGGCATTATGATTTCACCGAATCCCGCCCACCAGAACCCCAGCGCCGGAACAATGCATGTTCCAGGGACAACAGATCGAGGACTTTGCCTATGCTATGATTAACAAGATCCTCAATGCTGGCAGGTTTATGATAGAATGCAGGTATGGGCGGCAAAACAATAGCTCCCATGCGGGTTACAAGAGCCATGTTTTCAATGTGCATCAAATGGAAAGGCGTCTCGCGAAACAGCAACAAAAGCTTTCGGCGCTCCTTCAGAACCACGTCAGCAGCGCGATGCATGAGGGTGTCACCATAGGCATGGGCAACAGCCGACAATGTTTTTGCACTGCAGGGAGCGATCACCATGCCCTCTGTTATAAATGATCCGCTCGATATGGGGGCCGCAAGGTCATTATTATCGTATATCTTGTCAGCCAATTCTTGGGCTTTTTTTACAGAACCGGCACCCAATTCTAAGCGCAGCAGATCCTTTCCCGCCTCGCTCATAACCAGATGTGTTTCTACCGTGCCCGTTGATTTGAGTGCAGCAAGCAATGCCATTCCATACACTGCGCCACTCGCACCGGTTATCCCCACAATGACACGCCGCTTTTTCATTTCTTTCTCTTTAGAATAGTTACCATGAGAGAACAGAGTGCATCGCAGTTTTTAAGTATCAGCGACAGATCATCATCGTCCGCTTTATCTATATGAATCCCTGCCGTCGTTATGCAGCGGCGATTCATGGTTGATGCTATTTTTTCTGCAAATAATTTTGCGACGACGTCATCTTTATGTCCGAGATAATTTATAATTGAAGAGGTTGCGCTTGAGCGGTGCGGATCTTGAAGGCTGGGTCGATGTTGTGCTACCGCAACCGAGCCGATATGAGGTTTCGTGCCACCCCACACAGAAACCAGGATATCATCGCCGATAAAACGTGCGTCCGCCATTATCCGAAATTTACCGCGTCCTGCAGATACCACAATGACAGGATGCCGCTTAATGCATTTAGCCACTACATTTCCTTATTGAGAGTATTTACCAGATCATTGTTTTTCTCTTTTGGTTATCCGCCCGCAATGGGGGGGAATATGCTCAACGTATCACCGTCCTGCAGGATTTCTTCAGATGTTTTTTGTATACCATTGATGAGAATAATTTTGGGAATATCTTTTGGCAGATGAAGCGTATCAATAACATTTTCAACGCGTGTTCCCGGATTCAGTTCCAGCTCGCTTGAATGGCCGTCATTCTTTTCAGGTAGAAATTCCCTGAAAGTGGCAAATAATTTAAGTTTAATCTTCATATTATGGAAAATCTCCTTTCTCGCGGGTGCTATTCTATCCACTATACCCAATTTTTTTTATTATATTACCGCATAAGCCTGAAACCTTCAAGGGATAATGTTTTAAAACGCGTCCCAAAATGTTAAACATAAAGAAATTAGTTGCACTGGACCGGATAATAAACATGAAAAAAACCAAACCCAAAACAAGCACAGCAGCAGACGATAAAACCGTGGACTTGCATATTGAAAAACTTCTTGTCGGTGGACAAGGTCTTTCCCATATAGGCAGCATGGCATGTTTTATTAATGATGTCATAGCTTACGAAATAGTTCGCGCCCGTATTGTAGAAATTAAAAAGCACTACCTCGAAGCTTCCTGCTGTGAAATTGTGCAACCATCGCCTCATCGTATAACGCCACCATGTTTATATGTGGGGGAATGCGGCGGCTGCCACTTTCAACATATTGAATATAGTCATCAATTACAACTGAAAGCAGAAATTGTTCATGATTGTTTGAAACGAATTGCGGGCATTGAGGATCCGCCGGTCCAGTTTCCGCTCCCCTCGCCTTCGGTTTTTCATTACCGGACACGAGCCAATCTAAAAATATCAACTTCGCCCTCCATCCGTATAGGCTTTTACCGGCGCCGTACTCATGAGATTATAGCAGTAAACAACTGCCGGCTTCTTGCGCCTGCGCTCAATCAGGCGCTGGCTCACTGCTGGCGTGTTTTAAAAGAACAGCCAGAAGTATTTGCAAACGCTACAGACCTCTGCATCATGCAGAGCACCAAATCAGAACAGGTGTTAATCGCAGCGCAAAAGGGCTCAGTAATTAAAGCCCACACAATTTTTGAACCCTTTGCCCGCGCCGCATCAGCGCCATTTTCATGCGCATCATCTTCTTTAGTGCTTTCAGAGATTATTAAGGGCATCACGTTCATAAGAACCCCTTTTACTTTCTATCAAATTAATGGTGAACAAAATGTTTGTTTGATTAACCTGGTTCTCGATCTTCTCAGCCCCGCTTTTAAAAAACCGATACTTGATCTCTATTGCGGCTGCGGTAATTTCAGTTTGTTTTGTGCGCAACAGGGTTCGGATGTTGTAGGGATAGATGCTAACAGTCACGCTATCGCAGAGGCTCGCTATAATGCCCAATACAACGGTATAACGCACTGCACATTTTTTTGCGATGACGTGCAGCAACGAATGCGTCAGTTTTTAACCCATGAATTTTACAGCATTCTGCTCAATCCTTCCCGACAGGGTTGCGGGCATAAAGTCATTGATGAAGTTGCCCGCATTAAACCGCATCTGATTGTATATATTTCCTGTCATCCTGCTACGCTCGCCCGCGATCTTAAACGGCTTTTACAGCATGGTTACCGCATAGAAGTAATTCAGCCCGTTGATATGTTCCCCCAAACATATCATATTGAAACAGTTATCAAGCTGGTAAAATCGTGATTGAATTATCAATAGGCTTGCATTATGCTTGATGGGGGAAGGAGAACTGGTCTATGAAGGAAGCGCTTTTTTATGAAAAGCTTGATAAGCAAGCAGTTCAATGCCATTTGTGCTCCCACCATTGCGTCATTGCGCGAGGCAAACGAGGCATCTGCGGTGTGCGGGAAAACCGAGGTGGCATACTTTGTACCCTCGTGTATGGTCATACCATCGCAGAACATATAGATCCCATAGAAAAAAAACCGCTTTTTAATTTTCTGCCGGGTTCAAAATCGTTTTCATTTGCGACTGCCGGCTGCAACTTCAGATGTTTACATTGCCAAAATTATGATATTTCTCAAATGCCCCGCAACCGCGACGTTATTGTGGGTAAGAACCGTTCTCCCGAAGACATTGTATCATTGGCAAAAAACAACGGCTGCACAAGTATTTCATATACCTATACTGAGCCAACCATATTTTATGAATACGCCTTGGATACGGCAAAACGAGCAGCTGCCGAAGGGTTAAAAAATGTTTTTGTAACAAATGGCTACATAACCGAGGGACCACTGCGCGAAATAAGCCCCTATCTTGATGCAGCCAATATTGATTTAAAATCATTTGCCGAGGGATTCTACAAAAAAATCTGCGGCGCTAAATTACAACCGGTGCTTGATGCGATTAAACTGTATCGTGAACTCAATATTTGGATTGAGATTACAACGCTTATTATCCCTACCCACAATGATAGTGTTCAGGAACTTGAACAGATTGCCGTCTTTATTAAATCGCTGGGGGTAGAAATACCGTGGCACATTACCGCCTTTCATCCAACGTATAACCTTACCGATCAGCCGCGCACCCCTGTATCCACACTGATGCGGGCACGCGATATTGGCAGGCGGGCAGGACTTCGTTATGTCTATGTGGGCAATGTTCCGGGAGAACAGGGAGAAAATACCTATTGCTATGCCTGCGGCGCACTGCTGATAGAACGATATGGATTTAGTATTCTGAGTAACAATATAAAAGATACGCAGTGCCCGAAGTGCCAGGCTAATATAGATGGGGTGTGGGGGTAAGCTCCTACCGTCTGTTTGCAATCTGCACGTAAAGATCAAACAGCGATTCTTTAATCATGCGCTCTGCAATAGTCTTTGTGTTGACCCTATAGGTTCCGGTGCTGATTGCCTTCTTGATCGCCTTCACTTTGTCTTCCCTCATGTCGGGGGTCTGTTCAAGAATTTTTTTTATCATCGCTATTTCATGCTGCTTGATATTATTGTGAAAAATAACGTGTCGTTTAATGTGAGTAATTTTTTTTAAGGATGGACGGGTTTTTAATTTGGGGGGTAATGTTTTTTTTGGCATTGTACTTTACGATACATTTTACCTGTTAAAATCTTACTACACGTATCGTTAAAGCACAATTAAAACTTTAATTCTATTATTTAATGTGCTGTATTTATTACGGTTCCAATAAAATATTCGTAAAATATCGCTAAAAAAAGAGAGTTACGATAAAGTATTGGCAGGCGTAGAGGTTAATGGCAACAGGACCGTTACCGTGGTGTCGCCGGGTTCACTGGTTATGCAATACACCGGATTATAGGGCTGCAACAGCTTTTTTATAACCGCAATTCCTCCAAAATCATTCATGTCTGCAGCGGCATGATCTGCAGGTGCGTTTAAAAAATTCATCATCCGTTCGCTCTTCATCATATCTATTCCGCATCCCGTGTCGTGAATTTTAATAACGATATTTTTACCGTCATAATCTGAAATAACTGAAAGCTGTTTGCGCTCTGTCAACTCCATGGCGCGTTTACTATTTTCAAGAAGATGATAAAAGCTATAAGAAAAATGAGAATATACGCCATTAATGGGAGGAAGATCTTCTCTAAGATGCAAAATTTTTTCTATGCGATGTTTGAACATCATATCGGCTTCCAAAAAATGTATTTCTTCTTTTAAAAGAACCGACAGGTTAAGTGGCTGTTGAGCCGAAGCTTGTTCATTAATACACTTTTGCGCGGCATTTTTTACAATATGAGAAACGCGTTCTGAATTTTGTAAAATGATTGAAAGATCTTTTTCAATTTTATCAAATTCTTCCTGAATTCCGTTTAACTGTTTTCCGTAGCTGTTCTTGAGCTTTTGAATGCGGAACTGAAGAATTTCTGATAAACCCATAATCGCTGAAAGCGGGGTGTTGATATTATGCGCCACACCCTTAATGAGTGTTCCCATCAACAGCAAGTTATCCTTCTGCTCGCACGATAGTTCCATTTACCCATCCCTTCCCTGCAGCATATCAATTTTCTTCAAGAATTCGTTTCAGTTTTCCTCTCAGCCGCAAGACTGCTTTTGTATGAATTTGGGATACCCGTGATTCGGTGAGTTTTAATACACTCCCGATTTCTTTCATGGTCAGTTCATCATAATAGTAAAGTGAAATGACCAGTTTTTCTTTTTCGGGTAGCTGCTCTATGCAATCCGCAACAATATCTCTCATTTCTTCCAGTTTCAGGGATTCAACCGGATTTTTATCATCTTTGTCTGAAAGGAAGTCAATCAGCGGCCGCTTGCCGTCATTTTTATTAACCACCATTTCAAGACTGAGCAGCGAAATGCCTCCCGCCCGACTTAAAAAATGGTGCAGCTTATCAACCTCAATATCCATCGCAGCTGCCAGCTCTTCGTCATGCGCGGGACGCCCGAGCTTTTTTTCCAGTTCTGCACCCGTTGTTTCCAGCCAGGTTGCAATCTTGCGCACCGAACGGGGCACCCAGTCCATAGCCCTCAATTCATCCAGAATCGCCCCTTTAATCCGAAACTCGGCATATGTTTCAAATTTAACCCCGCGTTTGGGATCAAATTTCTCAATGGCATCCATAAGCCCTAACACGCCGGTATTAACAATATCTTCAATATCTATATGCGATGGCAGACGAATAGCAATTCGATTAGCAATGTATTTAATGAGCGGCGTGTATTTAACGATCAGTTCTTGTCTTTTTTGAGAATAGCTTTTGGCTCTCTTAGATGGCAAGTAGGCAACGGCTGCTTTCATTATTCACCCCTTACATTGAATTGTTTTTTAGGCCATATTTCATAGTTTTTTTTCATACGGAATATGCTTTTATCAATTCTTATGCCAAAATTTTGCTTGGTCAGGGCAACTGATTTTTAGCCGGCACGAAGGTTTAATTGCGCCTTGCCGCAACATCTTTCAATTCCTTATTAATAAAGGCTTTCACGCATTATTGTTCGTCAACAAAAAAAGTGCTTTTGGTCACAGTGGCAGAAATATTTTACCCGTTTTAACAGTCGCGTTATTTCAATTTATGAACACTTTTGTGCAAAAAAGTGTAATTTGTGCAAAAAATTGCGTATCGTTGTGTTTTGCCGATATACGTGCGTCTGAATCCTTTGTTTTGCTGAAGGACGTGGTAAGGGCGGTAATGCAGAAAAGAAATAAAAAACCAACGGGGACCAGTTAATGGTCAATAGGAATGTTTTTTTAAGAGGTTAAAATGGAGCTGGTATTGAAAAATGAATTTTTAAGCAGGATATATTTATTATCAAGCACTTCTATCTTTTCGCTTTTCTTTAATTTGCTCATTATGCGGGAAACCGTTTCTCGGGAAACAAGCGCGTAGTCCGCGATGTCTGAATGCGTGAGCCTCATAGGTATTATAGCGCCGCGTTGGTCCTGAATGCCGCTCTGGGTACTCATTAAGGTTAATACAGCCCGAACCTTATCCTCGGCAGTGCCAAATCTGATGACGGTAAGCTTTGTCCATGCCTCGCGCAGTCGCAGGCACAGCAGCTTGACAATTTCTTTCAGCATCTTTTGATTATTTAAAATATAGTGCTCAAAGTCTGCCTTCGCAATAAAGCCAATCCATGTTTCATCTGCCATGGCAATGACTGTTGCCGGTTCGGTTTTTCCATCCAGCAGCGCCATTTCACCAAAATAATCGCCGGCTTTATGAATGGCGAGAATGTGTTCATCGCCGTCTTCGCTGATATGGACAACTTTAACCTCGCCGGAAAAAATAATATACATATAATGAGGCGTGTCCTGTTCAGTAAGGATAATCTGATTGCGCGAAAATGGCATCTGGACTATTATGTGTTCCATTTCATTGAGCGCTTCTTCAGGAAGGCAGGCAAACAGCGGATTATTTTTCAGCACGTTATGAAATCTTTTTTTTCGCAGCTCTGTTGACGAAACGTTTTTCATCTGAATTCCCTTCAGAATCTCTTATCAATTGATGAATTCCCAAGCAGAATCTTTTGTGATGCTGCAGCGCTTACCGGTTTCCCATATTTTTAATGTTTGTTGTTGACCTTCGCGGGGGTTAACCCGGTGAACTTCTTAAATTGTTTGATAAAGGTAGATGCATCATTAAAACCAAGCTGATAGGCTACTGATGAAACATTAAAATCATGCCGTTTCAAAAGTTCTTTGGCTTTTTCAATTTTTCTGAGCGTCACAAACTTTATGGGCGTCATGCCGATATACCGCTTAAAAACTCTGCTAAAATGATATTTGCTCATACCCGCTTTTTGTGCCAGTTCCTCAAGAGTTATTTTGGCGCACACATGATCTTCAATATGCTGAATGACCATCAACAAATTAATCGGTTTATCCGTGGTGGCGCTTTTCCCGGTTCCTTCCATTGATGAAACCTGTTTTTGAAAAAATGCCGTTCGACGTTCTTTTGATGTCCGCTTAATTCTAATCAGTTCGCCGATCGTCTCTTCAAGTTCCAGTATGTTTATTGGTTTTTGAAAATATTGCCGCACTCCCATTCTAAATGCCTGTATAACAACGTTAGCTGAATTTTCATCGGTAATAAAAATAATGGGGATATCCTGCCGAATGGCGCGCAGTGATGATAAGAGTTGCAAGCCTTTCTGAGCCTTGTTCCCGCAATCAAGAATTATGACATCTGCTTCAGAAGTCTTAATCTTGTCTAATCCTTCCTCAAATAAACTGGTTTCAATGCCTTCCCCCTTGATAGAAAGCGCGGCATATATTTTATGATTTTCTTTTTCTGCTATGGCAAATATCGTTTTATTCATATCGCTAACGAACTATTTAATTGAAATATTTTTGAAATTTCCCAGACGCGATGTCTTTTCTATCGGATGAATATATTCAAAAATTAACTTCTATCTGCCACTTTTTGTAAATTTATGTCATAAATTGCAAAGGATGCTGGTTTAAAAATTATTTCCGATTTTACATATTTTTTATTTACTTTTTAAAACTGGGCTGGTATATTGTCCAACAATTTTATCCGAGAGAATCAACGAAAAGAAGATTTTCGCACAGCTTTGCAGACTGAGTGTTCTGCGTTAATCTAAAACTAATTTACTTAGGAGGAAACACGTATGCACAAATCATTTCTCAAGCTCATTGCGGTTGGCATTTCTTTAATGGGTTTGCTCTGCTTATCATTCAATTATCAAACAGTCTATGCGGCAATTGAGTGGGATATTCAAAAAACCGTAGCCCTTGACGATACACCGCTTGACGTCGCGTATTCTTTATACGGCGGCAAAGCCTATGTGTTGTGCAAAAAAAGTTTATTAATTTATGATCTGGAAGCCGGCACGGTGACGGATAGAATTCCCCTTGAAACCGAGTTTTCTAAAATAGCGGTCACACCTAATCAGGATCTTGTTTACTTAACTGATGTTGCAGGCAAGAAGATTTCAGTGCTCAGCATTTCAAATGTATATACCATTGATATTGGCCAATCGCCTATTATCGGGGCTAAAGAGGCAAAAGTCAATATGGTAGCTTTTCTTGACTTCCAATGTCCTTACTGCGCTCAAGTTTACCCAACCATTCAAGAGGTGCTTAAAAAATATCCCAAAGAAGTAAACCTTATAATCAAACACTACCCCCTGACTTCCATTCATAAGGCGGCGGAAAGTGCCGCTCTTGCAAGTCTTGCTGCAGCACGGCAAAAAAAATACAAAGAGCTTAATGATTTGCTGTTCAAAAATTACCGAAATTTGAATGATGAGAACATTAAGAATTATGCAAAAGAAGCGGGACTTGATATGGTTGCGTTTGAAAAGGATATCAAGGATCCTGAACTGAAAAAAATGATCACTGAAGACATGAATCAAGGTCAAAAAATTGGCGTCCGTGGCGTTCCGTCCATCTATATTAACGGCAAGCCCATTAAAGGGGGCCGCTCCATAGACTTTTTTGTCTCAGCAATTGACAAGGAATTGAAGAAGTAAGTCGGTTGTAGCAGGGTTAATTCAATAAGAAGCGAAGGGGTTAGATCGTATGTTCTAACCCCTTTAACATTTCTCTGGTTTAAATGCACTTTTCTCGCATGACTTTTTATTGCCGTAGTCAAACGTCAATTTTTTCCACTTTCAGATGTACCGCAAAAAAAATATCAATCCTCTTTAAAATCCTCTGAATTAAGGTTGTATTTCTTTAGCATATTGTAAAAATTGGTGCGATATTGGCCCGCCAGCTCCGCAGCTTTGCTGACATTGCCTTTGGTTGTTTTAAGAAGGTGTATCAGGTAATCGCGCATAAAGGCATTCTTCGCATCCTTGAGCGTTTTTAAAGATTCCGCTGCAAGTACTTGATGGTCGTTTTTTGTCAAAAATAGCACATCTTCTGTAATGATATTATGCTGGGCCATGGCAACGGCATACTCTATAATATTTTCCAACTGCCTCACATTCCCCGGCCAATCATAGTTCATAAGTTTTTGGAGTGCCAATGGATGCACCCCGTCAACCGCTTTGCCCATTTCTCGGGCGTATTTTTTTATAAAATGATCAACCAGCAGGGGAATGTCTTCTTTTCGCTCGCGCAATGGGGGAAGATATATAGGGATAACGTGAATACGGTAAAGAAGGTCTTCGCGAAAGTTGCCTTTTTTAACTTCGTCTTCTAAATCCCTATTGGTTGCGACAATGACCCTTACATCAACTTCAAGGGGCTTTTTACCACCAATAGGATAAAATTGCCGGTCCTGCAGAACGCGTAAAAATTTTGCCTGCGTTGAAAGAGGCATATTGCCAATTTCATCCAGAAAGATGGTGCCTTCGTGAGCTTCAGTAAATAATCCCCGGGCGCTGCGATAAGCTCCGGTAAAAGACCCCTTCTCATATCCAAACAGTTCGCTCTCTATCAGGGTATCAGGAATAGCCGCACAGTTTATGGCGACAAATTTATGTGCTTCACGCGGGCTGGCAATATGAATAGCACGGGCAATAAGTTCTTTACCCGTGCCGCTTTCTCCATAAATGCATACGGTGGAATCAATGTGCGCAATGCGCGACACCTGTTCAAGAATGTGCAGCATTTTTTCGCTCTTGGTCACGATATGTGAAAAATGGTAACTTTCGGCTAAAGTGCTGTTGAGTTTCTTAATTTCTGCATCGCGCTTACTGGTTTTTATTGCCCGTTCTATTTGGCACAACAGTTCCGGGGTATTAAAAGGCTTGCACACATATGTGTAAGCACCCCGTTTTACCGCCTCTACCGCGCTCTCAATACTCCCGTATGCCGTGAGGATAATGGTGGGCATCGCAGGATTAATGAGATGGAGCTTTTCCATCAGGGTTATGCCATTCTGGTGAACAAGATGCAGGTCCACGATGGACAAATCAAATAAATGCTGATTAACCGCCTGAATAGCCTCTGCCTCGTGTGAAGCAGTGATAACTTCGTAGCCCGAAGATTCAAGCCTCATCTTTATAATTTCAAGAAGATTTTTATCATCATCAACAGCCAGTATCTTTGCCAGGGGCATTACCCGTGCTCCTTTTACTCTTTAATTTTTTGGTCTATATCAGTATCAACCCTTTTCAAGTTTTCTATCGTTTCCTCCAAACATTCAATGGTTGATTCCAGATTTTCGTTGGTGCTTTCCAGCTTTTCTATTTTCTGCAGCGTTTCCACCCACACTTTTGACTCTTCTATAAACGGGCTGGAAGGGTATTGATGTATAAGTTTTTTAAATGCCCGGATAGCCCTTTTGTAACTCCTGTTTGGGTTTTTATAATGCGCATGAATGACCCCTATGTTATAGAGTGCCACATCTTTCGGTGATTCAGAATCAGACAACGACAAAATGTGCAGGTTTGTTTCAAGAGCCCCGGCATAATTTCCCTGCGCCAGCAATTCTTCGCTGCGCTGCAACAATTCATGGTCTTCCGTGCATTTTTTTACGGGCTGTGGCGGCAGCAACACAGACATTTCTTTCGGTTGCACAACCTGTTGCCGGGCGCAGCCGCAGAAATACACGCCCGTCATGAATGCAATACAAACGTAAAGGTACTGCCAACGCCGACTGTGCTTTCCGCCCACACTGTGCCTCCATGCGCATCTATGATATGTTTAACGATAGAAAGACCTAATCCTGTTCCGATAGTATTGTTTTCATCAGCGGTGCTTGCCTGGTGAAATTTATCAAAAATATGTTTTAAATCGTTTTTCGCTATCCCTACCCCGGTATCGGTAATGGACACCTCCACCCCATGCTTCCGGGCATGGGCACGCACGGTAATAGTGCCGCCGCTATTGGTGAACTTAACCGCATTGCCCAAAAGGTTCCTCAAAACCTGTAAAATACGCTCGCTGTCTATTTTTACGACTGGCAGCGAATCATTAATTTGCGTCTCAATGCGTAAATTTTTAGCTTCTGCCAATGGCTCTATGCCATTGATAGCCTTATATATTAGGGGCGTAATATCTTCGGGGAAAAAAGTATACCGCATCATCCCCGCTTCCATTTTTGACAGATCCAGAAATGAATTAATCAAATTAATCAGGCGATTACTTTCTTCTGACATAATCTCCAGAAGCCGTTGCTGTTTATTATCACTGACGCCGCTGGTTTTGTCTATCAGCAAGTTTATGCCTTCTTTAATGGAAGTAAGCGGCGTGCGCAGTTCATGGGACATGGCGGCGAAAAAATCGGTCTTTATTTTATCAATGTGTTTTAGATTATAGCACATCCAATTGATGGTATCTGCCAGCTCTTTAATTTCAGGGGGGGAAACAAGATGTAAATCACCCGACAAGTCTCCGGCGGCAACTTTGTGCGCTTTATGTTTCACTGCTGAAAGCGGTCTAACGATGCCGCGCGTTACCAGAATTGATATGACTACACCACACGCCAGCGACAATACAATAATGCCTATTGCCATCGCGCGTGTATCAGCGACTGCCTTACCCAGCTCCTCTATCCTCTCATAACTGTTCTGTTCAGTCCGGGCTGTTAATGCTTTAAGATTTTCAAGAATGGTGTTAAAGGCATCCTCTTTCTTTTGTTCATATTCCTTCTGCGGGTAATCTGTCGCTGATTTCAAATAGTTTATTTCTTCTGCACATAATGATTGATACTGATAGTAAACCCGTTTGATTTCATTGAGCAGCGTTTTAGAATCGTCAGCAATTTCCAATGACTGCAGCTCGTTCAGATACTGGTTAAATTCAGATTTATTTTCAAGGTAAGATTGCAGTAACGATATATCCTGTGTAATAATGAATTTTTTTTCATAGCGCGCCAGGCTGATAAGTAAATCTGTCAACTTTTTGCAGTGGGTTATTATTTTATAATCATTTTTTCTTATTGCAGCGGGAACCTTTTCCAGAGGGCGCAATTTTACGGCGATATAAAGGCTAACCGCCATTTGCAGAAGAAATATGACCACAAAGCCAATAAGTAAACGCAGAAAAATTGATAAACGCATTGCAAATAAAACCCAGGATAATTTTCTTATTTATTATTTCTATACTACCATATAGCGGAAAGGAAATATAACTTCAACGTTCACCCGCCGTCTTCTTTTTTTTATTTTTTTTCACGTCTCAAGTCAAAAGCTTCAAATTCACCCTCTTCTCCCAATTCCCCTATATATTCACGAGCTACTGGTCAAAAAAACAGCATCACGCTATTACTACACCCGCCCCTCTTTTTTATTAAAAAATATATTGCACACACAAATTATTTATGTATAATGCGCAATATATTGTGTTAATGTTTTAAAAATATTCAATATATAGATTTTTGCTTTGGCAACGATATTGCTAATTGTGAATTGGAATTACAATTTAGTGGTTTGCCATCAGTTCCCAGAGTCAAAAAACCAATAATCAAAATATAAAAATATAATAAGGTCATGTTCGCTGATTATCGTAAATTATGAAAAAAGCAAAATTAACCTATATAGCAATAATAACATATATTATTCAGTTGATTTAATATTAAAAATAATATAATATTGAAAATATTAAATAATAAACAATACCTTAACGCGATCTTAATGGATTCTTGATTGGACAACGGTTACCCAATGTGCTAAAAGAATCCCAATTTTTTTGGAGGCATTTGTAATGGCAATGAAAGTTAAAAGCTCACTTTGTTTTGTCTCAGTTTTCCTGGTTTTTTCGTTCTTTTCAGTCGCGGACGCTGCGATTAATCCGCCAAATTCACCAAGCAATCTTACATTGAGCATTACCTGCTATGGCTGCCATTCTATTAAACTCACTTGGAGTGATAATTCTACCGATGAAACCGGATTTCAAATTGAACGAAGCCTCTCTTCTTCCATGAGTTCGCCCGTAGTTTTTGAAATAGGGGCAAATGAAACCGCAACTGCGACCTACACCGATGCCGATTCCAACTTGCAATGGGCAACAACATATTACTATAGGGTTCGCGCCTTTAAAACTCAAGGTAAACGCTATTATTCTGATTATACAGCGATAAAATCTATCACGATACCGGCTCAGTCAACGACGACCACAACGGCACAACCCACTACTATCACAACCACATCTGTCAAAACAACCACTACCACAAGCTCAATAAAATCGACAACAACCACATCTTCTGTTAAGACAACAACGTCTTCAGTCGCCCCAACTACCAGCACCACAACATCAGTAATTACCGACCCAACGGCTCCGAGCAACCTTACGGCAACTGCAATATCTTCAAGCCAAATTAACCTGGGCTGGAAGGATAACTCTACTAATGAAACAGGGTTTATAATTGAAAGAGCGCCATCCTTCTCGGGTCCCTGGGCTGAAATTTACACGACGGCTGCAAATGCAACCTCATATTCCAACACTGGTCTCAGTGCTTCTACCACATACTATTATCGCGTCCGTATGTATATTCAAGTAAATAAAGTAAAAAAAACATACTCAGATTATTCTAATGTAGCAAGCGCTACCACAAAATCGAACCTAACGACAACGTCTATAAAATCAACAACGTCCTCCATAATTACCACGACATCCTCCATAAAGCCGACCACGACGACTGTGCAGCCGACGACAACATCGGTTAAAACCACGACGACGAC
>CAZQKW010000045.1:0-27547 GCA_964594075.1 uncultured Thermodesulfobacteriota bacterium | reverse complement strand
CTCTGCTTATGCCATCTCCACAATTTCTATCCCTGTTTTTTGGGGAAAGTCCTGCAAGATTATATGTTGACACATTATTTCTGTTGAGGTATTAATCAAAAAACAAAGGTACCAGTATGGTTTAAAAGGGAAGATGGTGAGAAGCCATCATGGTCCCGCCGCTGTAATCGGGGACGAAATCCACTGAATGCCACTGCTTTGTTAAAGCACAGCGGGAAGGCGTGGAAAGTAGAATGATCCGAAAGTCAGAAGACCTGCCTTTATAATATATTAGCCGTGGAGCTAACATATTAAAGTATATAGGGTCAAGAAAACTGGGTGCAGCCCTCAGGGTAAAAATTGCCTGAGGGCTTTTTGTTTACCAATCGTGAGTAGCTCGATATAGAATAGACCCCTTTATTTGTTTGAGGGTTTGTGTTCACGTGGGGCAACGACGAATTTTCTTCTCATGGCTGCAAAAAAGGTCGTTGCGAGAGACGGCAACCTGGCAGTAATTGGATGTATAAAAGGTAAACATAACTCATAACTAATTGGTTACCCTGCTATAAGTGCAAAGCAGATAACAACATGCATGTGCATTATGATAACCATGGTGACTGGCGGTATAAAAAGTGGAAAAAGCTCCTGGGCGCAACAATTTGGCGAAACAATCAACGGCAGCAGAGCGTTTATTGCAACGGCAATTGCTCTTGATGAAGAGATGCGCGAACGGATTCAAAAACATCAATCCGAACGAGCTGACAAATGGTCAACATGGGAAGAAACCCGGGACCTTGTTTCGTTAATAGAAAAGTTAACGGCACAATTTGATGTGGTGCTATTAGATTGTCTTACGATGTGGGTGTCTAATCTTCTCACTATATTTAATTTAAGCGCACCGGAAATTCGGCAGCACTCAGTTGAGCTAACCCATTGTCTGCGCAGAAACAAGAAGTCACAACTCATACTGGTAACCAATGAAGTCGGCATGGGCATTATACCCGCTGACGCTCTATCCCGATCATATCAAGTCCTTTTGGGCACACTCAACCGCCAGATTGCTGAGGTCGCTGATTCGTTATATTTAATGGTATCGGGAATACCAATAAAGATAAAATAAGAATGTTTATTCAAATATTTATGTTATAAATTCTAACATATATGTCTAATATCTTAACAAATTTTTTATTCAAGTCTTCTGTTTTTTTCACGCAGCAAAACAAGGTTCTTGATTATGGATTTTAGATCAATGTTACAAAGCATAGCCCCTCTTGATCAGGCATTTATGCAGACGGTGCAACAGCATATTAATGAGCTTACAATGCCGCGCGGAAGCCTTGGCCGATTACTTGAAGTGGGTAAACAATATGCCGCAATCACCCGACAGACCAAACCTCGCATATTAAAAAAGAGAATAGTTACCTTTGCGGCAGACCATGGAGTTGTGGCAGAAGGGGTCAGCGCTTTTCCTAAAGATGTGACCGCTCAAATGGTTTTTAATTTTATAAGAGGTGGCGCTGGCATAAATGTATTGGCGCGCCATATCGGGGCTGAAGTTAACATCGTGGATATAGGTGTTGATTTTGAATTTCCTCCACTTGAAGGATTAATAATAAAAAAAGTTGCCCGGGGGACGCGTAACATGACCTGCGAACCGGCAATGACACACGACCAAGCCATTCAGGCCATTGAAATAGGTGTAGAATTAGGCTGCAAAGCAGCACGCGAGGGCGTTGATATAATCGGGACCGGCGATATGGGTATTGGCAATACAACGGCAAGCAGCGCCATTATAGCCGCTATATCGGGTTTTCCTGTGGAAGAGGTAACCAGTAGGGGAACCGGAATAAACGATGCAATGCTTAAACTCAAAGTGGCAGCGATAACAAAAGCTCTTACTGTGCATAAACCAAATCCGAAAGATCCGCTTGATGTTTTATCAAAAGTTGGAGGTTTTGAGATCGCAGGAATCGCCGGGCTTATTATTGGTTCGGCATATAATAAAATTCCTGTGGTCATTGATGGCTTTATATCAACAGCAGGCGCTTTAATTGCCTATGAACTCCAGCCCGTTATTAAGCAATACCTTGTCGCTTCTCACCTTTCGGTGGAAAAAGGACATAAGGTTATGCTTGAGCATATAGGTCTTAATCAATTGTTAAATCTTGATTTACGGCTTGGTGAGGGAACTGGTGCTGCATTGGGAATATTTCTTGTGGAAGCAGGTGTAAAAATATTGACAGAAATGCATACGTTTGCCCAGGCGGGGGTTGCTGATCAAACATGAGGCGACAACGCATCAGCGGGTAAGAATTGTCAGTAAAAAAAGGATAACAACCTCGGAGATAATCAGAGCTGCGCCTAAAACATCGCCGGTTATACCGCCTAACTGTTTATGGACGTAGGCGCGATACAGCAGCAATATTGCAAGAAGAACTAAGAAAGCCGGTAAAAATGATGGCAATATGACGATGCAGAGCATTAGCCATAATGATGCGCCGCTTACGGTTTTACCGTCAGTGTTCTGCGCTAAAATAGACGCAATACCTGATGCACGCAGATACGGACTTATAAAGAGAAACCACACCAGAGTCCATCGTCCGACTAATGGATACAACATGAGCACTTCGGGATGATGATGACCAAGAATCTCCGCAATGAGCACAGACTTCAGCAGCAGGGAAAGGGTAAGTGCAACAGCTCCCATGACGCCAATACGGCTGTCTTTCATAATGGACAATTTTTGTTCAGCCGTGGTGCCGGGACTTAACAGGGCATCAAAGGTATCAGCAAGGCCATCAAGATGAAATGCGCCAGTTATTATTGTTTCAAGAGCAACGATTATGACTGCCGCGGTAAACTCATGCAGGCGCATAAACGAGTTCAAGAAATACCATGACACATATAGCGCAAAGCCGATGATAAATCCGACGGACGGAAAACATATGAGGGCGAGACGAACATTAACCCGTGCTGGATCGCAAGCATATCTGACGGGAATCCTGGTTAAAAACTGGATTGAAAATATGACAGCTTTCAGAGCTTGTTGCATAGGTGATAATGCATCGGTTATTTTTTATGCAGGACGGGCACGAGATCTTTGCAACCAAATTAGCATGTTTTCACATCCGGTGCAAATGGTGAAATACTATGAGCGTGATGGCGATTGCTGCTGCCTGGGGACTTGATATCGTTTTCGGTGATCCTGAAAAAATGCCGCATCCCGTCAGAGGCATTGGTAAACTTGTTTCCTTGTTGGAAGTTTGGGCGCGTAAAAACGTGACGAATGAACGTGTTGCCGGTGCGATCGTCGGTATTGCGGTGCCGGCGGGTGCATATGTATGCACTATAGCGATTATCTGGTTTTGCAGTCTCATACATGGGTGGTTTGGCGCTGCCGCTTCGGTTGTGCTCATTTATACTACTTTGTCCTCGCGATGCCTGAGTTCCGAAGCGCGCAAGGTCTATATGCATCTTAAACAGGGGGATGTTATTGCTGCACGAAAACAGGTCGCGCGCATAGTTGGCCGAGACACGTTGGAACTGAACGAGGCAGGGGTTGTGCGCGCAGCGATTGAATCGGTGAGCGAAAACTGTGTTGATGGAATTATTGCGCCATTATTTTATGCGGTTCTGGGCGGTGCGCCACTTGCAATGGCATATAAAGCTATAAATACCCTTGATTCTATGGTTGGGTACAAAGATGAACGTTATCGTCACTTCGGGTGGTTTTCTGCACGAATGGATGATGTTGCCAATTTTATTCCCGCACGGCTCTGCATCATTATTATACCGCTTGCTTGTCTCGTGATTTCGCCGGGGCGCGCATTAAAAGCGTTCACCATTATGGTGCGTGACGGAGTTAAAAATCCGAGTCCCAATGCCGGTTATCCAGAATCAGGGTTTGCCGGCGCACTGGGTATTCAATTGGGTGGAACCGTGAAGTACCGGGGATACTCAAGTGAAAAACCCTTGCTGGGTGATCCTGAAAAAGAACTCGGCATAGATGATATTCGCGCAAGCATACACTTAATGTGGGCAGTCTCCTGCACAGCCCTGGTCCTTTTGCTTGGTGCAGTGTCGTGGTAAAATAGGAAAACCTTTAAACTGGTCAATGCAATGAACTACCGAAATCCGCAAGATATAGAAGCTGCGTCAATGCGAATCATTGATGCCGAGGCGGGGGCGCATTCATTTTCCGCCGATCAATGGGCAATTGTAAAACGCATTATTCATGCCACCGCCGACTTTGATGTTATGACCAGCATACGATTTCATCCCGATGCCATTGCGGCGGGGGTTGCCGCAATAAAAAAAGGAGCCCCCCTCTATGCCGATACGGAAATGCTCGCCGTTGCAATAAGAGATAATATGCAGCGGCAGTTTGGCTGCAGCGTCATCTGTCATGTCGCTGATCCTGACGTGAAAAACGCCAGTCGCACGAGCGGCACAACCCGGTCAATATTAGCTGTGCAAAAAGCTGCTCCTCGTTTGTCCTGCGGCATCATTGCCATAGGCAATGCGCCGACTGCTCTCGCCGAGGTCATTACCCTTTGCCAAAAGGGCGCAATTAAGCCCAATTTGGTTATTGGCATGCCGGTGGGTTTTGTCGGCGCGACTGAATCTAAAAATCTTCTCTATTCTTCCGGGATTGTTTGTATCACCATGCTGGGCAGAAAGGGAGGCACGCCAGCCACCGTGGCCGTCATTAATGCGCTAATGCATATGGCTGGAAAGGCATAACATGGCCGGAAAACTTTTTGGCATAGGCGTAGGCCCCGGCGATCCAGGGCTGATGACTATCAAGGCTGTGGAAATTCTTAAAACTGCAGCTCACGTTTTTGCACCCATTTCGCGCCCTGACGGTGTCAGTGTAGCGTATACTATAGCAAAGAATTTTATACCGGAAAACAAGCCCATAACTTTTCTGCTTTTTCCCATGCATCACGATCAGGAGATGCTTGATGAACAGTTGATGAAAAACTACAAATCTATTGAGAAGATGCTCCGTGAAAACGGAGATTGCGCATTTATTACGTTGGGCGACCCAAGCGTTTACAGCACCTTTACCGTTATGCAGCGCTATTTCGCACGCTTTGCTCCAGATATTGAAATTCACATAATTCCGGGCATAACTTCCTATTCTTTTGCAGCGGCACAGGCGGGCGTGGCGCTTGTCGAAGGAGATGAAATACTTTCTATTGTGTCAGGCAACGATTCGGTTGAGCGCATTGGCGCAATAATTGACGCAACTGATACGGCGGTTTTTCTCAAGACGTATCGGAATCGTGAACAGGTATTAAATGTTATTCAGAAAAAAGGACTGTCCCGTCATTGCATATATATTCAAAAATGCGGCATGGACGGCGAGACTATTCAGTTTGATGTGGAAAATTTGTCTGGAAACCCTGAATACCTCTCGCTCCTTATTATGAAAAAACAGCACAATAATCGTGAATCGTAAGAATCGGCATAAACTTAAAACTGGATACACAACGGGGACGTGTGCTGCTGCTGCGGCAAAAGGTGGTGCACGTATGCTCTGCGGAGATTTTCCCGAGATGGTTGCGGTTAACTTGCCTGACGGCGGACAGGCGGTCCTGCCGGTTCATGATGGTAAACGGATGGGTAGTGCGGCGCTTTGCGAGATCGTAAAGGATGCTGGCGACGATCCGGATGTTACCAATGGCGCGCTGATCCGCGCACTGGTGAAGTCAGTTACAACACCAGGCATAACCATTTTAGGTGGCGCCGGCGTTGGCATCGTGACGCGCCCCGGGCTTGCGGTGCCTCCGGGAAAACCGGCCATAAATCCAGTGCCCGAGCAGATGATACGCGCAAACATGTTGAGCGCAATGCCGTCGCCCGAGGGTGTTGAGGTGATTATCAGTGTACCCGACGGGGAGCGCCTGGCACGCAAAACCTTGAATGAACGGCTTGGGATCATAGGCGGTCTATCCATTCTCGGCACTACGGGACTGGTCATCCCCTATTCAACTGATGCGTATCAGGAATCCATCCAGTGCGCCCTTGATGTGGTTAAGGCAATGGATATTGGTTGTGTGGTGTTGTGCACTGGCAGAGCAAGCGAAAAAGAGGCCCGGCATGTGCTGCCTGATATTCCTGAAGAAGCCTTTGTTCTTATGGCAGATTATTTTGAATGCGCGGTTCGTGAAGCGGTCAAGCGTAATATCAAGAACATAATTATTACCGGATTTCCCGGCAAATTGCTTAAAATTGCCGCCGGCGCAGGCTGCACCCATTACCGCAGGTCACTGATTGATCTTAATTATCTTGCGCAAATTGCCGGTGGCGCTGGCTGTGCGTCACCGGTTAGGGAGACACTTGCCCGGGCGCATACGGTGCGGCACGCCTTCTCTCTTCTGCCTGATGATTGCCTGCAGCAGGTGCTTCCCGTGCTGACCCAAAAGGTTGTGGAACAAGCGCAGGCTGTCAGCAATTATGCCGCAAAAATAGAAGTCATCCTTCTTTCTTATATGGGTGGTTTATTATATTATGACGCACGCAATTAATATTGTCGGCATTGGATTATCCCCAGCCGATCTTACGCCGAACGCGATGAAGATAATACAGGCGGCTGATGTTTTGGTAGGGGGGAGGCGTCATCTGGCATATTTCCCGAACCATGCCGCGCTGCGCATCGTGCTTGATCGGAACATAGAACAAACGCTGCGTGATATTAAGGGAAAATACCCGGGTAAATGCATCGTTATTCTTGCTTCGGGCGATCCTAATTTTTTTGGCGTCGCGCCGCTTGTGTGCAAAGTCTTTGGAAAAAAAAACGTCTGTATTCTGCCCAATATTACCGTTTTTCAGGCGGCATGCGCGCGCATCCGGGAGAACTGGGAAGATGCGGTATTCGTCAGTCTGCATGGCAGATCGCGTGCGCAACTGAACCAGCTTCCTCCGGAGAGATCGTTAATAATCATTTACTGTGACGGGATTAATTCGCCGGCGCGGGTGGCGCAGCACCTTCTCCGGCGCAACAAAGATTTAAAGAAGTGTCAAGCCTGGGTGTTCGAAAACTTGGGTCAAGCCGATGAGCGCATTTCGTCAGACAAACTGGAGCGTCTTCAACACCACTCCTATGCGCCGCTTGCTATTATGATCGTAAAAAAAGAAGCGGAGGGCAAAAAATGCCCGCAGGTGATCCCCCTGGGGATACCCGAGTCAGCATTCTGCTTTGACGGAAGTATGATAACCAAGCGTGATGCCAGACTTCTGGCGCTTTCGCGATTGGGGTGCGATTGCAGCCAGGTGGTGTGGGATATTGGCGCAGGAAGTGGATCAGTTTCTATTGAAGCAGCATGCTTGTATCCGGGGATAGATATTTACGCGGTAGAAAAAAACCCCCGGCGTTTTTCTCAGTTAAAAAAAAATATAAACACATTCAAGACCGCCGGTGTTCATCCAGTCTTGGGCAGCGCCCCGGCAATATTAAAAACACTGCCTGACCCCCAGGGTGTTTTTATTGGCGGCTCGGGAGGCAAACTCGCTGAAATATTGCGGGAAACACAGAAGCGTCTCGGCAAAAATGGCAATCTGGTTGTTAATTGTATCACCGTTGATACACTGACACAGGTTGTGCAGTCTTTGAAGCAGTGGCAGTGGAACTATTCGGTGACATTGGTTCAGATGGCTTACATGAACCCGCACGACCGGCCTGAAATATTGAGGCCGGATAATCCATTGTTTATCGTTCATGGCATCAACACGCACATCAGGCACAAAAAGTAAATTGGCCAGCGGAAAGGTCTATTTTATCGGATCAGGGCCGGGCGATCCGGAACTCATAACCGTAAAAGGCAAGAATATCATTGCCGACGCTGATTTGATAATTTACGCCGGTTCGCTGGTAAACCCTCAGGTGTTAAGCGGTGCACAGAAAAATGCGCGCATTCTTGACAGCGCGTCCATGACTTTGGAGGAGATAACGCGCGAAATGATATGTGCAGCGCGACAGGGGCAGGTAGTAGCGCGGCTTCACAGCGGCGATCCATCTATCTATGGCGCCATAGCGGAGCAGATACATATCCTTAAAAGAGCCAAGGTGCCATGCGCAGTAGTTCCCGGCGTCACTTCAGCTGTTGCTGCCGCTGCGGCTTTACAGAAGGAATTTACCCTTCCGGGGTGTTCGCAAACACTGATTATTACGCGTCGGGCAGGCAATACCCCCGTTCCCGAGCGTGAATCTTTGCAACACCTTGCAGCGCACCAGGCCTCCATGGCTATATTTTTAAGCACATCAATGATCGCGGAAACCGTTAATGAACTTAAACAGGGAGGCTATCCGTCTGTGACGCCAGTTGCTGTTGTATACCGGGCAAGTTGGCCTGATGAAAGAGTAATATTCGGGACTCTCGACAGCATTGTATCACAAATTAAGACCGCCCGGCTGCGGCGGCAGGCCATCATTCTGGTTGGCAATTTTTTAAAGGATTCGACTGGTGGACGGTCGCGTCTTTATGACGGTGAATATGCGCATGGATTTAGACCGGCGCGCGGGTCCTGGCGAACCGGAATGGCAGTGATTGCGCTGACCGCCGCCGGCTGCGTATTAGGGAAAAAGATAATTTCCGCCATCAAGGAGGCTGATCTTTTTGTGCCTGCTGCACTGGCCACTGGTAAAAATGGCAGAATTTATGGCTACACGCATTTTGAGCAGCAGATGGGACTGTTATTTCAAACGTACCAGAGCATCATTTGCATTATGGCGACGGGGATTGCTGTGCGTATGGTCGCGCCATACCTGAAAACAAAATGGGAAGACCCCGCCATTGTCGTTATGGATGAACAGGGTAACCATATTATCAGCCTGTTGTCAGGACACTGGGGAGGCGCAAACAGACTTGCCCGTAAACTCGCCAAACTGTGCGGCGGGCACAGTGTCATTACCACAGCAAGCGATGTCAACAAGATGCCTGCGCTTGATCTCATAGTGGGGGAATTGGCCGCTGACGGATTTGAGCGCTGGAAACTGACGCCCATCCAGGCGGCCTTGATTGCGGGCAAACCAGTTGGTCTGTATCCGCAGGAATTGAGCACTATTCCCGAATTGCAGGGTGTGCCGCACCTCTTTTTTTATGATTCTCCCGATAAGCTTTGTTCCTCGCACTGTAAAGCGGGAGTTGCATTCACGCACCGAAAGGATTTACCGGTGGCCAACAGGGATGCGTTTTTATTCGCGCACCCCAAAGATATTGTGATCGGCATAGGGTGCAATAGAGGAATTGCCGTCCGCGAATTAGAGGCAGCCATCAGCGCAGTATGCAAGCAGCTTGATCTGCCGGTATCTTCAGTCTGTTCGTTGTGCACTATTGATAAAAAAAAACAGGAACCAGGGCTTCTGACCTATGCTGAAGCCCGGTCAATTCCGCTTACGTTTTTTACAACGACCGAACTGAACAACGTAACGATTCCATCCCGACCATCATTTCATGCCCGGCGAGTCTTTGGCGTGCAGGGTGTCGCTGAACCAGCGGCAATGTTAGGCGCGCCGGGGGGTGACCTGTTATTAAAAAAAGTTAAATTTAAAAATATAACGATTGCCGTTGCCAGAATGCCATTTACACAACTCCTAAAAAATTACCGTGAACGGGCTCAGGAATAAAAAGGGCAGGTTATTTCTTGTCGGTATAGGTCCGGGCAACCTAAGTGAGATGACGCGCCGTGCTGAAAGGATCATTCAGGTTGCCGACACAGTAATTGGGTATTCCACCTATATTAAGCTTATCGAGCCTTTGCTTGCCGGCAAGAACGTGATCGCAAGCGGCATGACCCGGGAAAAACAGCGCTGTCTGCAGGCGATTGACGAAGCGACAGCCGGGAAAACCGTTGCGCTTATTTCGAGCGGCGATTCAGGCATTTATGGAATGGGCGGATTGCTGCTTGAACTGATTAGTAAGGATCCGCGCGCGGGCACCATTAGAGTGGAATTGGTGCCGGGGGTTCCGGCATTTGTAGCTGCCGCAGCAGCAATTGGTGCGCCTTTAATGAATGATTTTGCCGCCGTCTCTCTCAGCGATTTGTTAACACCATGGAAGGTTATTCAACGGCGTTTATATGCTGCCGCGGAAGGAGATTTTGTCACCTGTCTCTATAACCCAAAAAGCATCAAACGCACTGAACCCTTTAAAATGGCGGTGGAAATTTTTCGCAAATTCCGAGATGGCAAAACGCCCTGTGCGATCGTCCGGAGCGTATCCCGCCCCGCGCAGCGTGTTACTCTGACGTCGCTGGAACGGTTGGGGGATGCCGTGGTAGATATGCTTTGTTTGATTATTATTGGGAATTCGCAAACTGTCCGGCACGGGAACTGGATAATTACGTCGCGGGGATATGCGCTATGAATCACGGATTGATAATTGTTAATACCGGCGATGGCAAGGGTAAGACGACTGCGGCGCTGGGAGCGGCGTTGCGCGCGGCAGGATCAGGAATGCGCGTGTGCATCATTCAGTTTTTAAAAGGGAGCTGGAAATACGGGGAGCTTGAGGCATTAAAAAGATTTCCTGAAATAGACATAGCGCAAATGGGCAGCGGCTTTACCTGGGAAAAAGAATCGTTGGATGAAGACCGTGAGCTGGCACGGAAAGCGTGGAACGCATGCATCGCTGCAGTGCGTTCCGGGACCTATGGAATGGTTATATTTGATGAAATTAATTATGTCCTGCATTACGGTCTTCTGGATGAGAACGAAGTTGTTGATTTTCTACGCAATCGGCCCGCGCAGGTTCATATAATTTTAACGGGGCGCAATGCACCCGAGAAAATTATAGAAATTGCCGATCTTGTTACTGAAATGAAGGAAATAAAACATCCATTCCGCAAGGGTGTCAAGGCGCAAAAGGGCATTGAATTTTAAAATGTTGAGAGCTGTAACGTCGGCGTCATGTCTATGGCACAGGCATTAATGTTTGTCGGCACATCATCTGAAAGCGGTAAAAGTGTTATGACTGCAGGGTTTTGCAGACTTTTAAAACACCGCGGGATCAGAGTCGCGCCATTTAAGGCACAAAATATGGCCTTAAATTCCTATGTCACCAGAGATGGAAAAGAAATGGGCAGAGCGCAGGCAGTCCAGGCAGAAGCTGCCGGCGTTGAACCAGATGTGGATATGAACCCCATTCTTCTTAAACCGGTTTCCGAGTTTGGCAGCCAGGTAATCGTTCAGGGCGTCGTGCGCGGAACAATGGACGCAAAAACTTACTATCGCGAGAAAAAACAGTTTTGGAAATACGTAACCGAAAGTTTTGACCGGCTGGTCTGCGCATATGACTGTGTGCTTATTGAAGGCGCGGGAAGCCCCGTGGAAATAAACCTAAAGGATAGCGACATTGTCAATATGGCGATGGCAGAATATGCTGACGCGCGTGTTATACTGGTTGCCGATATTGACCGGGGCGGCGTCTTTGCTTCTATTCTGGGCACAGTAGAACTTTTGGAGCAGCGCGAACGCGAGCGGCTGATTGGTTTTATTATTAATAAATTTCGCGGCGATTCCGCGTTGTTGAAAGAGGGATTAGCGTTTATTGAACATAAGACGCATACACCTGTTCTGGGCATTGTGCCTCATTGTAAGGATTTATATATTCCGGGCGAAGATTCGGTCGCGTTATCCCGAAAAACAAGCTGTCCCCCGGCAGACAACAAGTCTTCTGTCTCAATTGGTGTCGTCCATGTGCCGCACCTGTCGAATTATACTGATTTTGACCCGCTTGAAGCAGATACCAGATTTCAGGTAGATTATCTCAATAACCCCCGAAGCCTTGAGCGCTATGATGCGATAATTCTGCCGGGCAGTAAAAATGTTTTTTTTGACATTAAATACCTCGTCGACAGAGGTTTTATACAAAGACTTCTTGAATATGATAGGGGCGGGGGAAAGATTGTTGGTATTTGTGGCGGTTATCAAATGCTGGGAATGCGCATTGAAGACCCGCTGGGCGTTGAAGATCGCGGCGGTGAGGTATCGGGCATTGGGTTGCTTCCTATATATACGGTCATGGAGCAGCATAAAATTACCAGTCGCTTCAGCGGTCGGTTTACTTTGCCCGGCATTGCATTTCCGCTCGAAGCAGAAGGATATGAAATTCACATGGGCAGATCATTTCCTCTTCCCGGCAGCAGCGTATTACTGCTGCGCAACAACGATGCTTATGCTGGGTGCAGGGACATGGGGCGGTCTGATGGTAGAGTATGGGGCACCTATCTCCACGGCTTATTTGAAAATGATGTTTTGCGGACATATTTTCTCCGGTGGCTTGCATCGGCTGACCATGCGCCCGTACAGGATGGCTTCTCATACCGCGCGTTTAAAGAACAAAATTATGACATGCTGGCAAAACTTATAGAAACACAGGTGGACACCGCTTATATATTTCGGCACTTGAATTTATAATGGGACGCACTTCACTGCAACGAAGCGCTTAATAATGGTTAGTCATGGGTAGTCGTTCAAAAAGTTTATTGCAACGGGCACAACGTATCATTCCCGGGGGGGTAAACAGCCCGGTTCGCGCGTTTAATGCGGTCGGCGGTAATCCGCCATTTATTCGCCACGGGTATGGCGCTCATCTCAAAGATGCCGATGGCAAAACCTATATTGATTATGTTTGTTCATGGGGGCCGCTTATTCTGGGACATGCCCACTCGGCAGTGGTGGACGCAGTTCAAAAAGCGGCAGCTAAAGGGACGAGCTTCGGCGCCCCTACCGAAGGCGAGATTGCATTGGCAGAACTAATTACCGAAGCATTTCCTTCTATTGAGATGGTGCGCATGGTAAATTCAGGGACCGAGGCGTGTATGAGCGCGATACGGTTAGCCCGATCGTTTACAGGACGGAATAAAATTGTTAAATTTTCCGGTTGTTATCACGGTCATGCGGATGGTTTGTTAGCCATCGCCGGCTCGGGATCGGCTACTCTTAATGTGTTAAACTGCGAAGGGGTTCCTGACAGTTATCTCCAGGAACTACGTGTATTGCCGTTTAATAATCTCACGGCGTGCGAACAACTGTTCGCAAAAAGGGGGCATGAAATTGCGGCGGTTATTGTTGAACCAATTGCGGGAAACATGGGGGTCATTCTTCCCAAAGAAGGCTTTCTGCAGGGCCTTCGGGAAATCACACAGAAATACCAGAGTGTATTAATTTTTGATGAAATTATAACCGGATTTCGAGTTTCATGGGGTGGTGTTCAGAACCTGTATAACATCCTGCCGGATATAACGTGTCTGGGTAAAATCATCGGCGGCGGTCTTCCGGTGGGTGCTTACGGAGGACGTCGGCACATTATGCAACGGATTGCGCCGTTGGGAGGGGTGTATCAGGCTGGAACTCTTTCGGGTAATCCTGTTGCTATTGCCGCAGGCCTTGCGACGTTGAAGATATTAAAAAAGAAAAATGTGTATAACGGCCTTCACACAATGGCAAATACGCTCTGCGCCGGAATACAGAAAATGGCAGAAAAATATGGCATACCTGTTCAGGTTGCTTCATTCGGTTCGATGTTCACTGTGTTTTTTAACGACAGGCTCCCCGAATGTTTTGAAGATGCCAAAACGTGCAACATTGACCAATTCAAAGAATTTTTTCACGGCATGCTCAGACACGGGGTCTATTTACCTCCTTCGCAATTTGAATCAGCATTTATCTCCTGCGCCCATACCACGCACGATATAGACACAACAGTTGAAGCCGCGGGGCGGGTATTTAAAATGATGAAACAGAAAAAATCAAGGTCGCATCATGGCAGAGACAATTAGCCCGTATGTAGTCTGCCTCAGACTCGCTGATCGTCCGTGTCTGGTCGTCGGGGGAGGTGATATTGCAGAGCGAAAGGTGAGGACTCTTTATGCGGCGGGAGGTCGCATAACCGTTGTCGCCGGTGAAATAAAACCTCGTCTGCGGAATTTCATTAAACGCCATGCTATAACTGTGGTAGAACGTGCGATTCGGCCAGAGGATGTGGATGATAAATTTCTGGTTGTCGCAGCGACTGATGATCGGGATACCAATCGGATGATTGCCTATCAGGCGCACAAAGCGGGCGCGTTAGTAAATATTGTTGATTCGCCGGAAGATTCTGATTTTATCGTTCCGTCAAGTTTACGGCGGGGAGATTTAACAATTGCGATAACCACCAATGGCAAAATTCCTGCGTTATCGCGAAAAATCAGGGAGTGTCTGGAAATCCTGTTTGGAGATGAATATGCGCATTATGTTTCGTTGTTAACGCCAGCGCGTAAAGCCATTTATACCGCAGATGCGTTTTCCCCTGCCGAGAGAAAAAGATGCATGGATGAACTGCTCAATCTGCCTCTGCTGCCTCTGCTTAAAAAGGGAAATTACGATTCTGCCCGTCGCATGGTGCAGGCTTTTTTACAGGAGCATGGCCTTCAATAAAAGACTTAAAATCGGCACCAGGAAAAGTGCCCTTGCTATGACTCAAGCGCACCAGGTGCGGGATGCATTATGCGCAACTTCGCGCGGCTGGGATATTGAGTTAATTCCGATTACCACCACCGGCGATCGGTTTTTGGATGTTCCCATATCATCAATAGATGATAAAGGTGTGTTTTTGAAGGAGCTTGAAGAAGCCCTGCTGGAGGGCGAGATTGACTGTGCGGTCCATTCCATGAAGGATGTGCCGACTGAACAGCCGCCGGGGCTTACTATTGCAGCAATTCTCCACAGGGAGGATGCGCGCGATGCACTGATTGCCGCCGTTGAGCTTGCTGCATTGCCTCGCGGAAGCACCATCGGCACCAGCAGCAACCGCAGAATAACACAATTGCGCGCATTCAGACCTGACCTGCGCTGCGTAGCAGTGCGCGGCAATGTTGATTCACGCATCAGAAAATGGCGCGAGGGCCAATTTGATGCACTTGTTCTGGCAGTAGCAGGGCTTAAAAGAATGGGTTTTACCCAGTGTATTGCCCAAATTTTGCCGTTAGACATTATGCTTCCCGCCGCAGGGCAGGGTGCTATTGGGATTGAAACCAGAACGGATGATTATAGAGTGATTAACATCGTCTCCGTTCTCGATGACCCGTATACCCATTGTGCAGTGGCTGCGGAACGCGCATTCCTTGCTGCATTAGGGGGTGGCTGCCGGCGCCCTATTGGCGTTTATGGCGAATTACGGGATGAGCAATTGCATCTTTATGGCAGAATCATTGATGAGCAAAGTAATGCCGTGATTGAAGGAAAAATTTCCGGCAGGAGCCAAGAGTGCGAGGTTATAGCCCAGAACCTGGCACGACAACTTCTCGCCACTACATAGACCTCTATGAATCTAAAAAAAGGGATTGTGTATTTTGTCGGCGCCGGTCCCGGCGACCGCGGACTTATTACGGTTAAGGGAGCACAAGTTCTCGCTCAGGCGGACGTCGTTCTCTATGACCATCTCATAAATCATATGCTCCTGAATAGCTGCAGCGCGCATGCTGAAAAAATCTGCGTTGGTAAACGGGGCGGTGAACCATCAATGACGCAGGAGGAAATTAATGGTATTCTTGTTGAAAAAGCACGGGCGGGCAATATAGTCGTGCGGCTTAAAGGCGGCGACCCTTTTTTGTTTGGCAGGGGCGCAGAAGAGGCTCAGTTCGTAAGCAGAGCGGGCATACCATTTCAAGTTATACCGGGTGTTCCGTCGGCTATCGCAGTCCCCGCATATGCTGGTATTCCGGTCACGGACCGCCGCTATGCATCGTCAGTTGCTATGATTACGGGGCATGAGGCTTTTACCAAGGAACGATCAGCAATTGCATGGCAGGAAATAGCGCACGCAGCCGATACGCTGGTATTCCTCATGGGTATGCGCACTCTTTCTTTTATTGTGCAACAGTTGATTGTTCATGGACGAGAACCTGATACCCCGGCAGCAGTAATTCAACGGGGAACAACGGGAACACAAAAAGTTGTTGCGGGGACGCTGGAATCCATCTGCGAGCTTGTTCAACTATATGGACTTCAGCCGCCGGGACTTTTAATAGTCGGCGATGTCGTGCGGCTGAGGCATGATTTGAAATGGTATGAACATATGCCGCTGTTTGGCAAGCGCTTTATTATAACCCGCGAATTACAGGAACGGGATACCCTTGCAGATTTTCTTGAGAACAGCGGGGCAGAAGTTGTCCCTATGCCGACCATTGCGATTACACGGCCAGACAGTTATCAGGACGCTGATGATGCGATAGCGCAGCTTGAGCAGTTTTCGTGGATCGTCTTTACCAGCTCAAACGGTGTGCGGTATTTTATGGAACGCCTGATTAATGCTGGCAAGGATATTCGGTCGCTCAGCGGACGCTTGATAGCTGCTATCGGCAGCGGTACGGCGCGCACTCTGAACAGTTATTATCTGCAGGCAGACCTTGTTCCCGATGAGTTCAGCGCCGAGGGGGTAGTCCAAACATTTGCGCGGCGCAACATTTCCGGCGTCAAAATTCTCATTCCGCGGGCGCAGAAAGCCCGGGATGTGCTTGAATCTGGCCTCATAGAGCTCAACAACGATGTCCGCGCAGTTCCTGTTTACAAGACCATTGCGCCGCAGGAACTGCGGCATGCTGAAACATTTAAATCTATATATCCAGGGGATTGTGTCGTTTTTACCAGTTCATCAACAGTGCATAATTTTTTTGATTTCGCACCTCCCGCCGTTCTGTCGGAACTTTGCCATATGGTTCTGGCATGCATCGGTCCGGTAACTGAGACTGCGTTGCGCAAACACGGATACTCTGCACACATTATTCCCGAAAGCTATGATTTTGATTCATTGGCACAGGCTATTATCAGATATTATGTCACTCAGCGGCAGGCAACAAATCATAATTCATGAATACGCACCGGTGGTATTTGTTAAACACCAACCAAAGATATTTTAAAATGTTGGCTTCTGATTCGTTTGTTCGGGCTCAAGTGCTCGATGGAGCGGGTTGTGGTGTTCGCCGCAGCCATTGCTCGCGCTGCGCGCAACTGCTTTCACCACAAGCCAAAAAATATAAATATGAGAGCACCATTTTAGATTTAAACAGTTCAGCAGCTAACGACAGCACATTTTCGGGGGTTAGTTAAATAAAGTTATGCAGCGATTGAGAAGACTTAAAATGAAGCCGGATTTAAGAGTTATGTTGCAGGAGACGGTCTTGCGCACTGAATCGCTCGTCGCGCCGCTGTTTGTTGTGCACGGATCAGGTATCAAAACCCCTGTCAGCAGTATGCCGGATGTCTATCAGCTTTCCATTGACTATGTGCTTGGCGAAGTGCAGAAGCTGCGCGACATCGGTATTCGCGGCATTTTGCTGTTTGGCGTCCCGATGCTCAAAGACGCTCGTGGTTCTGAAGCAAGCGACGACCATGGCATCATTCAGAAAACGGTGCGAGCCATCAAAAATAAAACTCCGGAAGCCGTTGTCATAACTGATGTGTGCCTCTGTGAGTATACGTCGCATGGCCATTGCGGTATAGTGGAACAGGGCGTTATCGATAATGATCAGACTGTTAAGCGACTTGCGGAAATAGCGCTGAGTCATGCGCGCGCAGGAGCGGACATGGTAGCGCCGTCCGATATGATGGACGGGACAGTTGCGGCAATAAGAACTGCGCTTGACGGGGCCGGATTTGAAAATCTGCCCATAATGGCCTATGCCGCCAAATTTGCATCGTCGCTCTATGCGCCGTTTCGCGAAGCCGCACAATCAAAACCGTCATTTGGAGACCGACGCTCGCACCAGCTCAATGCCGCCAACAGCAAAGAAGCTATGCGCGCGCTGCAGCGTTGCGCTGATGAAGGCGCAGACATTCTGATGGTTAAACCCGCGCTTCCTAATCTTGACATCCTTGCCCAAGCCAAAGAAAGATTTTCGCTTCCTCTCGCCGCATATCAGGTGAGCGGAGAATATAGCATGATAAAGGCTGCGGGTGAAAAAGGATACCTCAATACCAATGCAGTCATGTATGAAACATTACTCTCAATAAGACGTGCCGGCGCTGATCTCATTATCACTTATTTTGCCAAAGAAATTGGAACACAGCTTTAAAAAATGCTGGTTGCGTGGTGCTGCTGCAATAGGGCAGGGCGCGAATCTTTTTTATTCGCTATCATGAAGACATCCTTGACGTTGTTTGGCATTAACCACAAAACGACACCCCTGAACGTGCGCGAAAAATGTTCGCTCACTGAGAGTGAAATTCGAACCGAGTTGCAACGGCTTAATACAATTCCGTTTATTAAGGGATGTGTTATTCTGTTTACCTGCAACCGCACAGAATATTACCTGCTTTGCTGCCCAAAGCCCGAGCCATTGAGCCCCGCTGTTTTCCCTCCCTCCCACATGTTCATTAATGGCGCATCGCACCATGTTTATATCAAAGAGGATTTTGCTGCGGTCTGGCATCTGTTCAGAGTTGCAGCCGGACTTGACTCGCAAATGCTGGGAGAAAACGAGGTGCTGTTTCAGGTAAAGGAAGCGTATCGCCTTTCCCGAGAGATGCAGTGCCAGGGAAAAGAATTGCATAAAATCTTTGAACACGCGTTTCGCATCGGGAGAAAGGTGCGCCGCGAGACCGCCCTTTCAAGGGGAAATGTTTCCCTTGCTTCACTGGTGATAAAACTCCTTAATAAAACCTGTGGACTGGGCGGTAAAAAAGTGATGCTCATCGGAATAAATAAGGTGATTACCCACATAGCACAATATCTTGCTGAGCATTCCATTCAGACCGCATTTATCGGCAACCGCACATTTGAAAAAGCTGTGGCGCTTGCCCGCGTGTTGGGGGGCCAGGCCTTTCATCTGGATTATTTAAACGACTTTATGCAGGAGGTTGATATTATTATAACGGCAACCTCGGCTCCGCATTTTATCATCAGAAAAGAAAAGGTGCTCAGCGTCCTCGATAAGCGCATACGGCCGTTATATATCATAGATCTGGCTGTTCCCCGCGATGTGGATCCTGATTTGGCGCACCATCCGCAGGTGTTTCTTTACAACCTTGATACGCTTCAACCGCTGGTTGATACCAATATAATTAGCAAACAGCAGGAAGCGCAAAAAGCAGAGCTGATCGTAGCTGCGGCAGCGCAGCAATTTGCCGCACAGATATTTTAAGCTTCACGGGAGCCAGATATGGAACGGATACCGGTAATTGCAACTGCGTTTGGGACTTCAACACTCGCACGCGATACCTATGCTTTTTTTGAAAAATATTTCCAGGCTCGTTATCCTGGCGCTGAATTGTTGTGGGCTTTTACTTCGCGCGTTTTAAGGGAAAAGGCGTCTGTCGGTCATGGGGAAATGCGCAGCCTTGAGAATGTGCTCCACGAGGTAGAACAGCGAGGTTTTACGAAAGCACTTATTCAATCCTTGCATATACTACCGGGGTTTGAGTTTCAAAAAATCACCGAAGCCGCGCGCTGTTCAAAGCTGAAAACGGCAATCGGTATGCCGTTGCTTACTGACGATGCGGATATTGAAAAAACTGTCGCAGCGCTTGGCGACAGAATTCCTTCTCCCGAGGAATGGGTTACCGTGCTGGTAGGGCATGGCACGCAGCACCCGGTAGGAGTAGCCTACCATAAGATTAATACGGTCTTACGCCGGCGCTTTAAGAGAAATGTATTTATCAGTGTGGTGGAGGGGGAGCCGGGATGGAACACGGTCGTGGCATCAATTCACGCCAGCGGACTAAAAAAAGTTAAATTCATACCGCTGATGTTTGTGGCCGGCGATCATATGGTCAACGATGTTATGGGTGATGGCACTGCGGTGGAAGAGGCTTCATGGAAATCCCAGCTTGATGGATTTGAAATTGATGGCACAGAAAAAGGCCTGGGATTTAATACCAAAATATTGGATATTTATCTGGAGCATCTTGAAGCAGCCCGGCACAGTCTCTTATAGCCGAATTAGCCCTTCTTTTATAGCATATTTTATAAGGTCTGCGTGGCGATGTATCTGAAGCTTTTTCATAATATTATTTCTATGGACATGCACAGTGTGCAACGAGAGGGAGAGCTTTTCTGCGATCTCCTTATTATTGAATCCCTCTGCTAAAAGCTGCACAATGCCCCGCTCTCTACTGCTCAAGACGATGGTTTCAGGTTTATCATGGTCATGTTTCAGGAAATCTTCAACCAGGTAGGAAGAAATTTTGGGCGTAAAATAATATTTCCCCTGATATACCTCATGAATAGCAAGCACTATTTCGTTGGTTGCTGATTCTTTTAAAAGATAACCTCGGGCACCGCTGTGCAGCGCTTTTTCGACAAACTTTTTTTCATCGTGCATGCTCAGGATGATAACTTTTGCGTTTGGATCTTTCTTGCACAGACGATATGTTGTTTCAATACCGTTGAGAATTGGCATTGAGATATCAAGCAGATAAACATCAGCCGGCTGTTTCTGAGATAATTTTAATATGTCGTTACCGTTTGTTGCCTCGCCAATAACCGTGATGCCCGGTCCTTTTTTTTCAATTATCGCCTTGAGACCATCTCGCACCAGTGCGTGATCATCGGCTAAAATGACTTTAATCGCCATAGGGGCTCCTTTCTGGGATAAGAAAATAATACTAACAAGTGTGTATTATTCAACCGCGCAGAAGACGTCTTACAGAATGAGCGAGAAGCGTGCCAATACGCTTATAACCGGCAACTGATAAATGAACGCCGTCTCCCGCATCATAGGTATTAGCAAGGAGCCCGTGTTCATCCTGTAATGCGTTAAACCAGTCGGCAAACAGTATCTGCCGATTCTGCTTTGCATAGTCTTCTATTGCAGTATTTACTGCTTTTATAGTGCTGACATATTCAGAAAAATTCAGCGGCGGAATGGCACAGGCGACCACCGGAACATTATATTTCATGAGGCAATAGGCATACCCGCGTTGGAGATTAAAGAATATCTGGTCGCTATTGGCAAGGCTGAGATCATTAGTGCCTCCGGAAAGGATTACGAGATCAAAGATGCCCGTTTTTAAGACATTACACAAACGCTGCACAATGCCGCTTGAGGTGTCACCACAATGACCTTTATTGATGCAGAGAAACTTTGCCTGCGGGTATTCCTTTTGTAATTCACGCTCAAGCCAGTATTGGTAGGTAGATTCCAGATTTCCTCCAGAATAAGGATCATATCCTGGATAGCCTGCAGTATGAGAATCGCCTACGCAAAGAATGGTATTGGTCTTCATTTATGGTATTAACATACTGTTGCAAGCGATTTTACGGTTACCAATATGCTACCATAAAAATAAATCGTATTTCAAGTTGAAGACTTGACAGGACGTTGCCCCAAAAAAACAGGTCTTTATTAGGAAATGACATCAAATGACCTAAAAAATAAAAGTGTCGGTGTGGTTTTTTCTTCAGGATTTTTTGGATTTTTTGCCCATGCCGGTTGTTACAGTGCATTGGAAGAACTTGGCATAAACCCTGCCGGCTATGCTGGTTCAAGCTCGGGCGCAATCATAGCTGCATTTGCGGCAGCAGGAGTTTCCGCAAACTCGTTGCGAGACATCCTGTTTTCATTACAGAAAAAACACATCTGGGATCCCGAGCCCTGGTATAAAACATTGTTTTCTGCCTGTCGTTTGTTTAAAGGGTATCTGGGATATCTGGAAGGAAAACGTTTTAAGGGATTATTGGAGACCTTTCTTCCGGTAAAATGTTTTGAGGATTTAATAAAGCCCTGTGTAATTGTTGCCGCAAACATCTCAAAAAAACAGCGGGAGATATTTACCTCAGGCACTATTGTTGATGCAGTGTATGCTTCGGGAGCAATACCATGGACATTTAAAATGCCGCAGATACATAATGATTATTTTTTAGACGGCGGCCTGATTGATAAGGCGCCTCTTGAGGCGCTGTGCACACATATCAATCCCCAGGTAATCATTGTGCATTATATTACCTCGCATGAGTTGACCCGTGAACGCACTTCATTTCTGTCAAGAAGATTTTCACCTCAGAGCGCTTTTCGGTTGGCAATGAGCATTGAGCGGCACGAGCATTACTGTGCACAAAAGAAGATTGCAGAACAGCAGGGAGCAGTGATAATAGAACTCAAGCCAGTATTACCCAAGGTAACGCCAGACCATCTGGAGCGGGGGAGGGAGGCGTTTATAAAAGCCTATGAACATACAGTAAAAGAGTTAAAGAGTTGGGGAGTCGAGGAGTTCAGGAGTTAAAAGTTTGCCTAATGGCTAAAATAGAAAGATTTGAAGATATAAAGGCCTGGCAGAAGGCAAGGGAACTGAATACAAATATATATCAAATTACTAAACATAATCATTTTGCAAAGGACTTTCATCTGCGAGACCAGATACGCAGAGCTTCAATTTCAATAATGGCAAATATCGCAGAAGGCTATGGCAGAAAAAGTAAAAAAGAATTTGCTAACTTCTTAAATATGGCGCATGGATTTGCAGCGGAAGTGCAATGCCATTTGTATAGTGCATTAGATCAGAATTATATAAGTCAGAAAGATTTTCAAAACATTTATGAGAAGGTTGAAGAAGCATCAAAAATGATACAGGGTCTAATGAATTATTTGAATAACTCACAACTCCTCAACTCCTAAACTCCTTAACTCTTGGAGGTTTTATGATCATTGACATGCACAACCACCTTACCGTTAAAAGCAGTCCCTTTTATCTCCCCGCTGAAGAATATCTCAGCGTGATGGATGAAATGGGGGTTGATAAAACAGTCATACTGGGTAAAGATTACGGACTCCTGGGTGATCGCAGCAACTCAAATTTGCCGGACAAAGAAGTGGCCGATTTTGTGACGGAACACCCGGATCGCTTTATTGGTTTTAGTGCAGCCCACCCGGATAGAGGAGTGCATGAAAATCTTGTGCGAATTGAGCGCGCAGTCAATGAATTTGGACTAAAAGGGATAAAACTGAACCCGGCGGCAGGTTTTTATCCGAATGATGAGCGAATGTATCCCATATATGAAAAATGCTTATCCCTGAAAATACCGGTCATGATCCATATGGGTATCAAACCGCCCTCGGAGGGAACGCGGTTGAAGTATTGCCACCCGATGTATATTGACGATGTAGCCGTTGATTTTCCTGAGTTGACCTTGATAGTGGCGCACGGAAGCTATCCCTGGGTTGAGGATCTCATAGCGGCCAGCTTGTATGCACAAAACGTTTTTGTGGATATTTCAACATTAAATCAACTTGAAGAAGCAATGGGGTGTGCAGTCGTTGATCCAGTGCTTCGCAGGCTTGTGGCTGCACTTGGCTCTCATCGTGTGTTGTTCGGTTCTGACGGGATCTTTAATATGGGACCGCTTATTCATGCTGTTAAAAATGCAGATTTTCTTAGCGATACCGACAAAGAGAACATTTTCTGGAGAAATGCTTCCGCGATCCTGAAACGGTGATTATTTTATTCATTTCTTGACCAGAAGACTCTTACATATTTTTCGCCCTCGGGGTACTGAATTAATAACTTTCCCTTGCAGGCTTTATGAACTGCCTCTCCAAGACGCCGCGCCATATGTTCATACGTGGTTTTTATTTCTATATTTTCAGGTTTAACTTCTATATTAATTATGCGCTCTAATGGCCTTGATTTTCTTTCATTATTCTCAGTATTTTTTATGATGTTTAAAATTTCATCTTTATGTTTAATGAGAAATGTGCCTTCTAAATGAAGAACGCCGCCTTCATATTGCGCCTCAATTCTTTTGCACGCAGGACAGGATATTTTTGCTGCATTTGCGGGAGCATTTTCAATCCATTCAAAAGTTCCATTTTTATAAACAACGCCGCATTGTCTGCATACAGCAGGATCAGTAATTTTTTCTTTTAAAAAATAGGGGTCATGATTATATTCCTGAATCAGTTTATTCCTTCTATCCATAGCAATCCTCCTGCAAACAATGATGATTCAAGCTGATTGAGACACTTTGTTTTTTTCTATTTTTATTATAGCACGCGCCCATTCATACCATGTTAAAAAAATCATGACAGCAAAATTCTTTTGGCAATAAGATTACGGGGATACATAACATATGGTTCTCAACATTCATGGTGGCAATATATATTTGATAGCCCGAGAACGGGGAAAAACAACCCGGGAAATCATTGATTATAGTGCGAATATCAATCCATTAGGTTTTTCGCCCCGCATTAAAAAAGTTCTGAGGAATTGCGAGGGGTTGATACGTAATTATCCTGATCGCGAAGCGTACGATCTTATACGCGAAATTTCCCGTTATCACAATATTTCTGACGATTCCATTCTTGCCGGAAATGGTTCTACTGAATTTATCTTTCTACTTCCCCGTGTTTTAAAACTTAAGAAGACGCTGCTGGTTATTCCGACTTTTTCAGAATATGAGGCGGGGATACAAAAAGTTAACGGCAGGGTATTCTACTTTAAAGCACATGAAGCAGATGAATTTGCCATTAATACCAAAAAATTATTTAAGGAGCTTAAAAAGGGCTATGATGCGCTGTATATCTGCAATCCCGCCAATCCCACCGGGGTATTAACTGCCAAGGAAACATTAACAGATATACTGAAATGTGCCCAGCGTATTGGAACACAGGTAATTATCGATGAAACATTTATTGATTTTAATGAAGCGCAGTCCCTGAAACATTCGATACCACAATTTGAAAATCTGTATATATTGCGGTCTATGACCAAGTTCTTTGGACTTCCCGGACTTCGGGCTGGATACATCCTTTCGTCTAAAAAAAATATTGCAATATTGCGTGAGCAGCAGGAGCCGTGGACGATGAATGCATTGGCACAATACGCAAGCATTGAAAGTCTTAAAGATCAGCAGTTCATAAAAGAAACCATTTTGTATGTTCAGAAAGCGCGAAAAAGACTAATCAGTGGACTTGCCACAATTCCTTATTTAAAGATATTTCCCAGCGCTGCTAATTATCTGCTGTTGAGGCTTGATAAATCTGCGCCGATGACCGTTTTTGAACTTTATGAAAATTTACTAATGAAAGGAATTATTATCAGAAAATGCGATAGTTTTAAGGGATTAAATGAGAACTTTTTTCGGATTGCAGTGCGAACAGACAGAGAGAATAATAAGTTAATTAATAATATTAAGAGTTTCTTGTTATGATTATTTGGGATTTTTGATCATATTCATGGACTAAAGTAACATGCTCTTATTTAACCTCATTTTATGATAAACTAATATAAAATATTTTAAAAAATAACCCTTTTGGGTTATTGACATATCCAACAGAAGACCATAAAATTACTATAAAAATAAAAGTGATATATGAATGTCATTAAATTCGAAGCTATTAACCTTAAGGAATCGTTTGGCTTCGGCGTTGCTGTCGTAATTGCCCTGACAGCCATAATTATTTTAAAACTACTAAAGAAGGGAGAGTAACAATGAAAGAAAGCTACGAAAAACCTAAAGTCGAAGAGATTGACCTTGAAAAATCATTCAGTTTTGGAATGCCAATTACACCACCGCCTGTTAGCCCCATTTATTAGTAGTGTAGGATTTGTAATAAAAACAGCACTTTCTTTTTAATAAACTCAAAGAAAGTGCTGTTTTGTATTTTAATGCTTGACACACCATAATGCAGATACGTTTTGGTCAATATAATATTGCTATTGAATGTCAGGATTACGATGCAACTGCTTTTCTTAAGTTACACTTCGAAGATTATCTGACGCAGGCTTTTCCCGACGCCACAATTAAAATTGGCGTCATTCCTTCAGACAGAGTCGCAATCCTAAAATCAATAAAACGTTACGATTATTTTATTGATGGCGTGACGTTTAACTATGGTCCTAACCTGATTCACGGTTATTGGGATCGGCAAAACATGATTTGCGACATAAAAATATGCGATTTTATATTATCGCGAGATTATGTATGGCTTTTTGACCGGTTTCTATGTCGTATATTTTACACTCTTTCATTGGAGAGGCGCGACGAACAAATTGAATTAATCATACATTGCGCAGGAATCGAACGTCAGGGTAAATGCTATATTTTCTTTGGCGGGCCGGAAAGTGGCAAAAGCACAGTCGCAAGTTATTCTAAAAAAATTAATGTGCTCCATGACGACATGAATATTGTTTCCATCGATAAAAAATCTGCGTTTGTTGAAGGCGTACCATTTAACCCCAAGCTTATAAAGCGAATAAATTCTATTGTTCCGTTGTCAATGATTTTTTCTCTACACAAAGCTGATATTGATAAGATCGAAAAAAAATCACGCGATGAATTTATCCAGAATATTCTGCCTGAAGTATTTTTACCAATGCCATTATTATCTGAAAACAGAAAAGTCCCGTTGGAATATTTAATCGACAGTATCAGAAAATTATCTGAATGTGTGCCATATTATAAGTTGTATTTTCAAAAGAATAACACCTTTTGGAATTTGATAGACGCCGAAGAGGAGGGAAAAAATGAATAATACGCCAGGATATATTAAAAGGATTGAAGAAAATATTGTTTGGACAAAACTGGATGACACAGCAATTATTATTTTAACCAATGAAAATGAAGAGAAGGTTTTCAATTTGAATAAGACAGCAGCATATGTCTGGGAAAATTGTGACGGCACTAAAACGCTCGAGGATATGGTTCGTCTGTTATGTGAACGATTTAATGTTGATGAGATCACAGCGCGCAAGGATACAGAAGAATTTGTTGCACTGATGGAAAAAAACCAATTGATTTCTCTCACGTGCGGGGTTGTTTAAAGTAACGTTCATCAACTATGACTGCATCAAATCAAACAATCAGCCTTTGCATGATTGTCAAAGATGAGGAAGCTAACCTTGCACGCTGCCTGAAAAGCGTTAAGGGGGTAGCAGATGAAGTAATAATAGTTGATACAGGCTCCCGGGACAATACTGTGCCTATTGCAAAATCATTTGGCGCAAATCTGTATTTCCATAAATGGGAAGATAATTTTGCGATACCGCGAAATATTGCGATAGACAAAGCTCTCGGCAACTGGATATTGATTCTTGATGCTGACGAAACTCTTGATCAAGATAGTATTGAAGAAGTAAAAAGGCTGACAAAACGAAGCGATGTCATTGGTTTTAGGGTCCTCATTCAACTGCATCCTGGGTGGACAGAAATGAAAAGTGTTCGTTTGTTTAGGAATCTCCCGACGCTCAGGTTTACTGGCGTGTATCATGAAGAATTGCAGGTTTCTAAAGAGATGCAGCACAGATTCATAGATACAGGAGTAAAAGTTATACACAAACCATTTTCTCCAAGCGATTTCAACAAAAAATATGAACGAAACATGAGAATGCTTAAAAAGCATATATCGCTTTATCCAAATAGTATCTATCAGATGCTTGATCTTTCTCGGATATACCTTGAAACCAATTCATTATTAGAAGCTGAAAAGACATTGAATAAGGTTTTGCTCCTGATCAATACCGAAAAGCTTGATGAAGAAAAATATAAATTTTATCTCATTAATTATTACAAGTATAAAGTGCATTTATTATTAAGCTTCTTCTGGGTTTGTTGTGCATAAAGAATAGTCTTTTTAAGAGTCCTTAATA
>CAZQKW010000044.1:0-28513 GCA_964594075.1 uncultured Thermodesulfobacteriota bacterium | reverse complement strand
TGCAACCACTAAATATGCAGCGTGATGTTAATTCTATTTTGAGACGATTAATAAAACATAAGGGGGGACCAGGCAAAATGTCATCCCCCCGTTTCGATGACTGGCAACGGATCTATTCCCCGCCTATTTATCCCGCGCTTTCCCGTTTCTGCAGCTCTTCCCTGACAATTGTGCTGATGGTGCTTCCCTGAGCTTTGCCGGATAGCCTTTTGGATAAAACGCCCATTACTTTGCCAACTTCTTTAACGCTGCGCGCATTGAGTTCGGCAATTGCCGCGAGCACCTCCTGCCGTATCTCGTCTGCGCTCAATTGCGCGGGCAGATAGGCTTCAATGAGTGGTATCTCTTGTGTTTCCTTATCCGCCAGATCCTGGCGTCCGCCTTTGAGAAAAAGCTCAATTGCTTCTTTGCGCTTTTTAATCATGGAATAAAGAATCTGAATGATCGCCTCCTCCTGCGCCGGTTGCCCCTTCTCTTTTTCCTTCCGTTCTATCTCGGCAATAATCATTCTCAAAGTGGATACCTTCAGCGCATCTTTTGCCTTCATGGCGACTTTCAGGTCCTGGCTTATTTTTGCCTTCACGATGCCTTTTCCTCTTTGGCTTTTTCCGCCTTTTCAGCTTTAGCGCTTGCAAGAAGCCTGGTCTGGCGTTTTAACTTTTTAATCTGCCGCCGCAGCTGATCTATTTTCTTTCGGTCCTTTGATTCACGGAGCTTTTCCTTCTCGGCCTTCAGCTCCCGGATGTGTTTTTTGATTTCAGGAATCTGCTTGGCCTTCTTCTTTGTGATCTTAACCGGCTCGCCCCGGGCTTTTAGGATCGCCACAATAAGCTCTTCTTTTTTCATTGCGTGAGCGCCCTGAATGTCGGGATACTCGTGGGCGATTTCACGCAGCTTGGTCGCCGTCAACTTTTCAAGTTCTTCTCTGCTCATTTCATGCCTCCGCCGTTATTAAGTTCGGGAGTGGTAGAGTTATGAGTTAAGGAGTTTTTTTACTCCCCAACTCCGCAACTCTCTAACTCTTCAACTCTTTTTAATGTGGTCTGTAATAATTATCGCTTTCCTAAAAAAAGTCAAGATTTAAAGCAGGGGTAGGATGTTTATGGCAAAAACAGAGGAAAATAACTACCAGCTCAATCAAAGGAGGGATGGGTTATTCCATAGTAACAAAAAAAGAGGGTAGAATAGTTGGCTGTTTTTGGCTTTACGGATAAAAGATTTTCTCTGCCGTTTATATTCGGTATCAAAGAATAAACACCGGATCCACATCAACTGAAAGGCTGATGCCGCTTCTGCCAGTAGATTCCTGCGCATACTGCAGGATGCGGGAGGCAAGGAGCCGCACTGATTGCAGCTTTTCACTCTTTAGTAGCATTTGATAGCGGTACTTGCCTTTTATTTTTCCCCAGGGAGCCGGTGCCGGTCCAAGAATATTAACCGTGCCCGTGAGCTTTAGCTGTGCAAGAAATTTTTTACTGGACTCTCCCAGATCCTGCGCATACTGCAGAAGTCGCTCCTTGTTCGCTCCTTCCAGCCTGAAATTTATCATACGGGTGTGCGGAGGATAGCCCAGCTCCCGACGCTGCCTCATCTCCGCGGCAAAGAAAGCCCGGTAGTCATGCTGCTGGGCGCATCGGATGCTGTAATGCTCGGGATTATAGGTTTGAATAAAGACTTCTCCCGGCTTATCGCCTCGTCCTGCCCGGCCGGCAACCTGCGTGAGAAGCTGAAAGGTGCGCTCACCCGCCCGGTAGTCCGGGAAGTTAAGCGAATGATCTGCGCATATCACCCCTACCAGGGTCACCTGCGGTAAGTGGTGGCCTTTGGCAATCATCTGTGTGCCCACCAGGATATCAAGCTCTCCCTGCACAATGGATTTTAACAACTTTCTTGATGCGCCTTTTGTGGCGGTGCTGTCGCGATCCATGCGCCCTACCCGTGCGCTGGGAAACAGCGCACTAACCTCCCGTTCCAGACGCTCGGTTCCCCAGCCCAGGGAAGAAAGAAAGAAGCTGTTGCAGTCCGGACAGCATTCCGGCAGAGGTCGCAGAAAATCACAGTAATGACAGCGCAGCTTTTTCTCCTGCTGGTGATGAATAAGAGAAACTTCACAGTTGGGACAGCGAAACGTATAGCCGCACTGCCGGCAGAGAAACACCGGTGCAAACCCGCGACGGTTAAGAAACAAAAGGCTTTGCTCGCCGTTCTGCAAACGACGGGAAATCGCTTCTCTGAGCGGCTCAGAAATAATGCCCGGCTGCCGGCTGTGGGGATTAGAGGGTGTTATGCGCAGGTCTATTACCTTTATCTGCGGCAGCGGCCGGTCTGCAATGCGCTCGGGAAGTACTCCGATGCTGTATTTTTTGTTTGCGGCATTATGGTATGACTCAAGAGAGGGCGTGGCAGAGCCAAGTATTACCAGGGCATTGGCCATTGTGCCCCTGATGAGCGCAAGATCGCGGGCATTATAGCGCGGATGAACATCCTGCTTGTAGGACGGGTCGTGCTCTTCATCCACAATAATGGCTCCCAGGTCGGCACACGAAGCAAAGATTGCCGAACGCGCGCCGATGACAATTTTAATGTCCCCGCGGCGGATCATCCGCCAAGCGTCAAATCGTTCGGCGCTGGTGAGGCTGCTGTGCAGCAGTGAGACCGGCGCATCAATCCGCGAGCAGACCCGGTCCCAGAGCTGGGCAGTGAGCGCAATTTCGGGGACCAGGAGCAGGCACTGCCTCCCGCGCTTTACCAGTTCCGCCATCACCTGCAGATAGATTTCGGTTTTTCCACTGCCGGTAACGCCGTGCAGCAGAAAGGGGAAAAAAGCGCGCGCTTCAATTGCTTGCTGCAATCGTTTCAGGATATTTTTTTGTTCTGCCGTTACGGTGTGCAGTGGTTCCGGAAAAATTTCGTCTTCCAGCGTTGGCCGGCGCAGGACCTCCTTTTCTGTAACGGTTATGAGATTTTTTTTCTCCAGGACTTTAAGGAGGCGTGCACCGTTTTTGAACTGCGTAAGAATGCGGCTGAGCGGCGCGGCTTCCTGCACCTTCAGGAATTGATACAATTCCAACTGTTTTCCCTTGAGCGTCTGCACCGGAGCTGTGGGAAGCGCTGCAAACCATTTCTCTTTTTTTATCTGTGAGCCTTTGCGGACTCTGGTGCTGGTAATCTGTAACAGACCGTTTCTCGCCATGCTGGGGAGATGATGCGGGAGCGTGCGTGTACCGATTCTGTGTCTCAATTCGGTGATTGAAAGCCCTGAATCACGCTCCAACGCCTGCAGAATTCTGAGCTGTTCTCCCGTTGCCTCCCCGTGCAAAAGACATGCGCGGCCCTTTTCGGTCAGAGAAACAAACTGCCGAAAGGTTGCGCTGATTCCCTGCGGCAGCGCCGCGGCAATAGTCTGACCAAGCGGACAAAAGTAATAACTGGCCACCCACTGATAAAATGTTAAATCCTGTTCGCTAAAGAGCGGCTCGTCGTCAGGCAGATCTAACACGTCTTTGATTTCTGCGCAGGGCGCTTCCGGGGGAAACCCGACCGCAAAGCCGGTAAGCGTTTTTCTGCCGAACGGCACCAGCACTCGCATGCCTATGGCGATAGCATTTTTCAGAGCAGTAGGTATACGATAGGTGAACGTTTGCGACAGGGGAAGGTTGAGTGCAACTTCAATCAAATCCCGAGAGGTCATGGATTACCCGATATAGAGCGGTGAAGAAAGCACGGGGGGAGGAGCAAATTTTTCTGCAAATTCAGCTGCATCAAGAGCAAACAGGGGGCTTATTTCAACAATAAAGTTTTCCGGGATACGCACCGATGCATCCGCTTGCTTTATCCAGCGGACAAAAAGATTTACCATCGCCTGCCGCGCCGTCTGCGGCGAATCAGCGCCGTCAAAATTTTTAACCGGCGAAAACTCCTCCTCGCGTTTAACCTGCAGGGTAATGGAACGCGTGGCAAAGCCCAGCGCATCAAATACAAACATCTCAAATTTAAGGCCTTTTCTCGTTTTGGGAACAAGCTGCCCGTCTTGCACGGCAAGGCACTCAATATCTTTGATCGCAACATGGTAGGGAAGTGAAAATCCTTCATCCTGAGTGAGGTGTTCGACAAATGTTCTCTTTATCATGTGAATGGCGATATTGGCACTGCTGAAACGCAACGTTCCGTCTTCGCGCCGTTCAGTTATTTCTGCCGGCGTCAGTTCGCTGTATTCAATGCAGCCGATCTTTCCGTTTATTTTTCCAATAATGCCTACTTTTTCTTCCGGATCGGTCTTCTGCACCACTTTGGTTGACATCTCTGCCTGGTGCTGCACATGTGCGCCGATAAACAGCGGATCAGCAATTTTTGCCAGCGGATTATCCACCTGAAAATAAAAAATTTCCTCAATTCCCCGTTCGCGCATATCCCGGAGGGCTCCTGATTCTTTAAGGGCGCGCAACGATCCGCCGTGCCCGTCGGGATTTTTAAAAATGCGCAGATCTCTGCCGATTAACAGCCGTCCGTCCAGATCAAGCGAAGGGATTTCTCCCTGCACCAGAAACATAATGTTTTCATGGTTCAGGCCAAAAAAGTCGTGCTGCCGAAAAAATCGCCGGGTCTCGGCATCATTGTCCCGGGAGGTCATGATGTACCAGGGAAGCGGCGTGCCATAGCGCCGCGCACGCGCTGCTATTGCCTCGGCAAACAACCGGAAGAGACTCTTGTTTCTTACGGGCGAAATAGGGTAGCAGCCTTTGGGGCCCTTAAACCCAAGACGGCTCCCCTGCCCCCCCGCCACCAGGAAAATGCCCACCTTGCCGGCGCGTAGATACTCCTCGCCCAGAGCAATCAGGTGGGGATCAAACGGCGGCGCGATGATATCTGCCGTATCAAAAACTTTTTTTCCCGGCGGCAAAGCGGCAGCGGCGCGATAGGTTCGGTAACGTGCCGCCAGTTGCTCAAGGTTAATCGTTCGTACGTCATCCAGTAAGACAGTGCGTTGTGCCGGGGGGAGCAACTCAAGGCAGGTAAGAATGTGGTGCTGGTTATATGCGCATAACCTGTCCAGAAGCTCCTGTTCTGATAGCGAATCTTTCAGGGGGTGATCAAATTGTTCTGCAGCCATGCTGTATCAAGGGATGTCGTGCTCAGGCGTCCGTCGCTCGCAGAATTATTTCACCTGCAGGACAGAATTTCCCGGATCTTATTCATGAGGGCTTCGAGGTTGGCGGATTTAACCACATAGGCATCAGACGCCCAGGTTTCAAAATTCTGTTTGTATTCGCCATAGGCAGTGCTCAGGATAATCGGCACATCGCGCGCCTGTTCTCGAATGCTTTTCAGCACATCAATACCGCTGCGACCCGGCATTTTGATATCAAGAATAATCAGATGGGGATTGGTTTCGGTAAATTTTAAAAGTGCTTCTTCGGCATCGCCGGCAAGTATGACTTCGTAGCCCTGATCCTGCAGCTCTTCCTGATAGAGCAGCCGTATGCTTTCTTCGTCATCGACGACTAATATGCGTTTCACGGCGACCTCCTGTCTTCAATGATATCATGCAGCGGTGTGTATACCGCACCTCACGCCTCCCGTAGATAGCGGGCAGCATCTTCCGGCGGCGTCGGATTGATATAGAATCCCGACCCCCATTCAAAACCAGCTACTTTAGTAAGCCGTGGTATTATCTCAAAATGCCAGTGATCATACTCAAGATCGCTTTTGTCGAGGGGCGAAGTATGCAGCATATAATTGAACGGCGGAAAACTGAGCGCATTATTGATTTTTTTAAGCACAGAGCTGAACAGTTCTGCCAGAGTCGGGAAGTTATCAACGGGGGTTTCCTCGAATGCGGAATAATGACGCAGCGGCAGAATCCAGGTCTCAAAAGGAAACCGCGGTGCAAACGGTTCAAAAGCGAGAAAATCTCGGTTTTGCGCCACCACCCGGATTTCGCTTGAGAGCTCCTGACGAATGATGTCGCAATAAATGCAGCGTTCTTTATAATTAAAGTAGGTCTGCGCGCCGGCCAGCGATTCCAGCGGCTGTTTTGGCACCACCGGCAGCGCAATAAGCTGGGAGTGCGGGTGCTCAAGCGATGCGCCGGCAACCTCGCCGTAATTTTTGAAGACCGAGATATAATGAAACCGTTTGTCTTGCTTGAGAACGCGCATGCGTTCCCGGTATGCAAGCAGGATATTCGTAAATTCTGCAATGGTAAGCGTTGACGCGTTAGCTTCGTGAACCGGGGTTTCAATGATAACTTCATGAACACCAAAACCGTTCATAAGATCATAGATACCATCGCCCCGTTTATTCAGCTCGCCCTCATTAACCAGCGCTGGGAATTTGTTCGGGACGACCCTGAGAGACCACCCCGGCTTGTTGGGTTGCGAATTGTTTGAGCGCAGAGAATACACTTCAGGCGGTGTTTTATCTTCATTGCCCGGACACAGGGGGCAAAATCCGCCGCGGCTTTTAGACGGCTCTATGGTCAAATCCGAGGGCCGCTTACCGCGCTCTGTTGAAATAATGACCCATCTGCCGACAATCGGGTCTTTGCGTAATTCAGGCATGACGGTTTCCTTTGTTGCTGCATTTAAAGCACCGGGCACGCGCAAAACATCCTGCCGCCCTTCTGCGAGATTTAATATGTTCTAAGCCGCGCATTGTTCTGTTTTAAACCTCTTGTTACTGGAGAGCGGAAAGGGAAGGGCATGGTCAGTGCTTCGCGAGGGAACAGTATTTCTCTGCAAGCGAGAATAACCCATGTGTATAAAACATCTTTTAGAAAACAGGACAGCAGCAGCCGCTTACTGGCGGGCGTCTTTTGCCCCAACAACGCACCAGGCCGTGTCTGCCTTCGCATCACAGTTTTCGCGCTTTTTCCTGGCGTTCCTGCTGTTCCTTACACTCAATACACAGCGTCGTGACGGGACGCACTTTAAGCCGCTCTTCAGATATTTCGCCGCCGCAAAGTTCGCAGATACCAAACGTGCCATTCTCAATACGTTCAAAAGCTTTCCTGATTTTTGGCAGCAGCTTGCGTTCCCGGTCGCGCATACGCAGGACAAAATTTCTGTCTGCTTCCAGCGTTGCGCGATCGGTAGGGTCGGGAAACGTGTCATCCTCGTCTGTCATTTCAACTACCGTATCTTTTGCTTCTGCGCCGATTTCGTCCATCCATTTGGTGAGCAGCGCTTTGAAAAATTCCAATTTCTCTTTATCCATGGTAACCGTTCACCGCTTTAGCCTATTAGTCATTTATATTTATAAAAATAGTATGCGCAATGCAAAATGTAAAGGATTAAATAGATGGCCGTTCATAGCGGCCACTCTTGCCACCGCTCTTTTGTAACAGCTTGATATCTGAGATAACGATACCTCGGTCAATCGCCTTGCACATGTCATAAATGGTAAGGGATGCCACAGACACTGCGGTCAGCGCCTCCATTTCCACGCCGGTTTTACCCGTTACCTTAACCCGTGCCCGCACGGTAATCGTGCTGGTCGTGTGGTCGGGCAAAAATTCCATCTCTACCGCGGTGATAGTAAGGGGGTGGCACATGGGGATCAAATCAGACGTTTTCTTGGCTGCCATGATGCCTGCGGTCTGGGCTACGCCCAGAACATCGCCCTTTTCAATCCGCCGGTCGACGATACGACGCAGCGTTTCCAGTTGCATAATAACCGTGGCCTGCGCCACAGCTTCTCTCGCCGTGTCATTCTTTTCTGTAACATCAACCATCCTTGACCGTCCGAACTTATCAAAATGGGTCAGCTTGTTCATATATAATCTGCCCTTCAACCTGAAAAATGGATTTAAAAAATCATACTAAATGATGTGATAATAAGCGTCAAGTTAATTGTAGTTGCAGGACTTTCTCAAAAATATTTTATTGATGGGGATGAAGACGCGTCCGGGATTTTTTATCGTCACAACACAACCGTCCGCACCAGAAACACGGCAGGCGCCGTTATATTATGCACTCCCCAGACCCCATGAAGCAACGGGGACGAAGGCGCTACCGGCTGCCTGCCCGCAGCAGAATACGCACGGTGATAAGGTCGTGATGCCAACGGATGAGCTCATTGTTGTGGCAAAAAATCCCCCAGACGCGTCTGTGTTAAAGTTTTTCATGATACCCATTGCGTTTTGGTGTTTTTACGCGGATTACCGGAATTCCAGGGCTCATTTTTGCGGAACGTCCTGATTTTGTCGTTGAATGTCCCGGCCAATTGCCAGTTGTTTAAATATTATCAGCCTGAGATTTCCCGTCACCGGTTGTGCGATCGCACGGGGGCAAAATATCAATTGTATTTATGCGTTGTATTTGCTACTAATCAGCAAACCTTTTATTAATCCATAAAAGAAACGAGACGTCTGGTGCTCTCCAAAATCTTCAGCAGTTCAATTTTTGGCATTGACGCCTATTTGGTAGAGGTTGAGGTAGATATCAGCCCTGGTCTTCCGTATTTCTCAACCGTCGGCCTCCCGGATGGAGCGGTTAAAGAGAGCAAAGACCGGGTCAAGTCCGCTATTAAGAATATGGGGTATGGTTTTCCGGGTACACGGATTACAGTGAATCTTGCCCCTGCTGACATAAAAAAGGAAGGCTCGGCTTTTGACCTGCCTATTGCCATTGGCATTTTGTCGGCAGAAAATCATGTGAACCGGGAATTGCTCAATAATCATGTCATTATCGGCGAGCTGTCGCTTGACGGCCGGGTTAAGCCGGTGCGCGGCGTCTTGCCGACTGCGGTGGCCTGCAGGGAAAAGGGGATGGCGGGTATTATTTTGCCCCGGGAAAATGAGCGGGAAGCTGCCATTGTGGAGGGCATTGCTGTTATCGGGGTGGACACTTTATCCCAGGTCGTGGAGTTCAGCCATGGCAGGATCGCTCTGACACCTGCGCAGGTAAATCTTGATGAGCTGTTCAGTGCCGACCTTGAATATCCCGTAGATTTTTCAGACGTAAAGGGACAGCAGCATGCCAAGCGCGCAATAGAAGTAGCGGCTGCCGGCGGCCATAACCTGCTCATGGTCGGTCCGCCCGGTTCAGGCAAAACCATGCTCGCAAAACGCATTCCCACCATACTGCCACGACTCACTTTTGAAGAAGCCATAGAAACCACAAAAATCCACAGTGTTGCTGGGCTGCTTGACCGTGATTCTCCGCTTTTGGTCAACCGGCCGTTTCGCTCTCCTCATCACACTATTTCTGATGCGGGATTGACTGGGGGCGGGGCAATCCCGCGTCCCGGCGAAGTAAGTCTCGCCCATAACGGGGTGTTGTTCCTTGATGAGTTGCCGGAATTTAAAAAAAATGCGCTGGAAGTGATGCGCCAGCCGCTTGAAGACGGCAAGGTCACCATCTCCCGCGCGGCCACATCCATTACCTATCCATCGCGGTTTATGCTGGTGGCCGCTATGAACCCCTGCCCCTGCGGTTATTTTTCAGATCCCCAGCATGAATGCACCTGCACCGCGCTCCTGATCCAGCGCTACCGCTCCAAAATATCTGGGCCGCTGCTTGACCGTATTGACATCCATGTGGAAGTGCCGCCGTTAAAATTTCAGGAACTGTCGCGCGACAGCGCTGCCGAATCATCGGCGAGCGTGCGGCAGCGGGTCAGCCGGGCGCGGGAAATTCAGCACCAGCGCCTGGCGCGAACTAAAATTCACTGCAACGCGCAAATGGGCTCACGCCACCTGAAGTCATTTTGCCAGATTGACGAGGCATCGCGCCGGCTTCTCGAAACGGCAATAAATAAACTGGGCTTATCGGCGCGCGCCTATACCCGCATCCTGAAAGTTGCCCGCACCATTGCCGACCTTGACGGCGCAGAGCATATCCAATCTCCCCACATCTCTGAAGCCATCCAGTATAGAAGTCTGGATCGGCAGTTTAGGTTTTAGGATGTGCTGGGATTATTGGCGGGATTTACAGAATGTATAAGATAGATTATAATGATTTTGGAAAACAATTTACCTAAATAATTAGGAAGAATGTACCCGCGAGTTTAGCAACCTTTTGGTTCATTCATTTTGTAGCTGTCAATACATCGCCACACTGTATATTTTTCCCTTTTATAAACTCTTCTGCCGGCATGCGCTTTTTTCCTTCAAGCTGAATTTCTTTCAAAACCAGCATTCCGCTGCCTGTCGCCACGGTTATACCCGATTGTGAAACCTCTACAATAGTTCCCGGAGTCCCTTGTGCCTCTGACTCCCCAATCTCGGCAGCAAAAACCTTTAGCAGTTTCCCCTGTAAATACGTGAAACATCCGGGCCAGGGGTTCATGCCGCGAATCTGGTTGTAAATTTCGCGAGCGCTTTTGTGCCATAGTATCACGCCGTCTTCTTTTTTCAGCAGCGGCGCATAGGTTGCTTGCGCATGATCCTGCGGCTTTGGGGACCAGCCGGTGCTCACGAGCTGATCCAGTGCTTTTCCCAGCAGCAGGGCGCCGCTGTGTGCAAGCCGGTCGTGCAAGGTTGCAACTGTGTCGGTCGGCTCAATGGAGAGCTTTTCCTGCAGCAGGATGTCGCCGGTATCCATGCCTTCGTCAAGAAGCATTATGGTAACTCCCGTTTCGGTTTCGCCGTTAATGAGCACCCAGTTGATGGGCGCCGCCCCGCGGTAAAAAGGCAAAAGCGATGCGTGCACGTTAACACAGCCGTAACGCGGAATGTCAAGCAGCGTGCGTGGCAGTATCTGCCCGAATGCCACCACCACAATAAGATCCGGCGCCAGTTTTTTTACCTGTGCGATGAAGGCAGCATCGCGCACGTTGACGGGCTGTAAAACCGCAAGGTTGTGCCTGAGCGCACACTCCTTTACGGGCGGCGGAACAATATGCTGGCCCCTGCCGGCCGGCCGGTCAGGCTGGGTAATAACGGCCACTATGTGCTCTGCACGGTCAAGCAGGAGCTGCAGGGAGGGCAGGGCAAATCGGGGAGTTCCCATAAATGCTATGCGCAGTGTTTTCACGCAACCTTTCCTTTCTATTTGCGCGCGGAGTTATTGTCTCAGTATATGTTTTTTAGAACAATAAGCAAGAACTCCTTGTATGCGGTATGCACCTGATTGATATTTTGCTTTACAAAACCGGCTTTTTAAGCAAAAAAATATTAACCGCCGCGGATTTTCGGCAATATGCCGGGTGTCCTGCTGCGCAATTTGATGATAGAGGAACAAGCGCAGATCGGTTTTTTTCATCTCTTTACGGGCTCGGAATAATCACATAGCCAATAATAAAGAATTAAAAATTTTCTCTGCGTCCTGTGTAATTAAATTTTGTCAAGGAGATGCGTATGGCAATATCACAAAAAATTACAACGTTCATGGAGAACGCTTCCTGGATTCGCCGCATGTTTGAGGAGGGCGCGGCGCTTAAAAAGCAATACGGCGAAAAAAATGTTTTTGATTTTAGCCTGGGAAATCCTAATTTAGAGCCGCCTGATAAATTTTTTGACGTTTTTACCTCGCTTGCCGGCACAAGATTCCCCGGCAAGCACGGCTATATGTCCAATGCAGGATATGCAGAAACCCGCGAAGCGATTGCAGAATATCTGTCTGAAGAACATGGCAAAGAAATTTTTGGCCAGCATATTATTATGACCTGCGGAGCGGGCGGCGGCCTCAATGTGGTGCTGAAGACACTGCTTGATCCGGGAGATGAGGTAATCATCCCGACCCCTTATTTTGTAGAATATAATTTTTATGTTGACAACTACCAGGGCGTAACACGTCTGGTTAAAACCAACGATGATTTTTCACTGGATCTGCAGGCAATTGAAGCTGCTCTGTCATCCAAAACCAAAGCAGTCTTGATCAATTCGCCCAACAATCCCACTGGAAAAGTTTACGACACAGACACCATTGCGGGGCTGGCAACGCTGCTTGATCGTAAGGCAAACGAACTGGGCAGGGAGATTTATCTCGTCTCTGATGAACCTTACAGCAAAATTGTATACGACGGCGTTACGGTTCCCAGTATTCTTGCGGCGTATAAAAACAGCATCGTCGTAACGTCCTATTCCAAAGATTTGTCAATTCCCGGGGAACGGCTTGGCTTCATTGCAGTAAACCCCGATGCCACGCCGCTGGAGCATCTCCTAAACGGCATGATATTCTGCAACCGAACGCTGGGATTTGTTAATGCGCCTGCCTTTATTCAGCAAGTTGTTCAGCGCCTTCAGGGCACGACGGTAGATGTTGCCATCTATCAGCGCAAACGCGACCTGCTGTGCCGCGCTCTCAAGCAGATGGGTTATAGTTTCACAATGCCGGAAGGCGCATTTTATCTGTTCCCCAAAGCGCCCATCAACGACATTGAATTCGTCCGCGAATTGCAGAAGGAGCGCATTTTAACCGTGCCGGGCAGCGGATTCGGCGGTTCCGGCTTTTTTCGCATCGCTTATTGCGTGGAAGATTGGGTCATTGATGGCGCGCTGCCGGGATTTAAACGCCTTGCAGATAAATATTTTAAATAACCATACATGAACCTTTGCAGTGCAACGCTAAATTGTGCTGCGCTGGGTGGATGATCGTAGGGCATTACCTGTTGGTCACCGCGGCGCATATGGGGAACGGGGCGATTACCCGCTAACTGGTTTGCTGCATCAGGGGTAGAGAGGGCGACGTTTTTTTCGCTCAGTGCTTGCGTTATCGTTCTGCCCTGCCGCCCACAAAGTCGCGCTGAGATTTTTTGTTGAGAAAATTCTTGACAGAGTTTTGCTCGGTAATATAAATTAAAAACACCTTACATAAATTTCCCAATACGTATGGCCGAAATCCGTTATAGCGGATGCGGGGAATCCATTTATCGGGGCGAATCCTTGCAACAAAAAAGGTAGGACACCTCCAAGTCCAAGCCCGTCAGCTAACCTCGTAGGCTTTTGGAGGCAATGAGGGAGAATAAGCCAGTAAAACGCATCTCTTAATAACTTCTCTCCTTTTTGCCCCAATACAAACATAAATAATTTCCATTTTCATCTTTTTTAAACTCTGACCGTTGTCCGTATAATCTGTTTTTTTCTTTGCCACGCTTAATTATCAGAGGGTGTAATTTTGGCACATAGTGCGCTCAGCAAACTATTCGTGATCAGTATTTTTGTTGTCACCTATGGCTGCCAGACCGTTGCGCAGGGTATGCCTGCTCAAGGAGACCCCGCCGGCCATAAACAGCCTCCGCATATAAAGGAGGGAGGGGGCTGTGCTTTCAGTGACGATTTTTTTTTGGCGCCAGACTATCTTCCCGAGCGCCGAATTCTTCATGCGCCACCCAAGGATCAAATCACCGCACTATGCGCACAGTCCACAACTAAAATGCCCACAGAACCTGCGCAAAATTCTTCTGACTCTTTGCCGCTGGTGCGCAACCGGCAGGTTGATTATTACTTGAAGTATTACCAAGGAAAGGGACGCAGACATTTCAAGGAAAGCCTGGAAAAATCCACCGCCTATCTCCCCTATATCACACGGGTGTTTAAAGAAGAACATATTCCGGCTGAGCTTGCGTATCTGGCGTTATTGGAAAGCAACTTTAATGTGCGAGCTTATTCGAGCAAGCACGCGGCCGGCATGTGGCAATTTGTTCCCGCGACGGCGCGGCGCTGCGGGTTGCGTGTGGACCAGTGGATTGATGAGCGTCTGGATTTTGAAAAATCAACGCGGGCCGCAGCCTGCTACCTGAAGCGCCTCTACAGGCAATTTAACTCATGGGGTCTGGTGGTTGCCGCCTATAATTCCGGAGAGGCGCCGGTTAAAAGCCTTGTTTACAAAACAAACGGAAAACGCTTCTGGGATATTAACCACCATGCGCCATTTAAGGATGAAACCGTCAATTTAATGTCCCGCCTCACCGCGGCAATTATCATTGCGCAACATCCTGCTGCGTATGGATTCACCTCACTCAAATATCAGAAACCCCGATCGTGCGACCGCATCACTATTCCTGAACCAACTTCGTTGCAGCGCATCGCGCACCACTGCGCATGCACCGTCAATGAACTCAGACAGCTCAATCCTGCGCTGAAAAAAGATGCCACCCCGCCTGCCTACCGGAATTTTCAGTTATATATTCCCGCAGGCGCTCAACAACGAGTTGCGGCAGCTTATCCTGAATTCGGGCACCTCCAATGCCGGACGTCCGTCAGGCATGTGGTAAAAAAAGGAGAAACGCTCACGTGCATAGCGCAACGATTTAAAATTGCGCCGCAGGCGCTTCTGGCATTTAATAATATACCAAATCCTCACCAGATCAAAATTGGCGAAGTTCTTTTTATTCCTTCCTCTGCAACGGTAGATCATGACGAACCGGCAATGAACACCTTGCTGGATAGCCATGAAGACCGAAAAGCCGCTTGTGTCATGTTCCCGGTTCAGCGCGGCGACACGCTCTGGAGCATCGCGCGCGCGCACGGAGTGCGGCCCGAACAGCTCAGACGCTGGAACAAATTAAACAGCAACACCATTCACCCGGGAATGAAATTAAAAATTGAACGGGCAACGGAAAAAATATTTTAAAAATTTTTTTTTAATTTCATAAAAAAAAACTTGACATACTATATATAGGAGTATAAGTATATGCGTAACACTAAATAAGCTGTCTAAGGAAAATTTCATTTCTGCGGGCAGCGAAGGTTACCAATAACTCTTAATACCTTAGGGGGGTAAACCATGGCAACTGCAAAGAAAAAAGCAGCACCCAAGAAAGCCGCGAAAAAGAAACCAGCAGCAAAAAAAGCAAAGAAGTAATTGTTGGTAATCAAAGCGTCTTCTACACGGAGGGGCATAGGGTTTCATCCTGTGCCTCTCCGTGTTTTTGTCTCTGCACGACCCCCGCTGTCGTCCCTGCCGCTGATTTTATATTTTCCTCAGCACCAATTTAAGCTATAATTAAATTTGTATTCATTAAATATTTCTCTTACGACCTGGTGCCATGCCGCCAAAACATATGCAGCACTACCTCAAACGCGAAGTTGCCAAAATAAAAGAATCTTTCTTCCATACGCTTATTGAAAATGCACAGTACGGCTTCTCGCTCATTGCGCCGGATTTTTCAGTGCTTGAGATAAATGATAAAATGCGGGAATGGTTTCCGGAAGCACAGGCGGGTGATGGCAGTCTGTGCTATAAATGTTTTTATTCGCCTGCCAGCGAGTCGCCCTGCCCCGGATGTCCCGCTGAATTAGCACGCCAGGATGGCAAAGTTCATTCCGCCGTCATACAGAAATTCACTGCTACCAATCATCCCCAATATTTTAAAATCACCTGTACGCCCGTGTTAGACAAACAGCGCAGTTTTATGGGCATTATAGAGATTGCCGAGAACATTACCGGCAACATCGGGATGGAACATAAATTCCAGATGCTGGAAGCGCAATACTATCAGCTTCTCAATACCGCAAATGATGCGATCATCGCGTGCAATGCCGCCGGCAATATTATTCTGTTTAATAAAAAAGCCCAAGAGCTGTTTGGCTATGAGGCAGATGAAATCATCGGCAGGCAATTCCATACGTTAACGCCGGTAGAAACACGAGAAGAGCAGCACAAACGCTTTCAGCAACTGCTTTCTGAATCTGATTCAGAATCGGCAAAAAAAGTATTTACCGGCGTCTGCCTCAAAAAAGACGGGGGCCAGTTCCCTTCAGAAATAACCTATGCGGTTCAAAAAACTAATCAGGACACTACCATTACCGCAATTGTCAGGGATATCTCGGAGCGTAAGGCGGCTGAGCAGCAGTTGCAGCAGTATGCACTGCAACTTGAGCAGGAGGTCACGAATCGCACGCGGGATTTTAAATACTCACAGGAACGGCTCCACCTGTTTCTTGAAATGGCGAACGATGCCATCGTTTCAACTGACCGAGATGGCGCCATAGTGTATGTCAATAAACGAGCTGAGGAAATATTTGGCTATCCCCGCGATGAACTGGTCGGAAAAAATATATCTTTGATCACCCCGAAGGAAATTTGGCAGTTAGCCCAGATCAGATCTCATTCATCACACGACCAGATAGCCAATCACTTTGGCAAAATGCTGGAATCATGGGCGGTGCGTAAGGATCAAACCACCTTTCCCATCGAGTTTACCCTTTCCTCATTTGAACGCGAAGAAGAGTTGTTTTTTACCGCTATTATCCGCGATATATCCAAACGAAAAAAGCTTGAACAACAGCTCCAGGAATATGCCACCACCCTGGAAGACAAAGTCAAAGAGCGAACCTTTGAGCTCACGCAATCCCAGCAGCGGCTTAATGAGAAGGTTGCGGAACTCTCTATTTTGACCGAAATCAGCGAAGCGCTGGCAAGCACGATGGATCTGGAATCGGTTCTGGACATTATTCTGGTGGGGGCAACATCCCACCATGGCCTGGGCTTTAACCGCGCATTTTTATTCCTTCTCAATGATGACCAGTCGTTTCTTGAAGGCAAAGTTGCGGTCGGACCGGCTAATGCGGAAGAAGCGCACCGGGTCTGGAGTGAAATTCTGGGGAAACAGATGAGCCTCAAGGAGATGCTGAATTCATATACAAACCAAGGCGCAGTGGATACCTACGTGAATGAGCTGGTTAAAAGCATTAGAATACCGGTTCATGGCGAAGAAAATGTTTTAACCCATGTGCTTGCCAGCAAAAAGCCGCTCAACATATTGAACGCGGCAGCGCATCCGCTGGTTCCCCCGGAACTCATAGCCGCCATGCGCTGCAATGCGTTTACCGTGGTGCCCCTCATAGCGCGGGAAAAGGTGCTGGGCGTATTGTGGGCTGACAATGCGATTACGCAAAAGCCGATTGAAGAGCGGGATGTGGAAAATTTACGGATCTTTTCCAGCAATGCCAGCCTGGCCATTGAAAATTCCAACTTGTACCGGAGCATTCAGGACAAAGTAACGGAACTCAATCAAGCCTATCAGGAGCTGCAGGAGAATAAAGATCGTCTGGTTAGAAGTGAAAAACTTGCTGCCGTGGGTGAAATGTCTGCAATGGTCGCCCATGCCATAAGAAATCCGCTGACTGCTATCGGCGGGTTTGCCCGGCGCCTGCTGAAGCAGGAACCGGCAAATGCTGCGACGTATAAATATATAAAAATAATTATTGATGAAATTGACCGGTTGGAAATGTTATTGACCGAGATACTTGATTTTGTCCGTCCCCGCGAACTAAAACTTTTGCCGCGGCAGATTAATGAAATTCTTGATCGCACCATAGAAATATTTGCTGAACAATTCAGTCTGCGCGATATCGTGGCGTATAAAGAATTTGCGCCGGACCTGCCGCCGGTACTGGTAGATAGCGGTCAATTTCAAGAAGTCCTGTTCAATATGCTGAGGAATTCCATGGATGCGATGCCGAACGGCGGCACCATTACGCTCAGCACGCTGCAGGAAGATCAATGGATTAAAATTACTATCGCTGATACCGGGGTCGGCATATCACAGAGCGATACCGAAAAAATTTTTCATCCGTTTTTCACCCGCAAATCGCGCGGTTCAGGCTTGGGGCTCGCGGTATGTAACCACATTATATCGGAGCATGGCGGTTATATCAATCTGCGAAGCGACATAGCGACCGGCGCGGTCTTTGATATCTATCTGCCAATCCCGTAATGCGGCACGCTGATTATAGTTTCAACTGAGCGATGCTCTCCTTCACCGCGCGCGCAGATTTTTCTACCGCTGCCTGTTCCTCCGGGGTCAGCGGAACAGTAATAACCTTTTCAACGCCATTGGCGCCAAGAATCACCGGCACCCCGAACACAATATCCTCCAGTCCATATTCTCCCTGAAGGTATGCCGCACAAGGCAGAATTCTGCGCTTGTCTTTTAGAATGGCCTCAGCCATTTGCACTGCAGAGGCGGCTGGGGAATAAAAGGCGCTGCCGGTTTTAAGCAGTTGCACAATTTCACCGCCCGCCTTGCGCGTCCGCTCAACGATCGCCGTGATCCGCTCCTCGGGAATAAGTTCGGCAATGGGTATGCCAGCCACCGTGGAATAGCGGATCAACGGCACCATGTCGTCGCCATGGCCGCCCAGCACAAATGCCTGCACTTCTTCAACCGATATATTGAGTTCCATGGCAATAAACACTCTAAAGCGTGCACTGTCAAGCACACCCGCCATGCCCATGACGCGGTTCTTAGAAAAGCCGCTTATTTTATAGGCAAGATAGGTCATAGTATCAAGGGGATTGCTGACCACAATGATAAAACAGTTGGGGGAGTGAGCGACGATCTGACGGGTTACTTCTTCGACAATTTCCCGATTTTTTTGCAGCAGATCCTCGCGGCTCATACCGGGTTTTCGCGGCAGGCCGGCTGTAATTATTACGACATCTGAATCCCTGGTTTCCGCATAACTGTTTGTGCCGATAATCGTAACATCAAAATCTTCTACCGGCCGGGCTTCCATTAAATCAAGCGCTTTGCCCTGCGGAATGCCTTCCACAATGTCCACCAGCACAATATCCGCTAATTCTCGCTCTGCAGCCCAGTGCGCTGCGGTTGCCCCCACGTTGCCTGCTCCCACAATGGTAATTTTTTTTCTCATGATTCCCTCCTGTTGCGAAACGTTACATGCCGTGTTTGAATTTCTAAACAGGCCTTAGTGCTTCAATGCGTCAATACCGTAACGATGAAATACTTTCCAATTCCCTCTCCGCCCTTCGATATGCTCAGGACGGCGAGCCAGTCGAATCGCACTAAGCCCAGAGTGAATAAATTCTTGTCCGGTTTTATGCATCGCAGGATTTCGTTAATGACGCATCTCTTGGTATTACGGTTTGACTGGTTTGGGGAAAAGCACCTTCAGGTGCAATTCTTCCAACTGCCGTGCATCAACGGCCGATGGCGCACCCGACATGAGACATGCAGCACGCTGTGTCTTGGGAAATGCGATCACATCGCGCAGCGACTCGGCTCCGGTCATGAGCATCACGAGCCGGTCCAGCCCAAGCGCCAAACCGCCGTGCGGTGGCGCACCATAGCGCAGAGCGTCCAGCAGAAATCCAAATTTCAGTTCAGCGTCTTCCCTGCTGATACCCAGAAGATTAAACAATTTCGCTTGAATCTCCTGTCGATGGATACGGATACTGCCGCCGCCGATTTCGCTGCCGTTCAATACCAGGTCATATGCGCGTGCCCGCACCGCACCGGGGTCTTCTTCAAGCAGCGTTATATCTTCTTCCCGGGGCGCTGTGAACGGGTGATGGACGGCAGCCCAGCGCTTTTCGTCAGGCGAATATTCTAACAGGGGAAATTCAGTTACCCAGGCAAAAGCAAAGGGTGACGACGGTTTTAACTCAAGCTTTTTAATTAGATGCAGCCGCAGGTTGCCCAGCGCCGCACAGGCCACTTTATACGATGCATCTGCAACCAGCAGCAGGAGATCTCCTTCTTGCGCATTCATTATGTGGTTGATGTCGCATTTTTCCTGCTCGCTTAAAAATTTTGCCGCCGGCGACTGCCACCCTTCAGGCGCGACCCGAATCCAGACCAGCCCCTGCGCGCCGTAAATTTTTGCAACCTCAACCAAGCCATCGAGTTCGGCGCGAGAAAATGCGGCGCCCGCTTGCACCCTCAGGCCTTTTACAGTTCCGCCCCGTTCAATTGCAGAACTGAAAACCTTAAATTGCGAGCTCTTCAGCGCAGCGTTCAGATCGCATAGTTCCAGCCCAAACCGCGTATCTGGATTATCAACGCCGAAACGATCCAGCGCTTCTTGGCACTTTAGCCGGGGAAATGGCGTTGTTAATTCGACGCCAAGAATCTCTGCAAACAGGCGTTGCATTAATCCCTCTAAAATTTCATAAATATCCTCTTCCTGAATAAAGGACAGCTCCATATCAACTTGGGTAAATTCCGGCTGACGGTCAGCCCGTAAATCCTCGTCACGGAAACACTTTACAATTTGAAAATACCGGTCAAATCCTGCGACCATGAGGATTTGCTTAAAAAGCTGCGGCGATTGCGGCAGGGCATAAAAGCTGCCGGGTTCTATGCGGCTGGGCACCAGATAGTCGCGCGCGCCCTCCGGGGTGCTTTTGGTGAGAAACGGCGTTTCCACCTCCAAAAAACCGCGCGAACTTAAAAAATTTCTGATAACCTGGCATATGCGATGCCTGATAATGAAAATCTGCTGCACCGAGGGCCGGCGCAAATCAAGGAAGCGGTATTTAAGTCGCACCGATTCGGCAACATCTTTTCGCTCGGTAATATCAAATGGCGGCGTCTGCGCCTCATTCAGGATAAAAAGTTTCCGGGCGTGCACCTCAATATCGCCGGTTGCCATTTCCGGGTTAGCCGTTCCTTCAGGACGCAATTCGACGATTCCTGTTACGGCAATAACATATTCGTTTCTCAGGCGGTGCGCTTTTTCAAGGGCTGCTGCATCTGCGGCCGGGCTGAATGCTACCTGAACCAGTCCTGCCCGATCGCGCACATCTACAAAAATAAGTCCGCCGTGATCGCGGCGCCGGTGTACCCAGCCCATCACTGTCACCTGCTGGCCCCGGTGTTCGATCCTCAGATCACCGCAGTAATGAGTTCTTTTTAAACCGCCCAATGATTCTGCCACCTTATGCTCCCTGTTCTCCATAGCCCATCCATTGACGATACGCAAATTCATTGTCCAAAATCTGCACCTTAACCCTCTCGCCCGGTTCTATTCCGTCTTTTTCTTCAGGAATGATCAGCAAGCCGTTGGCTTTGGCCATGGACATGAGTATCCCTGAACCCTGCTCCCCAGTAGTGGTAACGACCAACTCTCCGTCGCGTTCGCTTACCCGGCACCGAATGAAATATGTTCTGCCTTTTTTAGCCGTCACCTGCTCCTGTGCGGTTGCTTCAATGACCTGGCGGAACAGCCGCGTATGGCCGCTCATTTTACGGATAGAGGGCCTGACAAACTGTTCAAAAGAAACCATCACTGATACCGGATTGCCCGGTAATCCAAATGCCGGTTTTCCGCCGATCATGCCAAAAGCAAGCGGGTTGCCGGGACGCATAGCAACTTTCCAGAACTTCATGGCAGCACCTAAGTCCTTTAATACGTCTTTGACAAAATCATAGTCGCCAACCGAAACGCCGCCTGAGGATAGAATCATATCTGCATGCAGGCCTTCCATAAATTTTGCGCGAAGATCTGCGCGGGTATCCCGTGCGATTCCCAAACTTACTGGTATGCCGCCACTGTCCTGAACCAGCGCGTATAAAGAATAGCTGTTACTGCTCACAATTTTTCCCGCTGCCAGCTCTTCATCAACGTCGGATAGCTCATCCCCTGTTGATAGAATGGCAACCCGCGGCTGTTGATATACCGTAATAAATGCTTTTTTGATTGATGCCAGAACCCCGATGTGCGCAGGATTCAAAACCGTGCCGGCTTTTACCACCATGTCCCCCGGTTTGATATCCTCCCCGGCTTTTCTGATATTGCTGCCTCGCGCGCATTCCTTGAAAATATGCACGGTGCCATCCTGCGCTTGCGTATCTTCCTGCATAACCACAGTATCAGATCCTTCGGGCAGCGGGGCGCCGGTCATAATTCTATAAGCTTCGCCAGCAGTTAAGGGACGCGGCGCAGCATATCCGGCTGGTATGTCTCCGCATATTGTAAGGCGCGCGGGGTGGTGCGGCGTCGCACCTTTAATATCCACATAGCGCACTGCATAGCCATCCATTGCAGAATTATCACACGGCGGTATGGTCAGGGGCGAAGTTACATCTTCGGCAAGAACCCGCCCCAGAGCATTTAGCAGATTAACACGCTCTGTACCCAAAATGGCAATATGTTCTAAAATCGTCTTAACAGCTTCGGCAACTGATATCATAGCTTTATTTCCCCCTGTGCTTGCCCTCGGAGCACTGACCAAGACAGGTTATGGCAACAGATATGTTGCAAAAAAACTCGGCAAATCTTTCATCACTCATCGGTAACTGAGTCATGTGAACTTGCGGATCTAAAAAGCACGGCTTACCGCCTGCCTTTTTTCTGTGATGGAAACAATTTTTCCCAGTAAATCACCACCGGGCAGGCAACATAAATAGAGGAGTATGTGCCGCTTATGACCCCCACCAGCATGGTAAAGGAAAAATCATGGATGACGGTTCCGCCGAACAAAAACAGCGCGATAATTGCCAATATCGTGGTGCCCGCCGTCAGTATGGTGCGGCTCAATGTCTGATTGACGCTGATATTAATTATCGTCCCCAGTTTTTCCCGCGTCATTTTGGGCCGGTTCTCCCGAATCCGGTCACACACGATAATCGAATCATTTACCGAATATCCTACAATAGCCAACAGGGCGGCGACAACCGGAAGGTCAATGGCTGTGTTGGTAAGGGAAAGGGCTCCCAGGGTAATAAAAACATCGTGCACCAATCCCAGGATTGCGCCCAGGCCAAATCTGAATTCAAAGCGGAACCAGATATAAATAAGCATGCCAATACAGGAGAGCCCCACGGCAAACAGGGCTTTTTCCCGTAAATCTTTACCTACTTTAGGACCGACTATTTCGGCGCGGCGAATTTCAAAGCTGTCCTTGCCAAAACTGGCAACCAGTTGCTCGCTTATTTTTTCTGAAAATTGTTCAAGGTCGTCCTGCGCGGTCTCAAAATTGAGTAAAAATTCGTTATCCTCTTCAGCGCCCACATTTTGCACTGAGCCGGTTTCCACCCCCATTTTTTTGAGTGTCTTGCGGATATCATTCACGGTCACTTTTTGGGCAAACTTTATTTGCAGCAGCGTACCGCCGCTAAAATCAATACCATACCGAGGGCCGCCTTTGATCACCATTGAAACGATGCCGATACCGATAACGACCCATGAGAGGATAAGGGCATAGTTGATTTTTCCGACAAAATCTATCCTGGTGTTCGGTTTTATTATCTCCACGGAAATTCCCTTTCTAAATGCTGAGTGTTTTAATGCGCCGCTGAACAACAAAGTAATCAAAAATCAGGCGTGTCACGGCCACAGCCGTAAAAATATTTGCAATCAATCCAATGCTTAATGTTACCGCGAAGCCTTTCACCGGTCCGGTTCCGAATTGGAACAGGAAAATTGCGGCAATAATAGTAGTGAGGTTTGAATCCATGATGGTAAGAAATGCGCGCGCATAACCCGTATCAATACATGCTTTGAGGGTTTTGCCGGAGCGCATTTCTTCGCGAATACGCTCATTAATGAGCACATTGGCATCCACCGCCATGCCGATGGTGAGCACAATGCCGGCAAGACCGGGCAGCGTCAAGGTGGCGCGAAATCCGGCCAGGGCAGCGAGAATAAGCAGAACATTTAACCCGAGAGCAATAACTGCCACCATCCCGGATAGCTTGTAATATATCACCATGAACATAATAACAGCCGCGCTGCCGATAATCATTGCTCTGATGCCCTGCTGAATCGAATCATGCCCCAGGGACGGACCGACTGTGCGCTTTTCCAGTATGGTAACGGGCGCTGGCAGCGAGCCGGCGCGCAACACAATCGCCAGATCCCGTGCTTCTTCGGTGCTGAAGCGTCCGGTTATCTGGGCATGCCCGCCAGCGATTTTTTCTTTTATAACCGGTGCTGAATAGACATTATTGTCCAGTATGATGGCCAGCCGTTTATTGACATATTTCTCAGTAATCTTTTCAAACAGCTTTGCGCCGCGGTCGTCAAAGGACAGCGCCACATACGGCTCATTAAACTGGCTGTCAATGCGCACCTGTGCGTCCACCAGCCGGTCGCCGGTGAGCAGGGTCTTCTTTTTCAGCAGAAAAGGCACCTTTTTAACTTCTCCCGTTTCACGGTTTACCTCGCGCTGATACAGGACCTCGTCGTCAGGGGGCACGTTGCCTTTTAACGCCTCGTCCAGACTGTTTTCATCATCCACAATTTTAAATTCAAGCAGCGCGGTTTTGCCGATCAATTCAAGCGCGCGCTTGGGATCTTTGATGCCCGGAAGCTGTATCAGAATGCGGTCTTCCCCCTGCTGCTGAATAGTCGGCTCAGCCACACCGAACTGGTCAATTCGGTTGCGGATAGTTTCGAGCGCCTGTTCAACCGCAGATTTTTTAATCTGATCAATTTCGCGCTGGTCTAACTCCAAAAGGTAGATAACGCCGTCGCTGATGTCCTGCACTTTTATTTTTTTCATAACTGAAAATTTTTCATCCAGAACTCTGCCGGCCTTGTCTTTTGCGTTTGGGTCCACTATCTGAAGCTCCAGCCGGTCCCGGCCAATTGGTTTTACGTGATCAAACGGTATTTTTTCATTAAAGAGCAATTCTTCCAGGTCTGAGCTGAAACGCGCCACCGTGTTCTCCACCGCCTTCTCTGCCTCAACGCCCAGAATCAGGTGCATACCGCCCTGCAGGTCAAGGCCAAGAGAAATTTTTTCCGATGGCAGATAATCTTCCCACCAGCTGGGCATTTTCACAAATGTGGGCATGAGATAGACTACGGCAAGAATAATGGTCGCTCCATATATAACGGCTCTCCATTTCAGGCTTTTTGTCATAAGGGCTCCTTTTGGTTCTTTGTGCTAACAGAAAAATACGGTTACGTTGCAATTCAGTCGGCTTTTTCTTCTCCCCTCTTATAAACATCGCTCATTCCGGCAATTTGTCCGCGTGAAACCTTAATGCGGACATTGGGCGCCACCTCAAGCGTTACGATGGTATCTGTGAGGCCAGTGATCTTGCCGTGAATGCCGCCGGTGGTGACCACCATGTCATCCTTTTTTAGATTGCTAAGTATTTCTCTCATTTTTTTTGCCTTCTGCTGCTGGGGCCGGATAAGCAGGAAGTAAAAAATGGCAAACATTAAAATAAGCGGTATAAACGCTGTAAACCCACCGCCGCCACCCTCGCCGCCAGATGACGCCATTGCATAAACAACTGAATCAAACATAATCATCTACCTCGCTGTTATTATTAATATTAAATGGTTACGTTACCACAAATAATGAAAAAAATAAGCATTTTTCTACCGTGTCGAATTCTGATCATGCTGCTCCCGGTAAAAAGCCCGCCGAAACTCATCAAACCGCCCTTCTCGCAGAGCAGTGCGCAGACCTTCCAGCAAAGTGGAAAAATAATAAAGATTGTGCAGGGTGTTCAGCCGGTATGAGAGAATTTCGTGCGCCATATACAGGTGCCGTAAATACGCACGCGAGTAATTACGACACGTATAACATGAGCACTGCTCATCAAGAGGGCGGTCATCCTCCCGATACTGCGCATTTTTTATTGATATCTTCCCCCTGCGGGTAAACAGCATGCCGTTGCGGGCATTGCGTGTGGGAAGAACACAGTCAAACATGTCAATTCCCATGCCCACACATTCCACTATATCAGCGGGCGTCCCTACCCCCATCAAATACCGGGGGCGGTCTTCGGGGAGCACCGCGACGGTGGATTCCACCATGTCAAGCATCGCTTCGGTGCTTTCGCCTACGCTCAGACCGCCAATGGCATAGCCGTCAAACCCAATCTGCTGCAGTTCATACGCGCTTTTCTCGCGCAGCTCTTTAAACATGCCCCCCTGCACAATGCCAAACAGCGCCTGCCCCTCGCCGCACGGTGCCTGTTTGCAACGCGCCGCCCAGAGGGTAGTGCGTTCAGCAGCTGCTGCTGCGTGCTCGCGCGACGCAGGATAGGAAATACATTCATCCAGGCACATAATAATATCAGCACCTAAGGCGCGTTGAATCTCAATTACCCGTTCGGGAGTCAAAAAATGAGTGGATCCATCTATATGGGACTGAAATTCCACGCCGTCATCAGAAATTTTTCGCAATGCACTCAAACTGTAAATTTGAAATCCGCCGCTGTCTGTAAGAATGGAACGCGACCAGTTCATAAAGCTGTGCAACCCGCCCAGTCGTTCTATAACGCCATAGCCCGGCCGCAGATAAAGGTGATAGGTATTGCAAAGAATCACTTCGGCGCCAATCTGCCCGGAAACTTCCTCGGGGGTAAGTGCTTTAACGGTCGCCTGGGTTCCTACCGGCATGAATACCGGGGTGTGAATCGCGCCGCGTGCGGTGGTAATTGTTCCCAGCCGTCTGCAGGAATACGGATCCGCTTTTTCAATTGTAAACATAAACGCCATGTCACATGCACAATCTTCTCTGAGACTACCGTTGCCGCGCTGCCCCACTCATATAATCAACATTGCATCGCCATAACTGTAGAAACGGTATCGCTCTCTGATCGCCTCTTCATACGCCTTGCGAATGAGATCAGGACCTGCAAAAGCGCTGACCAGCAACAGCAGGCTGGATTGCGGAAGATGGAAATTTGTTATGAGCGCATCTACTGCCTTAAATGAATATCCGGGATAAATATACAGATCAGTGGTTCCCTCCCCTGGCTGAACTGTGCCGTCAGGGTGCGCCAGTGTTTCTATGGTGCGCGTTGCCGTGGTGCCAACACAGATCACTCTGCCACCGGCTTGCCGGACTCGATTAATTTTCTCGGCCGGCTCTGGTGCAAGACGGTAATACTCTTTATGCATCCGGTGCGCCTCAATATTTTCTTCCCGGATGGGTTGAAAGGTTCCCAGCCCGATATGCAGGGTTATAAAAACCAGCTCCGCGCCGGCACATGTGATTTCGTCAATAAGTCTCCGGGTAAAGTGTAAACCGGCAGTCGGCGCGGCAACCGCCCCGTTTTGTGCTGCAAAGATGGTCTGGTAGCGCTCACGATCCATCTCCTCAGTCAGTGTAGAATCTCTTCTGCTGATATACGGGGGGAGGGGCGTTTTCCCTGCGGCATTGAGCGCCTCCTCAAAGGTTCCCTGATAACAAAATTGTATTAGCCACCTGCCGTCCCCCAGCGCCTCTAAAACGGTGCCCTGCAGCACAGGGCAAAAATAGATCTGCGTCTGTGGCCGCGGTTTTCTTTTGCTTTTGAACAGACATTCCCAGACCTGGGTCCCGTTCTCGCCGTCTTCCAAAAAACCTAAAAGAAGCAGCTCTGCTTTGCCGCCCGTTTCTTTTCGTCCAAACAGCCGCGCAGGGATGACCCGGGTATCATTAGCCACCAGCAGATCACCCCGTATAATATATTGGGGGAGCTGGCAGAAAAGGGAATGTTCTATCGTCTGTTTCTGACGATTGACCACCATCAGGCGGGAACGGTCTCTATCCTTTAGCGGTTCCTGTGCAACAAGTTCGCGGGGCAAAAAATAATCAAATTCTTTTAACTTCATGAATGGAAATTGTCAAATGGTATATGAATTTTTACCCATTAATATGTAACAATTAAATATATATTAGTTATGAATTGTGTCAAGGCTGCCCAGGGACACGCACGGTCTGTTAAAAATTCTTTCTGCACGGATGATGAAGCAATTAAATTTTCATTTTCCTTAAAAACATGATAAATTGCACCTGTCGCTCAATTGTTTGATAGCTGCTATGAAGCAAGGAGGAATCACATTGTGCTTATCGTAATGCAAAAAGATGCCACGCAGGAGCAGATAGATAAAGTCAATGAGCAAGTAAAAAAGCTCGGCTTGACGCCGGTTGACATACCAGGATCGCAACGTATTGCCATTGGCATTATTGGCAATACAGGGCCTATTGATCCTGAACTGTTCATCGGGCTTGACGGCGTAAAGGAAGCGATACCGGTATCTAAACCTTACAAACTGGTGAGTCGCGAGGTAAAACCCGAAAACACTGTCATTGAGATTGGGGATATAAAAATTGGCGGTCGCGAATTTACGGTCATCGCCGGTCCCTGTGCGGTTGAAAGCCTTGAACAATGTATTACCATTGCCCGGCTGGTAAAAAAAGCCGGGGCGCATCTTTTTCGCGGCGGCGCATTTAAGCCCCGCACCTCCCCCTACAGTTTTCAGGGACTCGGAGATAAAGGGCTTGAGATTTTGGCAGAGGTGCGCAATCAAACCGGTATGTTGATCGTGACTGAAGCGATTGATCATGAGGTGCTGGCAGAGGTTGAGGCAACAGCAGATGTCATTCAGATAGGCGCGCGCAATATGCAAAATTTTTCATTGCTGAAGCGCGCCGGCAAAAGCACTAAACCAATCCTGTTGAAGCGCGGGATGTCCGCGACTATTGAAGAGCTGCTCATGGCAGCCGAATATATCATGGCCGAAGGTAACCATCGGGTTATCCTGTGCGAGCGCGGGGTGAGAACATTTGCCGATCATTCCCGCAATACCCTTGATCTGAGCGCAATACCCGCCGTCAAAGCACTCAGCCACCTCCCCATAATTGTTGATCCCAGCCATGCTGCTGGCAGAAGAGATCAGGTAATACCGCTTTCGCGGGGCGCGTTGGCCGTTGGCGCGCATGGCCTGATGGTGGAAGTTCATCATGATCCAAAACATGCCCTGTCTGACGGTCCTCAATCATTATATCCCGAGCAGTTTGCAGAATTGATGGATGCAATTAGGAAGCTTTCGAGTCTTTCGTAGGGGTTCCCGGAAATAGAATGTTCAATATACTTATTAACCGTCTCAAAATTATATTGACATAATCATATGGATTGTTATATAGTA
>CAZQKW010000043.1:0-28854 GCA_964594075.1 uncultured Thermodesulfobacteriota bacterium | reverse complement strand
CAACTGCCCCTCTTTGATTCTTAAATTTTTTGGGGAAAGTCCTGAAAACTTTACACCAAGTTTTTAAAAAAGATCGGGGATTCCCCTATAAAAAAATAAGGCTTATCCCTATTGAAAATTGTTATGTCAGATATATGATGATAGTGAAACAATTAACCGGTCTAATTATTATAAACGGTTACGATTATGTATAAGTGGTATCTTGGATTGGTCTGCTATTTTTTTCATTCCCCCTTTTTCTTTTAATCATGGCGCTACCGCGATAGGCTATATAAAATAAATATACATTTGAATAAACACTACCAACAAAAATTTACTGACAAAACACAAAAAGGAGGATTAGCTCATGAAAGTAAAAAACGGTATCGTCATTATTTTTGCCTTGTTTGCCCTATTTTTCACAGCCGTTGTCAATGAGACAGCTGGCAGCGTTACTGGATCAGTTCTGTTTCAGTCAAATCTCGGCGGCTCAGCACGTTATGCTTTAAAATCAGGGAACTATCTCTATTCATTGATGGGCAGCAAGCTTTATATTGCTGACATAACAGATCTGAAAAATCCCGTTGAGATCGGCAGTTTTCCCCTTCCTGGCATCGGGCGCAGACTTGAGATTAAGGACACTGTTCTCTACATCTCCTGCACGGAAGGCGGCTTGGCAACCGTAGATGTCAGCAATCCCTCAAAGCCCAAATTGCTTGATACCCTGTTGTTTGATACCTCGCAAAAAGCTGGCGAGGTTTTTGACGTGGCTCTGTATGGCGATTATGCGTTTGTCGCCGACTATCGAACGGGCCTTCACATCGTGGATATTAAAGACCCTTCTAATGTAATTTTGAAAGGTTCTTTTACTGACTTCGAAAACAGGGAAGATTTTCTGGCGTATGATGTATATGTTAACGGCACGTTTCTCTATGTGTGCTGCGAACATGATGGGCTTTATATTTTTGATATTAGTAATCCTCTTAATGTAACTCTGCAGTCCCATTTTAAAGGTCCCGCAGGTGTAGGAAGCCAGTTTTATCAGACATATCGAGAAGATAATTATTTATATATTGCCGCTGGTATAGGGGGGCTCCTAATTGTTGATGCACACGATATAAGAAATCCAGTTTATGTAAACAACATTGAAAACAACTATCAAGGCGTACTGGGATTAGCAAAAACAGGAGATTTTGTTTATCTCTGCACGGAGTTTGCAGACTTCTATAAAATTGACGTTTCTGATTTTTACCACCTTAAACAGGCTGAATCCTTTTCTGTTGAGGGCAATCACAGCTTGGGCATCAATAAAGAAGATAATCTGGTTTTTCTGGCAAATTCCAATTACGGTATCAGAATATTTGACGTCTCAGAACCGACCATTAAGCAGGTAAGCGTGTTCACTTCGGTTGGCAGAGTAATTGACTGCCAAGGCCAAGGAAATTACGCCTATGTGGCAGCAGGGAAAAATGGGCTACAGATATTTGATGTGACCGATCCTTTGAATCCTTCGCTGGTTTCAAAAACAGCGCTTTCTGGATATGCCAATGGTCTTTTTGTCAATAGTACGTATGTATATGTAGCAGAATTACAGGCAGAAGGTCAGTCTTCAGGTGGTTTTTTTGAAATCATAGATACCTCTAACCCTGCGGCGCCGTCAATTCTCAGCACCATTGACCTGGAAGAAGGAGCGCCTTTCGATGTTATGGTGGACAAGGGCTATGCTTTCGTTGCCTGCCAGTCAACAGGAGTTTCAGTAATTGATGTAAACAACCCTTCCAGCCCTGAATTGATTTCTACCTTTGACACCCCTGGCGGAAGCTATCAAGCAACCTTGCTCTGGGACAGCTTCCTTGCAGTTGCTGACGGTATCAGGGGAATTATTCTTCTTGATGCGCGCGATCCCTACCATTTGATGAACATCTCGGGCGGTTACGATCTTGGTACTGTTCAGGACTGTGCGCTGTGGGATTCCATCATCTTCCTCCCTGCAGGGCACAACGGCGTGTTTATGTCAGATATAGCGTTGCCCTTTGCGCCGTCTATGCCGGAAAATATTATCATGCCTCGCACTTCGAGGGGGGGTGCCGGTGCTATAAATGTGGTCGCCGTATTTGACAGCTATCTGCTTGTTCCTGATACGGTTGCTGGAGTTCGCCTGTTTGATATTTCAAAACCCGGCTTACCTGCTGATCTTGCAACTGAGCCGTATCTTGTCGGCGATCCCATAAAAATAACTTTCAACCAGCAACAAGGACTTGCTTATGTTTCATCTCAAATTGCGGGGCTTTATATTTACAAAGTGGACGTAACGCCTGGACCTGGCATTAATCTTGACGGCCGTTGGATTGGTTCTATTGTTTCAAATCAGGGTACCACAGGGATCGCAGCGGAATTTGATCAAGCACACACTAATGTTTCAGGGACGGTTGTTCTTTTTTCAAATTCAGTTGTTACCGCCACGTTGTCTGGCAATATAATAGACGGATCAACATTTACTGGCACAATCACCGATGGTAACAACGCTGCATCTGTAAGCCTTATCTATGATCACCAGTCTGGCAGCCTTACCGGTGATATTGCTGGCGAGCTCCAGGGGACTATTCAACTAAAGTTTGCAGGCGAACGCGGCAATATGGAACTAAACACAGTGCTTGCACCTCTGCATGAATCAATCAGCGCTCAGCTAACCCAAACTACTGGACTTCAGCATATGCTGCTCACTCTGGCTAATAATATGCTGAATACCGCCATGAGCCAGTACATTATGAGCGGTAAACTCTCTGCTGTCGGTGCTGCAGAACTTCTTTTAAATTTTAGTCCAGCGGACACAACTGTGAATGCGGCAAACTTTTTTGTCTATCCTGCAGCAGAATGGAATGCGCTCATTGCACAGTCCGAAACAGACAATGAATTTGCCGATATCTGTGCTGATAAACAAAATCGGCTGTCTTATTCAAAAAAACGCGGCGATACGATACTCAATCAGGCCATCTCTCTTGGGCAAAAAGGGCAACAGGTTCGCGCCATTAACCTATTAAGCAAGGCAATGCGTCACTATGAAAAAGTTCACACCCTTTACAGACAACTAAAGCCCACTTGTCCGGAGTTTGGTATTGCGGAGTTTAATGGTTATTATGAGGGCGTGATTGATTTTGGGTTCATCTCTGCTGTTATCAGAATGTGCGTAGGGCAGGATGCTGAGGGAACAGTTACTGGCGGAGCTTACATCGCGATTAAGGCAACCGGCGAATATATGACCGGAACAATTGTTGATGGCAAAAATTCATCTGATTCGGGCTATAGCATTGTTACCGGCACTATAGAAGTCCCGCTGGGCGATATAACTGCACATATCATTATTAAAGGATTTACTTATGATGCCTCAACCGACCAATGGGAGGGGCAAGTGGAGGTTCAGGAGCAAAAGGTAACGGGCAATGTTACTCTCAAACTTGTTTCTGATACCTGCCCGGACGGGTGGGATACTTCTGAGAAATAGCCTTTTGATTTTGCTTGATCACTGGGACAGGGGTTACATTGTATTGCCCCTGTCTTTTTTTATTCATACATAACGCCGGCGGTATTCTTTAAAGAATCTTTCCCAATTAGTTTCTTTCCTACACTGCGCCGAATGTCCAGAAGGCAACAAAAGGAGTCGTCAACCTCACGTCAACCTCACGTTTTGGACATTGAGGTGTTACTAATAAGTTGCACTTATTTTTGACCTTTTTAATAAATCAAACTTCGTGATTGCCTGGTAAATTTATGTTATGTATAAACGAAAACTCTGGATTGGCCTGTAATAGAATGACGAGCATTTATTAATTTAATTGACAATAAGTAAGGAGGCATGATGAATGTACAGTATCAGACACGAAGAATTTTATCGCATTTCCTTTACCCAGTAATATTTACAGCTCTTTTAGTGTATGCGGGATGCACAAAAAACAATATCCCAAAAGCGCTTGAAGTGATTACCGCCGAAGATGGTTCAACATGGGAGAGAGTTAGCGAGCCTGGATTTGGCAATGACAATAATATATCAGTTGTCGCAATGGCTGAATTTCAGGATCGCCTGTATGCTCTTACCAGAAATCAGGTGCAGGGTTGTGAAATATGGCGCACAAACAGATACGGGACGTGGGAACAGGTGTTTTTTCCCGGTGACGTAGCTAATGGCATTTATGGAAATACCAATATAAATAATGTCTGGGCGCGTATGATCGTTTTTAACGGCAAACTTTATTTTGGTTTTTCATCCGGCTTGCAGGGAAATTACCTCGGTTCAACGGGATGCGAGATATGGCGCTATGATGGAAAAACCTGGGAACCGGTCATTTCAGATAAATGTGGGGCTACTGCGTCTGGAACTATTACGGGAATATCCGGCTGCGCCAATAACGATGGAGAAACCACTGCCGTGATAACCGACAGCAGCAAAAGTTGGACAGAACATCAATGGCGCGGCGCAACCCTCACCATTACTTCCGGGAGCGGAGCGTTGCGGAAGTTCAGAATAATAGATAACACTGCAACAACCCTCATCATTCAACAGAACGAAACCGCTGGCACCTATGATAGTTCAGGGCAGGAAAGCGAATATACGGTATGCGCCAGTCAGACCTATACCAACCCGTTTCCTAAATATTCATATACTCTGGGCGCTGTTGCGGTCGGCAATACTTACGAAGTCGGCACCGGCTATCATCAAAACGGCTTTGGCGATTTTTGGAATAAAACAATTACCGCAATGCGTATATTTAATAACAAGCTCTATGTGAGCACCGGTTTGAATTATGAATATGGTGGCCAGATCTGGTTTACGGAAAACGGCGATGACTGGGCGGCAACTGCATCGATCATAGATATACCGGAGCCGTTTCGTTACAATAGTTTTGGTAATTTTCATTCCAATTCTGCTTACCCGGGCGGATATAAACCGGTCTCAAGCAGTGTTACTGATCTTATGGTAGCATCGGTGTCAGGGCAGCAGGTTCTGTATGCAGGGGGAACCGGAACTTCTGGCAATTTAGGCGGCTGTTCACGGATGGCGCGCCTTACCGATGACGGCTGGGAGCTTATAACTGACACTAATGTTGACGCCAATGATACCGGGACAAATGAAAACGGTTTTGGCAGTCCGCCTGACTGTTCAACCAATAAATACAATTTTATGCCGTGGAGCCTCGCTGCGTTTCGTGATAAACTCGTGGTGGGTGTATTGGGCGATGGAGTGCGGGTGATTTATGCTTCACCGGACACTACGGCTGGCGACATCAAAAATGACGGAAGCTGGCGTTATTCAGTTGGCAAAGCCAATATAGACCCTTCGGATCCTGGTTACGTTGATCCTCTGGGAGATTCCGATTATCCCAACGGATTTGATGGTTATCAATATTCAATAGGTGGATCGGGCACTAATTATCAGAACCTCGCGACTAATCTCTTCGCCACTCAGGATACTTTATATGCGGGGATAATTTGCCAGTATGTCCCAGAATATGACACACCACCATCTTTAGATGAACTGCATGGAGCCCAAATCTGGAAAACTTCTGATGTAGCAGAGTGGACACCGGTAACCCAGAATGGCTTTGGCGATACGAATATTATAAATTTTGAGGCCTTCACCGTGTTTGCCGGAAAGCTGTATGTTTCCGGAAGTAAAGGAGCAAGTTCCACCCCGGAAGGTCTCGGCGGCGCAAAAATCTTCCGTCGTGCGAAATAACTGCCAGGATATCATTGACCATCACAATAAACACATAAAAGCACCCTGCCCCTATGGGTAGAGTGCCTTTTGTATAGACGTTGACCTTAACCTGTGTTACTCAGCTATTTTTTGCCTTAATAACAGCTCTTTGGGAATCGGCATTGCTTTTTCTATGCCGTTACTTTTAGTTAGGTATTACCTAATTTAATCACATATGGAATTATGGGTTATGTTACGAAAAGTTTTTTATATAAGAACCTTCACTGTAATATTTTTACTTATACTAAGGAGGACAATGGTAAAATTAGGCCGTCACTAAACTTTAGAACAAAGCCTATTTTTCAATAAGAAATAATATTGGTATCCCCTTGCCAGAGTAAATCCTTACAAATTATACAGTTCCTCATCATTGAGCAGCGAAAAGCCCGCTTTAGTGAGGACTGAGACAGCTTCGGGTATTTCCTCTACATCAAAAATCATCACCGCCCGTTTCTTGTCCTGAATGACGAACCCGTAGGCATCTTCAATGTTGATAAGGTTTTTGGCAAAAACTCCTGCAACCTTGTGGAGGCCGCCCGGCTGGTCATTCATCAGCACGGCGATAACTTCTCTTGAGTATGCCGTGAGCCCCTTGTTGCGCAACACTTCAATGGTTTTTGCCGGATCATTGACGATAAGTTTAATTATCCCGAAGCCCTGCGAGGTGGCAATGGTTATCGCCCGCATATTGATGTTTTCATCCTGCAGGATGCTGGTAATCCTCTCCAGCCGTCCCGGCTTATTTTCAGCGAAAATACAGACTTGCTGAGCCACAATTCCTCCTAAAAAATCCTAATTGCTAAATCCTAAATCCTAATTAGTATTTAGAGTTTTAACTTAGCCCCATTGCTTCCGATTATCAATCACCCGCACCGCCTTGCCCTCGCTTTTGGGAAGGGTATCGGGCTCCACCAGTTCCACACGAGGGGTGCATAATATTTCTGATCGCAGATCGTCAACAATTCGCCGCCGTAATGTTTCAAGATGTTTTATATCTCCAGTAAACATGCCGGACTTGACTTCAACCTTCACGGTCATCTGGTCGTTATCTTCCACAGTATCAAGAATGATGAGGAAATTTGTCCCGACTTCCGGAATTCCCATCAGCGTTTTTTCAATCTGCACCGGAAACATATTAACACCTTTGACGATAAGCATATCATCGGTTCTGCCTTTTATACGGCTCATACGACAGTGTGTTCTGCCGCAGGGGCACGGCTCTGGATACATATAGGCAAGGTCCCGTGTCCGGTAACGAAGCAGCGGCATCCCTTCGCGCTTCAGGCTGGTAAATACAATCTCCCCCTCCGTTCCAGGCTTGACCGGTTCAAGCGTTTTAGGATCAATGACTTCCAGAATATAACTGTCCTCCCAGACATGCATGCCATTCTGCCGGGGGCATTCAAAGGCTACACCCGGGCCGTTCATCTCGGAAAGACCGTATGAGTTATAGGCTTTCACCCCGTACGCATCTTCTATTCGTCGACGTGTCTCTTCAGTGTGCGGCTCTGCGCCGATGAATGCAATGCGCAGTTTCAAATCTTTCTTTGGATCAACGCCTTCATCCTGAAAGGTTTTAATAAGATGAAGCGCGTAGCTGGGAATGATATGGATGACTGTCGTTTCAAATTCCTTCATGAGCATAATCTGGCGTTTGCTGTTTCCGGCGCCCGAGGGTATCACCATTGCGCCCAGCTTTTCCGCGCCATAGTGGAACCCCAGGCCGCCGGTAAAAAGACCATAGCCCATCATATTCTGGAATACATCGTTTTCCCGCACGCCGGTCATATACATACAGCGGGCGACCAGCCCAGCCCATTCATCAATATCATGGGCAGTATGAAAGATAACCGTCGCCCGTCCGGTAGTGCCGGATGAAGAATGCATGCGCACGATTTTTTCCTTCGGCGCTGCCAGAAAACCGTAGGGATAATGTTCGCGCAGCGTGGTTTTTTCAATGAAGGGAATTCTGCGCAGATCATCAAGGCTGTTTATTTTGTCCGGTGAAATCCCTTGCTGTTTAAAAAGACTTTGATAATAGGGTGATTGCGCTGCCTGCGCCACGGTTTTTTGCAAAAGCTGCACCTGAAGCTGCTTCAATGAATCTCTGTCCAGCGTTTCCGTATCTTTATCCCAGAACATTCTCTAACACCTCTTCTTGAAACTCCCAACTTTTATCATTTTGCGCATCGGATCAGGCTTATCTAACAGAGCACATAATCTTATTATTTATTCTTACTGTATCGAATTGCCATGCTGCTACAGTTGAGATTCTTCAATTCGTTCAGAATGACACTTTTTTAACAGCCTGTTAGTGCCTGAGATTTTTAAAGCTGTCTCTTATCAATCACTTTTCCGGATTGTTTTAAATGCTCTTCCAGCGTCTTGCGCTCAACGAGTTTGACCTGCACCTTGATTCCGAGACGATGGATGAGCGCATTGCGTATCTGCTCAAGCAGCATGCGCTGCCGTTTCATTTCATCAAAAAAGATATTCTCGGAAACGGCAACCTGCACTTCCAGGATGTCCCGGTACTGCTCGCGGGTAACCGTGATTTGATACTGCGGCTCGCAACCTTCAATCTCTTTAAGCACTTTTTCTATTTGTTCAGGCACAACATTGACCCCTTTAACAATAATAATGTCGTCAACCCTGCCCATAATTCGCTTCATCCTGACCAATGTTCGTCCGCACGCGCACGGCGTGTAATCAAGACTGGTTATATCGCCGGTGCGGTAGCGCAACAGCGGAAACGCCTCGCGGGAGAGGGTCGTTAACACCAGTTCGCCCGTTTGCCCGGGAGCCAGCAAGGCACCGGTTTTCGGATCAATAATTTCCGGGAAAAAATGATCCTCAAAAATATGCAGGCCATTTTTTGCTGCACACTCGCCGGCAATGCCCGGTCCCATGAGTTCACTTACCCCATAATTATCAAACACATCAATAAACAGCCGTCCTTCTATCTCCCGGCGAACACGTTCTGACCAGAGCTCGCCGCCGAACAGCCCCTTTTTGAGGGTAAGCATTTTAGGGTCAATGCCAAGCGCGTTCAGCCTTTCTGCCAGTATAAGGGCAAAGGAAGGGGTGGACACCAGCACCGTGGTCCGGTAATCCTGCATGATTCTGATCTGCCGGTCAGTATGCTCGCTGGACGCAGGAATTACCGACGCCCCGATGCGCTCGGCGCCGGCATGCAGCCCAAAAGCTCCGGTAAACAACCCGTAATGAAAGGAAATCTGGATCACATCATCATGGGTAACGCCGCCGGCCGTCAGAAAACGCGCCACAAGGGTGCCCCAATTTTTAAGATCATTGCGCGTGTAACCGATAACTGTGGGCGTATCTATGGTCTCGGTAGTGGTATGGATACGCACCACCTCCCGCAGCGGGACTGCAAAGAGACCATACGGATAATTGTCCTGGAGATCTTTTCTGGTGGTGAACGGAAGAGACTTAAATTGTTCAAGGGAAGAAATATCTTCAGGCACAATTTTTTTATCATCAAATATTTTTCTATAAAAAGAGACATTCTTATATGCCCGATTGAGGCTTGACTGCAGCCGTTCCAGTTGCAGTTGCTCAAGCTCTTCCCGGGGACAACATTCATATTTTTCTTCCCAGATTGCCATGGCCTCCTCCTATTCCCAAATAGGCTTCTTCTCCTTGCCAAGGTATGCGCGCTGGACCTCCTTGTTTTCAAGAAGATCCGCAGCGTCGGCCTCAAACATAATTTTGCCGGTCTCCATGACATACCCGCGGTCTGACAGTTTGAGCGCCGCCCGGGCATTCTGTTCAACCAGAAAAATAGTGGTGCGATTTACCGCGCGCAACCGTGCAATAGTTTTAAATATTTCGCTGACCACCAGCGGGGCAAGTCCCATGGATGGCTCGTCGAGCAACAGTATTTTGGGCCGGCACATGAGCGCGCGCCCAATGGCAAGCATCTGCTGCTCGCCTCCCGAGAGCGTTCCGGCAAGCTGGTGCTGCCGCTCTTGGAGAATCGGAAACAGCGAAAAAATTTCTTCTATATCGCGTTGAATCTTTTTGCTGCCGTCGCGACGATAGCGGACATAAGAACCCAGCTTTAAATTATCAATGACCGACAAAGGACTAAATATCTGTCGTCCTTCTGGAACCTGCGCTATACCGAGCTTAACGATACGGTCGGGGCTTTTGCGCGTCAAGTCCTTGGCCTGGTATAAAATTTGACCGCTGCGCGCCGTAATAATACCGGAAATGGTGTTTAAGAGCGTCGTTTTTCCCGCGCCGTTCGCCCCGATCAAACTAACAATTTCTCCCTCTTCAATATGCAGGGTTATGTTTCTGAGAACATGAATTTCACCGTAATAGGTATTGACATTTTGCAGCCTCAGCATCGCATTTTATTCCTCTTTGCCAAGGTACACATCAATCACTTCCTGATTGGCCTGTATTTCCACCGGAGTGCCTTCTGCGATACGCTTGCCATAATTGAGCACGATGATTTCATCTGAAATATCCATGACCAGCTCCATGTCATGCTCGACGATGACAACTGTTATACCCATGTCTCGTATTGCGCGAATCAGTGCGCCTAACTGTCTGGTTTCCTGTGTATTTAAACCTGCGGCAGGTTCATCAAGCATAACGATTGCGGGTTCGGTTGCCAGTGCCCGGGCAATCTCCAGCAGCCGCTGGCTGCCGATGGGGATGCTCGCTGCAGAGCGGTGTGCAACATCTGACAATCCGACCATATCAAGATACTGTCGAGCTTTTTGATAGGTAATCGGCTCTTCCCGGCGCATGAGCGGCAAGCGTAAAGCTGCGCTGGCTATGCCGGCGCGGGTTCGCGTGTGGCATCCCACCATGACATTCTCCAGCACCGTCATATTGCCGAATATCTGGGCATTTTGAAACGTGCGGGCCAATCCGCACGATGTGATTTCAAATGGTTTCAAGCCTGAAATAAGCTTTTTGTTCAGAAAAATACTTCCCCGGTCAGGAGCATACACGCCGCTTATGACATTTAACAGGGTGGTCTTCCCGGCGCCATTTGGGCCGATAATAGCGGTTATTGAATGCCGCTCAATCAGAAAGGTTAAATTATCCAGAGCTACAACACCGCCAAATCCCTTGCGGATATTCAATGATTCCAGGATGATATCGCTCACGTATCTGTTGCCCTGTTCGCGGTTCGGCGTAATCTATGCAAAAGGATCTGGACACCCTGTGTCAGACCCCCCGGCAAAAACATTACAATAAACAAAAGAATAAATCCATATACAATAATGTCATAATCCTCAAATACCCGCAGATATTCGGGCAAAAAGGTGAGCAGCGCCGCACCCAGAACGCAGCCCCAGACATTTGCCATACCGCCCACCACCACCATCATGACCAACAGGATGGAAAACATGATATTGCAGGTTGTCGGACTGATAAAAGTTACAAAATGAACATACAGGCTCCCCGAAACCGATGCGACCAGAGCGCTCAGCATGAACACCTGAACTTTTAGCTGGGCAACATTAACCCCCATGGCGGCAGCCGCAAGTTCGCTGCCATGAATGGATCTCAGCGCGCGGCCGACGCGGGAATGTATGAGATTGCTGGTCAGGATAAAAAAGATAATAAATACAAGCCAGACAAAATAGAAATATTTCTGTTCTGAATCAAGAACCACACCAAGAAGCTTGATGCGGGGAATCTCGCCAAACCCTGAAGGTCCGCCGGTCAGATCTATTGCCGCATTGAGCACAATATTTACGATTTCGCCAAACGCAAGGGTTGCCATGGCCAGATAATGGCCCTTTAATTTCAGGGATGGGACGCCAATCAGATAAGCGATACCGGCGGTAATAATGAGCGCGACAATAAAAGCGACGCTAATAGGCAGGTGGTAATGCACGGTGAGAATTCCAGAGGTATATGCCCCAATGCCGAAGAAAGCACCGTGTCCCAGTGAAATTTGCCCTGCATAGCCCATGAGCAAATTTAAGCCCAGCGTCGTAATACTGTAAATCCCAATAAACACCAGTATGCTCAGGTAGTAGGGGCTTTTTATGAAGAATGGCAGACAAAAAATGCCTGCTGCGAAGATTAAAATTGGGGCGTATCTATTGCGATTCATAAATTAAAAAACAAGGAGTCAAGGATGCACGTATCATTGTGAAGTCGGTATGCAGATTGCGGATTTTGGAATATTTTGTAGTCATTCCGCATCCTGAAATCAACATTCATAATTTCTGCCTTTTTATCCGTAATCCCTGTTTTTTTAGAATTCTTTCAACTTGCTTGCTTCACTTACGCCGAACAGGCCGCTGGGTTTAACAAACAGAACCAGCAGCAAAACAAATAGCGCTATCGCATCTTTGTAGCCTGAAGAAATAAAGCCCGCGCCTAATGATTCCAGAATGCCAATAAGAAGTCCGGCTACAACTGCCCCGACGCCGTTACCCAGCCCGCCCAGCACAGCGGCAGCAAAACCCTTCAAAGCCAGTATTGCTCCGCGGTCATATTCCATGAGCGCAATGGGCGTTATGATAATGCCGGCAATGGCACCCAGGGCCGCGCTGAGCGCAAACGAAAGGAGCACCATTTTTTTTACATTTATTCCCATAAGGCTTGCGGCGGTGGGATTCACGGCGCAGGCGCGCATGGCTTTACCCAACATGGTAAAATTAAAAAACAGGGCAAGGATGATAACCACCGCACCGGTTATTGCCAGAACCCAGAGCGTCTGGGGAAGAATGGTTGCGCCAAACAGATACAATGGTTCCTCTCCGGAAAAATGCGGAAGGGTGTGTGTTTCTTTCCCCCAAAACAGCATCGCTGAACCCTTCAGGATAATGGAACCGGCAAGCGTGATCATGATCAAAATGAGAACTGACGGCCTCCGGAGCGGATAAATAGCAAAACGCTCAAAAATTCCCCCGATTATGGTCACCGCGGCTATAGCAAGAAAAAAACCAATAATCATGGGAATTCTGAGCATCGTGGTAAACCAAATCATAAACATGCCCCCCAGCATGACAAATTCACCCTGGGCGAAATTGATGATACCGGTTGCATTATATATGATATTGAAACCCAGACCTACCATGCCGTAAATAGTGCCGATCGTTATTCCGGTCAGCAAAAACTGAACAATCTGGCTAAATAAAGACATGCTTATTTTCCAAAAAAAAAGAATACAGGCGGCAGCATCCAGGAGATTGTGAATAATTTATAGTGGAAGAGTAATATATGAGCCGCCAATAGAAGAGTCATTGCGAACGAAGTGAAGCAATCTTTTATGAGATTGCCACGGCGCTCTCGTTCCTCCTAAGAAACTTCTTTCTTTTATGAGCACTGTACGCTGAGACTGCGCGTCCCTTGCAGCGCCGGGTCATATGCGCGCAATGACAACTATCTTTTGTCGTTCACTATAGTTTTATATAGTCTGACTACGGATTCCTGGCTTCTGAATTCTGTCTTTTTTAATTTCGGGCATATTAGCTTATAATTATGCCTGTGTAAATTATAAAAAAGAGGCTAAACTTTTTGTAATTAAAGTTTAGCCTCTCGTCAGTCTTATCCAAAACAGCAGGTTAAGTAACAAGTTATGCTTACTTTTTCAACCTTAGATTGCCGCGTCGCTGCCGCTCCTCGCAATGACCGTTACCATGGCTCTATGAAAGGAACTCGTCATTGCAAGCGGGTGAGCCGAAGCCCTGAGGCAACGAATGGAGAAGCAATCGCTATTTTTGAATAATAACCTCTCGTTATTTTTAAAAAGTCTAAAACTCTTGCCAAAATTGTACGCTTACCGTGCGGGAACAAATTTACCCTGTTTAACCGTAATCATTTCAAAGGCATCTTTGGTCAAGCCGGTATGATCTTCAGGGGAATAATTGAAGATACCGCCGGTGCCTACAAAATTCTTTGTATTCTCAATATAGTCGCGGATTTTAGCACGGTCAGGACCGACAGCCTTGAGGGCTGCTATCACCAGATTCAGCGCATCAAAGGCATGGCCGCCAAAGGTGCTGACATCGGTGTTAAATTTTGCTTCGTAGTCTTTTTTATACTGTGCAAGCAGCGCTTTTTGCGGATGATTATCGGGGAGAGAATCCACAACCAGCAGCCGTCCCGCCGGAAACAAAACTCCCTCTGCTGCGTCACCCGCTGCAGCGGCATATTTTATATTGCCAAAGCCGTGACTCTGGAATAACGGCATCTTCATTCCTAACTGTTTCTTATTTTTAATAATAGTAGCCTGGCCGGGAACAATTGACCAATTAACAATTGCCTGCGCCTCGGTGCCTTTAATTTTAGTAAGCTGTGCGGTCATATCAGTGTCTTTCGGACCGTAGGTTTCATCAGCAACAATGGTGATGCCCATTTTGGGCGCAATCTGGGTGAGCTGCTTTCTCCCCTCCATGCCGAATCCCTCAGTGCTGGTGATGATTGCAATTTTTGAGATATTCATCTCCTTCATCTTTTCAAAAATCCTTATTGCCGCATCACTGTCCTTCTGCGGCGTCTTAAATACCCATTTCCGCACTGGATTTACAATGGCCTCAGCAGCCGCACATGAGATAAGAGGGACCTCGGCTTTCTCAACAATCGGGATAACCGCCATGGTCGTCCCGCTTCTAGTCGGACCAACTATGGCAAGCACATTATCTCTGTTTATGAGTTTCTGCACTGCCATGACCGCTTTCGCCTCTTCTCCGACAGTATCCTCAATAATGATCTCCAGCTGGTGACCGTTGATTCCCCCCTGGGCATTTATCTGTTCTTCAATCATTTTGACGGTGTTTCGCTCCGGCTCTCCCAGCCATGCCGCGGGCCCAGTAATAGCAAACACAGCGCCGATCTTATACGGCTCCACTGCGATTGCGGCAGATGCCACACTTACCATCAAAACCCCCAAGACTAAACAACTTACTGCTTGTTTCATCATATCCTCCTCTCTGTTTCACTCTTATTATGCACCCCGTTACATCTATAATTACAGCGTCAGTACAAAACCCGCTGTTGCTGCCAGGCTCATACGCCGAGCTATTGCACGGGAACAAATGCGCCATTTTTTACTGTATACATTTCAAGTGCATCTTTATGCAGGCCAACGTGGTCTGTTGGCGAATAGTTGAATATGCCACCCGTCCCAACAAAGTTCTTGGTGTTTTCAATATGGTCGCGGATTTTGGCGCGGTCGGGTCCCACTGCCTTAAGGGCTGCTATAACCAGATTCAGCGCATCATAGGCGTGACCGCCAAAGGTGGTTACATCCGACTTAAATTTTGCTTCATAATCCTTTTTGTATTTGGTGAGTATTGCCTTCTGCGGATGATCCTTCGGCAGTGAATCAACCATAAGCAATCGTAACGCTGGAAATAATAAACCTTCTGCAGAGTCACCGGCAGCCTGCGCATATTTTATATTGCCGAAACCCGGGCTTTGAAAAAGTTGAATGGTCATTCCCAGTTGACGCCGGTTTTTAATCACGGTAGTCTGGCCGGGAACAATTGACCAGTTGACCAGCGCCTGCGCATCAGTCCCCTTGATTTTGGTCAATTGCGCGGTCATGTCAGTGTCCTTGGGCCCGTAGGTCTCGTCAGCCACAACAGTGATGCCCATTTCCGATGCAAACCGATTGAGATGTTTTCTTCCCTCCATGCCGTAACCGTCGGTGCTTGATAAAATCGCGACTCTTGAGAGGTTCATTTCTTTCATTTTTTCATAAATTTTTACCACGCCGTCGCTGTCGTTCTGCGCCGTTTTAAACACCCATTTTTTTACCGGATTAACAATCTCCTGCGCTGAAGCACAGGATATCAGCGGCACCTCGGCTTTTTCCACTATGGGAATGACGGCCATGGTCGTTCCACTTCGCGAGGGACCGACAATGGCCAGGACATTGTCCTTGTTAATAAGTTTATTAACCGCAAGAACCGCCCGCGTCTCCTCGCCGACCGTGTCTTCAATAACCAGATCCAGCGGATGACCGTTAATGCCGCCCTGGGCGTTAATTTCTTCCTGAAGCATTCTTACTGAATTTCGCTCCGGCTCTCCCAGCCATGCCGCGGGCCCGGTAATGGCAAAAATCGCTCCTATTCTGTAAGGCTCCGCCGCATACGAAGAAATTGCAAGAAGCAAAGAAAACGCGAATAGGATTAAAAGGAAACCTGTTTTTTTCATGCCACCTCTTTCGTTTCAATTACTCATTCCACCTGCCACAATCAGCATTCTACATGTATTAATTACAGGCAATATACTTTCTTTCCTTCCAGCACCGTTATCCCTTTGCTGGTTAATGTTTTAATTGCCTTATCTATCTCATCAAATCGAAAAATAATAACCGCATTATCGGAGCTTCGTTCCACAAACGCATACATGTATTCAACATTTATATTTTCCTTCTGCAGAATATCCAATATGTGCGCTAAGCCACCGGGGCGGTCAGGCACTTCCACGGCAACCACCTGTGTCATACTGACCGTAAACTGGTGCTGCTTGAGCACTTCAACAGCTTTGGCGCTGTCGTTAACGATGAGACGCAGAATGCCAAAATCAGATGTGTCCGCAAGCGACAGGGCGCGCACATTAATTCCGGCATTGCCAAGAACCCGGGTAACCTCAGCAAGCCGCCCTGATTTGTTTTCCAAAAATATGGATATCTGATCTACCTTCATAATAAATTCCTCCCTTGAAGTAATCAGCACTCAGCCGTCAGCCAAATAATTAATTGCGTTGCGAGCTGACGCCTGTTGGCTAAAAGCTGCCTCTTAAATTTTTCTCTTATCGATCACCCGCTTAGCCTTGCCTTCGCTTCGCTGAATGGTCTTCGGCTCAACCAGCGTGCACTTGCAGGTAACGCCAAACATTTCCTTAATCTCTTTTTCAATGCGTTTTTCCAGGCGTTCAAGTAGCTTCACTTCGTCGGAAAACACCTTCTCATTCACTTCAACCTGCACTTCAAGCGTATCCAGATTCCCTTCGCGATCAACGATAAGCTGGTAGTGGGGCTCAACACCCTCCACCTGCATGAGCACGCTTTCAATTTGCGAGGGAAAAACGTTAACCCCGCGAATGATGAGCATGTCATCGCTTCTGCCGGTTACCCGCTGCATACGCACAAACGTTCTGCCGCATTTACATACTTCCGGATACAGAACTGAAATATCTCTGGTGCGGTAACGAATGACCGGAAACGCCTCCTTGGTAATGGAGGTAAAAACCAGTTCGCCTTTTTCCCCATAGGGCAATACTGCTCCGGTGTCAGGGTCAATTATCTCCGGTATAAAATGGTCCTCAAAGACATGCAGGCCGTTTTTAGCTTCAAGGCACTCGCTGGAAACACCCGGGCCGATTACTTCGCTCAGTCCAAAAATATCTATTGCATCAATATTGAATTTTTTTTCTATTTGCTCCCGCATCCGCTCTGACCAGGGCTCTGCACCAAAACACCCGACCCGCAGCTTAAAATCTTTGGCAGTGTTTAACCCCATCTCTTCGGCCACATCTGCAAGATGTAGTGCATAGGAGGGCGTGCAGGTGAGCACTGTGGGACCAAAGTCCTGCATAATAATAATTTGCCGCTTGGTGTTGCCTCCCGAAATAGGAATAACAGATGCGCCTATTTTTTCCGCACCGTAATGAAGGCCCAGCCCACCGGTAAAAAGACCGTATCCATAAGCATTGTGCACAATATCTCCCCGGTGGACACCGGCACATGATAAGGTGCGGGCAATAAGTTCGGCCCAGGTATCAATATCGCGGCGGGTGTATCCCACCACAATTGGTTTGCCGGTTGTGCCGGATGAAGCGTGAACCCGCACAACCTGCTCCATGGGAACGCTGAAAAGGCCAAACGGATAATTATCCCGCAAATCATTTTTAACCGTGAAAGGGAGCAATTGAAGATCTTTTAAGGTTTTTATGTGTGCGGGTTTAAGACCTATTTCATTAAATTTTTTCTTGTAAAAGGGCACCGTCTCATACACCCGTTCTACCGTGGCTTTGAGCCTCTTGAGCTGCAACGCCTCAAGCGCTTCTCGCGGAAGCGTTTCAAACTCTTCATTCCAGATCATTATAAACCTCCCGTTAAAATTAAAACCTGAACATGAATTTCAATATTGTTGGCTAACCTTTTGTTTTTAGGTTCGTGCCTGTTTAAATCTGAGAATTGTGCTCTCCTCTCATATGTGTATCCTTCGGCTTTTGGTGAAAGCAGTTGCGGGCAATGCGACCGATGGCTATGGCAAATACCACGAACTGTTCCAGCGAGCACTTAGCGCGAACAAGGGAACCAGAGGCCAAATAAAAATTTTAAATATCTTTGTTAGTATTTAAATTTCACCCGAGGTTTCTTCCCAATGAAAAAGCTTTGAGGTTTACCTCAACCAGCTTTGGCGGAAGCATTGATGAGATAACATCCCTCCACATCCCTTCATCCGCATCAACGTATCGGGACAGAACCCCCAGAAATGCCACATTTAACGCCCGTCCATTTCCGGCGCGTTGCGCTATCCCCACAGCATCAACAATTTCAACCCGTGAGAAACGCTCGCGCAGTATCTCCGGAATATTTTCCGGATAGCGGTCGACGCCCAAGGTAACTGACGGGGGAAGCACTTTCTGATTGTTGACCACGATTAAAGCATCTTTCTTCAAAAAGTCAAGATAGCGGACTGACTCAAGCATTTCAAAAGAAAACAGAATGTCGGCGTCACCTTTCTTAATGAGCGGAGAGAACACGCGCGGGCCAAACCGCACATGCGTGCTCACACTGCCACCCCGCTGTGCCATACCATGCACTTCGCTTTTTTTTACATCATACCCGGCGCGCATCATAACCTCGGACAGAATTTCGCTTGCCAGAATCACCCCCTGCCCGCCCACGCCAACCATCAAAATATTATGCACCTGATCAGTTTGTGCCATCTTGTTTCTTTATTGCACCTTTCTTACAAATTTGTGAACACACTGCGCACCCTACGCACAGGTACGGGTTAATGAAGGCTTCGCCCTTCTTTTTGTGCCGGTCTTCAGCGCTCTGCGGTGAAAGCGTTACCCATTCAAGAGCCGGGCAGCCCAGTTGCAGACAGGCTTGGCAGCCAATACAATCAGCGCTCTCCACCTGCAGCACCGGCCGGGGGACGGTTTTCTCGAGCCTGCGGAACAACACGCACGGCGCATCCGATATAACCACCGACGGCTCTGGACGGTTCACTTCTCTGCGCAGAACGCTTTGCATCATTTTCAAATCAAACGGGTCAACTTTTTTCACGTGCTTTATGCCCAGAGCCTTTGCGAGCTTGACGTAATCAACCTTGGATGTGGGCTCACCTTTTATGGTCATGCCGGTTCCCGGATGATCCTGACGGCCGGTCATGGCGGTCGTCCAGTTGTCAAGGATAATTATGGTGCATGCGCCGCGGTTGTAGGCAACGTCAAGCAGACCGGTTATGCCGGAATGAAGAAATGTTGAATCGCCGATTACCGCCGCCACTTTACCCAGCGCTTCGCTGCCCAGGGCTTTGTCCAGACCCATGGCATGGCCAATGCTTGCACCCATGCAGATACAGGTATCAACAGCTTTCAGCGGAGGAAGACAGGCCAAAGTATAACAGCCGATATCGCCGGCAACAAAAACCTTGAGCTTATGCAGGACATAAAACAACCCGCGATGCGGACATCCCGGACACATGGTTGGCGGACGCGGCGGCAGATGGGGAAGCCCTTGATCCTTCTTTTCTTCGCCTCTTAACCCCAAAATCCCCTGTTCAGCAGTGCCGGGATCAAATTCGCCGCAGAGCGGAAAGACACCCTTCCCGATAATCTCAATGCCCAGCGCCTTGACCTGTTCTTCAAAAAAGGGATCAAGCTCTTCAAACGCGTAGAGTTTTTTTACCTGGCGCGCAAATGCTTTGATTTTGTCTTTGGGCAGGGGATACACCATGCCCAGTTTGAGAAATGAATAATCAGGAAAGGCTTCCTTTGCATACTGGTAGCAGGCGCCGCTGGTTATAATACCAACAGCCGTATCGTTAATTTCCATCCGGTTTTCAGGAAACTGCTCGGCAAATGTTCCAAGGTCTTTGAGGCGCTGTTCCACCAGTGGATGACGGCGCCGGGCATGGGCAGGAACCATGACGTATTTTTCCGGCTGCTTTTCTATTGCAGGCTTGACGGGGGATTTGTGCGGTTCTGAAAGTTCAACCACTGACTTTGAGTGAGAAATGCGCGTGGTGGTTCGCACAAACACCGGGGTATCAAACTGCTCGCTTATCTCAAATGCCAGCTTAACAAAATCTTTAGCCTCCTTGCTGTCAGAAGGCTCAAGCATAGGAACTTTGGCAAACTTTGCATAATTTCTATTGTCCTGCTCGTTCTGGGAACTGTGCATTTCCGGGTCGTCCGCTGTTATAATTACCAGGCCCCCCTTTATGCCGGTATACGAAACAGTGAACAGCGGGTCAGCGGCAACATTGACGCCCACATGTTTCATAGCGGCAAGTGCACGGCAGCCGCCGATCGCAGCACCGGTTGCCACCTCAAGCGCCACTTTTTCGTTGGGCGACCACTCGGCATACACCCCGTCGTAGCGGGCAATATTTTCCAGAATCTCCGTGCTCGGCGTTCCCGGATACGCGGTGGCAACCACCACCCCGGCCTCATACGCGCCCCGCGCAATAGCTTCATTGCCTGAAAGAATAACCTTCATCGCTGTAAATATCTTCTCCGCTCGTTTAACTGTATTACTAAAATTTAAAGGTTTATAGCTTATATTTTTTTCAATCCTTTCGCAACAAGAATTAAAAAAAGGGTGAGTGTTCAAAATACCACTCACCCTTGACGGTGCTAACTCGCTTCTCCGATTAGTAGAACAGGATTAACTCTGCAAAACCGTAATTGGCATCGGTGTTGCCGCGATATCCCTTGGGGTCATTAATCCAAGTAAAGTAGTATTCAAGAAAGAGTTTAGCTCGCGGATGAAAACTGTAAATGATAAGTGGCGTTAGTTCCGAACGGTCCCAGGCACCGCTTGCGTTAATATCTGGATAACGCGTCTGGTCGTAATTAGCCTTGCAATAACGCACATAAAAGTCGGTATTGAACTGTTTCAACTTGTAGCCGCCTAAGACATACCACCAGTTTGCCTTTACGTCGGCAACCTGTCCCCAGAAATACTGGCTTTGCACATGAAAGGGGTCATGCTTAAAATCAAGGTCAAAACCGGTTCTCCATTCCCGATTATTTCCGGTCGGGTTACCGAAGAAATTGCCATAGGTACCAGCGTTTCGCCCCATTATCTGATTGAATGCCTTCATGTCGTTGTTGCTCAACCGCTGATGGTAACCGGTCACGCCTACTTCAAGACCTTCAATTGGCAAGTAAGCAAGCCGCATGCTGAGCGCCTTGTTGCTATTATCATCAATATTCATCTGATTTTGTCTCAAATAGCGGATGCCGGCCGGACGCGATGCATAACGGGCTCCGGATGAAAGTGACCAGCCATTAAATACGGCAAAATTCGCCTTGAATCTGTTCCATTTCGTCAGATATTGTATGCCGGTGATTCTTGACTGGCTGTTACTTTCATGAAACAGGCCGTAATCACTCATCACCCGGTCAGGTCCGGTCGGTGCAATGCCATAAGCAAAGTTTCTGAATTTTCCAACCTGCAGAGTGCCCTGTATGGGACCACCAAAATCATTAAACAGGCAGTATTCATGTCTGAATTCTGCATACGCGCTTTCGATAAACGTCGTCGGACCCGCCCAATTCTTATAATTGGTAAATCCTTCGCTATCTGGAGCGTTGCCGCTGGGATGCCACCAGACATGAAACTCGCCTGAAATATTCTTGGTTATGTCATAACGCAATTGAAAGGCAAGCTCCGTCACATCAAATGTTGAATCTTCCTGTTGCCCATCCTGCAGACGCGATCTGATATAACCGCCGAACTTGAGCTGGCCGAATTTCTTTGCCAGTTCATCAATCACTTTGTAACGGCTTGAAACTTCGGCCATTTTAGTTTCCATCTGCTGCTGGGTAGCAGTTGATTGCTGCTGGGCAACAGAGGCCTCATCTTTTGCCTTCTTGAGCTGTGACTCCATCTCATTAATTTTTTTCTGCAATTCCTCCATCTGCTTTTTCAAAACAGATATCTGATCCTCCACACTTGCAGAAAAAGCGTTGTGGGGAATACACAGGCTCAACACTAACAGAAACGCGGGAATTAAAAGTATTGCCTTTTTCAATGTAACCCCTCCTCTAAATATAAGTTATAGGTTTCTTAAACTTCTTTACAGCAATTAATGGAGCAATAATTTTGTTAAAGTAGCCGTGAATTCAATTTATTCAGAGGGTGGCGTTGCTGCTGACAGCTCAATGGTCAACGTAAAAGCAGCAGGAAATTGGAAATTGCCCGGGTTGTTTAGACTGCTCACCAGGAATGAAACCGCTGCCAAGCCAAAATTTGCATTAATATCAACTGTTTTTATTAATTTAAAAAACTGGTCGCTGCCTTCAATGATCACCTCGGGGGTGCCACCCAGCGCATAGGCAAATCCGATCATGTTGTAGCCTATTTCAAATAAGAAAGGCTCGGTCTTTTGCGGAACATATTCCAGCGTGAATTTGAGTGTGCCCGGATTTACATCCCCGGAGGCAAGCGCCACGACAAGCGTGGTAGCTGCTGGTTTCAATTTGCGAATATCAAAAATCCCATCAATATAAAAATTGGTTTTTGTCGTGCTTCCCGGACTTAAAATTATTAATGGGTCAAGTCCTTCCTGGGCACAGGCCTCTGGTAATGTCGTTATGAGAAGCGGCATCGCCAGAAGCACGATTAACAAATAAAAACCTGCTTTACGTTTTTTCATCTGCATCATTTTTCCCTCCTGTCTCCTGTTTGTTGTTTTTTTTGTGCTACCCCTTCTTTAAATTACCCTCACTCCCCATCTTTGCTAAAAAAGAAAAAGCCTTTTAAGCGTTAACATAATCAAAATTTTTTTGTGAAGCGCCACGCCTACAAGGCGGGGCTTGCGAGGCATGAAACCGGTCAAGGAAATTACTTTACATCTAAAATATTCATCAATTTTGTGATTTTTTAGTATATCGATTTCTTAATGTCAATAAAAAAATTATTATATTCTAAAAATATTTTACTGTCTCTTTTATCGCGTTTTTTCAATAAATTGACTTTACAGCCCACATTTTTTTGTGTATCAAATAAACGTGCTTTTCACCTGATGGCATTTTTCCCAAAAATTTATAATTCATTTGATACAAAGGGAACCTCTGTGGCCAAAATAAAAGGCTTTAAAATAATGGTGCTGCTGTATGTGCTTTGTGCTGCAGTTAGTCCGGTTTTTGCGACAGAAAAACGCCTTGCGATCTTTCCTTTTGCAGTTAATTCAAAAGACGATATTGGGTACATCAGAGACGGGATTTCATCTCTGTTGCCTTCCCGTATTGCAGTAGGCGAAAAGATTACCATAATAGACAGCTTCACCGTTCGCAGCGAACTGAATAAACTTCCTCCCGAGCACCCTCTTGCTGCTGACATTGCCATAGGTAAAAAGCTCCGCGCAGACTATATTCTTGTCGGCAGCATAACTAAAATTGGAACGAATGCAAGCCTTGATACCCGTCTGATTGAAACGGCCAATCCCGATGCCGTCACTCCTTTTTTTATCCAGAGCCTGGGTCTCAATGACATGCTGCCGCAGCTCACCACATTTGCTGAAGCCGTGCGAAAAAAAATTCTCGGAGAGCCGGAAGCAATTGAGCCGGAGACACCTTCTTCCCCGCAGGTAGAACAACCGCCGTCTGCCACAGTAGTCCCGCAACCCTCCAAGGAAGCGCCGCGAGATAACGTGCCTGCTGATACAGAGCAGGATGCATCGGAAGAGACTGAATACCAGACCGTGGAGCAACCGCGAGCCGAAAAAAAACCACCGCTTTTTGAGTCAACACCGTTTTATTCCACAACGATTTCCGGCGATGTGCTGAACTGTTTGGCTGCAGGAGACCTGGATGGTGATGGAAAAGCTGAACTGGCACTTTCCGGCGACCGTAGAATAGTTATTTATCAGTGCTCTGGCATGGAACTGAAACAACGAGAAGAAATCAAGGGAGATCCCCGCGATTTTATTCTGCGCATTGACACCGGTGACACCAATAAAAACGGCCGCGATGAACTATTCGTGAGCTGCGTCGGAGAAACCGCGCCCAAATTTTTCTCCCCAAATTCCTTTATTCTGGAGCAGACCGATAATTCATTCAATAAAATCGAAAAATCTCAACAATGGATTTTCAGAATTTACCAGCCTCCCGGCAAACGCGCGATAATACTCGGTCAGACGGCGGGAGAAACCAATCCCTTTGCCAATCAAATTTACAATTTTTTATGGAAAAACGGCAGATTAATGATGCGCAATGAGTTTCTTATACCTGAATCATTTCACCTGTACAGCTTTGCCCAAGGCGATCTCGATGGCGACGGCCGGCTGGAATATATAGCGTTTTACAAGGGAGTGTTAAGCCTTAATTATCAACTCTATATCTTTTCCAGTTTGGGAAGGATGATGTGGAGGGATCAGCAACTGAAACTGGGCGGCGAGGTCAATGAGTATTATAAGCTAAGGTTTAATAATGAGATCAGAGAGCGGGAATTTCTTCCGTTGCGTGTTTTATGCGATGATTTTAACCGGGACGGCAGGCTTGACGTTATCGTTGCACGAAATACGAAACAGGGCAATTTCCTAACAGAAAAGATTGGTCAATACGATCGGGGAGAGGTCTTGTGCCTGCACTGGGACGGTTACGATCTTTCGCCAAACTGGTCAAGCGGTATTTTGGACGGCTGTATCAGAGATTATGGCATGTTTGATTTTGACGGCGACCAGCTATCTGAACTCTATATTTTATCAGACATCCAGAGCACCTTTAAGAAAGATTCTAAGAATAAACTGACGGTTTTTAAACAGGCTGCGCCTTCCTTGTGATAAAATTTTTGCATCTCTGGAAAAAGCTGTTTTTTGTGTTATAATTAATTATGAGGTTCCAGTAATGCATCACCCCTTTTATGCTACCCCCTCCCCCTCCTGGGGGTAACTGGAACCTTTTTTATTGGCTGACAGTTAGCGTCTGATTCAATATTCCCTCAGGAAAACATAAAAATCGTGCTTTTTGTACTGTTATCTTTATGATGCACATGCCTTTGGCAACTGCTTTAACCTTCATTGTTTTTAAATCTTCCCTCTCCTCAAGTCTCATAAGCGCCCATGCTTCATCATAGCGCTGACCGTCTCTCGGCTTTATAATTTCTGCTATTCCCCAGAGTTGCAGGCCGGTAACGCTTTGAAATCCGGAATAATCACCTGTGATGCTAACTGAAACATTTTGATTTTCCATAATATTTTTTAATTTTCCGCCACCCTCTGTTAAAATGAAAATATCGAGTCCCTGGCTACGATAACGCACGGGCGTTGCACGAGGTATATTGTTTGTGCATGTGGCTAACGTGCAAATTGTATGGTCATTTAAAAACCGTATAATTCTTTCTCTTAATTCATCATCGCTCAGTCGCCTAATATTTCCCTTCATCTGTGCTAAAAAGTTTCTTTCAAGTTTCTTATTATAATTTTTTTCCATATTTTTTAATTTTTCATCATCCATTTCAATTTTTCCTTATATAAATTAATGTTGACTTTTAAAATAAAAGGATTATTTTATTTTTGAAATGTTAAGAATGTTTTATGATGCAAAATGTAATAGATGACAAATATGAAGCATAATACAATAATTAACGACGAAAATAATATACTTTTTAATACAGATAAAGTTCCACTTGTATTGGAAGAAGACAGTATAGATGCATTTTCTGTCGAGCAAACCGACCAGGCCCATAGATACCTGCCTTCTTTAAAGAACTTTTTCAATCTTTATTTAAAAGAATTAAGCAAAATAAATCTCCTGACTGTGGAAGAGGAGAAAAAATGGGCGCGCATATTTTTCACAGGCCGTAAAGAGCAAATTTCCTTGCTCACAAATGCCATACGGATATTACATGTCATCGGACATCATGCAGTGCTCAGGAACATGCTGTTTTTAAGCACGGGATACCCGCAGGAAGATGCTCAACTCATCAAGGCACTCACCTTATATAAAAAAATTAAAAAAATTGAGCGTCATATTTCTGGGGAACTTCATGCTTCTTCTTCACAGAAAAAACGTGCCAAGGAGAAGGTTAAAGCGCTTGCAGAATTTATAGAATCTTTGCACAAAATCCAGGTTCAAAAACTGCCGCGCTGGCATCTGCTTCTTGAGGGCAATGTCCTTTCGCCAGAAGAAAAACTCCGTTTTGGCCGCCAGTTGCAAGAACTTTCGCGAATACGATCACGCCTACTTGATCTGGAACCCATTGTCAGAGATGCGCGGCAAGGTCTTATTCAGGGAAATCTACGTCTTGTGGTAAGCATCGCAAGACATTACAGCAATCGGGGTGTGCCATTATGGGATCTCATTCAGGAAGGGAACCTCGGACTCATACGGGCAGTGGAAAAATTTGACTATCGAAAAGGGTTTCGACTTACTACCTATGCCTCATGGTGGATTCGCGAAAGCATCACCAGAGCATTTGAAGAAAAAGGACGGATTATTCGCGTCCCGGTATATATTAATGAAAAGTTTTTTAAAATTAAGCGGGCCATGCAAGAAGCGATGCATGAAAGCGGCAAGGAACCCTCGCTGCATGAGATTGCCCGGCGCGTCAAAATGCCTGTTCAGGAGATTATAAATATTATTACCACTTTCAAAGAGCCGTTGTCCCTTGAAGCACCCCTCAGTGATACGGTTGACCCCATTCTTAATATCCTGTCTGATCAAGAGGCAAATCCGGTTGAGCAATTATGTAAAAAAGTAATCAAAGAAGAAGCTGATAGAATTATTCAAACACTGCCGCCTCGGGAGGCAGCGATTCTAAAATTGCGGTTCGGCATCGGCAAAGAGGGCGAGAAAACTCTTGAAGAAGTTGCCCGCAAATTCAAGATCTCCCGGGAGCGGGTTCGTCAGTTAGAAAATCAGGCACTGCGCAAACTGCGTAAAAAAGGCGAAGCGCAAATTTTGTTTTCTCTTCTCAACCCCATCTAATCCAGAGGGTCTTCACTTTCGCTGTCTTCTGCGGCACAAGTTTCAGCGGCTCCAACGCCGAGAGCCTGCACCATCTCGGGAAATGATGACTTATAAGCCGGAGGCAGAATCTCTTCCAAGTCCGCAAGCGATTCTTCAGGAATTACTGCTTGCATAACCTCGCCGATATAACACTCAGTTTTTTGCAGCATGTCTTGCGTCATCCCGGTGGCCGTGGCATCATGCAGAACTGCGGCTTCCTCTTTTAACCCCGCGATTTCTTCAGCCAACTGCTCATAGTCAAGATGGCCATTGGAACGTTTATCAAACAAACCGACCGGTAATCCATAATCCACTGTTTCACGCAGCCGAATATTATAGCGAATGATGGTTTGATAAGCGTTGGCGCCGAATTCTTCACGAACTTTATCCAACACACGCTGCGAATATTTTGTCCGCCGGTCATACATGGTAATGAGTGCGCGCGGGGTAATGGTGTGGCCGAGTTCATCTTTAAGTATGACGGTCAGTTCTAACAGCTTGGCAATGCCGCGCAAAGAAAAAAGGCTCATGTCTATGGGAATAATAACTTCTGATGCTGCGCGAAGCGCATTAAAACAGAGCAACCCCACGCTTGGGGGACAGTCAATAATGCAATAGGCATACTGATCGTCTATTCTTTGCAATGCCTGCATCAGCTTCTCTTCCCTGCCATCCACACCCGAAAGCTCCTGTTCCACGGCACTCAGAATGATGTTTGAAGGCGCAAGGTGCAAATATTCGTGTATGGGAATGATGATCTGCTCCAGCGTTGCGTTATGCCCATCCGCCGGGGTCAAGACATTATACAAACTGTGCTCAAGGTCTGAGGGCTTTATTTTCAACGCCATGGTTGCATGCGCCTGCGGGTCGCAGTCCACAAGCAGCACCTTGTGGTTACGGATAGACAGAGAATAGGAAAGATTGATGGCGGTGGTAGTCTTTCCGCATCCCCCTTTTTGATTGGCAACTGCAATAATTCGCATGAACTTCCTCCTTGCGCAAAAAGGTTAACGGGCATTGTAAAACAGTGCGTATCACGGTTGTGTAATGGGTGGTAGTCTGTTTTACCAGAGATAAACTTTTCGTCAAGTAAAAAATACAATATATAGAGTTATAAATAAAAGATGACTACTATTTATTGTAGTTGTAGAGGCTCAAAGAAAAGTGGACAGATTTAGGAAATGGGTAAGAGAAGGTCTGGGGTTATGAATCGCACAAACGAAAAGGTCACTATGCAACCTAAAACCCAGAACAATCCCGAATCTGTAGTACGAGAAATCAAAAGCAACACCCGCGGCAAATTCAATTCTGAAGAAAAAATCCGCATTATTTTTGAAGGACTGAGAGGCGAAGCCAGCATTGCAAACATCACTAATAGCTTGAGCGGGACACACAAGCAACTCACACTGCTGGCTCACCGACAGGAAGGAATCAAAAAAGGGTGGTCAGTCCCTGCTTCTGCTCAAGACTCAATGTCAGACTTTTTTAGCCAGTCCAACTCAAACTGCAACTGCCCAATGTGCTGCTACAACAGCTTTTATTTCTGCCTCGTTCTCTGCCTCCCGGCTCCGCTTCTTACTGAAAATCCCGGGAAGTTCCTCCAAAACCTGTTTCTTCCACTGATTGATCTGGTTAGGATGCACGACATACTCAGATGCCTGTTCCGACATGCTTTTGATCCCCTTGATGGCCTCCAAGGCTACACGAGCTTGGAACTCTGGGCTATGATTCCTCCGTCCTTTTTTCATGGATTTGCCTCCCGCTATTTGTGCTTTTTATTTCTGCAAATCCACCTTCAACCCGGTCCAGTTTTTCCAGACCATTATAGCGAAGGCTGCGCTGAAGCTTATTTTTTCGGTACTGATACGGGCATCCAAGCGTTGGCTGCGGGTGAAATTCAGTCCCATGGCCATTGAACAGGAGGATGTCAAATTTTTAGTTGAAACTGGATAGCGGCTCCCATGCTCTTTTTC
>CAZQKW010000042.1:0-28859 GCA_964594075.1 uncultured Thermodesulfobacteriota bacterium | reverse complement strand
CTCTGCTTATGCCATCTCCACAATTTCTATCCCTGTTTTTTGGGGAAAGTCCTGCTGTTTTTTCACTTGATTATAAACAGGTAGTGCTTTATGAATTTTTTAAATCTTCTTCATGTTTCATAATACTTAAGCTCCTTTGTGTGCTTTTTTGGATTTTCAATAAAACTTTATAGTTTCTTTATGGCATATTTATGTACGCTTTAATACCAATGTCACTGTACGGTTTTATTCCAATGTTAGCACATAAAGTTTATTTTTTCAGGATGATTTTAAGACTCGCTACAATATAGTCCATATCCTGTGCCGTCAATCCAATAAAAAATGGTAAATGTATTGTATTATCATGACACTGTTCACTGTTAGGCAAAAACCAGCCTGCTTTCTGATATGCTGGTTCCTGGTGCGCATTCATTATACCAGACCGTGTAGAAATCCCTTTTTCCTGCAGATATTGCATGATACTTTTGCATTTGATTGGTGAAATATTATAAAGTTGAATAGGGTAACTTTGCCAATTTGGATGCATGTTTTGATGAGGAAAGAATAGCTTTATTTGGGACAAACCACTTAGCAATTCATGGTATCTTGCAGCAAGACGCTGACGTCCAATTAAAATATTATCAAGCTTTTTTAGCTGTTCAATTCCAATTGCTGCCTGTATATCTGACATCCGGTAATTAAAGCCTGTATGCAGATAGTCCTCAAAAATACCTTGTCGCGCATCATGACGAACTGTATCCGAAATGTTCATGCAGTGTTGGCGTAGAAGTCTGCAGGTGGTATCAATTTTAGCGCTGTTTGTAGTAATCATCCCCCCTTCACCGGTCGTAATAAGTTTGCGCGGATGAAAACTAAAGCAGGCTATGTCGCCATGGGGTTTGCCTATTTTCTCCCACGTTTTACCGCCATCCAAAGACAACTCGCTACCAGCAGCGCATGCAGCATCCTCTACGACGGGGATATTATGTCGTTGAGCAATTTGGGTGATAGCTGCCATATCGCACGGAATGCCTATTTGGTGAACTGGCATAATAGCGGTCAAGTGTCCAAACGAATCACTTGTCTTGTCACAATACCTCAGTGGCGATTCTCCAACTAAAAGCCGTTTCACCTGCTTATAATAGAGACCACCGTTGCGCGTGAAAAATTGCTCACTAATAACCCGTTCAAGTTCCATTGGATCCATATTAAACGTAGCAGGATCTATATCAATGAATACCGGCTCAGCGCCACAGTGCCGCACTGCATTTGCGGTTGCTATAAAACTATGGCTGACCGTAATTACCACATTACCAGGCTTTACACCAACTGCCAGTAACGCCAAATGCAAAGCAGTAGTTGCGCTTGAAACTGCGCATGCAAAATGGGCCCCCACCATTTTTGCAAACTGGTTTTCAAATTCACGCACTTGCGGGCCTTGTGTGATCCATCCGGAAAGTATTGCTTTGCGGACAGCCTCAGCTTCTTCTTCTCCCATAAATGGTTTTGCAATTGGGATCATTGTAATATCAATATGCCTATTTTAAATACGAACATTAGCGCCATCGGCTTTTATTGATCGTTGGGTAGCTTCAAGAACTTTAAGGACGCGTAACCCCGCTTCTCCGTCTGTGAGGGCAGGCCGGTTTTCATTAATGCATGCTGCAAATTCTTTGACCATAACAGCCAAGGCCTCAGTGTCATCAACCCGAGGCGAATGCATATCTGCGGAACGATAAGAAACCAGCAAGCGGTTTTTAGCTTCGTGTTCATCCTTTTTTACCACAATCCCTTTATCATAAATTTTAATAACTTCGCCGGGCTCTAAATCATTCCATACCAGCATTTTTTCGCTTCCACCAATAATGGTTTGTCTTATCTTGACAGGAGAAAGCCAGTTAAGATGAAAATGGGCAATAAAAGTGTCTTCATATCTGAGAGTAACGTAGGCTATGTTTTCAATATCGTTTCCCGCATGACAAACACCATGTGCACTCACTGAATGGGGGATTTTATCAATAAGAAAATCAAGGATTGATAAATCATGAGGAGCGAGGTCCCAAATCACATTAATATCGTTCTGAAAAAGACCCAGATTAATTCGCACGGAATCAAAATAAAGAATTTTTCCTAAATCGCCTGAAGTAATAATTTGTTTTATTTTGCGAACTGCCCCGGTGTAACAGAAGGTGTGATCGCACATTAATTGCAAGCCTTTTTCTCTGGCAAGTCTCACCAAGTGCTCTCCTTCTGCAACACTTGAAGCAAGAGGCTTCTCAACAAGAACATGTTTGCCTGCTTCTAAAGCCGATCTGGCGATCGGGTAATGACTATTCACCGGGGTTGCAATCGCAATAGCATCTATGTCCTTATTGTTAAGAATATGCATAATATCAGTCGTCCATTTAACACCCGGATAAGATTTTAAAACTTTTGTGATCCGTTCCTCATCGATATCACAGGCCCAACATAGTTCCGTATCAGGACACGTTATGAAATTTCTGATTAAGTTTGGCCCCCAATATCCACAGCCGACTACTCCGACGCTGATCATACAATTCCTTTCAGAATGCAATAATATGAAAAAATTTTTATTACTCCGCTACATTCAACGAGTAAATGCAACACATTCATTAGCCATAGCTTCAAGTTGCGTGAGGTATTGTAAGCATTTTCGTGGTCTGTTGTTAAGTAAATTTTCAACGTTTGTATTTTCTGATGCTGTCACATCGGTACAATTAGTTTTCTTAGGGAAGATGCGGCGGACAAGTCCCGCGGTATTTTCCACCGATACCTTCTCCCAACTATGATACGGATTACAAAAATAGCAGCGGGTTGGCAGTTTCTGGTTCACTGTTTCATGCTCAGTATTTTCTGAGCCGTTATCATAGGTAATGGTTTGTTTGAGGTGCTGTAGCAGTGCCACTAAACGCATGATGATACCCAGAGAGCTATCCCGAGCTGTTTTGTGCTGAAGCTTTTCAATCAGGGTGACCCTGGCTTTGCGTTCAATCCGGAACAGAAGCGCTGCGGTGCTTTGTCGTGATACCATGGTGTTTGATTCACAGTTGCCGATGTGTGTTCGTGTTGCAATACCCTCTGGCCGAGCCTGGATGCTGACCCAGTTAGCAATATGGGACGTTTTGGGTTTTCGGCTATGCCCGTTCGGGTGACGCTGTGTATGTGATCTGGCACGCAGCGTTATGAGTTCAGCAGGGTCGTGGTAAATATACTGATACACTGCCTCATGGCTGATAGAAAACCCAGGCTTATCCTTGGAGAGTCTGCCTGAGATTTGTTCGGGAGACCACCTTAAGGAAAGCTTTTCCTGTACAGAGGTTCGTAGCGTATCATGTCTAAGCCGTTGCCGTTGATGGGCAGTGCTGTTACGGTTCGCTAACCGCTGGTGTGCTTTGTGAGCCAGATAGTACCTCGTATGCACAGGTGGTGCATTACACTTCAGCTCCCGGAAAATGGTTGTTGGGTCTCCGTTGACTTCCAGGGCGATCTTTCTGAGAGACGTATGCTGTTCTTTTAAAATACCGATTAACTCTCGTTCTGTTATGCTTAAATGCTTATATTTTCTTTTTCCATAACACGTAGGATTCACCTTTTCTTTGTTTCCTCCTTAGTGTTGCACTTTTATTGAACTGGGGATATTGATTTTAAACAAGGTAAATTTAAATATGGCTTTTCAATACATTCAATAAATGTAATGTATCATTAATGTTTCGCCTTTTAGCAGGCAACTAAATTATGAGAGGTTCATATACGAGTATTTTACGATATATGGTATCAACTTACTTGCGATTATTTCATTACCTCGCCTTACCAAATGCAAAGGATCGAATGCAGGTCTCTGCCAAACCTTTTCTCCTTTTTGGTCTGCTTGTATAATCGCTGTCTCAACATCAAGTGTATAAACCTTTTTGTATTTTTTCGCCTTTTCTCTCATGATTTGACGTGCTTTATTAAACGGTGCTTCCAACTCTGGGTATCTGATGCGATTCACAGCCTCTTCAATTAATATTATCTGTATCTGGGGGTTGTGTTCAAAAAGGATTTGTAATATGTTATCGAGATTTTCAGCAAATTCTTTTTCCCAAATATTATCAGGGGCCATAAGGGATGCGGAAAAAGACTTCCAGTCAAAGCCAACAAAGTAGTTCCAGACAATTTTATTTCGATAATCAAGCATTAAGCGAGCACATGCAACATGCCGTACTAGGAAGTTTTTTATTGAAAAAATTATGAGGGGTTTTTGTTTATCCCGCAAATCATCGCTTATAGATTCTCTACCTTTCATATCAACAAACCAAAAATTAGGGGCTTTAAAGTTATTATTGATGTTCATCAAGATGATAATATCCGGCTTTAACTTGATTATTTCCTTTTTTATAAGGGTATTTATCTGTGATAATTTCAAGCCTGGTTGACCCCCATTAATAACATCGAATTTTCCCTTGCCTGCTTTTCTATCGAGCATATCCTGCAATAGTGCAGGATATGTATCTGCGTAATCAAGACCATCCCCAAAAGTCGTTGAACCTCCAAGACACACTATTCTTATTGAGCCAGGTTTTTTCTCTCTAATTTCACGGCCGCGAAACCCCTGATTATTTATGGGATTGATCGGGTCGTCTGAAGGTGTTGATTTATAATAATCCGCCTCTCCCTCATTACCTTCAAATTTTTGCAAGCGTTGTTTTTCCTTAATATCTGCTATTCCATACATGATATAAATTAAAGAACCCTTATTACAAGCCAAAACTATTCGGGCACAAACTTCTATACAAAACAGCACTACCAGTATTGTAATAAGTGAAAAAAAGATTAATTTTGGTTTTAAAAACACTTCCTTTTGCATAACGAAACATCCTGTAAGTGCGAAAATATTTAATGATGATTTAATCGAATTCTGATAACTTGCAAAAAAGACTTCATGGCAGCTTTCATGAGCTTCCATTTTTTAATGGCCACCTCTCCCGTCTGTCGGTTAGTATGCGGCACTGTTTGATTTGATATCTGGGCCTTTGAGAGCGCAAGAAAGCCGGATATGGCAACATTCGGGGCAAAGGTATGTTCCGGTATCCTTTTCAATATCTCCTTTAAAACTTCTGAACGCATCAGCCGAAACGGACAGTTAACATCGGTAACGCCTGTTCCGTAAAAAAGGGCGACCACCAGACGTGAAACTGCGCTGATAATTTTACGCGCCAGAGGTTGGTTTCTATTGGCACGTATGCCGATTATTGCATCATATTTCCCCCGTTCCTGCCATAATGTTTTAAAATGTTCTGCAGCAATTTCATTATCGCTGTCAACCTGAAAAACCCACTGCGCAGCAGCAACAGCCAGGTGATAGCCTTGCAGAATCGTCGGCCCATGCCCGGTATTTTTTTTGTTTATAATCATAACACAGGGGTTATCATCAAATTTTTGTAGCACCTCGGCGGTATTGTCTTTTGAGCCATCGTTTAAAACAATTAATCGGTAATTAATCCCCAAACTGTTTAGGACGCTGATCCAATCCTGCAAAACCTCACCAATGCATTCAGCTTCATTATAAACAGGCATGACGACTGCAACATCATTCATGGCATTGTTCACCGTATTCTGTGAGTGTTAACTAAAGAGGGATAATTCAGAGTAATTTCTGGGGTGCCAAACAGGATATGTTCAACAGCCTCCACCCCTTGCATCAGCACATGATCCTGATTGCTGCACTCGTATTTCCATGCCCCGAAACGCCCGCGCGAATAAATATTGTACCGTTTAAGCTGAGCGAGATATTTATTAATCACTTCATCCCTGCGCAGAAATGGTGTAGGGTATGCATACTCAGCACGATAGGTCCAAGTTGACACAATGGTATCGTTGCGTGCAATAAGGTGCGTGTTATAAAACCCCGTCAGCGCTTCGTCAAGGAGGCGGCTTTGATCTACCGGTTTGTTCGGGGACTCGGCGACTTCCCCCATCAGCGACCAGTATTCGCCCGCAGGAACATTATGAGGCGAATAGTTCGAAAAAACCGTTACCCGATAAAACGGATTATCATCTTCTGGAAAATACATCCAGCATTTGGTGCGCAACCGGTCCGGCGGCTCGCCTTTAATACCTATCCCAATGATATGCGAAGAAGAATAAACAAGCACGTCCCGCTGGTCATGGGAAATGCCATCGGTTATGGATAACAGCCGGTCAAGGGGTATGGTTGAGATAAGATGATCATAAGAACAGTCGCTGCCATCATTAAACCGCAGGATTTTCCTTGCTCTGTCAATTGATACCAGTTGTTTTCGGAGATGAATTTTCTCCTGCGGCAGGAGCTCAGCCACAGCCTGCCATATAGCCCCGGTGGCGCCGTGCCGGGGAAATTTGAATGAATTGTTTGGACCCCAGGAACAGTCGTCCCTGCCCTGCAGTATATTATCAATAACCCGGCTCACCTCGGGCACCGCCACCCGCTCGCCCATCCACTGAACAGAAAGCTCTTCCAGCGGATACGCCCATACCTTTTTGTTGTAGGGAATGAGAAAATTCCGGGCAATACCTTCGCCAAAAGTATGCAGAATCCAGTCATGAAAATTTGTGGGAGTAGTGTTGCTGTTTTTGCAGTTGATCAAGCCAGCCAGGCATTCCATCATTTCATGAGGCGGAAGCCGGCCAATATTATACTGGAGCGGATACGGGATAAAGCGGTTGCGCATCCAGATCCAACTTTCCCGCTCGTGAGGTATCCAGCCCTCATCTGGTATGACGGTGGTCATAAGCTTATCAAAATAATCATAATGGGAGAAATGAACATGGCCCCCAATATCCCACGTAAAGCCTTGGTCATCCACAAAGCTCGCTGACAGTCCCCCCACATAGGGGTGCATTTCAAAAACGTCCCAGTCGGAATAGCCCAGCTCGTTCAGCCGCCAGGCAGCCCCCAGGCCGCAAGGACCCGCCCCTATAATCACAATTTTTTTCAAATCGCGCATGGCAGATTTAAGCGTTTTCTGAAAATTTAAATGCTATCCAGCAATTCAATAAAGGGAAGTTTAAAAACCACATATCTTTTTATTCCTGCCGGCAATTGTCGCTCAAGCAATTCATCTCTAAAACCCCGTTTTATTGCGGGCATATTTTGCTGTGGCAGACGCACCATTAACGCAATGCATCGATTCCACTCCAGATCAAGTGTTCGCGCATAGCGGGGCACATCAGGATTTTCCGGTAATTGCTGCATTCGCCAGAACCGGCACAGAGTAGAGGCAAAACCGCTACCAATCCCCTGATAGAAAGCTTCTTTTAAAGGTGTCAAAAAGTTCTCTCCGAAATTGCTATCCAAGGGATAATCGGGAGTATTCATTGTATCAAACAGCATTTCAGAACCTATCAGTTTTCCCAGACCGCGCACCACATCAGCCTGGTACATGGACGGGGTTGCGTTTATTTCTTTCAGCAATGCGGGGGAACCGGTGTGTATATCGGAAATTTCCTGTTTAAACTTGTTGAGGAAATTTCTATAAAACCAGCGTTCGGAAGCAGGCAGGGCATTTAAGAGAATCTGCTGATTGACCAGCGCTCCGTAATATTTATAACCAAGATTGCACGAGCCCCAATTTTCGTAAAACAGCGCCGGATAGTTCCCGGCAAGATATTTATGTAATGCCTGAAATTGCTGTTCTGAACTTTGTGCCAGTCGCACCATGCCATACACACAATCTTTGCGATACTGCGGGGGCACTTTTTGGAACATCGCGTCCATCTGATCCATGCTCATGACGCCTCGAATGACCTTTCCCGCAAGCAGCGTGCCGAAAGATTTAAACGCTTCCCCACGGTTCTCTTCAGGATAGTTCTCCGTAATTGAAAACGCTTTTAGTATATCACGAGGGGCAAAATCGCCCAGGAGAAACTTCGGGGCAAATTGGTCATAATTATAGCCTTTGTATAAAAATATTGTGCCTGAATCGTCTGCTGAATAAAGAGCAAAACTTTTCCAGATATTACAACCAATGAAAAAAACTAAAAGGAAAATAATGAGTACCTGTTTAACTCTATTTGTGTGCGACGAAGTTAACACAACGCTGACACCAATTGCAATCGCCGCAAAATAAAAAGGGAACAGGATATGCAGCCAGCGATAGCGAATGACATCGGAAGGTCCGAACGTTGCAAACAGGCCTATGGAAGGCCAGTATTCAAAGGGCATGATACGCATGGGCGACAGGGAGAGACCGATGAAAAAAAATATCGGAAACAGTGCACAGAATAACCCTTGAAGGGAAGATATGGAAAGATTGCTGTGCCCTTTTTCCCCTGCCCTGCTGCGGGAAACGACAGGTCGCAAACAGTGATCAACAATAATGGCTATAGAGAAAAGAAAAAACACGACAAATCCTATGGAAAGCAAACTAATTGCACGAGAGGGATAGCCATATCCGAATGAATGAGGAAGAACAAACCCAAAATTTTGCACAAAGCTCCACCAGTCAATGCCGATGTTTTTTAAAATTGAGCCCAAATACTGACCGCCTGCCGGCGTGGAAACGGCGCGCAGCAGCCATGGCAAAAACCCGATGATAAACCCGCAGCCGATAAGCACAATAGTGCGTATATATAAAATCTGCGGGAAAAACAGCAGCAATATAATGCCGCAAAAGCCAAGAAATAAAAGGTAGGTATAGAATATATAGATACCCAGACCTGCAAAAAAACCACATGCTACTATCGTCCACACAGGCAGCGAGTTATTATGGCGGGTTTCAAGTATTTTAAATAACAGCAGGCTTTGCACCGCAATCAGCGGATTCAACATATGATGTGAGCTTATGGTGCCAATGAGGCTTTGGCGTGCAAACAGAGGCGGCGGCAGCGCAAACAATAAACCGAACAGGACGGCAGCGACAACGCCCTGATATTTTCTTATAAACATAAACCAGCATAGAAACGTAATCAGGGCTGAGGTGAGGGCAAACACCTTGGTAGAACAAATTGACCTGCCAAACAATGCAAAGTAAGGAACCAGAAGCAGCCCTTCAATAAGCACATCCCCTGACCTGTTCAGGTATTCATACGTAAACAGTGGTGCCCGTATCTGTCCATCAAGAATGTCGCAGGCAAGGACACCGCTTACCGGTTCGTCAATTCCAGGGTGTGAGATATGCGAGTAGCCAAATAAAATCAGCGCTCCTCTTTGAAGAAGAAAAAGAAGTATGAGGGCTGCGAGCAGATATATACATCCTTTTTGTTTCATGCCGATTTATCCATTTTGCTGTTTGATACCATGCGCTGCCAACACAGACCCCATATAATCCAGAATACGAACAACGGTAATATGCTTGCCAGATGGTGTGGAAACAGGACTTCCCCAAGATTAAAAGAATTATGATTTTGTATCACATGCCAGTTTTCAATGTTTGCCAGTTTATTTATATCAGGATAATTTTCAAAGTGTGAAAAGGGCACTGGGTTTATGGATACCCTTCCGGCAGCAATGTTTTTAAATATTACAAAAAGGGGGTTTTTGATTTCTGCTGGGATCTCTACACCAACCACCGTTATTGACAAATTTATGAGTATGGAAATACACCCCAAAATTTTAAACAGGCGCGGCAATTTCTTGAAAGCCCACACCGTAAGCATAAAAAACCAAGGAAAGGCTGGAATAAGATAACGGGGGCCGGGCGTTGAACCACCATACCAGGCGTGAAAACTGGCAATTAATATAAAAAAAACGATAGATGCAGCAGTGCATACCGTTGCCTCTCTGAACCAGTGCTTTTGCAAAAAGAAAAACACCATGCCGGGAACCATCATGAGCAGTACCGGTGAAGTAACAAGCAGTCCGCGATAGGGCGAAACCAGCATCTGCCACAGGGTCTTGAAGCTCGGCACGCCGAAAAGGCTGCCGTTAATGCGCACCATGACCACATCATTGGCATAATCATAGCTTGACGCAAACGGATGGCCAAAACATACTGCGTTGTAAAAACCCTGGGCAATGCCGGGGGGGATGCAGCCCGCAACAAAAAAGACGCTGTAAAGCCGTAATTCCTTGTTCCACAGCAGATACAGAAAAACTGCTGCCAGCAGATACAGGGCTGACGGTTCAATGAGAACCCCCATTCCTGCCAAAAAACCCGCAGATAGCGCAGCGACGCGCTTATTCTGAAGGTTGCCCCTACGGATATTAATGGCAATCACAAACGAAGAAAAGGAGCAGCAAGCAGCCGGCAGATGCGAGTAAAAAGCAGTGCTATAGGGAAAGGCAAGGGTTCCCAAGCCAAAAAATAAGGTTAACAACACAGATTCAGTCAATGGCCTTTGAAACAGGTCCAGGAAGACATAAAACAGAATGAGGCACAGCAGGGACGCGAGGATCCCGGTGGTGCACAAATTGCTAAAGTAAGCACCATACAGCACCTGGCGATCCGGTGCGATCCGGGTAATACGCTGCAGCACATATTGCGCCAGCGCAAAAGGCGGAACTGCCAGAAACGACAGCCCCGGCGATTTATTGGAATAGTAATGACCGTTATGAAAAGCCCAGTCGCCCATGTTGACAAATTCCATCTGCGGCGCATCTTCTTTATAGGCATCAATGGCAAAGGTGCCGTGATTGATGATTGCCTGTGTTAGATAGATTCTTCCATTCTGGTTCCATCCGCCGCCCTGAAAAAAATAGCCGTAGGTTACCATGAAAAAGATAAATACAAGATAATAGCACTTTTTTCTGGGATGCTTCCCGACAAATGGGGTTGCCACCTTACTTTTCCCAATAATATATTTCTACCGGAAATTTTGAGCTATACTGTTTTTTGAGCTGAAAGTGTTGTTTAACATAGTTATATATTTCAACCTGGCCCGGTTTCTCCGAATACAGTTCCCGATCTTCATAGGCCGGACGCAGTGCAGGAAGCCAGGCAGTAATGAGGCACCACAGACGCTGTTTGCCGGCAGCCATTTCTGATAACTTTTGTAAGTTTTCAGGAAAAATGATAGCTGTATGGTGCGCGTAATATTTGAAATGTTCTCCCGCATAACCGATAGAAAATACCAGATCGGTGTCTTGAGAAATACCAGCCTGCTCAATAAACTGCAGTGCTTCGCGATAATTCTGACGATCCTGGGTAAGCACAGTTTTTATTGAAGGGATTTGAATAGAGCTTATGAGAAGCACGCACAGAAAAACAAACCCTGTTTTGTATCCTTGGGGGAGGCGCTGACTAAAAAAAACTATGCCAGCACCCACTGTGAGTAGCACAAACGGCAAGACAAAAATAAAGTATCGCTCAAACATGAACATCGGGTTAAGCGAAAGATACAGAATAAGGGGAAAAAAGATTATCGTCAGCAGGTATATGGCGAATATGCTGTTTTTTTTGAAAATCCCGTAGAGACCTCCGCAAATCGTAATGCAATACATAATACTCCCGAGGGGAGTATCTATTCCGGGCAGCATTGATTTCAGGAGATTTGTCAAGAAAGGCATGCGGCTTACGTTCACCAAACGCACCTTGCCCATATTGGTCAGAAATGTGGGAAGAATAGGTGCATAGAGAATAACAGTCAAAACGGCTGCTAAGAACAATGCTCTAAAGAAGGTGCCATAGGATGGTAGCGCAATTTTATCGCTCGAGAATCCCGCTTTTTCGCTCAGAAAAATAATAAGAAAAAAAATGAGCTGGGCGATACATACCGCAATCATAAAAATTTGCATATAACAGCCCAACACTGTCCACAGCACATAAAGCACCCACCGGCTTGTTGTGTTGTTGCTTAAAGCTTGCAAGAAATAAAGAGATGACAATAATGCACCGAGTGCCAGCCCTGAATAACCCCGCGCTTCAGTAGAATGGTCAATATGAAAGGCAGAGATGGCAAGTAAAAAAGCTGCGATGAGTGCGCACCAGTCACCCAAGTATTTTCTAAAACACTGAAAAGCCACCACAATGCCTACGAGCCCCATAATCACAGCCGGGAGTCGTGCCGCAACCTCGCTTTCACCCAGAAGCTTTATTGAGCCATGTGCCATTAATGAATATAATACATGATTGTTAAAATAATAGCCAAGACTCTTCATAATAGTCCACACAGCAGGAGCCGTTGCATAGGCCATGGTGCTCCATATTTCATCCCACCAGAAGCTTTGCGTAATATTCCAGCAGCGCAGCACCAGGCCAAGACACAGGATAGCGGCAAGCACATGGTGAATTTTTATCTGAGGAAAAAATTTAGATTGCACGGAGATACGTAATTATGAATTCACAGGCGACGCTATGTCGCAAATACATTGACAGTGTGTAATAAATAGTTTACATTTACTGCAATTTGCTCAATTCCAGATTATTTGATTTATTATAATAATACTCTAAACTTAGCATTAACAAACCTCAGCCCACCGTATAATAGCACAATAGAGCACCTTGCATGTGGATAATATTAAAAGGCTCTGTAAAGGGCAATAAAAAATGTTTGCGTTCTTTCCCAGTCTTTGCTGGTCTTAAGACATCTACGAAGCAGGTGGCAGAAAGCCGGATCATGGATGGAATCATTAGCGATGAATGATCAAAACTCGTATATCAGCATTGTCATACCGGTATATAATGAAGAGCAGCGCATAACCGCATTTTTGCAAAGCGTGATTAACTATCTCCACAACAAAACATTTTCTTATGAAATTGTGATCGTTGATGACGGCAGCGTTGATCGCACCGTTGAAGTTGCCGAAGCCATGCTGTGCGAAAAACTTCCGGGGAAATATAGAACCATTAGACTGCCGGTCAATAAAGGAAAAGGCGCGGCAATTCGAGAGGGCATGCTGCAAGCGCACGGTGATTATATCTTTTTTTTGGATGCTGATGGTTCCACGGCAATTACTGAAATTGATAATTTTATCCCCCAGTTTTCTCAAGACGTTGATATCTATATTGCAACCAGAACCATAAAACATAAGGCGCCGTTTAAGCGAAAGTTTTTTGGCTACGGCTATATTTATCTCGCCAATTTCCTGCTGCAGTTGCATATTCCGGATTACACGTGCGGTTTTAAGTGCTACACGCGAACCAGCGCGCAGAAAATATTTTCCCGTCAACAGTTAAACAACTGGAGTTTTGATGCTGAAGATTTGTTTCTTGCAAAAAAATATGGGTATAACATTAAAAAAATTCCGGTCTATTGGCAGCATGTCGGCGGGTCGAAAGTAAAAGTCTTTAAAAATGTGATAGTGTGCGCTTTAGACCTGCTACGCATACGGCGCAATAACTTCAAGGGTTTATATTCCTGACAATTACACGCCATGGGCAATAAATTTTCTGCCGAGAAATTTCCTGTTGGAATAATTGTCTTGGTAATGACTGTCCATGCGTTTTTGATGAATGGTCACCAGCATGTCTATCAATATCTTACCGTTGGCAATTATGTAACGCCGATTCTTGCAAAAGCCGACCCTTCCCTGTTTAAAAATTCATTATATGTTCAGGCAGTAAAGCATTCGAATGTTCGGCTCACCCTTTTTTATGACATAAGCCCGTTTATCATTAAACATTTTGATCTTGAAACCTTTTCTATTGTCCAGGAGTTTATCAGTCTTGGTTTCATCCTTGCCGGCATATACGCGCTGACGCTTACCTGCTGTGGAAGCAGCGTTGCCGGATATATCGCCATGCTTCTCTATACTGCAGAAACAAACCAGTGGATCCTCGGCTCACCTGCCTCCTATGCCAACTTTTTCCATCACGGCATTCCTTATGCCTACCCACTCATGATCTGGTCGCTGGTTTGTTTCTGCCGGCAACGGTATGTGCTTGCTTTTCTGTTAGCCGGTATATCCTGGAACTTTCATCCCATGTGCACGGTCTTTCTTTTAAGCGCTTATTCCTTTTATGGGCTTTGGAGCTGGAAAGAATTCAAACCAATACATTGTGCGGCCTGCCTTTGTGCTTTCGTTATTCCGGCATTACCCATGATAATTAAATCTTTGAGTTATCTGAGCGTTAAGACCGTTGCCGATGCCAACTGGCTCACTGTGATACGCTGGACTGCATGGTATACCTGTTTTCCTTCAACCTGGCCATTTTCATTGCTCATTCGCGCCGGGCTCTTTTTTGTGCTGTTTCTGGTAAGTTTGTGGATACTACCGGAAGGCAGAATAAAACGCATGCTTAAGCTGTTTGTGTTATCTATCGCATTGCTCTGCCTTGCAGGAACGGCGTGTGCGGAATGGTATCCCATGCCGTTAATTCTTAAGTTAAGCCTCTGGAGGAGTAGCTTGCTGTTTCTTTTTCTGGCTATTCCCTGTATTGGGTATTTGCTGAGTATCGTGTTTCAGCTTGGAATGAGCGGGAGATTGTTAGCCCTTGCAACGATAATTCTGCTTTCGGGCTATCTGAAAGGCTTCAGCGTTTATTATTTACCGCTGTTTATCTGCTTTTTCATATATGTTGTGTGCGCGCAGCGGTATAATCTGCGTGCATCTTTAACGCCAAGAACCTTTTCATCTGCTGCTGTTCTCACCGTAGTTGCTTTTTTTATCGGTGCTGCAGTTATCACATCGTTTTCTTCGGCGCATTTAGTTGTGCTGTTGTTTTTCAGTGCAACGATTGTTTATCTCCTGGCTTTGAAATTGCTTGAAGCCGTGCCACGCATTAGTTCTGTGGTAAAACAGCCGTTGATGGTGCTGCTTTTATTTTTTATGTGCTTTGATAGTGCCGTATTATATCATCGCAGAGGTCCGGAAATTTATTATCACGGGAGGGTTCGGGGAACGGTTGATCCTTGGGCTGATATACAAAAGGCTGCCCAAAAAGTTTCTGACAAGGATGATCTTTTTATTATTCCTCCTTATAAGGGAGATTTTGGAATTTATTCATTGCGGGCAAGTCTGGGTGACTGGGCGGAAGGAAGCCACGCGCTCTATTTGGGGAATAAGTTTGCAGATGAATGGCTTTCCCGTATGCATGATATTGGGTGGAAAACGTTTGCGGGAGAAAAAGAAGGATATAATAAACTTACCACTGAAGAAGTTATTACGGTGGCAAAAAAATATGGCGCACCGTTTGTCATCAGCGAAAAGCCCAAACAGTTTAATCTCCCCCATTTATACGAAAACACCTCTTTTATTTTATACCGGATACCATAAAGACAATTTTTCAACGCACAGCTCTTATCATGTTTGCTGATTTAACCTAACAGCCAGAAAAAGCCTATTATTGGGGGAGCGAAAAAACCCTACGAACTGTTTCATCCCGTTCAATAAAATAGTGTGGGGAAAGTTCTGCTGCTTTTAGCCTTGACACCTTGAAGGCTTTTTCTTATACTTCGCACAATCAAAATATTATCTTTCCACACTTAAAAATGTGGCATCAATAACACTGAAACGGCTTTTTACATAAAGCTGGCGATACCTACTGTAAGGGTGGCATAGACAATGAAAGTGGGGATTTTAGTGGGTGGCCGCGGGACACGTTTGACGAGCGGTGAAGAAGCCGCGCCCAAGGCACTGTATGAAATTGGCGGCAGGCCTATTGTCTGGCACATTATGCAGATGTATGCAGCCGCAGGATTTAATGACTTTATATTGCTTCTTGGTTATAAAGCCCAGGAGATTGTGAATTATTTTGTTCACCGGTTGCCTTTTGAGGGGCGCGACATCACGCTGCGCATTGGTGATGCCATAAACCGGAAATTTATAACTCCGCACCAGCAGACGTTCGGTGAAATAATTCTCTGCCACACGGGCCTTGACTCAGAAAAAGGCGAGCGGATTCGCCGCATACAAGAATACGTCCGGGATGAGGAAAATTTTATGATGACCTACGGCGATGGGGTTGCTGATTTGGACCTTCGGCAGCTTGTTGCCTTTCATCGTGAGCACGGCAAAATTGCTACATTGACTGCGGTGAGAGCAAAATCTCAATTTGGGCATGTGGATATTGCAGATGATGGACAGGTAACTGAACTGCGTGAAAACCCCCTGCTACCTGAATGGATAAACGGGGGGTTTTTTGTCTTTCGCAGAGAAATATTTGACTGGCTTGAAAAGGATGACCCCCTTGAAAACGGGTGCTTTCGGCGGCTTGCTGCCGAGGGACAGCTTATGGCATACCGTCACGAAGGATTTTGGACCTGCATGGATACCTATAAAGACAACCTGCGTCTTAATGAGATGTGGGAGCGCAATAATGCGCCCTGGGCAGTATGGAGAAATAGCTGATGGATTACTGGCAGGGACGGCATGTTCTCGTAACAGGGGCTTACGGTTTTTTGGCTTCGCATCTCATTGAAGAGCTAATTTCCCAAGGGGCGCTGGTTACCGGAATCGTCAGAGACCGGCCAGTGCAGAGTTATCTGCAAATTACTGGAATTGATAAGAAAATCAATCTCGCCTTCGGGGATATTGCTGACCTTGATTTCTGCCGGCGGATCATGAACGAACAACAAATTCAGTCGGTATTCCATCTCGCCGCCCAGGCCATTGTCGGATTTGCCAACCGTTCGCCGCTGAGCACATTTGAATCAAACATTCGCGGCACCTATATCCTTCTTGAGGCCTGCCGTGAACTGCGTGAAGATTCCTGCCCCATTGAAGCAATCGTGGTTGCCAGTAGCGATAAGGCGTATGGCGACCAGAAAAAACTGCCGTATACCGAGACGATGCCTCTGCTCGGCATTCATCCCTATGATGCTTCAAAGGTGTGCGCAGATATTATCACCCGCACCTTTGCAAAAGTTTTCAAGCTTCCTGCCGCGGTAACCCGCTGTGCAAATTTGTACGGACCAGGGGATTTGAATTTTTCCCGGATTATCCCCGATACCTTTCGCGCCCTTATTCGCGGCCAGCGTCCGGTCATTCGCAGCGATGGAACACCGTTGCGCGATTATCTGTTTGTCAAAGATGCCGTTGCTGGTTATCTTATGCTGGGCGAGGCCCTCGGTAAAGGCAGGGCCCATGGTCAGGCGTTTAATTTTGGTACTGGTTTGCCGGTTACGGTTGTTGATCTGGTGAAGCAGATAATTAAAAGCACCCGATCCCGTATGATTCCCCAAATTTTGGGCACGGCAACCGGAGAAATAAAGCACCAGTATCTGGATTCTTCCCGGGCAACAAAAATTCTTGGCTGGTCTGCTCGCACATCCTTGAAAAAGGGCCTTTCCTATACCTATCCATGGTATAAGCGCTATCTGTCATAACCATGCAAGTTCCCCATCTCACCATAATCATGCCTGTGTATAATGAATTGCCGACGGTGCGCGAGATTTTGCACCGCGTGCGGGAACTGCCTGTTGAAAAAGAAATAATCATCGTTGATAATTGTTCAACTGATGGAACGAGGGAACTGGTGCAGGGTTTTTCTTATGACGATGTTCGGGTGATCCTCCAGCCGCGCAACATGATGAAGGGAAACTCCGTAAAACGCGGCATCGCAGCAGCGCGCGGCCAATTTGTCGTGGTGCAGGACGGCGATTTGGAATATGACCCGCAGGATCTTCTCAAACTGCTTGAGGCGCTGCAGCAGGATTCCGTGGTGGCGGCCTTCGGATCGCGCATCCTTGGCGCACAAGTGAATAACCGGCCCCTCCCCCGTTCCGTGCACCGTATCGGCGCCGGCGTTATTAACGGGTTTTTTCATCTGCTGTATCAAAGCAGCCTCACGGACATTGCATCATGTTACAAAATGGCAGGCAGGGAGACATTGCAGCATCTCCATTTGCGTTGCGATGGTTTTGACCTTGATTATGAAATAGCTGCGAAATTGCAAATGTTGGCCCGACGACAACAAAAAAAAATTGTTGAATTGCCCATCAACTACACGCCGCGCACGGTCGCTGAAGGGAAAAAAATCAATTGGCGGGACGGGCTGCATGCACTGTTGACCCTATGCCGCTGCCGCTGGGGTGCTCTATAGCAGAAAGATCTGATACGGATTCTCCGTTTTTGCAATGTATTCCATAACCCGTTAACAGTATTCGACTGCGCTGCAGGATTACATCGCTGATGCCTCCCAAAATTATTATTTTCATTCCAACGCGCAATACGGCGACCACCCTCAAAAAAACCTATCAACGTATTCCCGAATGTATACGCGCCCATGCTGCTTTTATAGTGGTTGATAATGCCAGCAGCGATTCCTCTGTTTCCGTAGCACATGAGCTTGGTCTCCCCGTGATACAGCATGAAAAAGACCGCGGCTACGGCGGGTCAAACAAGACCGCGTTTGATTATGCGCAGTCCATTGGTGCAGATATACTGGTGGTGCTCCATTCAGACTGTCAATATGATCCGCGGATTATGGATCGGCTATTGGCCCCTGTTATGGCCGGAGAAGCAGACGTGGTATTTGGTTCTCGCATTATGGGAGGAGGGGCAATGAAAGGCGGAATGCCGTGGTGGAAATACATCGCCAACCGGTTTCTGACCTGGATTGAGAATCTCGCGACCGGTGCGCAGTTAAGCGAATATCACTCCGGTTATCGGATTTACACCATGAACGTTTTAAAGCGCATTGCCTATAATCACAACTCAGATAACTGGATTTTTGACAGTGAAATTATTTTTCAAATTATCAATGAGGGATTTTTAATCAAGGAACTCCCGATACCGACAACCTATAGCGGCCCCATATCATCAATTTCATTTTTTACCGGTGTGGTTTACGGGTTGTCTATATTCTGGCTTATACTAAAATTCAAACTTCACCAGTGGAATATTATTCGGCAGAAACAATTCGCATAAATGCTTTCACGAGAGGACATTTAGCGCCTGGCGATAAAATATTTTAAACATGGCCGGAGCATTAAGCGGGTCTTTGAGCACATAGCGAAGCAATATAAGCCAATAGGTCGGCCGCACATAAAAGAACAGATACGCTCGTATCAGCTCTTTGCGCAACTGTTTGGGCGATATGCCGCACATGCTGAAGTTCGTATTGAGGCGATCAAACCTTTCAAATGTTTCCTGTGCGAGTTTATCCTTTAACTCCTCAAACAAAGGGGTTCCTGGATCCGGCGTGGCGATATTAAAAGAAGCGAATTGCGGGTTGAGCGCACGGGCCAACTGTGCGGTCTCCCGTATGCTGTCCAGCGTATCGCCCGGATTGCCGAACATGAAAAAAAGTGACACGCGGATTCCCTGTTCGGTTGTTTTTTTTACCGCAAACTCCATTTGCTCCCGAGTTATTTTCTTTCTTGTTTTTTCCAGAACAACCGGCGAGGCTGATTCTATCCCATAGATTATTTCTACACATCCCGCTGTCTTCATGGCGCGAAGCATGGGTGCGGTCACCGTATCTACTCGCCCCAGACAAAGCCATTTAATTTTCAGTTTCTTTTCCTGCAGAAGCTGACACAAGCGAATAATGCGTTCTTCTCCTATGGTAAATGTGTCATCAATGAAAAAAATGCGGTCAATACCATAGATTTTTACAATCTCCTCCACTTCCCGCACAACATTTTCCGGGGATCTTACATGCCTGCGCCGTTTGTAAAAAAGATTCGTTGCACAAAATGTGCATTCAAAGGGACAACCACGGGACGTTAGAACCAGCGCAACCGGTTTGTTGGGAAATGCTACGATGCGATACAGAGAATTGTCAATCAAATCCCGCGCCGGGAACGGCAGTGCATCCAAATCCTCTATTAGCGGGCGGTCGGGATTAACGACTATCTTCCCATTTTTCCGATAGCTTATCCCTAATACGTCATCAAGGTTAGGTAAACTTTGAACAGTTTCAAGCACGGTGTATTCAGGCTCGCCCCGGATGATAATATCGCAGAACCCTTGCTGGAGAATGTAATCGGATAATGCCGTTGCATGGGTACCCATGAAAATCCTGACTTTATCCTTGAGATAAGAGAAAAACCGATAGCTTCCCTGCGCATTAGTGGCGGCAAGAGTTATAATGACAACATCAAAATGTTGCGCAACCTTTAATGCCTGGTGAAACGTATATTTCTGGGGAACCGGGTCCAAAATGCGTACGGGTATGCCATGTGTTCTCAAAACTGCGGCAACATAGGTCATGCCAAGCGGCGGGAACAGGCCGATTTTTGTTTTGCCGCCGGTATGTCGGGAAATAACCGGATCAACATCTACCGCGCAGGTTTGCCCCTCCTCAATGGGGTTCATTAAAAGGACTTTTGGATACTGATTCACAACCTCTCCAGGTGTAATCTTGATGCAATGGCTAACAACGAAGATTGATTTTTTGGCCGCTTCGCGCCGATTCTTTTGCCCGCAACGCGATTTCCAGGCTGATTTTGCCGTCTTCGCTGGTTGCGCACGGTGTCGTTCCTGATTTGATACAGGAAATAAAGTGACCCGTTTCCCTCTGAAAAGGGTTATAAAGCAGCCAGTAAGGAACAAGAAAACAGTATTTAATATATTTGAGGACAAGCATTTGCAGAGAATAGTTACTGTATCCTTCCATGATAACTTTGCCACGCTCAACCGTAAGGGCCATTTTTTCTCCGATAACCCCTATATCCCGTTTCAGAAATGGAAAGCTATAGGATGCGCCAACCACCCCGATAGCGCCGTTATCAAATTTTAACATCATCCACATATTGTCGTCTATGCCCGGATACTGGGGATGTTCGGAGGACTCTGCAGAAACCTGGACTACCCGGGCATTCATAATCCACCGCAGCCAATCTATGCCGTGAATGGCGAGCTCAGTGGCAACGCCGCCGTTTTTATCGGGTTCCGCATACCATTTTTGCGGCGGCATATTTATTCCCCTGCGATACCAAGCAACCCTCACTGCTCCCAGATGCCCCTGATCGATAATTTCTTTCATCAGAGAGAATTCCTTGTAGAATCTCTGCGAAAACCCCATCATGAGAATCCTGCGGGCTGCTCTTTCTGCCTCAATCATCCGCTCTGCTTCCTCAAGGGTAAGTGCTATCGGTTTTTCGCACAGCACATGGCAGCCAGCCTGCATGCTATCAATGACTATGCGGCAATGAGTATGGGTCGGGGTCGTAACACTGACCGCATCCAGATGCTGATCCTCAAGCATTTTTTGATAATCAGTATACGTGTGCGGGATAGCAAACTTTTTTTGCAAACGTTTTATATTCGTCTCGGTGCTGCCGGCAAGCGCAACGATCTGAGCATCTTCAACCGCGCGATATCCTTTAAGGTGCCAGTATGCCATCCGGCCGGCACCAATTATGCCCACTCGGAGCTTCTTTCCCTTGTCTTTTGTTCCCATGGCGCATTTCTAAACTGAGTTGTAATATAGTTCTTTACATATCTACCATTATCTCACTCCAAAACCCGATTGTGTCTTGCAACAGGAAAAATTATTTGCTTTCATTTCTCGCCTGTCATAAATTGACCATTATTTATGCTTATGGAAAAGATAAATCCTCTTTTCTCACAGACACATATTGTGTTTATTATGCTCCTGGTAACGGCGCATGCATTCTTGATGAACGGCCATTACCACGTGCACAAGCAGCTAACTGTTGGCACCTATATTGACCCCATAAATGCGGCTGCAGATCCTTCGCTTTTTAAAAATTCCATCTATGTTCAGGCAGTAAAAAGAACCCAGGTTCGATTTTCTATTTCCCATGCCTTTCATGTATTTATCATCAGACATTTTGATTTCGAGACCTTTGCTATTATTCTGAGCATTGCAAGCCTGCTGTTCACTCTTGCAGGATTATTCAATCTTACCCAGACCCTGTTCCCCGGATCTCATGCCGGATATATAACTATGCTGCTTTATACGGCTGAATTGAATAATTGGGCATTAGGCTCGCCCTCGCCGTATTTAAATTTCTTTCATCATAGCCTTGTATATGCCTATCCGCTCATTGTGTGGTCTCTGGTATATTTTTTTAAAAAGCGCTATGTCGCGTCGCTCTTTCTTGCCGGACTGTCGTGGAATTTTCATCCCATGTGCACTGCGTTTGTTCTCTGGTCGTATGCTTTAACGTGGGTATTTCATTATAAGGAGCTTCGTTTTGCAGACCTTGGGTCTGCCGGCATTGCGTTTATGATACCAGTACTGCCTACCCTGATGCAAGGGGTCAATTATTTAAGCGCGACACAACAACCTGATGTGTCAACCTGGTTCACCACCGTATTATGGTCTGTTTGGTATACCTGTTTCCCCTCAACCTGGCCAGCCATTTCCTTCATCCGCGCTTTATTATTTTTTGCTCTGGTTATAATTTTTATCTATTCACTACCAGACGAAAAACGAAAAAGAGAGCTTTTAATATTTATTTGCTCGGTATTGCTCTTATGTTTTCTGGGAACACTCTGTGTTGAGATATACCCTGTTCCCTTGATAATAAAATTGAGTTTATGGCGCAGCACGCTGGTATATGTTTTGATAGCTCTGCCCTGTGTTGCCTATGGTCTTTCATCCTTATTGGCGCGATCTCTTTCCGAACGATTTTTGGGTATTGTGCTTTTAGTATGTCTTACCGGATATCTTAAATGTTTTCCGCTGTATTATCTGCCCCTTTTTATAGGTTGCGTGATATTTTTTAAATACCTGGAACGACTGGCACACCGTCTCCCCATTGTAGCTGCCTGTGGACTGCCGGCTCTGTTGTTGGCATTTTTCATAATAGCCGCCTATCATTTGCTGACCGGCGAACGAAGCCACCGGCTGCTTTTGTTCTTTGCCGGCACGTTTGTCTTTCTTCTGCTCTTTGCCACGTTTGAACGGCGTGTTAGAACACTGGGATACCATGTCGCGCTGATATTGTTCGTTGTCGTTTTTGATGCAGGGGTGCTTTTTGTTAAGGGAGGCCCAGAAATTTATTACCATGGTTATTTTCAAGGCAAACGCGATCCCTGGGCAGATATTCAGTTATTTGCTCAAACGTATTCGGACAAAGATGACCTGTTTATTGTGCCGACCTATATGAACGACTTTGGCATTTATTCATTGCGTGCAACCCTCGGCGACTGGGCTGAGGGGGCAAATGCTCTTTATCTTGACACTCAGTTTGCCCGGGAATGGCTTTCCCGTATGACGGATCTGGGGTGGAAATCATTTTGCTTTGATTCGAATGCGCAGGGATATTTTAATTTATCAACTGAAGACGTTGCCAAAACGGCCAAGAAATACAGGGCAAAATTTATTATCACCGAAAAACCAAAAACCTTTATGCTAAAAAAAGTTTATGAAAACGATCAGTTTATCCTGTATGAAACAGGCATTTCTGAACCGATTCACGCCTCACCTGTTATTGACTATTCCGGATAAAAAACTTTTAAACAAAAACACAGCTACCGACTGCTGTTTAAGGTCTTGCGTGAAGCGGTCTCAACGCCGCGAGAGCTGGCGGCATGAAACCTTCAAAGTGCCATAAAAAGGATCAACTTTTTCCAGCATAACGGTTATTGATTCGCCGGGAACAAATTCCTCTCCCTCTGCAACAGCAACGTGTGTTTCCAGCATATAATCATTAATCAGAATGCGGTAGCCGCGCGGCCGCTTGTCAATAACGATGGCAGCAAAGCATGCCCCGGTTTTATTCTCCAGGTATTTTAAGAGCCAGTATCTCTGCCGCTCTTGTTCAAAGAGCGCCGCTGAAGTGAGACGCGCATCCACAGCACCGGCAATGTTGCGCAAATCATTTTCTCCATAGGGCGGGGCGGTTCCAGACAGCACGCTCACCAGCTGCCGCTGGACTATGAGATCATAATATTTGCGCAGCGGCGAGGTAATCGTGGTATATACGTCAAGCCCCAAGCCGGCATGCCTTCCCGGTTCCAAGCCAACTTCCACCCGGTTCAACAATTTGCGCTGGCGAATAAGCTGAAAAAGAGAAGGCGGTTCTTCAGCAAGCATTGCCTCTCGCGGGTGCCCCTGTTTTCTATACAGTGCTGGAATATTTTTATCCCTCAAAAACTGTGCTGCCAGATAGTTGGCCAGTATCATACACTCAGATACTATAATTTGGCTGGGGGTGGTGCGCTCACGGATGCTGACCTGAATATGTTTCTGGCTGTCAACCATGACCTGCAGTTCTGGTATAGAAAGCACGAGGGCACCTGCTTGTTTCCGCTTTTCCATTCGCGCAGCAGCCATCTGATACAGGTCAGCAAAAACCTGGTCGTGCGCCATTTCTGCATCAACCTCTTCATAACTCATTCGCCTGCTGACCTGTATTATGCTCAGCATCACTTCCGAATTGACAATCTCGCCGGTCGGTTGCAGCGTGACAAGAATGCTCAAAGCTGGCCGTGGTGTGCCTTCTTGTAAGCTCAACTGCTCTTCCGACAGAGCCGGTGGCAGCATGGGAATTTTGCCTTCCGGCAAATAAATGGAGGTGGCGCGCTGTTCAGCTTCACGGTCAAGGGCACATGCGGGTTTGATGCGTGAAGCAACATCAGTTATATGGATGCCGACACGACAGTATCCATCAGGCAGTTTTTCAAAACTTATGGCATCATCAATATCCCTGGTAACCGTTTCATCAATGGAAAAAATTGGCAAATGGGTAAGGTTCTGCCGTCGGGTATCCTGCAGGATGACGCTTTGACCGCTGTTAATCAATGCGTCAACTTCTTGCGCTGCTGCTACAGGCCATTCTGTCCGTATCTTATATCGTGCCACACCGAGATTTTCATCAACATCGTAGACGCCTAATTTAACTAAAACGTCAAAGCAGGACTTCGGATCGGTAATTTTTGCCTGATCAAGTATCTCGCGGGTGAGCTGATACTCCGGCGCTTCGTTGCCATACAAAATGAATTCTTTCAGGAGTTGTATGAACAGCTCTTGCCGCTCCGTGCAAGCGTTTTTTCCCTGCAAGACAGCATCAAGCCAGATACTGCCGTCCTCAATAATACGCTGCCGCTGGTCATCACGCTCTCGTTTCATTTTAATCGCGGCGACCTGTTCTGGGGTGTTAATTTTAAAACGTCCGCAGTGCAACTTAAAGCGTATCCGGTCTTCAAGCAGTGCCAGGAGAACCGCAGCAGCATGGTCTGAATCGGCATTATCGCCAAACACGATGCGTGATAAATATCCGGTGTCAAAAACCTCCCCTTCGCCTCTGAGGTGCTCCCAGAGGACATTGACATCGACCTGGCGCATAAGTTCCCGCTGTTTCCGGCAAAACTCGCGCATAAGGCGCACCAAATTATCCTTTGAAGAACCGGGAGCTACACAGTATGACGATGCATGCAGCAGACGATTGGCATTGGTATTCAACTCTCTGCCATTAATCGTGAATATATGCAAACGGGTGCCGGTATCCTCAAGGCATACCCCGGTAATGAGTTGTTGGCTTTCAAAAAACTGGACAATTTTCCCCGTTAACACAGGATTCCGCCTCCTTATAGGCAAGAATTTTATCAAATAGACGCTGCTTTCTGAACACGTGAAAATTTCGGTGCGGACTTGTTTCGGTTTTCATTTCTTTACCGGTAATCGTAAACAACCCCAGGAGCAGGCAGCTTCGCAAAGCAATGTTGTGGAAGCTCCCGGATAAATCGCGAGGGTTTAACGGGCGGCCCGTGCTCTCCCAGACTCAGCGGACTGCAGAGATAAAGGTGGTCTTTTGCCCGGGTAACGGCGACATAAAATAACCGCCGTTCTTCTTCTTCATCCTCCTGCCGGTAAATAGTGCGCGGATTCGGAAAGCTGCCTTCGGCAAGGGAAATGACAAAAACAACGGGCCACTCAAGACCTTTTGCCTGATGAATGGTGGTGAGCTTTACTGTTTCTCGACCTTCATCTGCCGCAACATCCTCTGCGTCAACACTGGTCAACAGGGCAAGTTCTGCTAAAAAATCCGCAAGTTCGTTATAGTGGGAACCAAACTCCATGAACCGCTCAATATCCTCTGCGCGACTTGCCGGGTCATGATACCTGGTGCGCATATACTCCTGGTAACCTCCGCCCATGATGGTTTTGATGAGCAATCCCGGAGAAACCTCCCGGCCGGAATGGGCAAGCGCCTGAAGCACTCCGCAGAGATTCGCCCAAAAAGGTTTAGCCACAGGCGGAATATATCTTTCAATGGCTACCTCCCGGCACTCAATAAGAGGGTTTGACGAATTTGCAAGCAGTTCCCAAACTCTCTGAGAGCGGACTTTGCCAATCGCCGGCAGAAATTGAAGAATTCGTTTCCACGCAACTTCGTCAAACGGATTGAGCAGAATTTTTAAATATGCGGCAATATCTTTTATATGTGCCTGTTCAAAAAAGCGGATACCTGAGCGAATTTCAAACGAGATACCAAGCCGGGTTAACTGCATCTGCAGTTCCATAGAATGGTAATGGGCACGATACAGCACAGCTATGTTTCCCGGCCTCATTCCTGCGGAAAGAAACTCCTGTATCGTATACGAAACAAAAGCGGCCTGGTGAAAAACTGATTCAACGGGAACAAACAACGGGTGAACACTGTGGCTTCTCATAGGCCGAAGTTCCTTCCGAAACTGTTTTTCATTGTAAATGATGCTCTGATTCGCAAGATGCAAAATTTCCGGTGTTGACCGGTAATTGTATTCAAGTTTATAAATACGGGTGCCGGGATACCGGCGCGGAAAATCAATGATGTTTGAAAAGTCAGCGCCCCGAAACGAATAGATGCTCTGGGAATCGTCACCTACCACCATTAGATTCCTGTGTAGATAGGCGAGCGTATCAATAATGTCTGCCTGCAGTTTATTGGTGTCCTGATACTCATCTACCAAAATATGGCAAAACCGCCGCGCATAAAATTCTTTTAACGCCGCATCTTCTTCCATGAGGCGCAGCCAATATATCAAGAGATCATCAAAATCAAGCAGGTTCAATTGTTGTTTCTTCTTGGTATAATGTTGATAAATAACATTTATTTCTTTCAGGCACTGAATAAAATAAGGCTGACGCTGCTCAATGAGTTCTGGCAAACTCAGACGCATATTATGTGCAAGGCTGAACATGCGCGAAAGCACGGCACCCTGCGGCAGCAATTTCGATTTCTTCTTATAGCCCAGATCCATAAGGCATGAGTTCAAAAGGTCTATGGCATCCTGCTGGTCAAGGATGGTGAAGTTTGACTGAAAACCCAACCGCGGGGCATGCACGCGAAGAATACGGTTGGCAATATGATGGAAGGTGCCGCCCCAGAGCTTTTTGACATCATGGGGAACAAGCGCCGCCACTCGATTCAGCATGTCCTGGGCTGCTTTATTGGTAAACGTAACCAGCAAGAGGCTGAATGGATCAACCCCCTGCTCGATGAGGAACGCAACGCGGTAGGTCAGTGTTCTGGTCTTGCCGCTGCCGGCACCGGCGATAACCAGAACCGGCCCCTCGCCTGAAGTGACTACCGCACGCTGCTGGTCGTTGAGCTCGTGGGCAAAAGATATTCTTTTTTGTATCAACATGTTGGCAGGAAGTAATAAGACGATTTTTTTAATACGTAGAGAGAAAGAGGTTTTGAAGCACGTATTTGAAACGCGCCTGGGGCATATTATCCCGGCTTCAATATAGTGATTGCTTAGGAATGAATGGCACAGCTTCGCGGCGTTTAAATATTAAGTACTAGCAAAAGATATTTGAAATTTATTTGGCTTCTGGTTCATTTGTTCGGAATCAGTGCTCGCTGGAAGGGGCGTTATGTTCGCCACAGCCATCGCTCGCACCTTCCGTAACTGCTTTCACCACAAGCCAAACGATACCAAGATGAGATCACAATTCTCAGATTTAAACAGGTAAGAATCTAACAGACCGTTGAAAAAGTGTCATTCTGAACAAAGTGAAGCATCTCAATTGAGCAATAGGTTGGCGAAGAATTCAATATGTTAGAAAAAAATATATATTGTATCAAAAACCCTCTCAAATATCTCTTTTTCAACAACCTGCTAAACCATCTCAGGCAAAACCGTTTTAAAAAACGCAGGATTACCGAAACAACATTTCATTATCAGCGCCGCCACTGCCTTTCCAATTATACCATTACTGACCTATTATACCAGGCTCTTACCGCCTGTTGCCATAAACATTGAATGGCGAGTATGGGCAGCTCTGAAATGTATAGGCGCCCAGTCCGAAGAAAACAAGGGCAAGAATCTGCATGGTTGTTCGGTCACTGGTATAATCTGCTATGATAGCCTCATTTGGATCCTCTTGCTTTTCTTCGCTACATATGTTGTATGTTTGCCGGATCGCAAGAGACCAGAATAAAGAAGCTAACCACCAGTCGCCATACGCTATCGCGCAATTTGGTTCGTCGGTGTTGTAAACTAAATTTTGCGCAAAAAAGATAAACGTTATTGGCGCAATAGCGAAAAACAACAATGAGCTAAAGGTGTACGGTGTTAAACAACCAGGCGTAGGCGTAATAACCAGGCCATCTGCGATTTCCTGCAAGCTGTTTAATATCAAAAACTTGATTTCCGCTGCCGATTTGTTCAAGATTCTTTTTTTACACACGGTGTTAACCAGCATTGAAAACTCCGTATCATGCCTGTTCAATAAGCTCAGAAGTTCTTGCGCGCCGTGCGCTGCTGCTGCGACAAGCTGTTGTTCATTGGCCTGTAGTGCGGATATTTCAAATGGTGCCTGTGCAACAAGAGCATTCAGAAATTTTTGCTCATCAATAAGAATATTACTTTTCTTTCCTGCAGCCAGAGCTGAGCAGACCGGCATCAAGACAAAAAATAATGAAAGGTAGGTGGCGATACATTTTTTAAACATACTGTTTTTCCTTTCTAAATAAAATGTTCTCATTCATATGGCCTATAAATTAATTCAATGCGGGAAATAATTCTATACCCCTGCTTTCGAGGCATATTCATGTATTCATTTTGAATCATCATGATATATATATTTTTTATTCTTTAGTGTCAATGTATATTACGTATCAGGACTTTCCCCAAAAAACAGGGATAGAAATTGTGGAGATGGCATAAGCAG
>CAZQKW010000041.1:0-29699 GCA_964594075.1 uncultured Thermodesulfobacteriota bacterium | reverse complement strand
GATTTTATCGATATAAAAGTCGCTTTTTGCTTACTAAAAACCCAAATGATCGATTTTTATTTACGAAAGGAGACTAACGATGGAAAGAAAAAAATTTCAGAGCCTGACATTATTTTTGTCACTGTTAGTGGTAGCGGCATTCAGCTTAAATGCGTGCGAAAAAAAACCGGAGAAGACGTACCCCTCCAGTCTTCATGCCACCTATAAGGGCATGGAAACATTTTACATCGCGCAAGATGGAGATCCAAATTTTTCGGGGAGCGACGGCTATTTTCATATTACCGGCGTGGACTATAACGATCTCTCCTGTAAAAAATGCCATGATCCCCAAAATAGCACTTATTCTCCCGATGACCCGAATGCTATTGGCTGCAATAAATGCCACAAGGGTAATGATCCCTCGATCTTGGTAGAAAATAGCACCTGCCTTCCCTGTCACAGCAGACAAGGCAGAGAACAGGCTCTGGGTATTGCCGATGTGCATGCTACTGCCAAGCCAAATTGCACAGATTGCCACACCGCAAAAGAAATGCATGGCGATGGAAAGACATACAAGTCTATGTTAGAAACAGGTGCAATGGAGACCAACTGTGCAGCCTGCCACAACGGCACAAATTCTGATGGTCCGACAGTTCCTGCAAATCATGGCGGGCATGATGGAAAACTTGATTGTGCCGCATGCCATTTACAGACGGTCATAAGTTGTTATAATTGCCACTTTGATACTGAGGTAGAAAAAGACCAGAAAAAAGCATATGCAACATTTAAGGATTGGCTCTTCCTTATCAACGATACGAGAACCGGCAAAGTAAATGCAGCAACCTTTATGTCATTGGTATATAAGGGCGGCAATACGTTTAATGTTTTTGCGCCATTCCATTCTCATTCGGTGATGAAGGAAGGCAGAACCTGTAGTGCATGCCATAACAATGATGCCATTAAATTATATACTGCCAATGGAAAAATTGTCGTTACCCAATTTAACGATGCTTCGGGTAAAGTTGAACAGAAGGTTAAAGGCGTGATTCCGGTTATTGACGGTAAAATGGAATTTGATTACATGGATTATGACAGTGATGCAGATAAATGGACATTCATAGAAACAGGACCTGAACATACACAATATGGGTACTGCACGCCGCTTTCTGATGCGCAAATTGCCGCCTTGCAGTTAAATTTAGGGGGTCTGCGGCAATATATACTTGATAACAATTTGACGGGATCATTTCCCGATATCCCTCTTGATGATGCAGAATAAACATTCTACATTTGATTTGTTGGCCACTTAAAGAAAACAGTGGCGTAAGCACAAACAGGCTGGCATAATGACTTAATTTCCAGCCTGTTTTTGTTGTGCCAATCCGCCTTGCTATTGACAAACTTAAAATTACATAACATATAATTTTTATAGAATATAAAACCATAAGCAGAAAAAAATTATTGAAACGTCAAACCAGAAAAGGAGAGTGTTTTATGAAGTACCGTATAATTGCAACCGCTTTTTTCATGTTACTCATAACCCTGTCACGCTTCCCGCATGCCTTTGCTGATACCGACCACAGTTTTCTCTCCTCATATGAAGGCTCAAAAACCTGCCGCGCCTGTCATGAAAGCGCTGTGACCGATCTGACTCATGCACTTCATTATCGAATGCTGGGACAGGTGCAGGGAGTTTATGACATGTTCACCAACAAACCGGTTACCGGCGAAAAGGGTAAAGGCAACCGGTATTGAGGCCTTCCTGGTGGCCTCGTGGGGGCCAACTGGGCGGAAATCTGGACCAGCGCATTTGATTCACAGTATACGAAAAGTTCCGGCTGCGGCATCTGCCATATAGCCGCAGGCGTTGATGCAATGCCGGTCTCCCTGCAGGGACAGCCGATTGAAGCCACCGATAAAGCAAAAGACCAGATAGACTGCGTCCTGTGTCATGGCATAACCTATAATGGGGGTGGTCCTGATGGCCTGCGCACGGTTGCCTTGAATGAACAAGGCATCGGCTATTGGAGTATGGCAACGGTGGAAGACGCTCGAACCGTCGGCGGCCCGGTTACGGCTACTGCCTGCAAGCGCTGCCATGTAAACAGCGGCGGCAAAGTATTCACACCCACTGGACAGATGAGCAAATCCTACAAATATGGCACTGATTATGTGGCAGAGCCGTATTCATTCACTTATGATAATGGCCTTGGCCAGCAGGAAACAGCTATAATTAACAATGATGTGCATGCTGCAAAGGGCATGCGGTGCGCTGAATGCCATTATATTGGAGAACACAAATTTCAGTACGGCCCGCATAATGTGTCATGGGCACATGACGTGGTGCCCGATACGTTTAACTGTTCAAGCACGAATTGTCACAATACAAGCCCGCATCAGAATTCCACAAATTATTATAAGAACACCCTTGATCAGCATACCACGTATCTTGCCTGCCAGGCTTGTCATATAACAAAAACAGGCGGCCTCATGAAGCGGGATTTGCGATTTCCAATTCCCCCTGACAGTGAGGGACATTTCTATGAATTCAAGGATGAAGTGCATTATGGGGTTGATCCTGAGTATCGGTGGTTTAACGGTAACTCTGGGGGCTGGGAAGGAGTGCTTGAAGGCCCGTGCCCCATTGGGCCGATAGGAAGCAAAAAAGGCAACCGAAAGGGCGATGGTTCCAAAATCGCGCCGTTCAAACGTTATCAGGCACTGCTATGGTTTGACTTGGGAGTGTTGCAACCGGTTACCTATAAATTAGAAAAATTTCTTGTTGAGGGTGATCTGGAAGCCGCGGCCAATCAAGGAATGGATGAGTCGGGATGGCTGCCGCCGGGAAGTCCGCCGTATAATTTTAGGCTCCGCAAAGCCATCGGCATGGTAATTCCATTTCCTATGGTGTGCGCTCTGAAAATTGATCATGGGGTGCAGGCAGGTGAAAATGCCCTGGGATATGCGACAAAAGATAATCTCAATGGCTGCAATAAATGCCACAGTAAAAACAGCTCGTTCTGGAAGTATCTCGGGTATTCAAAATTGGAACTGAAAAAATTACAGTCACCCAGGAAACCACAATAGAATAATTCTACATCACAAAACATTAAGGAGTTGAGCAGCCACGAGGGCTTAACTCCTTAATGTTATCCATGTTATCCCTCATATAAATTCCCTCTTTTGCGCTTCCAATTCTTTATTTTTATCAGCATCAGTAACGTATACGACAAATGATCGCCCCCAATAATTTACATGCTAAATTGAGATTAGAAAAGAATAAATTTTGATTGTTGACAAAGTAATTTTTAATTTGATATTTTTGAAGTAAAATTTCAGCGGCATATTATTCCTTCCTTTATAAAAAATCTTGTATAAATAATTTAACTTATTTGAAAAACTTTTCTTTTATCTGATAAAAGCGGCTATACACTTGTGTGCTGTTCAAAAAATAGCTATTTGAAACTCCCTTTTTTGAACAACGAGAGGGTATTATGAGGAGAAAAACATGACAACTGCAAAGATACTCATAGTAGATGATGATAAAGATTTTTTAAAAATCACCAAAACTATCCTGCAATCCAATAACTATAAAATAATAACTGCTGCTAATGGCGAGCAGGCATTAGTGGCGATGCGCCGGGAAAAACCCGATCTGGTAATACTGGATATTATGATGGCCTATATCCTGGATGGGTTGGATGTGCGCCGCGCTATGGCAGAGGACAACGAATTAAAAAATATCCCGGTCATTATGGCAACCTCCCTCACAGCCGAGAAAGCGAAGGGCACTTTGCCCACTGACGAATACGTTCCAGAGGCAGAATGGCTTCACAAGCCGATTGATCCTGATGTGCTGCTTGAGCGGGTCAAAAAAGTACTGAAGAAGTAGTTGCGCCAATACGTTTAGTTTTACTTATTTTTAGATACATCTTGTCAGATACATGTTTATAAAAACCGCAAAGCACCTTTAGAACTATCTTGAGAAGGGGAGGAAATAATATGGACATAGTCCGAAGAACATTTTTAAAAATTTCGGGAACAACAGCCGGTTCAGTTCTTTTGCCGACAGGACTTGTCAGCGCCGCAAGAAAAATGAAAACCTTTCCGCTGCACAAACCAGTCAAGGAATCGGCTACCATCTGCCCCTATTGCTCATGCGGATGCGGGCTGCTTGTTGCCACAGGCACTGACGGGCACATTATTAATTGCGAAGGGGATCCTGACAACCCTCAAAACCGGGGTGCTCTGGATCCAAAATCCATTTCCGTGCGCCAGCTCTCCCAGAGCGATTTACGTCTGAAAAAACCTCTTTATCGCGCGCCCGGCAGCAACGCATTTGAAGAAAAAAGCTGGGACTGGATGATAACAGAAATTGCAAAGCGCATTAAGTCCACGCGTGACGAATCTTTTGAAAAAATTAATGAAAAAGGCATAACCGTCAATCGCACGCAGAAAATTGCTTTTTTGGGAGGCGCTGCCAATAACAACGAAGAATGCTATCTGGCATCAAAGCTTATGCGCGCGCTGGGTGTTGTGTATCTTGAGCATCAGGCTCGAATATGACACTCTGCAACCGTGGCCGGTCTGGCCGCAGGCCTTGGCAGAGGCGCAATGACCAATCACTGGGTGGACTTAAAAAATGCTGATGTTATCTTGATGGATGGCTCAAATGCCGCAGAAAACCACCCGGCATCAATGACCTGGATTCATAAGGCCATGGATGAGCGGAATGCAAAGCTCATTGTGGTTGATCCCCGATTTACCCGTTCCGCGTCTAAGGCAGACCTGTATGTCCCCATTCGCAGCGGCACTGATATACCTTTTTTTGGCGGATTGATGAAATACATCATGGACAATGAACTGTATCACAAAGAGTATGTGCGGTATTACACCAATGCCGCCACGCTCATTGTGCCTGAATTTAAAGGACCTGCTGATTTAGACGGGCTGTTTTCCGGTTTTGTGGATGATGATGGCGATGGATTTGGCAAATATGATCAGAGCACTTGGAAGTATCAAACCGACGCCCAAGGCAAACCGCTGCGCGACGAAACCTTGCAGGATCCGAACTGTGTGTTTCAGATTATGAAGCGCCATTATGCCCGCTACACACTGGAAATGGTTTCAAATATCACCGGTTGCCCACAGAAAACCCTTGAAGAGGCCTACAAGTTGTATGCTTCAACCGGCGCAGCGGACAAGACCGGCACCATTCTCTATGCCATGGGACAAACTCAGCATACGGTGGGATCGCAAAATGTTCGCTGCATGTCCATGATTCAGCTTTTGCTGGGCAATCTGGGAAGACCGGGTGGTGGAGTAAATGCGCTGCGGGGGGAATCAAATGTTCAGGGTTCAACTGACCAGGGACTTCTTGCTCATTTGCTGACTGGTTATTTGCGGATTCCCATTGCAGCAGATCATCCGAATCTCGCTGCCTATCTTGAGAAAGAAACCCCCAAAACCAGTTACTGGTCAAACAAACCGAAATTCTTTATCAGTATGTTGAAGGCATGGTGGGGCGAACATGCAACAGCGGAAAATGATTTTGCCTATGACTATCTGCCCAAAGTGGAAAGCCCGGCAAATCACTATTGGATAAAACTCTTTGAAGACATGTATGCCGGCAAAATTCAGGGGCTATGGATTTTGGGGCAGAACCCCGCCGTCAGCGGTCCCAATGCGCGCCTTGAGCGCGAGGGTTTGAAAAAGCTCAAATGGATGGTCATTCAGGAACTGTTTGATACCGAGACCTGTTCCTTCTGGCGCGCGCCGGGAGAAAATTCTGCTGACATAAAAACCGAGGTGTTCGTCCTGCCAGCCGCCGACGCTATGGAAAAGGAAGGCAGTATTGTTACCAGCGGGCGGCTGATACAGTGGCGGCCAAAAGTAGCTGAAGCCCCGGGTGAGGCGTTGCCTGACCATCAGATATTCAACCTTGTAGCTCTCAAATTGAAAGAACTATACACTGCTGAGCCGGGACCTTTCGCAGAACCAATCTTGCATCTTGCATGGGATTACGGGAAAGAACTTGATATAGAGAAGGTAGCGCAAGAAATTAATGGCTCGGCGCTTGTAGAAATTAAGGATCCGGAAGGCAAGGTGTTGGCTAAAAAAGATGAACTTTTAAAAACATTTGGCGTCCTCCAGGCTGACGGCAGCACTGTCTGCGGCGTCTGGATATACGCAGGTTATTATGCCCTTGCAGATGATGGAACCGGCAAGATGATGCCCGCCTGTAAACGCCGCGGTCAGAAAGATCCGGGCGGACTGGGGATGTATCCTTATTGGGCTTTTTCCTGGCCGGTAAACCGGCGCATCATTTACAACCGCTGCTCTGCAGACCCGAGCGGTAAGCCCTGGTCTGAGGATAAAAAGCTCATCTGGTGGGATGATGTGCAGAAGAAGTGGACCGGCTATGATGTTCCTGATTTTTTACCGACCAAAGCCCCCGCGGACCCGGGTGGCATGGATCCCTTCATCATGCGCGTTGACGGCAAAGGCGGTCTATTTGCGCCGCTCAACGAAGGGCCATTCCCTGAACACTATGAGCCGGTTGAAACACCGGTAGAAAAAAATCCCTTCTCATCCCGCCTGCATAACCCGGTCATCAAAATATGGAAGACTGATCACGGAAAAGCAATCGGCAATAACTGGGGAAAACCGGATAAATTTCCAATCGTGGCAACTACTTATCGGGTGGTAGAACACTGGCAGGCGGGCGGTATGTCGCGCTGGCTGGAATGGCTTGCCGAGTGTCAGCCTAATATGTTCATCGAAATGAGCAAAGAGCTGGCCGCAGAAAAAAATATCAAAAATGGGGAAACCGTGAGAGTGAGTTCAGCACGCGGTGAAATTGAGGCGGTTGCCATTGTTACGGCGCGCTTTAAACCGTTTATTATCAACGGCAAGATTGTGCATCAGGTTGGTATGCCCTGGCATTTTGGATGGGGCGGCATTGCCTCTGGAGATTCGGCTAATGATCTGACTCCTCATGTTGGTGACGGCAATACCACTATTCCTGAATATAAAGCATTTCTTGTTGATATCCAAAAAGCGTAAGGGAGGTGAGGATAATGGCACGGAAGGCAATGTTGATTGACGAATCAAAGTGCACGGCATGCCGCGGCTGCCAAGTGGCCTGCAAACAGTGGAATGATCTGGAGGGCTGGTCATATTCAAAAACCGTCAACCAGGGAACCTACGAAAATCCCTTTGGTTTGAGTCCACAGACCTGGACGCGGATCAAATTTACCGAATATGAGGCGGGCGAACAATTTCGCTGGCTGTTTCTCAAAGAAGGCTGTATGCACTGCGGAGACCCTGCCTGTGTGGCAGTATGTCCGACCACGGCGCTGAAGCAACGCCCTGACGGCCGGGTAACGCTGGAAACTGATTTGTGCAACGGGTGCGGTTATTGTTCTCAGTTTTGCCCTTTTGGTGTTCCTCAGCTTGAAATGTATGGACTCTTTACCGGTGAAGCTAAAAGCTCAAAATGCACCTTCTGCCAGGACCGAACCGATAACGGGTTGCTTCCCGCCTGTGTTAAGACCTGCCCGGCCAAAGCCCTATTCTGGGGAGACCGGGATGAAATGATTGCCGCGGGGAAAAAGCGTGTTGAACAGCTTCAAAAAAGAGGGTTTATTAATGCTAATCTTTATGGTGAAAATCTGGTGGGAGGATTGGGGCGTCTATATGTCCTCATAGAAAAGCCCGAAGCGTATGGTCTCCCCGCAGATCCCCAGTATCCAGTTTTAACCACGGTATGGCAGAATATCGTACGACCGCTGGGCAAAATAGCATTGGGAGCTGCCATTATCGGAATTGCTGCCGCCTGGGTTATCATCCGGCGGAACATCAAGATGGAGGAAGTAGAATGAACGGACAGGCACAAGAGTCAGGATATATACAGATTCGCTGGATACCCAAATACACCTTTATTGAGCGTTTTCTGCACTGGGTGCACACGGCAAGTTTCATTCCGCTGGTTGCCACGGGGCTGGTGCTGTATCTGCCGTTGCTGCAGCCGCTGGCCCAAGGGGAGGCGGGACTCTGGATGCGGCTGATACACCGGCTGGCAGCGATTCTGTTCATTGCCGAGCCGGTGCTTTACGGGATTGTGCAGCCGCGGCGTCTGTGGCTCAACATCAAGGAATTTGGCCTTGACCGGGACGATCTGGGATGGGTGAAAAACGCCTTTGGCTACTATGTGCTGGGCAGGCATGATGACATGCCGCCGCAGGGCCGCTACAATACCGGGGAAAAGATCAACGGGCTGGTGATGATTGTAAGCTGGGCCGCGTTTGTGATAACCGGTCTGATCATGTGGTTTGGCAAAGGGATTGTGTCAGCCGAGGTGTTTCGCTGGATGGTGGTGCTGCATGATATAACGATGATTGTGGCGGTGTGCATGTTTCTGGTGCACTTGTATCTGGCGGTGGCGCATCCGCTGATGTGGGCTGCGCTGGTGAGTATGCGTTTCGGCGTGACCTCGGCCAGCTATGCTGCCGAACACCATGCCAAGTGGTATTATGGTCCCAAACGCGCCCACGAACTGTATGAGATGAAAAAGAAACACGGGAAACAATGATGGCATTTGGTATTACGGAGTTCAAAAACCACAAGTGCTGCGCACTAATTCCGTAACTTCATGGCTTTCTTTAAAAGGCAGACCATGACAAAAATACTCGTGGTTGATGACGATCGTGATTTTATAAAAATAACCAGAATGATTTTAGAATCGCACAATTATGAAGTCATCTCGGCTACAAGCGGCGAACAGGGTTTGGAGGTGATGCGCAGGGAAAAGCCCGATCTGGTGCTTTTGGATATCATGATGTCATATATTATGGATGGCTTGGATGTGCGTCGCAGAATGGCTGAAGATGAAACGCTGCAGCATATTCCGGTTATTATGGTCACATCGCTGACCAGCACCCGCGCGCAGGGGGAAATGCCGTCGCACGATTATATACCGGAGTCACCATGGCTTAATAAACCAATTGACCCGGATGTGCTGCTGGCACAGGTAAAAGCGATGCTGGAAACAAGAGGAACGGCAAAAACTGCATCATGAAAAAACGGCAAATCAGGCACGCGGCGGCTTATTGGTATATGTTGGCAATTTGAACTGAAAACAGCTCCCTTTCCCGACCTCAGAGTGAACTGCAATGGTGCCGCCATAGCCGTCAACAATGCGGCGGACAAAGGAAAGACCAAGACCGGTGCCGTGCCGTTCCATCTCCTTCGCCTGAGGGGCACGGTAAAATTCGTGGAAAATGAGTTCCTGTTCCTTTGCCGACATGCCAATTCCCGTGTCCTTGACCGTACCCACAGCCCAGCCATCCTTTTCTTCAAGTATTACATGTATCCCGCCTGCCGGCGTATATTTAACCGCATTTGATATCAAATTAGTCCACAGTTGTTCCATAAGCGTGGGATTGGTGTTAACTGTCGGCTGATCATGAATCGCAAGGGTGAAGACCAGCCCCTTTGTTTCCGCTTGGGCTTTCAGCGACGGCACTATTTTCATGAGATCATCTGACAAATTATGAACCATGCACTGTGCAGGATTTAATTCCTCTTGCGCTGATGAAAGGTTCATGAGGTCGTCCACCAGATCAAGCATGTCCTGCGCCCGTTCAATGGCATTGTCTATAATTTTATCCTGCTGATCGGGCGGCACATAGCCTTTGCGGAGCAAAAGTAAAAAGCTGAGCAGCGCTGTAATCGGCGCCCTGAACTCATGGGCAATCGTAAGCCTGAATGCTGCAGGGCCAATGGTGTCTTTATTGAACTGATCAAAACCCGCAAGTTCTCCTTTGGCAACAGTCCAGAGCTGTGATACATCGCGCTCAAAATTTTTCAGTCGTTTGACATCGCGCGACAGGTGGCGTTTTTCCAGCGCCTGATTAACCGTCAGCAGCAGCAAATCAGCGGAAAATGGTTTGGGAATAAAGTGGTAGGCGCCGGCTTTCATCGCCTCAACAGCGAGCTCAATAGTAGCATAGCCGGTCATAACCACACACACCAGATCCGGATCCTTTTCATGCACAAAGGGAATGATATCTACGCCGTTGCCATCCGGCAACATAATATCCAGCAACACCACATCAAATATCTGCTGACTGATTTTCTCGCGCGCTTCAGCAAGAGTAAATGCTGTTTCAAGGTGAAATCCGTGCGGTTCCAGAACCCGGCGGCACCCTTTATGAAGCCCTTCCTCATCGTCAACAATGAGAATTCGCGCTTTCAATTCCATCAGCCGTGTTCCTATGTTTATACGGTAAGTTCCCGCTGCTGGGCACCCGACAGCGCAGGGCTTTGAGAAGTCATAATTGGCAGGGTAACCGTAACCGTGGTCCCTTTGCCTACGGCGCTGTTGACCGTAATGTTGCCCCGGTGCATCTTAATGATGCCGTAAACAATGGACAACCCGAGCCCCGTTCCTTTGCCAACAGGTTTGGTGGTAAAAAAAGGAGTGAACAGTTTTCCCAGAGTTTCTTCAGACATGCCGCAGCCCGTGTCTTCAATCCCGACTTCTATACGCTGGCCGTCCGCAAGCCGCGAGGTGATCGTAATGGTGCCCCCATCGGGCATAGCTTCTGCAGAATTGTTGAGCAAGTTGACAAACACCTGCATTAATTGCGCCTGATCAGCCTGAATGCGGGGAAGCCCTTGGCTGAACTGACGCACAATATGCACCTGTTTGAAACTGGGTTGATGCACAACGCCTTCTATGACCTGCTCAAGGATCTCATTGATATCGCATTCCTGGGCAAGAACTTCCTGCTGCCGGGCAAAATTCAGCAGGTCCGAAACGATTTTTCTGCAGCGGATGGTCTCATTAATAATCATCTGCAAATCCTCTCGTTTCGGGTCATTTTCTGCAGCTTCCTTGTATAACATATCTGCAAACAGAAGGATGGTTCCCAGAGGATTATTTATTTCATGCGCCACACCCGCGGCAAGCTGCCCCATTGAAGCAAGCTTTTCCTTGTGCAGCAGTTCCTGCTGCGTTCGGTAAAGGGTTTCTGCCATAACGTTAAATGACCGGCCGAGCATGGCAAGCTCCCCTTTGCCCGCGGTTTCAACCCGCACCGTCATATCACCGTCGGCCAGACGGCGATTTGCTTTAACCAGCGAATCCAGAGGGCGCGTAATCAAACGCGCAATGGGCACGGCAATGACCCCGGCAATGAGAATGCAGATGGACGCAATAAGCACCACCCGCTTGTTGAAATTATGCACCAATTGTAGGAAGGAAGATTCCCGCGCCCCCACATAAAAGCTTCCTATCACTTCGCCGCGCTGGTTTCGCAAAGGTTCATACCGCGTGATGAACCATTCTTTTACGACATAGGCGCGGCCTACGTAATCCCTGCCCTGTTCGAGCACTATTTCTCTTACCGGCTGCGAGATGCGCGTCCCGACCGCCCGCTTCCCTTCCTCGTCCAACACATTTGTCGAAACGCGCAAATCGCCCAAAAATATGGTAACGGTATCAACGCCAGCCACTTCCTTGATGCGATCAACCAGCGTAAAATCATTGTTAAATAGATATACTGAAACAATTGCCCCGGCCATTGTGCCGCGCGGATTAAACACCGGATAAACGCCGGTGAGCGTTAATCCTGCGCTTCCCTCTCTGGGATCAAAAGGTTCGGGAGCTGCGAGCGGAGTTTCCAGAAGGGGGATGGCGGCCTGCTGTTTGAGGTTTACCTGATCCAGGAATTCTGCCGGGATAATTTCAGTTGCAGCCAGATGCTGTCTGGTTGACAACACTTCCCGCACGATGGGCAATGCGCCCCAGTTGCCGCGCAGAATGGGTTTTGAAAGTTCTCCGGAAGGCGACAGGACTCGTCCGACAACGATGTCTCCCCGTTCATTTAACACGGCTATAAGATGGGTCCCGCCCAGTGCGAGCACGGCAATCTTATTGGTAATCTGCTGGTCTATAATCTTCTGTGCTGCGGACGATCCCTGTGCGGCACTCTCTAAATTTTGGATAACCCACTGGTCCAGCGCCAGCCGGTGGCTTAGCGCCGCCACTTCTTCCAGCTTAAGCTGATAAAAAGCTTTAGCCAGCCGCATATCGCGCGCAATTTGTGTATCTTCTGCCGCCGTGAGGTATTCCCGGATGACCCGCGACGTGACCAGCGTATTAAGCGCGACCGTGAGACCGGCAATCAGCGAAAAGCACAGTATCAAAACGATCCGCAGCCGGCCGCCAAATAATTTTACCATGAGCCCTTTCATAACCCGCCTTTCGCATGTGCCTCAGCAAGGGGAAGGGTAAACCGGAACGTGCTTCCCTGATGCGGCGCTGATTCAAATTCTAAATGTCCTCCGTATAACAACATTATCTGCTGGACGATGGGCAACCCGAGACCAGTCCCTGTTTCCTGCATCGCTTTAGCTTCCTCAGTACGAAAAAACTCTTCAAAGATGCGCGGCAGGTCTTTTTTATCAATACCGATACCGGTATCAGTGATGGTTCCGATGAGAACCCCTGACTGCAAATCAGCTTCCAGTTTGACGCTCACCTGGCCGCCTTCGGGCGTATAGCGAATCGCATTAGAAAGCAACTGGTGCCAGAGTGCTTTAATATGTTCGGGGCTGGCTAAAATCGCCGGGCGCGCACCTATCTCGACGGAAAGGTGTAATGAACGTTTTTCTATAGTCTCCTGCATCTCGGCGAGCACCTGTTCCAGCATCGCAGCGGCACAAACCGTTTCAGCCCGCACAGCGCATATCCCTTCTTTCAAACGGGAGAGCAGCAATACATCGTCAAGGATGGTCAGCAGTTCACCGGCACGCCGCTCTGCCCGTTCAAGGACTGCCGGCTGTTCCTCCGCCGGCACAAAACCCTTGCGGATGAGTTGCAGGGAGTTCTGAAGCACGGCCACCGGCGCCCGCAGGACGTGCACCATGGTCAGCATAAAACGGCTTTCAATGGCTGCCAGCTTTTCCATCTCGGCTTTAACCCGCTCCAGCTCCCGGTTCTGCTCTTCCAAAATGGCAACCCGTTCCGCCTCCCGCTTGAGGCGAAGACGTTCCAGTTCCCGATTAATCACCTGCAGCAACATATCTGCAGTAAAAGGTTTTGCAATAAAATCTTGGGCCCCCTCGCGAATGGCTTGCACGGCAAGCTCCACGGTAGCATAACCGGTAATTACAATGCAGATAATATCTGGCGCCGTTTTGCGCGCGTGCTGCAGCACTTCAAGGCCGCTCATACCCGGCATCATCGCATCAACAAGCAGCACATCAAAGGGAGCAGCGCGCAGCTTAGCCAGGCCAGCCGGACCGTTTTCCGCGGTCTCAACCTCAAATCCGTTGGCTGCCAGTGCGCGGCGACACCCCTCCCGAATTCCCAGCTCATCGTCAACGACCAGGATTTTCATTTTTTCCAAAATCCTCTCTATTCACCCGTATGAATACCCTGCGGTATCATGCACCTGCACACTTTATGATTGTTTTATCTGTCCGGAGCGAGGTTATATCGCGCGATTTTTTGATACAGCGTTTTGCGATCTATTCCTAAAATCTGTGCCGCCTGGTTTTTATTCCAGCAATGCTGCTCAAGAACTTTTTTTATGTATTTTTTTTCCATATCCCTGAGTTTGCAGCCAGTTGCGATGATTTGATTCAAAAACGCCTCTTCATTAGTTCGCACGTGCCAGGGCAAACTTTCACAGGTAATGCGCGGTCCCTCTTCAAGAACCATGGCCCGCTCAATAGTATTTTCCAGCTCGCGGATGTTTCCCGGCCAAGGATACTTTTGCAACACGTCAAGGGCTCCGGTTTCTATGCCGGTTATCACTTCCCTGCGACGACGATTATATTTTTTTATAAAATGCTGGACCAGAAGCGGGATATCTTCGATCCGTTCACGCAACGGCGGCAGCGAAATCGGCACTACACTCAGCCGATAATAAAGGTCTTCGCGAAACAACTTCCGGTTGACAGCTTCGCGCAAGTCCTGATTGGTTGCGGCAATAACTCTGACATCTACTTTGATGCGCTGCAGTCCCCCCACCCGTTTTATCTCGCGTTCCTGAAGCACGCGCAGCAGCTTGGCCTGGATATTCAGACTAAGGTTGCTGATTTCATCAAAAAAGAATGTTCCCCCATTTGCCAAATCAAAGAAGCCGTGTTTCGTTTCAATTGCACCCGTAAATGATCCTTTGACATGACCAAAGAGTTCGCTTTCCATCAGGCTTTCCACCAGCGCTGAACAGTCAACCGGAACAAACTCGCGGTTGTGGCGCATGCTCCGGCGGTGTATTTCACGGGCAAAGAGTTCTTTACCGGTGCCGCTCTCGCCAGTGATAAGCACCGTGCAATCAGTGGGCGCAACGCGTTCGATAATGCTCATAACGGCACGGATACTTTTGCTGGGACCGGTAACGAGTTCATGGTTGCATCGACTTTCAAGCTGTCGCCGAAGCAATTCATTTTCATTTTTGAGCTTTTTCTTTTCCAGCGTGCGCTTAACCAAGAGTCTCAATTCCTCCGGGCTGAATGGCTTGGCAATGTAATCTGCAGCACCCAACTTCATCGCCTCCACAGCGGTCTCAATAGACGGATAGCCCGTCATGATAACGATAAGCTGTTCAGGATTGAGCTGTTTGACTTCCTTTAAAATATCTATCCCCTGCATGTCGTGAAGAATAAGGTCCAACAAGATTACATCATAGTAATATGTTGTAATGTTCCGGAGGAGTTCCTCACCAGTTGCTACGGTATCAACGATATACCGCTCTTTTTCTAATACGGCACGAGAACTATCCCGTATGATCTGTTCATCATCAACAACTAAAACCCGACTATACATACAATAACTCCCACGCTCCAGCTGCCTGCAGCGACAGTATGACACCCCACCTGGTTATGCCGATGCAATGGGAAGCTCAATAATAAACGCAGTGCCTTTTCCTTCTGCGCTCTTCACAGATATTAGCCCTCCGTGCGCATCTACTATGATACGGTAGGAAATGCTGAGCCCCAAGCCGGTTCCTTTGCCTACCTCTTTTGTAGTAAAAAACGGATCGAAAATCTGGGAAAGATATTGTTTGGGGATGCCACACCCGGTATCTTTAATTTCTATTTTTATAAATCCCTTGCGGGGGGACCGTTCGGTGTTTATTATGAGGGTGCCGCCATGCGGCATGGCTTCAGCGGCATTCACAATAATATTGGTGAATACCTGATTAAGCTGTCCACTGTTGCCCTGAATTTTAGGTAGGTGTGGACAGAAATTGCGTTCGATTGTTATATTATGGAACAATGCTTGATTTTGAAGCAACGCCAGGCATTGTTCGACATTGTGATTAATATCAAGTGCTTCAAATTGGTCTTTTCCCTGATAAGCAAATTCCAGCAAGTCTTTGACAATCCGCTTACACCGGGTTGTTGCTTCTATGATCTTTCCCAGTTTTTCCCTTTGCGGATCTTCAGGCGATGCTTCTTCATACAGCAAACCTGCATAAATGAGAATACCGCCGAGCGGATTGTTAATTTCATGTGCAACACCTGCAGCAAGCTTACCCAGTGATGCCATCTTCTCTGATTGAATAAGCTGGAGCTGGGTTTTTTGCAGCTCTTTTTCTATTTTTATTTGCTCGCGTAGGTCACGGAATACACCGACACTTGCCAGTTCATTTCCTTCCTCATCATAAACTAAGAAAGCTGCAAGCTGTATGGGAATTACCTCTCCCGTTTTGCTTATTACTGAATAAACAATAGGGTTGAGTTTTCCTTTCCCGCCAAACTCACTGCTTCTCAGCTTGCGCATAATTTCTTTGGCTTCGTCACGGCTCGGGTAAAGCTTCGTTACGTTCTGTTCAAGCATTTCTTCTGCCTGGTATCCTAAGATTCGCTGGGCTTCAGCATTAAAGATCATTATCTTCCCACGGTTATCAGCTACAATGATGCCATTAACCGAGCCCTCCAGAAGATTTTTAAAAAACTGGTTGGTACGCTTCAATTCATGCGCCATCTCTCTCTGCGCAGAGACATCTTTTATATAGGCATAGTATTTAATCGTTCCTTCTTCGCGGTTGCTGGTGATACAGATCTCTATGTTCTTTATCTTCTGGTCCCTGCACACCATCTTTAACTCAGCGCAGACCTTCGCACGTTCTTTTTCCTGCACCTGTACCATTAGATCCTGAAAAATACGGTGGTCGCTGTGCTCAAGAAGGGTCATGAATGTCATGGTGAGGAGTTTTTTTTTAGAATACCCCGTGAGCTCGCTTGCCATGCTGTTGGCAAATATGATCCGGCAATCTTCATCAAAAACCAGCACGCCGTCATTGCTCATTTCTGTTATGAGCTGATAACGATAAAGCTCTTTATCTATATTTATCTTGGCGTTAAGGGACATTATTGTCTTTTTAGCTGTTGAAGAAATTTGCGGCACAGAGAGAGGAATTTGATAAAAAATCATTATAAAACAAAAAAATCATGATTGAAACAGTTTTTTGAGGAGTTTTGCCACAGGTGTGAATATTTTCTACAATATATTAAGCCTCTACGATACCTGCCGGTTTACCACCATACGACTATATCTGTAGGTTTATTTACTGGTTATGCACATCTTAATGCAAAGTATTCACCGGTAAAAGCATTACCCAATATTGGTATATTCTGTGCCATGTGAATAAATGGGCATATTCAATAACTTAAACTGGGTGAAAATTAAATTATGCGCAAACCCCAGAAGCTCCTGATTGCAGATGCCAACCAAAACCGGGCACAAAGTCTTTTGCTGCTCCTTGCGCAGGGTGGGTATAGTGTGAGCATAACAGATAGCCTGAAAAAAACCATGTATCAGATTCAAAAAGAAAAGATCGACGTTCTCGTTATGGATGTAGAAATGCCTGAAATGAAAGGCTATGAAGCGGTGCCCATTATATGCGGTATTGATCCGGAAATACGCATTATCCTCACTGCTGAAAATAATTCCCCTGAGCTTGAAGCAAAGGTGAGACAACAAAAGGTGTTTTATTATCATGTCAACACCTTTGGCAATGACGAGCTGATGTTGGCGATACGTAACGCGTGTGAGCGAGCGACGCATCAACGCTGAGTGTGTTAACGGCTATTATATCCATCTTTGAAATTTCTTTGCAGAGAACAGTTGTGCAGGAAATCAAGTTTACCATAAATGGCATACCGGTAACCGGGCAATCAGGCGATACCATTTTGGAGGTCGCCCAGAAGTACGGAATCGCGATTCCCACCCTGTGTCATGACCGGCATCTTCATCCATACGGTGCCTGTCGTGTATGCGTGGTGGAAGATGAAAACCGCGGGACGCTGCTCCCGGCATGCATCACCCTTGCTGCTGAGGGAATGAACATAAGGACCGATTCACTGCTCGTGCGAGATACGCGCGCCGTCATAGTGAAGCTCATGATAGCCAGTCACCCTGACTCGTGCATTGTCTGTGAAAAGGGTAACCGTTGCGCCTTGCGGCAGGTAGCGGCAGATCTCGGTATTGGCCTTGTGGAGTTTTATCCCATGCCCCGCTATACAGGAACCCAGGAGGTAAACCCCTTTTTGCTGCGCGATTTAAGCAAGTGCATCCTCTGTGCAAAATGTATCAGGGCGGATCATGAATTGGTCGTGGAAGGCGCAATTGACTATTTAGAGAGAGGGTTTGATGCACGCCCTGCCACGCTCCACGATTGGCCATTGGACCGCTCAATATGCACGTTCTGCGGTACGTGTATGGAACTCTGTCCCACCGGGGCGCTCTTTGAACGCGATAAACCCCGTGTATCCACATCGCCCCGGCGTATTGTAACAACCTGTCCCTTTTGTGCCTGCGGCTGCGCCTATGAACTGGAGGTTGCAGATAATTGCGTGGTCGGCGTGCGCCCGGGAATTCCCGGCTCACCCAATGGCGTAACGCTCTGTGTTAAAGGCCGTTTTGGCTATGAATATGTCAATCATCCACACCGCTTACAAAAACCCCTTATTAGAAAGGATGGTGAGCTTGTTGCTACCTCCTGGGAAAATGCGCTTACTGCCGCAGCAACAGGTCTCAAGGATCTTATTGCACTTCATGGGCCTGAGAGCGTGGCAATTTTGTGCAGCCCCCATTGCAGCAATGAAGAAGCCTTTTTGCTCAGCCTCCTGTCCTCACGCGTTCTCCAAACAACCAATCTGTGCTGCAATACGGGTATGGACATGGGTGTCCTTATTGACGGGATGAGAGAAACACTTGGTTGGAACGGCAGCCGACACACCTTTCACGATATTGAAGGCGCGGGATCGCTGCTTATTATAGGAACAAATCCCCCGGCATCGGCTCCCCTCCTGAGCTATACCATTAAACGAGCTGTCCGCAACAACCGCGCGCATCTCATTGTGATTGACCCGATTGAAAACAAACTGTGCAGACAGGCATCGGTCTGGTTACGCCCTAAGCCAGCAACTGATGAAATGGTATTATCGAGCCTGCTCGGCGCCATTATGCAAGAGCTGTCCGGCAAAAATTCCATCCCCGGGGAACTAAAAGAAATCAGAAGGTTGTACCAGCAGGTTTCTCCGGAGGATTTTGAAAAGACCACGGGAATACCGTTCGGGCATATCAAGGAAGCAGCGCGACTATTCTGTGCCGCCGAGAAAAAAGTAATTGCCTTTGGCAACGGTATTATCCAGCAACCTCGGGGTAAAAACTTAGTAAGAATGATCTGCACCATGAGTTGTCTGATTGAACAGCTCACCAACAGGGAAGTCATTCTGTTTCCGGTTCTCAAACAGAGCAATGCAGTAGGCTGTATGCATCTCGGGTTACTGGAGACCAAAACGCCTGAAACAGTTTTTCAGGAGATTCTCGCTGGTCATATTAAAGGTCTGTGGATTATTGGGGATGATCCGGCAGTTAATCTCCCTGGTGCTCAGCAGGTTCTCGCCGCCTTGGATAAGCTCGCCTTACTCGTGGTGGCTGATTCCTTTCTTTCTCGTTCTGCTCAAAAAGCTCATATTGTTCTTCCTGTCGCCAGCTTTGCAGAAAACGCCGGTTCAATAACCAATATGGAAAATCGGGTACAGTTTATGCGTCCCGCCATAAATCCGATTGGTGAGAGCCTGCCGGGGTGGGTCATAATAACTCAATTGGCCAATAAGCTCGGCGCTGGTTTAAATTTTGGTTCCCCGGTGGAGATTTTAGAAAACATCAAAACGCAAGTGCCCGCTTATGCGGACATGGTCGTGTCGGGAAATAGTGCGACGTATTCTTCACATCTTCTTTCCACACCAGCAACAATGGCAAAACAAACGCTGTGTGTTCCACAGATTGGTGAGCCGCTTTCTCTACCAGACCCTGAATATCCCTTTTTGCTTGTTTTGGGCTCAATTTTGTTTCAGTTGGATGCGGGGCACAAGACGGCTCACTGCCGACGGCTCGCAAAGATAACCACCGATGAATATGCGGAACTTAATATGGATGACGCAGCACGGATGAACATTTCTGATCATGAAAATATCCGGCTGGTGTCGCCGGCGGGAGAAAAACTAATAAAAAGCCGCTGCACCAAAAAAATCCCACAGGGGACGGTTTTTCTCCCGCTGCCATTCACCCGGAGATCTACATTGCTTCCATTCAGCGTTTCGGGGAGTGGATTTAAAAATTTTAAAGTCCGCATTGAAAAGGTATCCTCATGAACGGCAAAAAATTCGACACAAATGTTATACGTGCGCTTATAACAGAATACTGCTCCCAGGAATGGCCGCTTATTCCGCTTCTCCAAAAAATTCAGGAAGAATGCGGTTATATTCCGCCTGAATTAATTGAGCCCGTTGCAGACGCTCTCCATCTGTTTCCCAGTGAAGTTCAAGGGGTTATCAGCTTTTATTCGCAGTTTTCGCTCAATCCACGGGGCAAATATGTAATCCGTGTCTGTCGGGGCACCGCGTGTCATGTCCGCGGTGGGCGCAGCGTGCTTAAAATCATCAAACGGGAACTCGGGGTTGATGAAGGGCAGACAACACCAGACTACCATTTCACCCTCGAGACGGTTGCCTGTCTTGGCGCCTGTTTTCTTGCACCCACTATGATGGTCAACAAAACATATTTTGGCAAGCTGTCGCCACCTAAAATCGGCTCTATTCTGAAACAGTACGAAAAATAAAGAACCCGCAGTTAGTTTATGGCAAAGCTTCTCAACATAAAAGCCTTAGAACAGTTCAGGGAAATGTGCGTCCATGAGTTATCTTCCCGGACATATTGTATCCGCATTTGCATGACTGGCTGTAAAGCCTATGGCGCAGAAGAGGTAAAAGAAGCGCTGCAGCATGAAATTAATGTTCGGGGACTCGCAAAGTCTGTTGAAGTGCGGGAAACCGGATGCCAGGGCTTTTGTGCCCGGGCCCCGGTTCTAACCATTGACCCCATGCGAATATTTTATCAGGAGGTAACGCCTGCTGATGCCGCAGATATTGTTACAAAAACCATCCAGAAGGGCGACATCCTCGGACACCTGCTGTATTCCGATACGAAAACTGGAATCAAGATTCCCATTGTGGATCAAATACCATTTTTCAAACTCCAGAACCGCAGAGTTCTTGAAAACTGTGGCACCATAGACCCTAAGAAAATTGCCCACTATATTGGTGCTGGTGGATATGCATCGTTTGTCAAAATTTTTAATGGTATGGCCCCTGAAACAGTGATTACCGCCGTAGAAGCATCGGGGCTGCGGGGAAGAGGGGGGGCAGGTTTTTCGACGGGCCTCAAATGGAAATCTGCGCGAGCATCTCACGGCATGCCCAAATACCTTGTCTGCAATGCAGATGAGGGAGATCCAGGAGCATTTATGGATCGGGCTGTGCTGGAAGGAGATCCCCATCGGGTAATTGAGGGTATGATCATAGGTGCCTATGCCATAGGCGCATCATGGGGATACATTTATGTTCGTGAAGAATACCCTATTGCCGTTGAACATATGCACATAGCTATAGAGCAAGCGCGGGAATTGGGACTTCTCGGAGAAAATATTCTGGGAACCTCGTTTAGTTTTGATCTATCACTAAAAAAGGGGGCTGGTGCGTTCGTGTGCGGTGAAGAAACTGCATTGATTGCTTCCATTGAAGGCAAACGGGGTATGCCGCGCCCCCGTCCCCCATTTCCAGCGCAGCGCGGGATTGACGGTAAACCAACCAACATCAACAATGTTGAGACGTTTGCCAACGTCCCTACTATAATTAAGCACGGTGCTGAATGGTATGCGAACCTCGGAACAGAAAAAAGTAAGGGAACTAAGATTTTTTCTCTCGCCGGCAAAGTAAATAATACCGGACTAGTTGAGGTACCCATTGGTATTACGATGCGCCAGGTCATATTTGATATAGGTGGCGGCATTCCTAAAGGCAGGAAATTTAAAGCGGTGCAGATGGGTGGCCCTTCAGGTGGCTGCGTTCCCGAAAAATATTTAAACCTCCCCATTGATTATGAGTCTTTGCAGGCAATAGGTTCCATCATGGGATCAGGGGGGATGGTTGTGATGGATGAAAATAACTGCATGGTGGAGATTGCGCGCTTTTTTTTAAGTTTCACTCAATCGGAATCCTGTGGAAAATGCACTCCGTGCAGACTGGGAACAAAACAAATGCTTGAAATTCTCACGCGCATCACGCAGGGGCGTGGTTGTCTCGCTGATATTGATATGCTCGTTACACTGGGCAAAGCAATCATGAAATCCTCATTGTGCGGACTCGGTCAGAATTGCCCGAAGCCGGTGCTCTCGACTATTGCCTATTTTAGAGAGGAATACATTGCCCATATTCGTGATAAACGATGCCCCGGCGCTGTTTGTGAAGCGCTGGTTATATCAGCCTGCCATCATACCTGCCCGGTAGGAATCAGGGTCCCGAAATATATCGCGGCAGTGGCTGAGGGAAATTATATTGAAGCTGCCGAAATTATCAGGGAACGCAATCCATTTCCAGCAATCTGTGGCCGCATTTGCCATCATCCCTGTGAAATAAAATGCCGCAGGGGAGAGCTTGATGAAGCTGTTGCAATACGTGCGCTGAAACGCTTTGCTGCTGACAGATATTTTGCCACTGTCCATGAACCCCCGCCGCCGTTTCCCATAACAAAAAAACAAAAAATAGCAATTGTCGGTGCAGGACCGACCGGCCTAACCTGTGCCTACTATTTGGCCAGAACAGGTTATTCGGTAACGGTCTTTGAAGCATTACCGGTCGGCGGCGGGATGCTCATGGTCGGGGTGCCTGAGTTCAGATTGCCCAAAGCAGTTGTCCAAAAAGAAATTGAATATATAGAGCATCGTGGCGTTGAGATCAAATATAATACTCCGGTAAATATGAATTTTACCCTGGAAGACATTAAACGGTTGGGTTATGCAGCGATTTTCATTGCAGCTGGTGCTCAGAAAAGTCAACGTATCGGCATTCCTGGAGAAGATGAGAACTTGAGAGGGCTTTATTATGGTCTCTCATTTTTGCGCGACGTAAAACTTGAACATGAAATGTATGTCGGACGACAGGTCATCGTTGTGGGTGGCGGCAATGTAGCAATAGATGTTGCGCGGTCGTCGCTGCGCCTTCCCTGGAAGGGTGAGGGGCAGCGCGAAGTACATCTGGTCTGTCTCGAAACTCGGGAAGAGATGCCGGCATTTAAAGAAGAAGTTGCGGAGGCAATTGAAGAAGGCGTCTTGATTCACCACTCGCTGGGAATAAAAAGAATAATTGCTCGAGACAGCACGGTAGCAGGTATTGAAACCTTATCAGTTGCTTCGGTTTTTGATGCGGATGGTAAGTTTCACCCCACGTTCATACCAGAGAGTGAAGGGTTTTTCCCCGCCGATACGCTCATACTCTCGGTCGGGCAGGCCCCGGACCTTTCCTTTCTGCCCCCTGATAGCAATCTGGAACGAACGAAATGGGAAACGCTGGTGGTTAATCAAAATACCCTTGCTACAAATATTCCGGGTATATTTGCCGGTGGTGATTTTGTAACCGGCCCTACGTATATCATAGAATCAATCGCCGCAGGCAGACGTGCCGCGGCGGCAATTGATAAATATCTTTGTGGAGATACAAGCCCAATCGTGTTTGTAGATGAGCGTGAGCATCTGCACCACGCAGTTATGGAAGAAGAACTTAAAGATGTGGAGGAAGAAAAACCCCGGGTTAAGATGCCGTTGGCACCTGCAGAAGATCGTATCCATGATTTTCGCGAGATTGAACTCGGCTTTACAGAAGAAAAAGCGCGGGAAGAGGCCAAACGATGCCTGCGTTGCGACCTGGAACGCTAAGGAAATGCCAAACTGAAGCGTACCGCCTTGGCGGTATAGTAGCTTAGGGTAATGACCTCAGCAGGGAGGAGCATATATGATCAGATCAATTACCAAGCAGAAACCGTTTAATGAAATCCTCTACCTCCTTGATCAGTCAGAGAAAATTTTTATAATTGGTTGCGGCACCTGCACTACTATGACCAGAACCGGCGGTGTTACCGAGGTTCAACATATGGCAAATCTACTCACTGAAGCGCAAAAACAAGTGCTGGGCTGGATGATCATACCGGTTGCCTGCGATGAATTGACGCACGACGCATTGGCGCTACACTTACCTGCCATGATGCAGTCTGATGCCCTGCTTATTATGACCTGTGCTTTTGGCGTTCAAACCATTGCCATGCATTTGGATAAAGCGGTCATTCCTGCGCTTGATACCCTCTTCATAGGGAAAGAAAAAAGCGTCGGGATATTTGAGGAAATATGTATGCAATGCGGCCAGTGCATATTGGGAGAAACAGGCGGTATATGTCCAGTTGCCGACTGCCACAAAGGATTAGTGAACGGACCGTGCGGCGGAACTAATAAGGGAAAGTGTGAAATTGACCCAAATAAAGATTGTGTATGGACGCTTATTTATAGAAAGCTTGAACAAATGGGGCGCCTCGATCTGATGCGCAGGTATCAACAACCAAAAAACTATAATATTGAACCCAAGCCCGGCAAACTACTTATTTCTTTAGAGGAAAGGAGCACTGAAGATGACGCGCAGCTTTAAAGAGGCTCTCCACTCGGGCGCCTTTGTCATTACCAGCGAAATTGGCCCACCGAAAGGGACGAATCTTGATCCTATGATTCACCACATCCAGCTGCTTAAAGATAAGGTTGATGCACTGAATGTCACAGACCATCAAAGCTCTGTAATGCGTTTCCCTTCAATTGGTGGAGCTATCATTATTAAAGAATTAGGCGGCGAGCCGATTCTGCAGATGACCTGCAGAGACCGCAATCGCATTGCGCTCCAAGCAGAGCTGTTGTTTGCCTACACGCGGGGCATTTATAATGTGTTGTGCTTGACCGGTGACGCAGTTCCGGTTGGCGATCATAAAAGTGCAAAAGGTGTCTTTGATCTCGACTCAAGCCAGTTGCTGCGGACAGTGCGCTTACTGGAAACAGGGAAAGACCTTGGGGACAACGCACTGGATGGTAGTGTTTCATTTTGTGCCGGTGCAATCGTAACGCCGGAGGCAGACCCTATAGAACCTCAGCTCATAAAATTTGAAAAAAAAGTTGAGTCCGGAGCAGAATTTTTCCAAACCCAGGCTATTTACGATCTGGATAATTTTTGCCGTTTCATGGAATTTGCTCGAAAGTTTAATGTTAAGATTCTTGCTGGCATTCTGCTGCTGATTTCCGCCCGCATGGCGAAATATTTGAATGAAAATGTTCCGGGAATTACGGTGCCGCAAGCGCTTATTGATGAACTGGCTCAAGCGCCCAAAGGGGGCGCATTAACCACGGGCATAGAGATCGCCGGACGAATGATACGCCGCATCAAAGAAGAACGATTATGTGATGGCGTCCACATAATGGCCATAGGAAAGGAAGAAGTCGTGCCGGAAATTTTAAAGGCAGCCGGAATTAACAAATTTCACTGAAGGAGGTGAGCAAACGTGGCAGATATATTGCTCATTGATGATGATTATGATTTTGTTCATGCAGTAAAAACATTACTTGAAAGTAAGGACCACGTCGTGCGGGTAGCCTATAATGGGATAGAAGGATGGGAGAAGGTCAGAGAGCAAAAACCAGATCTGATTATTCTTGATGTCATGATGCCGGAGAAGGATGGCTATAAAATGTGTGCTGAATTAAAAGCCAACAATCAATTCAAGGAGATCCCCATTATTCTTCTGACCGCTGTTGCTGAGCATATCCATGAGACCCAATATACAACCCGTATGGGAATGGAAATGGAAGCAGAGGATTATATTCCAAAACCAGTTGAGCCATCGGAACTGTTACGGAGGGTAGAGTTTCTTTTAAATAAGTAGAGCGGTATTTTATACTACCATCTTGCTTAATACCAAGGTCTATGCATTTTATTTTACCACGTCATGGTTAATACCTTTACAGAAAACCTGAACGCGCCGTCCATGATAGGGCCTATCCTTGTTATTGATGATGACGCTTCTATTCGCGATGGATGTGCCCTTATCTTAACAAAACAGGGCTTTATCGTTGACACCGCGCGGAATGGCGCAGAAGGATTAGAGATGATCCGACAGAAACGATATGCGTTGCTCCTCCTCGACCTTAAGATGCCCGGCCTTTCCGGTATAGAGGTGCTCGAACGCATACAACAACGTGCTCCAGAACTTCTCGTGATTGTTATTACGGGATATGCGACGGTTGAAGCGGCGGTGGACGCCATGAAAATGGGCGCTTATGATTTTATTTCTAAGCCTTTTACTCCTGATCAGCTGCGAATCGTGGTTAACCGGGCCATTACCAAAAAGGAGTTGGAAAATGAAGCGCGCCTCCTTCGTGAAGAGCGAGAAAAAAGTCTGCGTGATATTGCCACCGAAAAAAGCAAACTACGGGTGATAGTCAACGCTCTTGTTGATGGTATTCTAGTTATTAATCGGGAGAATCACATTGTGCTTAACAACCCCGCGGCGGCGCAAATGCTTGGTATAAAAATGGAATCCATGGTTAACAAACCCTTGGAACATTGTATTATGGACAAAAATCTTTTTATATTACCGCAAATGATGTCAGAGCTTCAAACCAAAAACTTATCGGCAATTTGTCGCGAGATAACGTTACCTGTTGAGGCGAAATTACATCTGCGCATTCATGCATGCCCGATAAAGGCAGATGATGAAATTCTCGGTACGGTTTTCGTTTTACAGGATATTAGCTATTTAAAAGAGCTTGACCGTATGAAATCGGATTTTATTGCCATGGTTTCTCATGAACTGAAGGCGCCACTCACGGCGATTCAACAGCAGATATTTACTATCGCAGAAGGACTTTTGGGTGTGGTCACTGAAAAACAAAATGAAGTTTTATCACGGATCAAAATGCGCATAGATAATCTGCTCACTCTAATAAAAAATCTTCTTGACCTCTCCCGGATTGAAGCAGGGCAAATAGTTCAGTGTAAAGAACCCCTGCAACTAAATGATATCGCTCAAAAAGTAGTTGAACTCTTAAGTCAGCAGGCGGCAAAAAAAAATATTACGCTACAACTGAAAAAGGCAAAAAATCTGCCACTTATTGATGCTGATCCTAATAATATGGAAGAAATTTTTATTAATCTCGTGAGTAACGCTCTTCATTATACACCAGAAGGGGGTCACATTGTTATCAAGACTGGCCGTCAAGGTGAATATGTAACAATAGTAGTACAGGATACCGGTATCGGGATAAAGAAGGAAGATATCCCTCGCATATTTGACAAATTTTATCGGGTGCAATCAGACCAAACACGCATGGTGGCTGGTTCAGGATTAGGCCTATCTATTGTAAAAGGTATTGTAGAAGCTCATCTTGGTAAAATTGATGTCATGAGCCAGGTAGGCAAAGGCACGACTTTTACCATTTCACTCCCGCCCAAAATCAGCAGTATCTAAATTCACTTGTTTCATACACTCAAGTTTGCTATCCTGGATAAAAATATTCCGTTTTCAATAGTGTCCAACATAGGGGAGTGCTTCCCCTTTCGTTGCCTCAGGGTTTTTGCTCACACACTCCTAAGAAACTTCTTTCTTTTATGAGCACTCTCAACTGCCAAAAAGTAAGCATACATAACGAGTTAATCTGTTATGTTAAACAAGACAGTTCTGTTTTCTAAATTCATGTGAAAGATATAGAATAGAACAGCACGGCCGGGGTGTATCGTATTATTGTTTATTACCAGACCTCTGGAAAACTGCCATGCCTTTTGAACAAACCGATTTAACGATATTAAATGCGTTACGGAATGCACGAAGCAAGCGTCCGGAGATTAAAGAACTTTTTGATTTCTATGAAAAGCTTTTTCAAATGCAGATTGCTTTCAAACGACAATTGCTTGCATCAGAAAGATATGTCGCTGTGGTTAAACACACCATAAATCGTGCTCGTTTTTCCACGGGCGCCCCCCAAGTTATTTTTAATGAACTACCAATCGAGCAAACCGAGTTTATCCTGTTTTTTAACCGGATCCTTGAATTCCTCAACAATTATTTTTTGCCCGGACAAAAGGAGGCTAATTTAGAAATAATTGACAGAACTGCGATGGAATTGGCACAAAATATCTTTGAAAGCGGAAACCCCGTTATTATATCTGACACCCCAGAGAATATCATCATGCTGGCGGCAGGCTTGGCGTTAATGCCCTACCTTCACATTGTCAGCGAGCTTATGATGCCGGACATTGACCAGAGCGGCTGGCAGCGCAATTACTGCCCGATCTGCGGCGGGAAACCCTCGTTTGCTGCTCTTGACAAAGAAACAGGGGCTCGCAGCCTGCTCTGCTCGCGATGCTGCAGTGTATGGCGTTATAACCGCATTGGCTGCCCTTTTTGTGAAAACATTGATGAGCAGATTTATTATCCCAGCGAGGACGGCCGGTATCGGCTTTACGTCTGTGATGAGTGTAAACGGTATATTAAAACCATTGATCTGCGCATGGCGGGTGATGAGGTATGCCTTCCGGTAGAAAATATTATAACGATTGCCATGGATATAGCCGCCCAGGAGAAAGGCTATCGGCATTATTAGCTGCCAGACATTGATCACGCAAGCACGATAAGCGTTTTGTTTGTTTCGGTAATTACTTCTGCACCATGCCTTGTAACCACCGCCGTATCCTCTATCCGCACCCCGCCCCAGCCTGGCAAATAGATACCAGGCTCAATAGTGACCACCATGCCCTCACGGGCCGTATCGTTTGAAAGAACGGAAATGCGGGGAGGTTCGTGAACTGCCAGGCCAATTCCATGCCCTGTTCCATGTTTAAAATATTTCCTATAACCATGTTTTTCTATATATAAGCGGGCTGCTTCATCAACTTTTTTAAGTGATTGCCCTGGCTTCAGTGCATAAAGTGCCCGTTTCTGCGCCTCCCGGACAATACGGTAGATCTGTTCTTGTTTTCGGGTCGGCCTCCCTATAATGAACGTGCAAGTTTCATCCGACGCGTATCCGCCATAAATTGCCCCATAATCAACTACCACGAAATCTCCTGCTGCAATTTTTTTTTGAGACGCAGTGCCGTGCGGCAGAGCAGCACGAGCCCCGGAAGCGACGATAAAGGGAAATGAGGGGCCGTCTCCGCCGTTTTTTCTAATGCGGTATTCCAGTTCAGCAGCTATCTCTATTTCTCTGACCCCGGGTTTGATCAGTGGCATAACCTGCATTAAGCTTTGGCCAGCAATGTGTGCTGCCTTCTTCAGGATTGTTATTTCCGAAGTATCTTTGATAATACGCAACTGATCAAGTTTATCGCTGTATGGCTGCAAGACTACAGCGGGAATTTCTTTCTCAAGTTCCTTCATAAAAGCGACTGTTACCGCATGTGCTTCAAAACCAACCGACCGGACGCGCATTTTTTTTATAATGCCGGCAATCCCTTTTATCTTTTCTTTATAGGTTATGACATCCAAGCCTTTTACCTCTTCGCGGGCTTGCGTCGTGTATCTGCCGTCGGTTAAAAAAAAACCTTCCTGCCGGGCAAAAAAAATACTGCCCTCGCTGCCGGAAAACCCGCAGAGATAACGGATGTTTTCCGGACTGGTGATCAGCATTGCTTCAGTTTCCCTGCCAACCAGTTGCCACAGTTTTGTTATCCTTTTTTTCATACCGCCCTATAATTCTGTTAAAGATATTACCGTGATGCTGTAATACAAATATCACAAGCGGTAACTCGTTTTGAAGAGTTTTCTTACCCATACCCAAAAACGGCGAAAGATTTCCCTAAGAGCATTTTCACCATCTTCAATGAATATGGTGAGCGATGTTTTTCCTTTGGGGTGTTGTGAGAAATTACTATGCGGATAATTGAAGATTTTTTTGAAAGGACGGCAACGCGCGGGTAGCTCTCAAATTAAGGCTAAACTGCCCCTTAAAAATTTTGAAAAAATAAAAATAGCTATCATGAAAAAGTAACCCATGCCAGGATGACAATGACCAGAATGGGCGTTATAACATATGCAAGAAAATTCAGTATCGCATCCTCATTTATTTTAATCCAGAATATGGTTTTATCAATGAAGTTTGCCATGGTAAGCCTCCTTTCTTTAAATTTATATCATATAAAATCGGATACCCGCCACGGCACTTAAGAAGATAAATCAAAAAAATATTTTAAATCAAGAGGATGGGCGGCGTAGAAGAAGTGAATTACCCCGCCTACAAGGCGGGGCATCAAAAATTTTAAAACATCTTTAA
>CAZQKW010000040.1:0-30330 GCA_964594075.1 uncultured Thermodesulfobacteriota bacterium | reverse complement strand
ACTATATAACAATCCATATGATTATGTCAATATAATTTTGAGACGGTTAATAAAAGAAACATGTAACAATTTGTTTCTCCATTGACCCTTAAAAAAACAAGAAACCTGATATGCAACAGGGCAACCTACCGCACGCTATCCGCGGCGACGTGCGGCGCGCTGTCCGCTGCAAACCATTGTTATCGAGGTTTTGGTAATCTCACGGACACGCCAAATCAATGAACATCTTTATTCACGAAAATGACGTCATAATCCTCTCGACGCAAAACCGTATCGTAAAGCCCGATGTCTTCCCCTTCATGCCGGTTGATACCCGTATAAACGAGGCTGGGGTCTTCATACCTCTTGAACTTGTACACCGCATCGTTCATCAGAGCGCTGTTGAAAACCCCAAGACTGACCAGTAGCTCAAAGTCTTTGACCGTCAGCCCGGTCACTTTTTTGAACAAGCCCGGCTCTAATTGCGTGATCACATCTCTGAGGGTTCTCTCCCGATAATCCGTCAGGTACATAAAAACGGGTATCCGCGTGGCAAACTTGATTAGTTTCTCTTGAATCTTCTTTCTGAGGGTCTTGTATTCCTTCTCCTCTTCCGTCAGTTGCTTCTTTTCCTTGTCAGAAAGTTCTCTGTCGTTTGCCTCTTTCTTCACCTTTTTCACCGCTTCGGATTTGTTAATGATAGTTTCGATCTCCTGGTTGAGGTTCCTGAATCCTTCAATGCTCATCAGGGCTTGCATTGCCTGGTCATTGTCCATCAGTCTCCGCAGAGTATCATTGTCCACATTCACCAGCAGGGCGCTTTCCCAGCGACGCGCCAGAAGGGTCGCCGTGGTTCCGCTCATGGCCATGTCCAGAACACCGGCGGCGTCTATCTGTTTCATGGAGCTGCCGTCGTAAGCCAGTACCGGCAGGAATCGGATGAACTCCTCTACCTTCTTTTCCGGATCGCCTTCATTTACATTCAGTCGGCAACTATATTCCGCAATTTGCCGCAGGGCGCGATCCGGGGCGAAGTCGAAAACATAGCATTCCTCTTTGAGAATCAATTCCTCATTAGGTGTGCTCCCATCAAGATTTTTAATGACCCACGGATTCTGCACACGAAACGCGGCCTGAAAATAAGTCTCCGGGCTGGAAGAATTGCGCAGCATAAAGATGCCCGTCCATGGACGAACCGTAACCCCAGTCGTAAGTTTTCCACAGGTGAGCGTGATGGTTTTTGTCTTGAGGGGATCGTCCATCGCGTCCAGCACTGGCGGCAGGGCGTCAACGCCGATGCCTGCCGAAGCTCCTGCGGCGACGATGACCTTGTAGTCGTGATAGAAGCGGTTCTGCCGCTTTGCGAGTAAATTGCGCATGGCGTAGCAGGAAGCAACGCTCGGCAGAAACCACAGCGTATGCGAGAGCACGCTCAAAAGCCTGACATCGGAAAAGGGGAGCGGCGGCTTCTGCGCGCCAAGCCTGAGGTTGTCAATGCTGGTGGGAAGATAGGCACCACGAATGAGGTCAAGCCACTTCTGCACCTCGTCTTCATACTTGAATCTGGCCTTGTCGCCCAGGCCTTCCGCCGAGAAAAACACGTTAAGGTCAAATTCGTTAAATTCTCCCTGCATGGCGATTTCCCTGATCGCGTCAGGCAACTGATAGGTCATCAGCACCATGCGAGGCAGAATGGCATAGGGGTTATCTGTTCCTGTCCATTCCTCTTTTGCCTTTTGTTCATCCGAATACGTCCAGTTGTAGATCTGTTCCTCGATGAACTCGCCGGCGGCGATGGCCCGAAATGGCGTGCCTGAGAGGTAAAGGTAATGGTCTGAGGTGATGGGCAGGATGTCTTCATCGAAGTAATCCAACCCCTCGCCTTCCGCGAATTTCTGTTCCCTTTCGTCCTCTGCTTCAAACAGTTCTTTTGCCTTTTCGCGCCAGGCGCCATAATGGTATTCGTCGAAAATCACGCAATCCCAGTGGGTGGCATGAACCCACTCGTTTTTGGTTTTGATGCCGTTGGTGCTGGGATTCCGGCCCAGGTAGTCTTGAAACGAGCCAAAGCAGATGATGGGCTTCTTTTTGTCCGCTTCGTCATAGGTCAAACCTCCGGGCTTGATGAACTGCCAGCCTTGAAAAGCAACATGGCAGCGCAAATCTTCTTCCCAGGCGCTCTGGACTGCCGGATTGAAGGTCAAAACGAGAATCTTTTTCCAGCCCATCTTTTTTGCCAGTTGATAGGCAGCAAACGTCTTGCCGAAGCGCATTTTGCAGTTCCATAAGAAATGGGGCGGCTTGTTGTTCTCGCGCCGGTAGGCTTTGAAATACGCCATCGTTTTTTTGACGGCGGTTTCCTGCTCCGGCCGCATCTTGAAGTCCAGCGAGCGCTGTTCTTCAAAGAGCTGTCCTTCGCGCACAGCATTGATGGCCGCCTTTACCTGTTCAATAGTGCAGCGATACCACTCGCCGCCTGCTTTAGGGATGCCGTTGATGCGCAGCATACGGTGTACATCGCGGTCGGTGAAGACTGTGCCATCGCGGCGCATGGCCGGTTCCTCAAGGACGATACGGTAGGGCGGCCGGCCGGGCCGGAGCGTTGGGTACTGCTTTGCCACGCGCTCCCGGACATCCTTGGTGGTATAGCCCACCTTGAGCAGACCGGCATACTGCGGATTGGTATCCTCGTAGGCGTAGATTTTCGGCTGCACCCGCGGCCGCTGGGGAAAGAAGTCTTTACTCATCGTTTGGCTCCGAGTTGCGTATCTTGGAGTCAATAAACTCCCATTCTTCCTGAGTAATTCCCCATCGTTTGCGTAGCATTTCGTCTGTATATTCACCCTCGTATTTCTCGAAATTGGGAATGAAGTAAAAATACTCTCTAGTAACATGCTGTGATGTTACCGTTTGAAGCAAGAGAAATCTAACTATCTTTGTAAAAAGATATGATCTGAAAGAAAGCGTTTCCTTTTTTGTGTCAAATGCGGCAGCTACTAACCATGATTCCGTACAACATTCGCCAGGTTTTGCAATGCGGGTATTGCCACGATAGTAAAATCCTACAGGCTTAGAAAAATCTGTCTGTCCTGCGATAGGATAGGGTGGAATCAACAGTTTCCACTTATCTAAGAGATTGTTTTCGTCTTTCACATCGGCTGGTTCTGCATATTTCAGTCCGATTCGCTGTGTGAACCAGCATGGAATGCCTTTGTCTCGCGGCTTATAGTGCCCTCGAATGCCGAATGGCTTTGACGGCGAAACTATTTCACTCAATCGCGGCTTGTCCTTCTCTTTGGTAAGGACTTTTCTCACAATTGGAACAGCGCGACTATGCCGAATGAATGTAGGAAACTCGTTCAACGCTCTTTGGGCAACTATCCGGTCTCCGTTGTAAAAATTTGTTACTTCGCATGGGCCGCGGGAATCTCGCTCCCACAGAAAATAGCAAACGCCGCCGGCTATATCTACACCAGGAAAGACCTCAGCAGCATTCTCAAAATCCACCAGTTTGCGGATGCGGTCGTCGTTGAGCATATCCTTTCGAAATTTGTCCAACCCTTTACCCCCTGCAAACCAGCGTGACGGAATAATCATTACCAGATAGCGCGGGTTTAGCTTTTTCGCCTGCTCAACAAACCTGTGATATATCGGTGATGCGCTGCGGCCGAAACCGGCATCGCTCAACTGATACGGCGGGTTGCCGATGATGACATCGAATTTCATGTTGAAGATCTCCTCCGGGTTTTCGGTGTGGATAAACTCATAGGCATGGGTCTCCAGCTCCTCGCCACGTTCGTAGTTTTCCTGATTTGCTCCGCAAAAAGCACAGCGGCCGTCCTGCCAGGTGTGCTCGATGCGCCGGAAGCGGATGTTGCCCTGCGGGTTATCGAATACCGTGCAGACCGAGTATTTTCCATTGGCGGTCTTGGAGCAGTAAAGCGAGCGGCGGCTCATCAGGCCGGTCAATTCCGTGATGGCGATGCCGAAGAGCTGGTTTTTCATTATGTGGTTGATGCGTGCCTGCCGGTCGGGGATTTGCGCTTCCAGCCCCTTGTCGAGCCGCCTGGCGATCTCGCGCAGAAACACACCGGTCTTGCAGGCTGGGTCGAGAAACCGGGCTTCAGGATTGCTCCAGAGTTCCTGCGGCAAGAGATCCAGCATCTGATTTGCCAGTTGCGGCGGAGTGAAGACCTCGTCGCTCGAGAGATTTGCCAGGCAGGAGAGCACATCGGGGTTGTAACTACTCATCGTAGGTATAGGCCACCTCGAGAAAATGCACCGGCGGATACTCTTTTAGCGGCTCAGGGATGAATACCTCCTCACCAAGATCAGAAAAGAGTGGCAGTTCTCTTAGCGAACCCTGGCTGACCAGTTCGTGGAAGGCAAAATCCCGCCTTTTAATCATGCTTCCATTGACCAGCGACCATTCGGAAAAAACAATCGGCCGGAGATTCTCGCCTACGGTTTTCAGGGTAAGGGCGTCGCCGTGGACAATGTTGCGTTTGAGGATATAGCGCGCCGCTTCCCGGCATTGCTCTTTGGTCTTGGTCTTGAACAGCCGCGTGTACGCCGCATCAAAGACTTCAAGCAATCGTTTGCGGCACTCCTCTGTGTTGTCTGCAAGTAGTTCAATGCCATAGATGGACGATACGGCAAGGATGGCATAGCGCTCGTATTCCAGTTGGCTCTTGCCGTAGCGGCTCTCAACCATTTTTAGTTTGCGTTCCAGGATTTCAAGGAGGAAATTGCCTGTCCCGCAGGCCGGTTCGAGGAAGCGCGCGTCGATCCGTTCGGTCTCTTGTTTGACGAGGTCAAGCATGGCGTCAACGATGTTTTTCCCCGTCAAGACCTCGCCATGTTCTGCGACTCGTTTCCTTGATTTGATTTGTTTATTCACGCGCTGTAATTTTACTTTTCTTCTCGGGACCAACAGTACTTTTTATGCTTATTCTAACTATTTTCTGCCTACTATAAGAAGATAATTTCCCTGTCAAGGTTTTTATATTCAATTAATCTCTCCATCCTCCCTGCTTGAGCTGTCATTATTAAACTCGGATTAAAACAGCCCCCGCCCAGACCGGTCAATTTCATGCTAATAGCAGTTCTCACCATTCTGGTAGTCTGCGCCATACTTTTTTTCTCACTTACCATTCGCGTAACTGAAAGCGGACTACTCTGGTTTTGGCGCTGGCCTTATTCGCAATAAGTAACGCTTGCTGATATTCCTATTTTTGATATTGCTTCTTGATTTCTTCTTCCGCCTCCACCATCTTTTTTTTATAATACTCAAGTTGCTTCTGAAAATTTGACAGCGGATGGGTGAGTTTGAATCCTATGAACATCTGCTGCTGCCAGTCGTCAAGCATCTCAGAGCATTTTTCATTGTAGGTATTTTTCATTACGGTAGCTTCCCACGGCTGGCGGGGCGGCACGCCCGGTTTTTCTCCTGAAGCTTTCCCAATCACCAGCGTTGTCAATGGCAAAACTCCATCAGGCAGAGAAAGTTTTTCCTTAAGATATGCAAAATCAAGCAGGCCGGTTTTTCCGGTCTCTGAAAGCATGATGCTTTTCAGACCAAGCGCCTCAGTAGCAATAGTCATGTTCATGGCGGCAAGACCTGCGTTGAACAGGGCAAAAGAGATGTTCACATAGGGTGTTTCCCTGAAGTCAGAGAAATGGTTTTTAAGCTTATACATGTCGGCACAGATAACTATTGCATGCATGCCGTTGAACGGAATAGGACGGTCAAAAAGCGCTCGCCATTCTTGTCGGGTAAAGGTTATAAAACTCCAGGTCTGAAGATTGACCGTGCTGGGTGCAAAGCGGCCAGCTTCAAGAATTGCCTTAATATCGTCTTCATCTACTTTGTCATCGGTGAACGAGCGGCAGCTTCGGCGGTTAAGAATGAGATTTATGGTTTCGTGCGAGCGCTGTTTTTCTGCGACTCGGGGTTTACCGGTAAAAAGGACAAGAAAGTTCTTTAATGTTCTTAGCATATAATCTACTGCCTCATTATCATAGACTCATGGAATCATTGAGATTGCCAGGTCCCGATTTATCGGGACTCGCAATGACAGCTCGGCTGATTTCGCCGAAGCCCACTTTCTTTAGTCGTTTGATCAAGTTATCGTCTATATTTTTCAATGTAAGCCTTGACATTGAATTTTGCCTTGCAGCCGTTATAGTTCATATAGCGAATTTTGCCAAACACTGGACGCTCAAACCATGCCCGGTCATGCACCCCGCCAATTGACCAGGCAATGCCCGTGTAGCCATTAGGGTCTCGGCCGTCAAGCTCGTATTTGTCATTGAGATAGATGGCTATTTCAAGTGCTTCTTCAGGCGATGATGTCCACTCAAGTATCTTTTTTGCCCAATACATGCGCATATAGCCATGCATCTTGCCGTGCTCCACCATCTCCACCTGGGCGGCATTCCAGAGAGCATCATGGGTTTTCGCCTGTTCGAATTCCTCCCGAGAATAGAGATACTCTCTGCGATCCTTACGGTGAACCGCGTGAGTTTTTTGAGCCCAGTCGGGAAAGCCTGTAAAACGATCGTAATTCTCGTTGTAAAAACAAAAATTATCCGCAAGCTCTCGGCGCACAATGAGCTCCTCAAGAAAAGCCTCTCTGTCTTGTTGATTGGCGGATGCCTTTGATACTTCAAGAGCGACGCGCTGGGCGGAAAGCTGGCCGAAGTGCAGGTATGGGGATAAATTTGATTGCCCGTCACGAGTGGGGTCATTGCGCTGTTTGTCGTAGTTAGCCAGACGGTTCTGCAAAAAATGTTTCAATGCAGTGCGGGCAGCTTTTTCTCCCGGGGCTATCCAGCTAACCTCTGAAACAGTTTTATTAATTTTAAGCGTTCTTACGGCTTTCTTCCAGTCTGTTCTTGAGAGGCGCAGGGAATCAACGAAGGGGTGCTTCTTAAGCGTCGGGAATTCATTCAGAAATTCAGGCAGCAAACGGTTGAGTTTTGGCCTGAGCGTGTATGCGCCAAACTCCTGTTTTGATGAAGCTATCCAGCAGGGGACAATATTATGGGCATCAACTTCAAAAAAGGGCACCTCGATGTTATTCGCTACCGTTTGTTTCCACGCGCGCTTTATTTTAAGAGGATCAAAATCTGCGATAAGCGTATGCGCCTGGGTTTTTTTTATGAAAGACGGCAGCTCGCTTGCAGGGGAGCCTGCTAAAAGAACAAATCCGATATTTTTTCTGTTAAGTTCATTTTCAACTTCCTGCAAGCCTTTAATCATGAAACCATACTGTCTGATGGTGGCTGAGAGAAATTCAGGCACGAGGCAAAAAACCACTGTCAGCGAACATTTTTTCTCCAGTGCCAGTTCCTGGGCATATAGAAGTGCCCAGTTATCATGTGCGCGCTGGTCTCTGCTCATCCAATAGACAACCGGACCGGAACCATTAGTGCCTGAACGAATTCTTCTTATTCTGTTTTTATTCATAGGCATTTTGCTTTAAAAATGGAGAGATCCACAGGTATATTACCTGCCCATCTTTGCGCATGTTAACAAACGGGTTGTTAAGCTAACTCATTGAAATAGATTTGAAAATCAGAAGTTGGGGATTAAAAAAGGCGTTTGACTTTTTATACAATTTATAGATATTATCTCAAAACTTTCTAAAATCGCAAGGCAAAGCTCCCGGTAATCTCAAAATTTAATATAGATTACTGACTGGCGTAATTATTGATACAAATCTGAAAATATTTTGCTCTCAACGCTATTAATATAAGATGTAAGTGAGAGATTGTTGTTGCAGGGGCAGCTTGAGCTGCAAATCCATCGCGCAAAAAGCGATCCTACGGAAAGATTTTTAATGCTGAAGGAGGTCATATGGGCGATTTAAAAGAACGGCTCAGACAGTGGGATGAAGGCAAAGTGCAAAAGGCTTTAAGCAAATTTCCAGAAAGAAAGCCAGTATTTAAGACCACATCGGACATAGAGTTTAAGCGTCTTTTTACCCCTCTTGATATAGAGCAGTTGGATTATGTGAATGACCTGGGGTTCCCGGGAGAATATCCATTTACGCGGGGTGTGCAGCCCACTATGTACCGCGGCAGATATTGGACCATGCGCCAGTACGCAGGATTCGGTACTGCCGAGGATACGAATAAACGCTACAAATATCTTCTGGATCATGGACAAACCGGACTTAGTGTTGCCTTTGATCTGCCAACTCAGATTGGATACGACTCTGATCATGAACTGAGCTATGGGGAAGTGGGCAAAACCGGCGTTGCCATTGACACATTAAAGGATATGGAAATCCTTTTTGAGGGTATTCCTCTTGACAAGGTAAGCACCTCCATGACCATCAATTCAACCGCGGCTACCTTGCTTGCGATGTATATTGCGGTGGCCGAAAAGCAGGGCGTGCCAGCCGAAAAACTTCAGGGAACCATTCAAAATGATATTTTGAAGGAATACATTGCGCGGGGCACCTATATTTATCCGCCTGCGCCGTCAATGCGCATAGTTACCGATATTTTTGCATTCTGTAGGGATAAAGTGCCACAATGGAACACTATCAGCATCAGCGGCTATCATATGCGGGAAGCAGGATGCTCGGCGGTGCAGGAAGTCGCCTTTACCCTGGCCGATGGCATAACCTATGTAGCTGCAGCCATACAGGCCGGGCTTGATGTGGATGCGTTCGCCTCACGGCTCTCGTTCTTTTTCAACTGTCATAATAACTTTCTTGAAGAGATTGCAAAATTTCGTGCAGCGCGGCGCCTCTGGGCACGTATTATGAAAGAACGGTTTGGCGCAAAAAATCCCAGTTCCATGATGATGCGCTTCCATACACAAACGGCAGGATGCACCCTGACCGCGCAGCAGCCGTTTAATAATATTGTGCGCGTGGCGTATCAGGCTCTTGCCGCAGTCCTCGGGGGGACGCAATCACTACATACCAATTCATTTGATGAAGCACTGGCATTGCCCACGGAAGAAGCCGTGCGGGTTGCGTTGAGAACCCAGCAAATAGTTGCCTATGAAACCGGTGTCGCCGATACGATTGATCCCCTTGCGGGCTCCTATATGATTGAATCCCTCACTGCGCAGATTGAAGAGGGAGCAAAAAAATACATCGAGAAAATTGACGAGCTGGGCGGCGTCATTAAGGCCATCGAACGGGGATATATTCAGAATGAAATTCAGAACAGCGCCTACCAGTATCAAAAGGATGTTGAGAAGGCAGAACAGGTTATCGTCGGTTTGAATAAATTCACCATTGAAGAAAAACCGCTGGAAAACATCCTGCGTGTTGATCCGGCAAAAGAGCTGTATCAGAAGCAAAAGTTGGCTGCGGTGAAAGCCGAGCGCGATAACAACAAAGTGCAGGCTGCTTTGAAAAAGCTCGAGCTGACAGCGCGGGGGACAGATAATCTTTTACCTCCAACCCTCGAGGCAGTAAGGGTCTATGCGACCCTGGGAGAGATAGCTGACGTGCTACGGGGGGTGTTTGGGGAATATCGGGAACGGTAGTTCCCGGGCAGCCAGTTCTCAGCAATCATTAGTTGGTGCTGGGTGAGAATGGATAGATGCACCGTAATCATCTCAACCACTAATTACAGACAAAAAACACCTAACGTTTCTTAAAGACAAGCGCGGCAGGTCGCACATTATGGACAGGCAATTATGGTCGGTCTTCAAGCTGAATGCGCGTCGCTAAAGGTTAAATACCAATTTTTTTATGGATAACGAGATCTTACCCAAGACTTACGAGCCCCATGACGCCGAAAAAAAGTGGTATCAGTACTGGCTTGACAAGGGGTTTTTTAAACCTGACATGAGCAGTGCGGCACAACCGTACTGCATTGTTATTCCGCCGCCGAACATAACCGGTTCGCTCCATATGGGGCATGCGTTAAACAATACTCTACAGGATATCCTTATCCGTTTCAGGCGCATGCAGGGATATAAAACGCTTTGGCAGTGCGGAACTGACCATGCCGGGATTGCAACGCAAAATGTCGTCGAGCGTGAACTCGCCGCCGAAAACAAAAGCCGGTTTGATTTAGGCCGCGAAGAATTTGTCAAGCGGGTCTGGAAGTGGAAAGAGCAGTATGGCGGCATTATTATTAAACAGCTCATGCGGTTAGGCGCATCATGCGACTGGAGCCGGGAACGGTTCACCATGGATGAGGGTCTTTCGCGCGCGGTGCGTGAAGTATTTGTCAGCCTGTATCGAGAGGGTCTTATTTATCGGGATAAGAAACTGATAAACTGGTGCCCCCGCTGTCATACTGCGTTGTCTGATCTCGAAGTGGAACATGAGGAAATAGAAGGAAACTTGTATTATATAAAATATCCATCGGTTGATGGAGAAACGTATCTGACTGTTGCAACTACTCGGCCCGAAACTATGCTGGGTGATACGGCAGTTGCCGTTAATCCCGATGACGCGCGATATGCTGGCTGGGTCGGCACGCAGGTTGTTTTGCCGCTTATGAACCGACATATACCGGTCATTGCAGATGACTATGTGGATGTTGCCTTTGGAACCGGTGCGCTAAAAATTACCCCTGCTCACGACCCCAATGATTTTGAAATCGGCAAAAAGTATGGACTGTCGCTGATAAAGGTTATTGGAGAAGACGGCATTATGACCGCTGAGGCGGGAAGGTATTTTGGCCTTGATCGTTTTGCAGCCCGCCGCACGGTGCTTGAAGACCTTACCCGAGAGAATCTGTTGGTAAAGACAGAGCCGTATCGCCATTTTGTTGGCCACTGCTATCGCTGTAAAAAGATTGTTGAACCTAATCTCTCATTGCAGTGGTTTGTTAGAGTTCAGCCGCTGGCTGAAAAAGCCCGGGAAGCAGTTGCGAAGAGAGATACCCGGATTATACCCCGCACGTGGGAAAAAACCTATTTTGAATGGCTGAACAACATCAAGGATTGGTGTATTTCCCGGCAGATATGGTGGGGGCATCGGATACCGGCATGGTATTGCAGAGAATGTGATCATATTACGGTTGAACGGAACGATCCTACGTCCTGTTCAGGCTGCGGATCGTCTCACATTGAACAGGAAAGCGATGTACTTGATACCTGGTTTAGCTCGGCCCTGTGGCCTTTTTCAACCCTGGGATGGCCGGAACAAACTGCCGAACTAAAAACCTTTTATCCCACATCGTGTCTGGTTACCGGTTTTGATATCCTGTTTTTTTGGGTCGCGCGCATGATGATGATGGGGCTTAAATTTATGGGGGCTGTCCCCTTTCGCGATGTTTACATTCATGCTCTGGTACGGGATGTGGAAGGCCAGAAGATGAGCAAATCAAAAGGCAACGTTATTGACCCCCTTGAAGTCATTGATAAATTCGGTACCGACAGCTTTCGGTTTACACTGGCAGCGATGGCGGCACAGGGCAGAGACATTCGCCTTGCCGAAGAGCGGATTGAAGGTTACCGCCATTTTGTGAATAAAATTTGGAATGCATCACGATTTGTGCTTATGAATCTGGATGGATACCAATATGAGGTAGTTGAGGTCTCAAACTATGGGCTGATGCATCGATGGATTATGAGCCGGATGAATCGGCTCATAGATAATGTTATAACCGCGCTTGAAGAGTATAAATTTAATGAAGCGGCCCATCATCTCTACCAATTCCTCTGGCACGAATACTGCGACTGGTATCTGGAAATGATCAAACCATCTTTGTATCAAAAAAATGATTCGCAGGAACGGACCGCTGCACAGCATTGTATGGTACAGGTTCTGAAAACCGCACTGGAACTTCTTCATCCGTTCATGCCCTTTGTTACCGAGGAGATCTGGCAAAGATTGCCGCATTCGGGCATGAGTATTACGATAACGCCATTTCCCAGAACCAACCCAGAAGAAATAGACAGCGCCACAGAATCCGCCATGGAAACCATCATGCAGACGGTTACCGCAATACGCAATGTGCGCAGTGAAATGAGTGTTGCGCCACGTGTGAAGCCTTCAGTAGATGTCCTGTGCCACCGTCCGGGGATAAAGGAAATACTTGAGGCGCACCACTCTATGATTTGCCTACTGGCGGGTTTAGCATCTCTTAACATACATGATTCATTTCAGCGTCCGCAGGGCGCAGTGGCGGCGGTTATTGACGGGGCGGAAATATTTCTTCCTCTTGCAGGGTTGATTGATTTTGCGGAAGAAAAAACGCGTCTTGAAAAAGAGATGCAAAAGGTTCTGGCCGAGCTTGACGGTGTCAATAAAAAGCTTGCAAATCGGGATTTTCTGGCTCGGGCTCCCCGTGACATAGTCGCTAAAGAAAAAGCCCGCGCGCAGAGTTTGAAAGAAAAAGAGATACGGATTAAAGAAAATCTTGAACGCATAACGAGCCTCTGCGCATGAAAGCAGATTATTTAACCCCCTTACACCTTGATGATATTGTCGGCATGGCATTGCGAGAGGATATCGGGCCAGGCGACAAAACCACCACCTGCCTGGTTGATCCGGGGTGGAGTGGTCGGGCTACCGTTATCGCAAAAGAAGAACTGATGTTCGCCGGCCTCAGTCCCTTTAAACGGGTATTTGAACTTTTGAGTCCTGCAACTCAATTTTTATTCATTGAGCGTGAAGGTTCCATCGTTGAACCAGGGGCAGTAGTTGCAGAATTTCGCGGCCCGCTTGCGGCACTTCTTACCGGCGAGAGAACAGCGCTTAATTTTTGTCAGCACCTTTCGGGCATCGCTACGCTCACTGCCCAGTTTGTCGAGAGAATCAAAGCGTTCGGCGTTATGCTCCTTGATACACGCAAAACCATTCCGGGCCTGCGAATGCTGGAAAAGGAAGCGGTGCGGATTGGCGGCGGCACTAATCATCGCATTGGTCTTTTCGATGGCATCCTGATAAAAAATAATCACATTAGCGTGAGCGGTGGAATTACCCAGGCAGTCAAGAGGGCACAGGAAAAAAGAAGTCTTCATATGAAAATTGAGGTGGAGGTACAAACCATCCAGGAACTAATTGAGGCGCTGGAAGCGGGGGCTGATATGGTGCTGCTTGATAATATGGATATTGAAGAGATACGGAAGGCAGTGGCGATCACGGGGGGCAGTGTTCCGCTTGAGGTTTCCGGCAATATAACAATTGACACCATAGAAGAATTTGCACAAACCGGGGTCAACTACATTTCGGTCGGCGCCATAACCCATTCGGCCCGTGCCGTTGATCTCAGTATGCGCGTAGCAAGGGAATAAGCGCCAGACGCAGTCGGATCGTTTTATGGATAATCTGCAACACAGGACTTGCAGTTTGTAATTATAAGATTAAGGAGTGGCGTGTTATTAGCCATAGATGTTGGCAATACTAATATAGTGCTGGGCATTTACCGCGAAAACCGATTGGTTCATGACTGGCGCGTTATGACTGATCGGGAGAAGACTGCGGATGAATACGGCGTTCTGTTGCAAAATCTTTTTGCAATACGACATGTAACGCTAGAAGCTGTCACGGCAATAATTATCTCCTGCGTTGTCCCTCCCTTGGTGCGCGTCTTGGAACAGTTATGCAATACCTATTTTCATTTACGCCCGCTTTTTGTCGGGCCGGACATTAAACTGGGCATGCCAATAGGCTATGCTAATCCGCACGAAGTAGGCGCGGACCGCATTGTGAATGCAGTGGCGGCTTTTGAGAAGCACCGGCGGAGCCTTATTATTATTGATTTTGGCACGGCTACAACCTTTGATTATATATCACCCCGAGGGGAATATGTGGGCGGAGCTATCGCGCCCGGCATTCAAATCGCAAGCGAGGCGCTGTTTCAGAAAGCTTCCAAGCTGCCCCGGGTGGAATTCGCTGTTCCCCAGCGTGTCATTGGCAGAGATACCGTAACCAGTATGCAGGCTGGCATTGTGTATGGTTACATAGGACTGGTGGATGGTATTGTGAGCCGCATGAAGGCGGAAGTGGCAGATGAACCACTGGTCATTGCAACCGGCGGTCTTGCAGGGTTAATCGCACCCTATTCAATAACCATTAACGAGGTTGACGAGCTGCTGACGCTGCGGGGGCTAAAAATTATTTACGACTTAAATTGTGCTGCGCAGCAGACGGCATGAGTCGCGCCACGCTGCCTGCTGTTCCATTTCGCCTACTATCTGCTATATCTTTCCAGCACCCGTGTTACGGCATCAATAACATCCTGAACATCGTCATCGGTCAATTTTGTTGAAAGGGGCAGGGATATCGTGCGCTCGGACACAAACCGGGCGTTCGGGAAATCATCTGCTTTAAACCGATAGCGTTCACGGTAGTACTGATGGAGATGCAGTGAAATGTAATGGATTCCGGTGCCGATTTGCTCTTCAAAAAGGGCCTGCTGTATCGTATCGCGATCAGCTTTCAGATCCTCAAGTTTAACAAGGATGGTGTAGAGATGACGTGCGTGGCGGGTATTGTTTTCAGGGGGCGCCGGCGTATCCACGGGGAGATTTTTAAATGCCTCATCATAGCGTTTCCAAATTTCTTCCCGCCGTGCCAGCGCGGCATCCAGACGATTGAGCTGATGAATGCCTATGGCTGCCTGAATATCCATCATATTATATTTAAAACCCGGATAAATAATTTGATAATGTTTAAATCCTTCATCAGAAAAGCGTCGCCAGGCCCCTTTGCTCATGCCATGCAGACCGTATGTTTGAATCTTTTCAGCATAATCTTCACGGTCAGTGGTAACCATACCGCCTTCGCCGGTCACTAAATTTTTAGTCACATAAAAACTGAATACCGTCATATCTCCGATTGTGCCAATTTTCTTGCCTTTGTATGCGGCCTCGATAGCATGGGCGGCATCCTCAATGACCAGGAGATTGTTTTGCCTGGCCAGTTCCATTATCCGATCCATATTGCACGGCCTGCCGCAGAGATGCACGGGAAGAATTGCCTTTGTTTTGGGCGATAGTTTTGCAGCGATGAGCTCAGGATCGATATTCATGGTGCGCCGTTCAATATCCACAAACACCGGCTGAGCGCCGGCATGAAGAATAGCATTAGCTGTTGCCGCAAAGGTCATGGGTGTGGTGATGACTTCGTCTCCCGGTTTGAGCCCCGCTACCAGCATAGAAAGATGTAATCCAGCCGTGCATGAGTTAAGTGCGAGCGCGTAGCGCGAGCCAATATAGTTTTTAAACATTTCTTCAAACTGAGCAACCCGACTACCGGTCGAAATCCAGCCCGATCGCAGACAGGCAACAACTTCTTTTATTTCGTCTTCATGAATGTCCGGACTACCAAACACTAAAAATGTCTTGCGCATTGCGCGGTCCTTTCCATTGGCAAAGAAATTATTTATAACAGCCGATGTGACGCTCCAGCCCCCAGGAATCGGGGCACCCCAGAAGATGCCAGCAGAGGATGTAGGCGTAGGTTTTTGTTTTAACCCGCAATTTTTGACGTGTTCCCGCGCTCAGACAGAGAACCAAACAGGTGCCGATTAAATTCATTAAGAGTTTTACGCAGCGTAAGCTCCGCAACGTGTAATATGAAACTGCTGAGCGATTTTTCCTAAAAAACCGATAGAGTGAGCGATAATATTCAACACCGGCACGGCCAGGATTTCGCCGCTTGCTCTGTCCCTGCAGATGAATAATCTCTGCGCCGGGACAGTGATAAATTTTCCATCCGGCCCTGCGCATCCGAAAGCACCAGTCAGTTTCTTCAAGAAAGAAGAAGTAATCTTCATCAAGCATTCCCACTTCCTGAATCGCTTGCTGTTTGACCGCAAGGCATGCCCCGATAAGCGAATCCACCTCAAACGGCGTGGTTGCAATAGAACTTTTGCCTGCATATTTCCCGGGGAAAAAGAACCGGAGCAGGCTTTTATTGAGTAGTTCCGTTACCAGAGACGGGAAGTTGTCATAACTGTTTTGCAATGTTCCCGTGCTGTTCACCATCCGGGGACCCGCCATAGCAGCCGAGGGCGTCGCCGCCAGAAACGTGATCAATACATCAATGGCAGATGGTTTTAAGACGGCATCGCTGTTCAGAAGCACTATAAACCGCCCTTGAGCGATGCGCAGCGCCTGATTGTTGGCCCGTGCAAATCCCAGATTTTGCCTATTTTCAATTAGTATTACCTGTTTTCCAAATTGCCCTTGGATTGCCTGGACACTTCCATCTTCTGAACCATTATCAACAACAATGATTTCATAGCAATAACCGCCGACGGTTTTCCGTATTGACTCAATGCAGTTCACAAGGAGCTGGCAGGTATTCCAGTTAACAATAATAAAGGAAAGATCCATGTATGTAGAACGGCAGGAGATTTACGACAATCAACGTTAAGTCGCCCAATAGTTATTGCGATGATTTTTGTTGGTTACCATATTCGCAGGGTGGCATTAAAATAGATGCTTGGCTTAATATTGTCAATTGCTTTGCCTCGGTTTTAATTGCAAGGTAATACAATAGGTCACGTTCGCGATGATGCCCGAATTGCTCGTTCAAAAGCCCAGGACCGGATGTGGTTTAATTGCTCTTTCATCGTTTTTGACAGCGGGACAATCTGTTTGCAGGCAAAAAACAAGTCATTGTTATCAACAGGACGGTCATTAAGCTGAGCAGAAACCATGGCTCCAATAACACATTGTTCAACTTCAGCACCCGTCCATCCCTCGGTTAACTTTGAAAACAGCTCCATGTCCAGCGGATCAGGATTCACTCCCCGCTTCAGGAGGTGAATTTTAAGGATTTCAACACGTTCCGCAGGCGTCGGCAGATCAATAAAAAACACCTGGTCAAAACGGCCCTTTCTGATCATTTCAGCGGGGAGCAAGTCAATACGGTTAGCGGTTGCCGCGATAAAGAGCCCCGGTGATTTTTCCTGCATCCAGGTAAGGAAAAAGCCGAAAATTCTTCCCAGAAGGCCGCTTGATTCGGCAGCATTGGCAGAAATTGAAGTCTCGATTTCATCGAACCACAGTACTGCAGGCGCAATTTCTTCCATGGTTCTGCAGGCCTCAACAAAAGCATGTTCGGGATTCCCGACGTTTCCTGAAAAGATCTGAATCATATCAAGGCGGTAAAGAGGCAATTCAAAAGCGCTGGCAATAACCTTGACCGACAGGCTTTTGCCGCACCCGGAAATTCCCATCATCAAAACGCCCTTGGGAATTATTTCATGGCTGATACTTTCGCGTTGTTGAAACAGTTTGCGTCGTTCCTGCAACCAATTTTTGAGATTGTCAAGCCCGCCCAGTTGGGAAAGCGGCACGACATCAGGAATGTACTCAATGAGCCCGGTTTTGCCAATTAACAATCGTTTCTCTTCAAGCAGTTGGGGTATAGCTTCAATGCCAAGTTTCTCATACTTCGCAATGGCGCGGCGAATTGCATGGCGCGCCTCATTATACGTAAGGCCCTGCAGTGCACGGGCAAGGACATACAGAAGATCAGGGTCACGTTGTGTTGTGTCACTGCCCGATCCTGCAAGTTCTGCTTCTCGGCGCAGCAGCATCTGCAATTCAGCGAGGTCTGGAATTGGCAGGGTCAAAAAGAGCACCTCACGGTTAATCTCTTCGGGGATGAATTTGACGGGGGAGACGATAGCGACAAAAGTATGTTTTTCAAGGCATGCATAGTAGATGTCACGGAGACGACGTCGAATGCCCCCAGAACTCTGGATATGATCGTGGAAATCTTTAAGCAGAAACAGGGCTGGCCCGGGATGTGCCAACACGAACTCAAGAAGTTTTGAGGGGTCGCACAGGTCAACATCGCCTGCACGGCCGTTCTCTTGCAGGCCCGCAGTGCTGCTCCAGATGAAAAAATGAGCACGGTCCTTGAAATAGCTGCTGACAGCAGTGCGCAGCAATTGCTCAACGCGTTGTTCCTCCGATGATTGAATGTATATAAGAGGACGATGTGCATCCAGGGCATCGCAGAATGAAGCAATTGCCTTGCTTTCTATTAATTGGCTCATATGAGATCCTTAAGCAACAAGTCTATTAAAGGCAACTATAGCTCAGGCGCGACAGAGAGGCAATACATTTTAAGCAGGATTCCCCCCAAAAATACTTTATTGGCAGCAATGAAAAAGCGTCTGGAAGTTTTTTCTCCCCAGTAACGATCTGCTCGTCCGCCGGCAGCACGACTCCGGCACGGACGACTGGGTTGTGGCGATGTAAAACCCCCGGGCGTGGGTGTGTTAATGTTCCATATGATACCCAGTGCGTTGGGGCGTCCTCATGCGGGTTGCCTGAACTTCAAGAATAATTTTTTGGGGAAGTTCTCATTTACTGGTATTCAGGAATTAAGCGATATGAATCGTTTTCGGCAAGATAGCTTATTCTCTGATTGTGCTGCGCTGCGAGGTCCGCGGGATTGATAATTTTACTGGCGATTAAATCTTGTAGGCTGTGGGGATAGCAACCGTAAAGCAGTTTGTATTCTTCAAGAGCATTTTCTATTTTTTCTATCTGCCTATTGTGCTGGTATTCTGCAAGAAATGATTGTTTAAACAGTGCCTGATTAAAAAGTGGTAAAATGTTTTGCGGATTTCTTGCCAGTATAATCACCAGCGCAGGCAGTATAACGCCGAGCAATGCATAATTGCTCGCTATCAAAACCTTTGTATAGGGTATTCTTATCCGCGAAGTTTGGGGAGTTGTATCAGCGGTGGCAGATTTGTGAATATAGCCATGCTGCAATAATTCAGACAGTATTTTGCAGGTGGTGTACTTGCCCAGAAGACACTCGTCAATGATTTCCTGCACCGTGCGCCGCCCATCAATAAGCGTATAAACTCGAACCGCTGCCGGCTCAAAATGCTCAAAATCGGGCGTGCTGGCTTTTTGAAATCTGAGATCAAATGAAGGTATAGAACTATTTACTTCGGGCCATTCATCAATCATACGCAAAACATCCAAAACCAGAGACTGGAATGGCAACGGCCTCAGACAAGAAGATGACTTGACCGACTGCCTGAGACTAAAGGTATAGGTTCCCTCCTTCCACTGAAAAATATCATAGAGCGTTTCATAAATCTGATTATTGATTGCCCGTTCTACGTCAGACGCCTCTATAAAGCCCTGTTTAATAAGAATCTCTTCAAGCGGTTCATACGTTTCCTGTTGAATAGCCTGAGCGCGGTGCAAATCTTCTAATGAAAGCAGTTTTGCGCGAATAAGGTACTCTCCAACATTATGTTTTGTGAACCCTGCTGAGACTATTTTGCCTTCGCATATAGCTATTTCAGCCGATTTGCCTTTGTGCGCAACCGTCAGAATGCCGGATTTTTCCTGCTGACATATAAGTTGCAACACATCTATGACACTAAATTCATTTATTATTCCTTCTAAGCCAATCATTGCCTGGTTATTACCCCTCAATATCCTTTGTGCGTAGCGATTTCATAGTATATGGATCGCCGCTTGCAGAGGCATGTGCATTTTTAATTTTTAAGCCTTGATGAATGAGCATGCCACCTAACACGGCGAGTAAGGCAAATGGAATGTAATCAAATTTAAACAATGAGGGTTTCATTGACTCCCACAGAGTTTCTTTTCCTAAGCTGCTAATTACTATATTAAGAAAGAAAAGAGCAAAACCAAATATCAGGAGCACGCCAGAGAAGAAATAACCCTTCTGTAAAAATGCCGCTCCGGGAAATATCAACGCGAAGAAACGCGCGAGAACCAGTTGCCGCCGCAGATAATTTTTTACTTCCTTCAGCTTGTGCTCTTTCAGGGATGGGTCGAGACCATCTTTGTTATCAATGATGTTGAGGCATTGCCGGCAAAAACTGCCCTGGGTGGTGATGCGCTGGCATTTTTTGCAAAAGGCTTTTCCACATGAGACACAACTTCTGGCATTTTGAAAACGGTTGTTTTTCAGGAGCACTATTGCACAACAAATAAATATTACTGCTGCTGTCCTACTCAATGCAAAAGGAAGCCCGCTGAATATAATATCCCACAGTTGAATAGCTAATATTTGATGCTCGTGTGGCGCAGAAAATGCCTTATTTAAAATTACCACTTTGGAAAGGGTCTCATCAATCACCTGACGGTTTGGATGCTCGCCATAGGTGGCGAGAAAATGCTCTACCAGCGAGCGGTTGCGCTTTCGAGCCTCCATGAATGCGGTCTCTCCTTCTGTGAACATAAATTTTTGCAAGTAGGCGCGGCTGAGATTGAGATACGCAACACAGCGCGCTGATTGCAGGGATGTAGCTTTACTATATTCATCAATAGCTTGATCAAGCCGTTTAGTCAGATAATAGATATTGCCTAAATTTACGTGCGCAGGGTAATGATCAGGGTTAATTGCCAGCGCTTTGAGATAATAAAATTCGGCGCGCTGGTAATCCATTTCCTTTTTATGAATGAGCCCAAGGCTAAAATAAGCTTCGGCATCTTCAGGATGAACATCGGTATAACCTTTTATATATTCCGTTTGCCTGCCATCCCATTTGTCATAATTTGTGCTCCATAAAGCTTTCACCAATTTGACTTGAGGGGAAGTGAGGAAAACACATCCGGTATGCAACAGCCACGGAATGAATGCCAGGAAAATAAAAAAACAAACGGTAATTATTTGTTCTCGTCTATGTTGATAGGCATAGAAAAGGAGCGCCCAATAGCAGAAAATCCAGAATATACTTACCTGAAAAAATAGCGGCAGAAGAAATAGAACCAATGACCAACCCCTCCGGGCTATTTGCGGCAATAGGGCTGGCAGTTGATGGGATAAATCGTGGTGTGCGTTTCCAGCATATTTTATGACTATTAAGACGCAGAAAAACACAAACGTGATAAAAAAAGCGCCGAGCAGTGAAAAAATAAAAGAAGCAACAATGATTGAGATTGATTCAAGATGTGTTAATTGTTTAACAAAACCTAACCAATATCCTGAAATAAGGTAATGAATGCGCAGTTTATTTTGCGACCATTGTGCGTATGCATGCGCTTTTGCGGCGGCAGGAAGATCAGGCGAGATTTTTTTAGCATATGTTGAGAAAATAATCGCGGTTTCATAATTTTTATTGTATACGGCCTCGTAACATTTTTTGATTAAAATATGGGAATATGCAGCATAATTTTTTAATCCTTTTTCAAGCGCTTCTTGATAGGCGATTTCCAAACTGTTCTTCAATTGTTCAGGATGGGTAGCATTATGTTCTGCGCGAACAATTTGGTCTAATGGCAAATGAGAATGCACATCATATTCATAAAAGAAAATTGCCCAGAAAATGAAACAAAACGCAAGGCATGATATTCGGGTAGAAAGGCGGGGTGAAAATAACAGAATTGTTTCATGTGGTGTCATTTTTATTCGTTGGCATAATATCAGCGGGGTTCTCTCAAGATAAAATCATTAAATTTAATAATAAGACTTATTAAGCATTCTTTTTTGAGTTCTTCAATCTTGAAAATAAGCGGTATTTTTACTGCTGTTTCAGTCTCCTTGTGCGGCTGTCCGCATGCCACGATTCTGAAGTTTGCGTGTTCTTCGGCAGCTACTTCATTGGGCGCTTCCATGGAGTGCTTTGGGGATAGCAATTCTTCCCTGTGTGGTGCCATAGAAGATGTGTGCTTGACATCTATTTCTTCTGGAGAAAGCATTGTTGTTTCAAGCAGTGTCTCGGTGGGAATTTCGACGTGGTCTTCACGCGTGTCATCTTCCTCCTCGATGTTCTCAATTGAAATACGCGATATCGGGCTCACTGATAATTCAACTAATTGGTGAGCTTCTGCTGATGGTAATTCTTCTCGCGCTACACATGATTCAGCGTCGGTATTAAAAGGGGTTTCCTCTCCAGCTGATTCGGCAGCAACGGTGGTAATTCGGATAACAGGCCCCTGTGGCGAGCCATTTTCAGGTGTAAGCGTTGCAGGTGATGGGGAGGAAGTCTCCATTGAAAAATCATTATAGCCTGGTTTCTTTGGGGATACTTCAGCAAGTAAATTGGACGCATTGTCTGCCAGTGGCACGTTTTCACGCTGTTTGTTACTTGCAGAAAACGCATCTGCACAAGAAGAAGTGGACCCTTGCGCAATATCAGTTACCGTCTCAGGGATTAATATTTTCTCTGTTGTTTCACCATGCGCAGCTAATTGAATTGCAGGTGTTTCTTTGGATACTTCTTCTGAGACACATGGTGAAAAAAGTTCAGGCTGTGGATGAGGATGAGGTTGAGGCTGCGGCCGGCAGGTAAACTCCTCCTTTGAAAGCGCCGAAGCAGGCGGCGTAAATGGCAGGGAATTATCAATGGGCGATGGTTCGGATTCTTTGATGATTTTAATAACCGGCGCATTGTGTGTTACCGATACCGCATCAAGTTGTCGCAATATTTGTTTACAGCAGGCGGTAAGTGTTTCCATTACACCGGGACCTTTAATGGCGCATGCTTCAAAATAGGGAGAATGTAATTTATTTAACGTGGCATTGAGTTCTTCAACTGAAATTATGTTTGGCAAATCTCTTTTGTTATATTGTATGATAAACGGTATTGAATATATATCTTTTTTATAAAACCTTAAATTCTCTTCAAGATCATTAAAACTCTCAATATTTTCTTCCATTTTGCCAACTTGAGAATCAGCGACAAAAATGACGCCATCAAAGTTAGTTAATACAGCCCTTCGTGTTAAACTATAATAAACCTGTCCTGGCACGGTATATACATGGAATCTTGTTTTGTACCCTCTTACATTTCCCAATTCAATAGGGAGGAAATCAAAAAATAGCGTCCGGTCATCCTTGGTCGCAAGCGATACCATTTCTCCGCGCTGATGAGGTGCCAGTTTCTTAAAAATGGTCTGAAGATTTGTTGTTTTACCGCATAAGGCGGGTCCATAATACACAATTTTTATATCTATTTCCTTTTTTTTGCTATTAAGTATAGGCATTTTATTCCTTTAAATAAAAGTTTTTTAATTATATGGTTTTAATAATATTTTTTTAAATAAACGAAAATATTTAATCGATAAAATTTTCTTTTTTATATTCCATATAGTTAATTTTTTATTAACCATTTCTTTATATAAAAAATCTAATTCATTCAGTAAAATTTGGTCTTCTGCATAACTAAGCGTATCAAAAATTAATCCTATTTTAAGATAATGTTCAGCCAAGTCTGGTTTTTGAATAGCTTTGCAGCATCTAACGATTTGGATGTAACAATCAGCGGGTTTAATGACGCTGGGAATACTTCTCAAAACAAATTTAGGGATACAGGCAATGGCTTTTTTAAAATCCTCTATTGCATTTTCAAATTGTTTTACCTGCATATGAGCTATTCCCAGATTATAATAAAAATCTGGCAGGGCGCTCTCGGCGCTCTGCTCATTCATAAGTTTCATCTCGTTAAATATCTCGTCATAGGGTTTTGTTTGATCTTGATTATCTTCAAATAAAACAGAAGATTCTTCGGGTATTGCGATACCGGTTTCCAAACAGAAGGAATCGTCATCTTGAAGGTTTTTTTCGAGGTCAAAAAAATCATATGCAGCTTTTTTTATTAATGATTGAAAATTATTTTCACCGGGCTTGGTTGCACAAGTATTTGGCGGACTGTAATTAGCCATTTTTTCGGCTGACATGATTTCTTTATCTTCAATAAACCTCTTGACTTTCAATTTAAAAATTTCGTTATGTGGGTCTATATCAAGAATTTTGTTAAGCGTCTCAATACATTCCGGCAACATGTTTTTTTCATGGTAATAGTGAGCAAGTTTTTCCAGGACGGTGACTGCATCACCATTAAAACCGTTCCTGGTATAAATATCGGCCAATGTCGTGTAAATATAGGTTTTCCCCGGATCGAGTGAAATAATTAAATTGTATGTAGATATCGCTATTTGATATAATTTTTTTTCTTCATATTTTTGGGCAGCATATAAATACTCGCCTATTGCTTTATCTTTCTCATTATTTTTAAGATAAAGCTCCGCGAGTTTAATATGGATCGCAATATCCTCAGGGTTATGTTTTGCAATAGCCAAATATTCATCACGTTTTTTTTCAAACAAAGCGGTTGCTGATGGTTGTTTATTAAATGCTACTTGCATAATGTTTGAACCTTTCTGTATGTACTCGTTTTATTAATAGCAGTACATTGGCTCATGGGGCGGCAGTATTTTAGAAGTAAACCAGAATGTTCAATAAATTTATAAAGAACATGTTTTATAAAATTTTAGTAGCTTGAATATCAAACAAGGATTCGAATTTTATGCCAATTAAAGAACCATGTTCAATGGTCTTGGTCCATTGCACCTCGGCATTAATGTTTAAATAGTTTTCCTTGTCAGTGACTAATTCCAAGCAGATCGCATCGCCTCTTGAGACATTATGTTCAATGGGTGTCTTTATACAGGCGCCCTGTCTGCTTATATCTATAACTATACATTCCTTATAGTGCCTGAAGTTGTCCAAGAGATATTTCCCCTTTAACAGTACGATATACCTTTTCCATGCCCGTCTATCTTCTTTTGCATGTATCGGAATTGCCATATAGTTTTCTCCTTGATTATTAATGTTTGGCACAGTAAGTTTTTTCGGCAATTAACAATAAGATGTTTAATAGTAAATATTTATTCCTATATGCTGGCTACAAATTTACTTGATTACCGCACGCGTTGAATGCATAATGTTTTCACTATAGAATATATGGCAGAAAACAATTGTATCTCTTGATGAGCAAACAAAAGACAAACAATACATAACCAATGGATGCTATTATCATACAGGGGGGGAATCCCCTGCTCGGCGAAGTAACAGTGAGCGGCGCCAAGAATGCGGCGCTTCCAATTCTTGCAGCAACACTGCTTGCGCACGGAGAACATAAAATAAAAAATGTCCCACAGCTTCATGATATCACGACGATGAAGAAACTGCTGGAACATTTAGGGTGTGTTATTACTATGTCTGACGGACTTCATATTAGCACGGATAAAATTGACTCAAACGAAGCGCCGTATGAACTAGTAAAAACTATGCGTGCTTCATTTCTTGTCCTGGGACCGTTGCTGGCTCGGTTTCACCGGGCACGGGTATCGCTCCCCGGGGGATGTGCAATAGGCGTTCGACCGGTAGATTTGCACTTAAAGGCCTTGGAGGCTTTGGGGGTCTCGATCTCCCTTGAAAACGGTTACGTAAATGCATCATGTGCCGGACTCAAAGGGACAAAATTATTGTTTGATATCCCTACGGTAGGCGGCACTGAAAATATTATGATGGCCGCAAGCCTTGCAGATGGGATAACAACTATTGTTAATGCAGCTCGTGAGCCAGAGGTAGTGGAACTGGCGCAGGCTTTAAAAAGCATGGGGGCACATATTACCGGCGAGGGAACGGATACCCTCGTGATTGAAGGAGTAAAAGAATTAAACACGCTTGAGCATACCCTCATGGCTGACCGCATTGAAGCGGGCACTTTCATGATCGCGGCCGGGATAACAAAAGGTGCTGTTACCATCAAAAACTGCCCGCTCACCCATATGCGATCAATAGTTGATAAATTGCAGGAGGCTGGTCTTAACATCGAGGAAAACCATACCACGGCGCATGTCAGCTGTAATGGGTCCTTAAAACCCGTTGAGGTAAAGACACTCCCGTATCCGGGATTTCCTACCGATATGCAGGCGCAAATAATGGCCTTATGTTCAATAGCCGAAGGAACATCGGTAATCCGTGAAACGATTTTTGAGAACAGGTTCACGCATGTGGCTGAACTCGAACGTATGGGAGCAGATATACGACTTGAACAGGACAGTGCTATAATAACAGGCGTCAAAAAACTCCGCGGAGCCCCCGTCATGGCAACCGATTTAAGAGCAAGCGCTTCGCTGATTTTAGCGGCTCTGGCGGCAGAAGGCACAACAAAGGTTTCCCGTGTTTATCATCTTGACCGGGGATATGAACGGCTCGATGAGAAATTAAAAAAATTGGGCGCCGATATTTATCGAATAAAAGAATAGAAAGCATTACCAGGTATGCGCATCTTAAAAACTCGCCAGAAAGATTTTAAATCATTGTTTGCCCAGATTATCAATAGAGGGCAGATTGAAATTGAGACTGTTGAGAACACGGTGCGCGCAATTCTTTTAGAAGTAAAGAAGCATGGTGATGCAGCGCTGTTACGATTTGCGGAACGATTTGATAAACGGGTAATAAGGAAAACAGAGCTTAAAATATCAGAGCAGACCATAAAGGGAAGCCGAGAAAAAATATTAAAAAAAAATCTGTCTTCGTTGAAAGCAGCGTGCCAAAGAATAGAAACATTTCATCGCCGCCAGCTACAACAATCATGGTTTTGCACCGAGTCGTCGGGAATCACGCTTGGCCAAATAGTGCAGCCGCTTAAAAAAGTAGGCATTTATGTGCCGGGGGGGAAAGCACTATACCCCTCCTCAGTGCTTATGAATGCAATCCCTGCTCGCGTTGCAGGGGTTCATAAAATTATTATGGTCAGTCCTGGTACTGGGACGGGCATTAACCCTATGATTCTGGCAGCGGCAGACCTGTGCGGAATAACCGATATTTATCAAGTCGGCGGTGCGCACGCGATTGCTGCGCTTGCTTATGGAACTGAAACAATTCCTCAGGTTGATAAAATCGTCGGCCCGGGCAATATATATGTTGCAGCAGCAAAGCGCCTTGTTTATGGAGCAGTTGATATTGATATGATTGCCGGACCAAGCGAAATACTCGTTATATCCGATGGAAGCTGTGATCCAGCATATATTGCTTCTGATCTCCTGTCTCAGGCGGAACACGATGAAATGGCTTGCACCATACTGTTGACTCCCCATGAAACGCATGCCCGCGGTATCCTAAAGGAGTTGGCAGCTCAGCTTAAACGCCTCAAGAAACGGCCGATTGCAGCCCGTGCACTGGAAAATCACGGAGCACTTATTGTAACCAGGGATATTTCTGAAGCCCTTGAACTTGCCAATGAAGTAGCTCCGGAACACCTCGAACTTGCAGTGGAACAGCCATGGGAGCTGGTGCCGCACATAAAAAACGCCGGGGCAGTGTTCTTGGGTCACTATACCCCCGAAGCTGTTGGCGACTACATGGCGGGACCAAACCATGTATTACCCACAGGAGGCACTGCGCGGTTTTTCTCTCCGCTTTCGGTGGATGACTTTTTGAAAAAAACCAGCCTTATTTATTTTTCGCGCGATGCGTTGCGTGCCGTAGCCCCTGATGTCATAAGGCTTGCGCGGGCAGAATCTCTTGACGCACATGCACAGTCTGTTGTGCAGCGTCTTAAAAAATAATTAAATTTAGTGCGCCGGCGGTGATATCACAGATTGAACATTAACGAGTTAAAAAATTTCAAAATAATACAACTGGCCTATCAGCTATCTCAAGAATGTGGCGTTCCCATCTATCTGGTTGGTGGCGCCGTACGGGATGTTCTGATGGGCTTTTTTTATGGCCAAGACTTTGATTTTACCCTTGGCGCGCAGTGGGATCTCGTAACCCGGTTGTTTGCAGAGAAGATACAGGGGAAAATTATTCCCTGGGATTTTAACCAGAAACGCGTTATTGCCTTGATTGGCAACAGGACGATAACGGTAGATTTTTCGAAATTTAAGGGAGCGACCATAGAACATGATCTGTTGTCGCGCGATTTTACTGTTAATTCAATGGCCGTTGCAGTGGATAAGCTCTTTTTAGAGCAGAATCCCGAAATTATTGATCCGCTCAATGGGACAAAACATGTGGCTGAAAAAATCATTAAAGCCAACTCCCCCGATGTTTTCGATTCCGACCCATTAAGAATCCTGCGCGCAATTCGCTTTGCTGCAGCGTTTAACTTTTCTTTAGACAATAAAACAAAATCCTTGATTAAAAAAAAAGCCTCTCTCATTTCGCTGGTTGCAATGGAGAGAATAAAACGAGAACTATTTGCGATATTTAATCTTGAAAAAGCAGCCGTTGCCATGCGGCATCTTATTCAACTGAGGATAATGGAGCAGATAATCCCCGAATTACATCAGTTTTCCCTCACCCAGCAGAGCAGGCCGCATCAGTATTCACTCCTTAATCATTCGTTGAAAACGGTGGAGCATCTTGCGTCTATGCTGGGGAACATGAAAAAACATTTCCCAGGCCACGAGACTTTTTTGAGCAATTATTTTAATGCATATATTGAAAAGGGTATTATCACGCGCAGGGCGTTACTTTTATATGCGGCATTGTTACACGACAGCGGAAAAATAACTGCGCAGACTCATGATGGAAGAAGCATTAGGTTTTTTGGCCATGAGCTTGAGGGAGTCGCAATAAACCAAACAATTGGCCGGAGAATGCTGCTTGGTAAAAAGACATGCAGGATACTTGAAACAATCACCCGTCATCACATGCGGATTTTACACCTTGCAATGCAAAACAGGATTACCGAAAGGGCAATTATCAGGTTGCTTCGCGATATAAAGCCGGCCCCGCTTGAAGTAATGTTCCTTGCTCTTGCGGATACCGCGGCTACCAGTGCTGATGAAAAATATAACGATACCCGCATCAGGGTGAAACAGTTTGTGCAACAACTGTTTGAAACATATATTGCTTCTGGATGTGCAGCGCCTGCCACGGAACTGGTAAATGGAAACGATATTATGCAATGTATGGGAATTCCAGAAGGTCCTGAAGTTGGAATTATTTTGCGGGAAATTGCCGAATGCGAACGCAAAGGTCTCTTAAATACCCGCCAAGAGGCGCTTCAATGGCTAAAAAAAAGGTCAGAGTCAAACTTATAAATATTCGCCATTCATTTAATGAAACGCCTGATTTGAGAGATCTGGTGAGCGCTTGTTTGAGAATGCCCCCTCAAGACATCATCAACATACAAATTATCAAGCGCGCGGTGGATGCCCGTCAGGAACGGCTTGATCTTGTCTATACCATTGCCGTGGAGCTGTATGCTTCCCAGAAGGTGCTGAATGAGATCCTGAAGAGAACCGAGGTCTCACACTACGATACGATTCCGACACACCGTCCACACAAGTTAAACAAAATTCAAACCTGCTCCCCCGTCATAATAGGTTGTGGTCCCTCTGGCCTTTTTGCAGCCCTGACACTTGTTGAACGCGGCGCCAGACCAATTATATTTGAACGAGGGGCACGCATGGCCAAACGTATCAGGGATGTAAATGAATTTTGGACACATGGGGTGTTGAACACTGAATCTAATGTCCTTTTTGGCGAAGGAGGAGCGGGAACCTTCTCTGACGGAAAACTGACCACGCGCATTAAGAGTCCCTTCAGACAAAAGGTTTTGCATGAACTGGTGAAATTCGGCGCACCGGAAGAAATACTGTTTGTAAATAAACCACATCTGGGAACCGACCGGATTCGCCAGATAATTTGTGCCATGGTAGATAGTCTGGAGAAAAGAGGGGCACAATTTTTTTTTGAGACTAAAGTCCACAGAATATTGTTTGAAAATGGCCAGGTGAACTCCGTTCAGACTAACAGGGACATTATTAAAACTGATACGGTATTTCTTGGCTGTGGCCACAGTGCCCGCGACATGTTTGAAAGTCTAAGACAGGATGGCATTGTCCTTGAAAAAAAAGGTTTTGCCGTAGGATTGAGAATCGAACATCCACAAGAGTTCATTAATAGGGCCCAATGGGGCAAATGGTGTGGAACCCCCGGTCTTGGACCAGCCGACTATTTTTTAACTTATACTGATAGAGAATCAGGCAGGGGCGTTTATACCTTCTGCATGTGCCCGGGAGGGTATGTCATTAGCTGTTCAACCTATCAGGGAGAACTCGCGACAAATGGCATGAGCTATTATCGCCGCGACTCCCCCTGGGCAAACGCTGCAGTGGTGGTTACTATTGCGGCCACCGATTTCGAAGCACCGGATCCTTTGGCCGGTCTTGAATTTCAAAAAGCACTTGAGCACAAAGCATTTATTATGGGCGGGAAACAATTTAAGATACCTGCGCAACGAGCGAGAAATTTTTTTAAAAGAGAAAAAACGAAAATAGACAGCGCCACATGTTCCTGTTTACCTGGTGCAATGCCCGCTGATCTTAATGAACTATTGCCAGAGTTTTTAAACGGGCCGCTTAAACAGGCTCTTGAACATTTTAACCGAAAAATTGCCGGTTTTATTGATGAAGGAACTCTATTTGGGGTGGAGACGCGGACGTCTTCTCCGGTGCGCATAAAGCGACACGCACATAATTTTCAGGCAGTCGGAGTAAAGGGGTTGTTTCCGATTGGCGAAGGTGCAGGCTATGCAGGTGGTATAATGAGCTGTGCAGTTGATGGTATTCGTGCAGCGCTATCGTTTGACCAGGATTAAATTTATGAAAATTCAAAACTTGAATACCCCGCTTTGTAAGCGGGGATGAAAAGT
>CAZQKW010000039.1:0-31549 GCA_964594075.1 uncultured Thermodesulfobacteriota bacterium | reverse complement strand
AGGACTCCTCTATGGTTTTGCTACCTTTTTTTATCCTATCATGCAAAATTCAGGTATTAACTATCAAGGCAAACTCACCAATGCAACTGGCTCACCCGTGCCTGACGGCAATCACGATGTGGAGTTTAAGATTTATGATGTGCAAGCTGGCGGCAGTGCTCTCTGGACAGAGACATGGGATTCAAGCACCAGCCAGATTGTTACAAAAGGCGGAGTTTTTAACGCAATGCTTGGTACTCACAATCCTCTGCCTCTGACACTCTTCTCAGACTATCCGGTCACCTATCTTGGTATAACGGTGGGCACTGATTCTGAGATGACACCGCGTCAGAGAATAACCAGCGTGGGGTATGCCTTCACAGCAGGAAATGCGGAGACAGCAAGCAACGGCGTACCACAAGGTGCAATCATAATGTGGAGCGGATCAATAGCTCAGATACCCGCAGGCTGGGCGTTATGCGATGGTACAAATGGAACGCCGGACTTGAGAAGCAGATTTATTGTGGGTGCAGGGACTGGTGGGACATATAATGTTGGAGATAAAAGTCAAAGTCTTAGTTACACAATAAATTTAGCTCATACGCATATAATAAATTCAACAGATATTAATCATACTCATAATGATGATCATAGACATTCTGGCACAACTGGAACTGAAAACAAAAAAAAAGAGGTAGATAACTCCAATGAAGTTAATCAAGATAATGTTACAGATGATGGGCACTCTCATGGTTTTACAACTAATCTTAAAAGTGAAGCAAGTTTTGGAAATACAACAGGGTTGATGAATCAAAATAATTCGCATAGTCATTCCGAAAACAGCCAATTATCCTCATCACAAGATATTCGTCCTCCATATTTCGCTCTGGCTTTTATAATTAAGCTGTAGATAAGAAATTCCCTGACCCTTTCCAAAGGGAGAGGGTCAGGATGAGGGTGTGGCAGCGCCTTCGCAATCGCCAGATATGCAAATATAATAAACTCCGGCGTCAATACCCTGTTGATCCATTTATAGCTGCTTTGTCTGCATAGAGAAAAAACTGATAATAGAAGTTCATGGAGGACAGCATGCCGAGCATATCGCTGCAGACGAACAGCGGTCTGGTTATCTGGCAAAAAAAGGCTATAGTGTTTTGAGATTCTGGAATAATGACGTGTTACAGAACACAGAATCAGTATTGGAGCGAGAATATATTCATATCTAAATAATATGCCACCTCACCCAACCCTCACCCCCGAAACAGCGGAGAGGGGAAAATGTGAATAAATTTTATTCAGGAGATCATCATGCGAAATAAAATATTTCTCGTAATTGTTTTTATTGTGATTCTTGCTATCCCTGCTTTTGCAAGTATGGGAAGCGAAAATTATGGCATCCCGGAATCAGTCTTTTCTAATGGAGGCGGACCAATTATTTCAGAAAATTATGGTATTGACTCCACTCTTGGCCAACCATCACCATTAATGGAAGATATTCAACCCATCTCCACAAATTATGGCCTATATCCAGGCTTCTGGTATATTCTTGAGATGCCAACTATTATCCAGCTTGCCTCATTTACTGCTTCACCCGGTAGTAAAAAGATTGTTATTGAATGGATTACTGAATCAGAGATAGATAACGCTGGCTTCAATCTTTACCGCTCAGGCTCAGAGAATGGAGAATACAACAAAATAAATGATTCCATAATTCCTGCCAGAGGTTCTGCTACTCAAGGCGCTGTATATGAATTTCTTGATGCGGATGTGAAGAATAGAAAGATCTATTACTACAAGTTGGAGGATATTGACCTGAACGGCACGTCAACACTACATGGACCAGTAAGCGCAACACCGAGGCTGATATATGGGAAAAGTAAAAGTGCTGAGTAATTAGAAGTTAAACGAATAAAAAATCCAGGAGTCAGAAGTTAAAGGGAAAAGAATAAGCGATCAAAGAAAAAAAACAAAGAGGTGGGGTCGCAAAACGGTGCTGCATTTTGTTATAAGAACAGCTTGCAAAAAAATAAGCATATATGTTTCTACAGGCCGAATATCTTTTTCAGAAGTGTCTTGATAGTTTCTGTTTCGAGGGCATTTATTTTTCCAAGCAAACGAACTACATACTGTTTTTCAATGGTTGTCATATATGGCATCCTTGTCGGAATAACCCCTGAAAAACCCCGACGCGGCGAGCCTGGCCCACGAAGCATCGTCATCTTCGAACGGCAACATAACACGAACCTTTTCGGAAGGCTTGATTTGCTGCTTTATGTTATCAGGAATAGATAAGCGTCCATCCGATAAAACCTCGGCAATGTATGCATATGCTTTCATAATGCTTCCCCTTATCTAAATCTTTTATAAAGAAAATACAGCGCAGGCACTATTGATGTCAACCAATACAAAACGGCGAAAGGTTAAAAGGAGAAAAGATAAAAAGGTTTAAGGATTCAAGGGGTCGAGGGTTCCAGGAGTTTAATGAAAAATTTTATGAGTTCATGAGTTCCAGATTTAAAATAAAAAATATTCCGTGTAATAAGTGGCTGATTTTAAAGGCAGAGCCTGAAAAGGCTGCTGCCTTTTTACTACTTTATCCAATTTTCTACTGTAACGCCATGAATTCCTGCAAAGTGTTTGGTATTTCCGGCAATCACGATCAACTGATTTTGCATGGCAATTGCTGCGATTCTCAAATCCGATTCGCTTCGGGTAGTGCCTTTTTTTTCAAGACGAGCCTTAAGTTCCCCAAATATTTTCGCACTTTTCTCATCAAACGGTAGAATGTTGATACAGGGAAAGGCCCGGTTCCCAAACGCTTTCAGAATTATGTCCTTGTTGCTGGTTTTATTGGCTCCGTAATAAATCTCGCCAATATTAATTGCCGTTGTGTACTGAACTTCCTGAGGCAGGTTTTGCAGTTTGCGGATTAAAAAATCCGATGGCTTTTTTTGACAACGTTGCTTAACGCGTCAGTGTCAAACAGATACCTTACAGGCGCACCTCACGCACCTGCTCTTTTTCACGCTCGTCATAAATGACACTGGTGAGCAAATCGATTTCTTCATCAAGACCCTCTAATGCACACCTTGTGCGCGAATCAAGCCTTCAGTCCCTCTTTTTTTATACTCTGCAATTCTTCCATGGGAATAATAGCCGCCACCTTTTCGCCTTTTTTGGTTATAAAGATCTTTTTCTTATTATATTATATATAATCCGGTTAATAATCTCTGAAAATTTTGCCTTTGCTTCTGTCAACGTAACAATGTTTTTCATAGGACTCTCCACTCAAATTTAATATAGTCTAAATGACCACATCTGTCAATCAGAAATGCTGCCGCAAGGCTGGATGCCAAATTTTTTAAATGTGCCTTTGCTCCTCCATACTTAATTCTAATCCTGTTGACAACCTTTTCTGGGTTCGGTATTGTTTTTGTATAAATTATGAGTATACTTGTAAAATAACACGGTTTTAGGTGCAACAGGTATCGTTTATATTTCCAAATGTTCTTTTAAATCACGGTTTATGACACAATAACCGCTTGGATGCAGGCTTGTCAGGCCAGCGTTGTTTGAGAGCTCATGGGATTTGCGGGGTCATAGGGTTCTCGGTGATGTGTGAGTGTTTTGTCAAATTGTCAAAAAACTCCCCTGAGAGGGTCTATTGTAACAAGGAAAAAACATGGGGGTATTCAGACATGCCCTTGACCAGATAGCAGAGACCGGACTCTACCGAAAGCTGCGCGAAGTGACTTCAGCGCCCGGACCCCGAATCGTAATTGATGGCCGGCCGTGCCTGCAGATGGCTTCAAATGATTACCTTGGATATTGCTCGCATCCCGCCATAAAAAAGGCTGCCCAAAAAGCGGTTTCCGAGTGGGGCGTCGGCGCCGGGTCATCGCGGCTCATCGGCGGCAATAACTGCCTTTTCGGAGAAGTCGAAAAGAGGCTCGCCAACTTAAAAAAAACCGAAGCAGCGCTGGTGTTCAGTACCGGCTATATGGCAAATATTGGACTGCTTTCCACTATTGGAGAGCACGGGGATGTAATCTATAGCGATGAACTAAATCACGCCAGCATTATAGACGGTTGCCGTATGAGCCGGGCTCATGTTGAAGTTTTTCCCCATAGGGATACAGAAACGCTTGAATTGTTGCTCAAACAGGGGCATCGGTTCCGACGCCGTATTATCGTAACTGACGGTGTTTTCAGCATGGATGGCGATATTGCCCCGTTGCCCCGGCTGGTTGAGCTCGCTGAACAATACGCAGCGCTCATTGTCATTGATGATGCGCATGCAACCGGCGTTCTGGGCAGCAGCGGTGCCGGAACTGCCGAACATTTTGGCCTGGAGGGGAAATGCGATATAATTATGGGCACACTGGGAAAAGCGCTGGGATGCTTTGGCGCGTTTGTGGCAGGTTCACACGAGCTGCGGGAACTATTGGTTAACCGGGCCCGGGCGTTTATTTTTACCACTGCGTTAACTCCTGCTGTTATGGCAAGCTCTCGGGAGGCGCTGAACTTGCTTGAACAGGAACCGGAACGGCGAATCGCCCTGTGGGAGAATGTTCGCCTCTTTAAAGAGGGTCTTACCCAGAGAGGATTTAATACCCTTAATAGTGAAACACCTATTATTCCCATCTTAGTAGGTGATGCCAGACAAGCCGTGAGTATTTCTGAAAGCCTGTTTCACGAGGGGCTATTTATCCAGGCAATCCGTCCGCCCACGGTGCCTGAAGGCTCATCGCGTTTGCGCATCACGGTTTCCGCGGTTCATACCCAAGAAGACCTGCGCTGGGCGCTTGAAGTTCTGGAACGGGTGGGTAAAAAGCACCGGCTTATCTAAAGCGAGCGCAACATCAACGGTTGGCGTTATGACAACAAGCCTATGACTACCCTGCCCTGTTATTTTATCGAAGGAAACGGAAAGCCTATCCTGTTGATTCATGGATGGGCGATGGATTCATCGGTCTGGAAATTTTTTAGAGAGGACTTTTCTGCTGACTATACGGTGATCGCAGTTGATCTGCGGGGCCATGGCAAATCCGCGTCGCTTCCCGGGCCGTATAACCTGGGGCGCTTTGCCGCTGATATTGAAGCGCTGGTGACTGATCTGAACGTGCATAATGCCACGGCCATAGGATGGTCAATGGGGGTATCCGTGCTATTAAAAATGTGTGCGCAGTCCAGTGCGCGCATAGACTCCCTGGTGTTCATCAGCGGCACACCGTCTTTGATAGCGCGTGATAATTACCCCCATGGCGTCCCGCGTGCGACCGCGTATAGCCTTCTGCGCCAGCTTAAAAGGGATTTTGCCGCCGGGATGTCAAATTTTTATGCGCAGATATTTTCAGACGAGGGCTTTAACGCAGGTGAAAACGAACCCATTTATTCCCTTGTGGCAGATATACGTCGCGCGCCGCAGCCGCACATTGCCTGCGAAGCGCTGGAGTCCTTACAGCGGGAAGATCTGCGGCCGCTTTTGAACCAGATAACGCTGCCCAGTCTTTTTATTCATGGCGCATGTGACCGGATTTGTTTACCAGCAGCGTCAGCATATATGGCGCATGCAGTGCGCGATGCACAACTTGCCATTATAGACGGGGCCGGGCATGCCCCTTTTCTTACGGCGGCCGATCGCGTGCACCGAACCGTGAGAACATTTATTCGCCAAATTCAATGAGCACTATTGACAAAACATTTGTAAAAAAATCCTTCAACCGGCATGCACATACCTATGATCAATATGCCGTCCTGCAGGACTCCCAGTCGCGGGTGCTGCTGCAATTGCTCAATGGCTCGGCGCCGTCAGAAATTCTTGACATTGGCATGGGAACCGGAACCATGACCGCTCGCCTGGCAGAAAAATATCCTGCAGCGCATATTCATGGTTGTGATATTGCTCTTAATATGCTGGCCTGTGCACGCGCTAAAAAATCCCTGACCTTGGACAATAACCTGTTTATTGCTGCTGATACGGAATTTCTTCCGTATCGGGAAAGCAGTTTTGATCTGGCGCTGGCAGGCTTTGCCTTGCAGTGGGTTGTTGACGCTGCCCGGGCATTTCGGGAAGTCAGGCGCGTGCTCAAGCCGGGCGGTGTATTTTTATGTTCAATCTTTGGGGGGGACACATTTGCAGAACTGCGGCAGTGTTATGAGCAGGCGTGCCACGAAACTGGTTACTGCGCTGGCGAGGCCCTTTTCCTTGACTGGTCAGAGCAAAAAGTTTTAGCGCTGTTTCATGGGGCTGGTTTCATGGGGTATTGTGCCAGCACCACCGTGGTCAGAGAGGTGTATGGCAGCGTTGCGGAACTCATGCGCGCCATAAAGGGGATGGGGGCACAAAATGCTTCTCTGCGCAGAAACAGGGGATTGGGCTTACGGGCAGTCTGGAAGCGCATGTGTGCGACCTATGAACAGCGTTTTGCGTTGCCGTCCGTCGGCATTCCCGCGACGTATCAGATTATTATGGCAAAAGGACAAAAGCCAGCGGCTGATGAGGGGCTTTAATGCATCACGCAAGACGACTCTAAAATAAGCAAAGGACCGTATGGACAAACTCGAAGAAATAAAAAAACACTATCCTGCTAAATTCGCTCCCGAGAATGCTATTTTTTCGCACATCCATCCCGGCGACCGAATTTTTATTGGCACAGCATGTGGGGAGCCCCAGTATCTGGTGCGTGCCCTGATTGATTACGTCAATGCCAATCCCAAAGCCTTTTTTGACGCGGAAGTCATGCACGTTTGGACCCTGGGACTTGCCCCCTATGCGGACGAAAAGTTCAAGCGCAACTTTCGCCACAACTCCTTTTTTATTACCGATAATACCCGCGATGCCGTTAATTCCGGCCTCGCAGACTACAGTTCCATATTCTTCTCCCAAATCCCCGCTCTGTTTTACCGGGGTATCGTAAAAGTGGATGTCGCATTGATTCAAACCTCACTGCCCGATGAACACGGCTATGTCAGCCTCGGCATAAGCGTGGATATTGTCAAAGCCGCTGTAGAAAATGCAAAGCTGATTATCGCCCAGGTTAATCAACAGATGCCGCGGCTCCATGGCGATACCTTTATCCATGTCTCTGACATTGATTACATCATTCATCACGATGAGCCGCTTCTGGAGTTTGAGACGCATGTGCCCGACGACATTGCCGACCGCATTGGCAATTACATCGCCCGCATTGTGCAGGATGGCGATACGATTCAGGTGGGGTATGGCAGCATCCCCAATGCCATCCTGACGCATCTGCACACTAAGAAACATCTCGGCGTCCATTCCGAGCTGCTGACGCCGGGCGTGGTAGCGCTCATGCAGGGCGGCGTTATTGATAATTCCCGAAAGAGCCTTGATCGGGGGAAAACCGTTGCATCATTCTGTATGGGCAATAAAGCCACCTATGATTTTCTCAACGATAATCCCTGCGTTGAATTCAGAACGATTGACTACACCAATAATCCACTAATAATCGCCAGTCAAAAAAACATGACCGCCATAAATGCCGCATTGCAGATTGACCTCACCGGTCAGGCGACGGCAGAGTCTATCGGCAAGCGTTTTTACAGCGGTGTTGGCGGTCAGGCGGACTTTATGCGCGGCACGCTGCTGGCTCCCGGCGGCAAGACTATTCTTGCGGTCCGTTCGACCTCAAATGACGGGCAGTTCTCTCGTATTGTTCCCTGCCTTGACGAAGGCGCAAGTGTAACCCTGGTGCGCAGCGATATTCATTACGTGGTAACTGAATACGGCATTGTGTATCTGCACGGAAAAAATGTCCGCGAGCGCGCTATGGATCTCATTTCAATTGCCCATCCCAAGTTCAGACCCTGGCTCATTGAAGAGGCGAAGAAATTGGGATACATTTTTAAAGATCAAGCCTTTATTCCCGGGAAGAAGGGAGAATATCCGGAAACCCTGGAAACACGCCGCACCACTAAAACCGGCCTTGAGATTGTGCTGCGACCGGTAAAAATCAGCGATGAACCGTTGCTTAAAGATTTCTTTTATTCGCTTTCAGACCAAACCATATACCGGCGCTTTATTTCTGCGCGGCGCGATATGCCCCATGAGCGCCTGCAGGAGTTTGCGGTCATAGACTATACCCGGGAGATGGTCATCCTGGCGGTAACAACAGACAAGGAAAAAGAAGAAATTCTGGGTGTCGCGCAGTACGGCATTGATGAAGGCACGCATACCGGCGAGGTTGGCGTGGTGGTGCGGGACGATGTTCAGGGTCGCGGCATCGGCACCGAACTGCTTTCCTATCTGACCTATCTGGCAAAACGTCAGGGGCTGCTGGGCTTTACTGCCGAGGTGCTGGTTGAGAACCGCCCGATGATGAATCTGTTTGAAAAAATGGGTTTTGACATTGAGAAGCGGCGCAGCGAATATGTATATGAGCTGAAAATGACGTTTAGAGAAAGCACAAAATAACCCCAGCGCTGTGTATCCGTTGATGTTAACAGCGCTCATGAAAAAAAACCACAGCACAGGACAATTATGGATATTATTGGAACCAGAAATCTGCGCAGGGTCTTAGAAGATAAAGTTCATAGGTTTGGCGGCAAGGAATTTATCGTCTTTGAAGATGCCGAGGGATACGTTGTGACCTATACCTACCGGCAGTTCGATGAGATCGTCAACCGTTATGCCAATATAATCCTCAGCAAAGGCATAAAAAAGGGCGATAAAATTGCCGTTCATTTACTGAATTCACCCGAATACCTTTTTTCCTTGTTTGCGCTTGCCAAAATCGGCGCCATAATGGTCCCCACCAATATACTCTCCGGAGCGATGGAGATGGAATACTTCATTGATTTTGCTGACTGTGTCGGGATTATTACCGAGCCGGGCTATATGGACCTGTGCACTAGCATCGCCGGCACGTGCAAAAAACTGCAGCACATATTTCTGGTGAAAACCTCGCCGGAGTATCCCAATGCACGACTCTTCCCCAACGCCACAATTATGGCTGATGAACTGAAAGATGCTTCTGCGCAGGTGCCAGAGGTCTCCATCAGTATTGAAGACGACCTGATGATGCTGTTTAACCATGATCCGGTGCGTCCTAAAGCAGTCCAGTTGACCCATGCCAATGCGTTGTTTGCAGGGATCTTTGGCGCCCAGGCATGGAAAGTGGTTCCGGAAGACCGGCACATGCTCACCTTGCCGCTGTTTCATATTAACGCCCTGTTTATCTCTCTGATGCCGACGCTTGTCGCCGGAGCGACCCTGATACTCATTGAACAGTTCAACGCAGCCCGCTATATGGAGCAGGTGCGGAGCCATCGAGCGACCACCGCAAGCCTCGTGGGAGCAATGGTGCGCATGATTCTCAAAGAACCGCCAACAGAGCACGATGCAGGCAACGCCCTACGCCTGATCATGTATGCCATTGCAGTGAGTGATGAGGAGTGGGATACCTTTGAATCACGCTTTCAGGTCAAATTGTGTGATTTGTGGGGTATGACCGAAACATTAGGGGCAACCACCATCAATCCTCTTGATGGCATCATGAAAAAAAACTGTGTGGGTATCCCCCGGCTGGGCACTGCCGTCAAAGTGGTTGACGACAATGGGGCAGAAGTGTCTCCCGGCACTGTGGGCGAGCTAATCGTTCACGGTGTACCGGGCAGAACCATCATGAAGGGCTACTATAAAGATGCTGAAGCAACCCGCGAAACCATACGCGATGGATGGCTGCATACCGGTGATTATGCCTACATGGACGAAGACGGGTATTTTCATTTTATTGGCAGACAGAAAGCTCCCGCTGCATGAATTTTGCTTTCCTAACCACGGGAGATCATACACTAATACCTGTTAAGTGGATTGCGTCGTTATGAAAAACCTTAATCTGCGGGAGGTTTGGCATGGAATAACTATTAAGAGCGATTGATGTGCGCTGAAGGCGCATAGGGCAAACCTGAAACATAAACGAGCACAGAGCATACAGGACTTTCAGTTCACTATGGGAGGATGATTATGCAACAACTAAAACCTGGACCTTTAAACGGCGTCACTATTTTAGATTTCACCTGGGTATTGGCAGGGCCCTTTGCAACCAGAATTCTTGCCGATATGGGAGCCTATGTCATTAAAGTGGAACGGTATAAAGATGGCACTAATGAACGCCACCTGCCGTTGCGTGTTACCCACAATGGGGTAACACAGAGTTCCTATAATTTAAATTGTAACCGCGGCAAAAAGAGTATCTGTATCAACCTGAAGAACCCCCAGGGGATGCAACTGGTCCATGAACTGATTAAAAAAAGCGATGTATTGATTGAGAACTTTGCGCCCGGCGTGATGGAACGTCTCGGGCTGGATTATGAATCAGTTAAAAAAATCAAGAAAGACATTATTTACTGTTCGGTCTCTTGTTTTGGCCACTGGGGCCCATACAGCCATAAGCCGGGCTACGACATGATCGCCCAGGGAGCAAGCGGCTGGACTGATCAGAATGTAAACCCGCAAATAGCTCCGGTTTCGATCGGCGACATGACGGCCTCGGTAAATGCTGCAGTAGCAATCAACGGAGCGCTGTATTGCAGGGAAAAGACCGGCCTTGGGCAGAATATAGATATTTCCATGATGGATTGTCTGTTTGCGTTTCATGAAAATACGCTGCCCTGGTATTTGATTAGCAGTGCCATTGGCAAGCCGGTCGATCCGCCAAAGATTGGCCGCCATCACCCCGGGTATGCGCCCTACGGTATTTACAAGGGAAAAAATGGCTACATAACCATAGCTTCACTGACACAGCCGCGCTGGGAAGCAATTGTCAAGACCATGGGTAAAGACTACGAGTGGCTGCTCTCGGATCCGCGGGCGGCGACGGTTTCCACCCGCTGCACGGAAGAGAATGCGCCCTTTATTCACAGGGTTGTAGAAGAGTGGGTGATGTCGCAGGATTCTGTTGAAGAAGCAGAACGAAAGCTTGAGGAAAACGGGTGCCCCTGCCTGCGCGTCCGTTCCATAAAGGAACTGGCAGATTCCGATCCGCAAATCAAGGCGCGGGAGATGATGGTTGAAGTTGAGCAGCCGTTTATCGGCACGGTGCGTATGTATGGGAGCCCCCTCAAAATGTCTGAAACGCCAACCGGCGTGCGCGGGCATGCGCCGCTGCTGGGCGAACATACCGAAGAAATTCTTACGACGGTTCTGGGCTACAACACCGACCAGATACAGGCGTTGTATCAACAGGAAGTATTATACCATGAGCCGGCAGTTGACCGCCTCAAAGAGGGTATGAAATAAAGCGCGTCCTGATGAGACACTATATATTGAGTGGCAACGAGTTACATCGCAATGAAGAAAAGCGCGTTTGAAGAGAGTGATAACGGGGAGCTTTTTTAGGAACGGAGCCGGTCTCGGATGAGGAATCAGCGGGCAAAAAATTGCAACAGGATATGGGTGAAGGAGTAAAACATGACGACGGGTAGAGGTGTCCAATGAGTGATAACGTGCCAGATATAAAATATTTGTTTGAGCCGCGCGCAGTAGCAGTTATCGGCGCTTCACATGATAAAAACAAACTGGGCTATCATGTAATCGATAACATCGTCTCCGGCGGTTATACCGGTAGGGTTTATCCAATAAATCCTCGGGGCGGAGAAATTTGCGGCCGGCGAGTTTACAAAACTATCGAGGACGTTGAGGATGAAATTGATTTAGTGTCTATTGTGGTTCCAGCAAAATTTGTCTATGAGGCGGTTAAAAGCTGCGCTCAAAAAGGGGTTAAATTTGCCTCTATTATTACGTCCGGGTTTGCCGAGGTGGGAAATGTGGAAGAGGAGCGCAAAATAGTTGCCTGCGCCCGTGCTCATGGTATGCGCATACAGGGACCGAATATATTCGGCATCTATTCCTGTGTCAGCTCCCTCAATGCCACTTTTTCTGCGAGTTGTCCAGAACCGGGCAGCGTTGCCATTATTACGCAGAGCGGCGCTCTGGGCTTGGGCATGATCGGCAAGACCGCCATAGAACACCTGGGGTTGTCGGCAATTGTGTCGGTCGGCAATAAATCTGATCTTGACGAAGCAGACCTGCTGGAATATCTGGTGCCGCAGGCGCAAACCCGGGTCATATTTATGTATATAGAGGGTGTGCAGGACGGGGAAAAACTTATTAAGGCCCTCTCGGTAGCGACCCGAGTGAAGCCGGTTATTGTCTTGAAATCCGGCCGTTCGGCGCGCGGCGCCATTGCTGCCGCATCCCACACCGGTTCGCTTGCCGGTTCGGATGAAGTGTTTGATGATATTATGCGCCAGTGCGGGGTATTGCGCGCAGAATCGGTAAATGAGGGATTTGACTGGTGTAAGTTCATTGCCACGTCCCCGCCCCCACCCGGCGATAATACGGTTATAATCACCAACGGCGGCGGCATTGGCGTTATTGCCACAGACGCCTCGGAAAAATACGGCATCACGCTCTATGATGACGCTGCTACGCTGAAAGAAACATTTGCACCGGTAACGCCTGACTTCGGCTCGACTAAAAATCCCATTGATATTACCGGCCAGGCCGGACGTACAGAATATACGCTCGCCCTTGACGCTGCGCTTAACCATAAGGACATGCACGCCGTTATGGCCCTGTACTGTGAAACGGCGGTGTTTGACTCAGAGAATCTGTTCCGGATGATTATTGAAAATTCACAGAAATACCGCGGGGGAGGCAAACCACTGGTATTTTCGGTATTCGGCGGTAGAAAATCCCGGGACTGCATTAACCAGTGCCGGGATCAGAATATCCCGGTATTTGGCGATGTCTATGAAGCGGTGTCCTGTATGGGCGCGCTGTTCCGGTACTACCATTATAGAAATGCCTCTCCGGATCAAGCGGTTATGGCTGACATTGATGCCGAAGCGCTTGAGCGCATTGCGGCTTATGCTATTGCGCAAAATAGGTTCTTTCTCCTGGCACATGAAGCACAGACCATAATGAAGCTTGCGGGGATAGAAATCCCCAAAAGTTCAATAGCCCGAAACCTTGATGAAGCGGTGCGCTGCTCGGAAGATATCGGGTATCCTGTGGTCATGAAGGTGGTGTCCAAGGATATTGTGCATAAAAGTGATGCCGGAGGCGTTGCGCTGGATTTGGAAAATCGCAATGAAGTTATTGATGCCTACCAGGCAATTATGCAGAACTGCCGGGCTTACAATCCCGGCGCCCTCATAGAAGGCGTTGAGATAGCCGAGATGGTTAAGCCGGGTACGGAACTTATTGTTGGCGCGCGGCGCGACGCCACCTTTGGACCGATCGTTATGGTGGGGCTGGGCGGCATTTACGTAGAAGTCATGAAGGATGTCACGTTTCGCTATTTCCCGTCCGGACGAACAGAGATCATGAATATGATTAAAGACATCAGGTCTTATCCCCTTCTGCTGGGGGTTCGCGGCGAGGAGAAAAAGGACATTGACGGTGTGGCAGAGGTGATTATTAAGCTGGGCTCAATTATTCAAAAATGCACGCGCATTTCTGATATTGAAATCAATCCGCTGCGGGTCTATGAAGGCAGGGGTGTGAAGGCTGTTGATGTGAGAATTTTACTTTCAAAATTTGATAGGAGTAACAAACATGAATAAGATTATTATTGCGTCATTGAGAAAAAATGCCGGCAAAACCACTGTTATGGTTGGCCTGTCTAAAGCTCTTAACAAAAAAATTGGCTATCTGAAGCCGTTTGGCGATCGGCTGATTTACAATAAAAAGCGGCTTTGGGATTATGATTCAGCCCTGATTGCGAATATCTTTACGCTCAGTGAAAACCCGGAGGATATGAGTATCGGCTTTGACCATTCAAAACTGCGCTACATGTATGACGAGAAAATCACCCGGGAGAAGGTTGCGGAACTGGCAGCCAACATGGCACAGGGCAAAGATATTCTGTTTGTTGAAGGCGGCAAAGATCTGGCCTATGGTATTTCGGTTTACCTTGATGCGGTTTCACTGGCGCGGTATATCGGCGGAAATTTAATTATCGTTATCAGCGGTGACGAAAACACCGTCTTTGACGATATTACCTACGTAAAAAAGAATATGGATCTGAGCGGCATATCCTTCAAAGGAGTCATTATTAACAAGATCCAAAACATTGACGATTTTAAGGAGACTTACTTGCCCCAAATTCAGAAAATCGGCGTCCCGATTCTCGGGGTTATTCCCTATCAGAAAGATTTGACCTATTTCTCCGTCAATTATCTGAGCGAGCGCCTGTTTGCCAAGGTCGTAACCGGCGAAGAATACTTGAACCGTACGGTAAAAAATATTTTTATTGGCGCCATGTCGGTCAATGCCGCACTTCAGCAGCCGCTCCTGAAAAAAGAAGGCATCCTGATGATTACTGGCGGCGATCGCACTGATATGATCCTCGTGGCGCTTGATTATCAGGCTGTGGGTATCATCCTGACCAATAATGTTGTGCCGCCATCGCACATTATTTCAAAGGCAGCAGAACGCAAAGTTCCTATGTTGATGGTTACCTACGATACCTATGAGACCGCACGCCGGATAGACAGCATTGAACCGCTCTTGACCAGGGATGATAAACAAAAAATTGAATTGTTAGGTAAACTTGTTCAGGATACCATAAACATTCAAGCGATAATTTGAGAAAGAAATCTCCACTCCCTTCCTGTTTCCCCTCCCCATGAAGGGGAAGGGAAATGGGAACGACCGCACAGTTCGCCCAGAAACCGCTGCAATGCCAGTTCATCAACCATACCTGACCCTGTCTTCTGCTGCGATTCGTGCATTCCGCAAAAAAATTTACTATTACTATCGCCAACATGGCCGTAACCTGCCGTGGCGAAAAACCACCAATCCCTATCACATCCTTGTCTCAGAAGTCATGCTTCAGCAGACCCAGGTGGAAAGAGTTCTGCAGAAGTATCCGCTGTTTATAGCGGCTTTTCCTGATTTTATGTCTCTGGCTGCAGCACGATTGCGTGAGATACTTCAGATCTGGCAGGGAATGGGGTATAACCGTCGGGCGCTGTTTCTGAAAAAGATTGCCGAACACGTGGTGGAAGATTATAATGGCCGGCTACCAGAAACGACGGCAGAATTGATGGCATTTCCCGGCATTGGCAAAAACACCGCTGCTTCAATTGTAGCCTTTGCCTTCAACCAGCCGGTAGCCTTTATTGAAACCAATATTCGGAGTGTTTTTATCCACTGTTTTTTTCAGGGGCAAACAGACGTGCATGACCGAGAACTGCTTCCCCTGGTGAAACAAACTCTGGACACAAGAAACCCGCGGGAGTGGTATAACGCGCTCATGGACTACGGCGCGATGCTGAAAAAATCCCTTCCAAATCCTTCTCGGAAAAGTGCCCATTATCAGCGTCAGGGAACGTTTGCGGGTTCAAACAGACAGGTTAGAGGAATGGTTATTAGAATTATAACAGAATGCCCGCTTATTACTGAATCATCCTTAATAAAACGGCTTAATATTCCTGTGCAAAAGATAAAAGACGCTCTCAATCAGTTACAAAAGGAAGGATTCCTAAAACGCTCGGGCAATAGATTAAGCATACCGTGACCTCATGTCTGTCCCCTGTTTTTATTCAGGTTGAATCAGACAATCAAGAATCAAGCCATGGAATCCTTCCTTATCCGGCGCAGTATAGAGCCAGCCTAAATGGGTCAGGCAGGATTTGCAAATCGCGATTCGCCAGCTATACCCCGGAAACCAACTGAATTCTTCCGTGGCAGGCCCCAGATACCGGCATCCGGGGGCCTGCCGGAAACAGCCGATTTGAAATATAATGCCATACGGATTAAAAAAAGTGTGCTGATGTGCCGCCTGAACTTCAATGCGTTCTGCCGGACGGGTAATAATAGCGTTGCACTGAGCGCAGAGGATAGGTTTTTCTTCCTCCTTCTTTTCCTCGTCTTCTTCCTGCACCTGTTGTTCGCCCTGCCGTCCAGGCACAGGGATGCGCAGGAGATAGAGACTACCAAGCATTACCTGCTGTTGGTCTATCATAAAATTATTTTACCACTGGAAAACACTGACGAAGCGATGCTTAGATAAAACAGGGTATAATGATCCCTGTCCCAACTCCGTTCGTTCTTTGAAAAAATATGATCGTAATACCGCACACGAAACGCGAGTTACGAGCAACGGCTTACGAATTCTCTTTGTGTTCCTCAAATTGCTTGCCCTTTTCTACACAAGTCGTCAACCTTTTTCAAAAGAGTCGGGATTCTAAATGCGCCATGCATCTGTCGGATGCAATCTGCTGCCGCTTTTGGATCAATACCGGCAGCGGTAACATAGAGCGGGCGGTGGCTTTTGCCGCGGAAAACTTTTTGCGTATGAAGCGTTTCTTTGAACCTTGATTTGGCAACACCGATTACTGGAATGTTGTCGCCCAGAGCATGATACAGGTGTGCGCCCAGACCGGGGGAATGTTCATCAAGCCACACATATCCGTCAATTACAACCGCGTCAAGCAAAACTGTTGTTTTTTTGAGCACGTGCAGAATGCATGGCAGTTCCCGTTCAAAAAATTTGCCAGGCCGGTAGGGTTTGATGTGCTTTATGCGGGATATGACGGTGTGTGTAATGCGGTCATGGCGCCAGTCTGCAAACACAATACATGCGGCAACAGCCTGATCCCCATGATAATAAACATCAACGCAGGCATGGTGAGTGATTCGGGATTTGGGATTGAGTGTGAGGGTCTGCATAATGCGGATTGTGCGATTCAAACTAAAGAATTAATTTCCCAACCTGCAACCTTCATTCCCCATTTACAACTGTCTGCCGCAATACGGACAAAACAAAAAATCCTTTTCTAAAGCCCTGCCACACGACCGGCATCGTTTTTCAGCATCCCATGACGGTGCCTCATACTGGTGTTCTTTTTCAATCCGGACTCGCTCGCAGTTTTCACATACAAGAAAGGGCTGTCCCTGTTTGACCGGAACCAGGGGGATGAAAAAAAGGCTCAGGTAATGGTCTATTCTTTTCAGATATGCCTGCTGCATGCCGCACACCGGGCAAAACCGAGGGGTTTTATCAAGTGTTTTGGTCTTGGGCTGAATGCCGGCTATGAAAAAAAACATATCTTCGTGGCTCGAGACCCGGTGTTAGCGACACATTTCTTAAAAACTATTCTGACTCTTGCAGACTACGTGTGTGCCACCAGATCTTCAATAGGCGGACACTCGCGATTTGCAACTTTTCCTGCCCGGGCAAGATCGTCTGCTATATCTGTAAGCCCGGACTCCTCGAGGCGTTTGCGGGTCGGCAGGCCCTCAGTGGAGCAACCGCGGTAAAAATAATACTCATCAAGCATGCCCGGATGATGAATCGGGTCTTCCTGTCCGCGTGTGGTGCCTTGCCGAATATCATCTTTTCTACTAATTCCCTGCAGCGCGTTAAAGGATTTTTCCACCTGGTATGCCCGTTCGCCAGCGGCAAACAGCGTGCCGGCATCCTTGCCCGTAATCGCCTGGTAAATTTCCCCTAACTCTTCAATTAAAATCAGCGGCTCACCATAAATGGACGTAGCCGCAATAGGAATGAAGCAAAGCCCCAAGGAATCCATCACCATTTTGTAATTTTCATGCCACCAGACGACACGGCCCTTTGCCACCGGACTGCGAGGATCGGTGATCTCTGCCGGAATGTCCGGACCGAAGATTCGTTCCAGCATCTCTTGGGCCCCGACCAGGCCGGAGAATGGATGCCCCTTCATGTGATCGGCGCCGCGGGCAGCAACCGACGAAGCCAAGCTCATCGGCAAAACCTCTTTGCGATTGTAAGGGAAGGTCATCCCCTTGGTATGAAAGCCGTAGGGCGTTGCCGCTGGTCCCAGTCTGCGGATCATTTCCGGGATGTTTTCTGCCAGAATGTCGCCAAAGCCGTCCCGGCTTGCAACTTTTTCCATCAGGCGCGAGATCATTTCAACGTCTCCCCAGTCAAGCTCAATGCCATCGGTAGCCTCGGAGCCTAATATGCCACGCTGGAAGCATTCCATGGCCATGGCAAGGTTCCAGCCAAACTGGGTGCAGTCCATGCCCAGCCGATTTATTCGATCTGACAAATGAAACATTGACGGGAAATCAAATACGCCTAACAACGGGCCAAGATGCAAATAATGGCCGAATTCTATTTTATCGCCGCTTTCGCCCCGATACGGGCCTTCATCAATTCCCCACTTCTGGGAACAGCCAACCGGACAGCGGTAACAGGCTGTTTTGCCGCGTTTATACTGAGTGATAAATTCCCCCAAGTCATAGCGGTTCAATTGTTCTTCGCTTATTTTTTCCTGATCATTCTTTATGCCGACTTCAGCGCCGATCTGGGCAATGAGCATCAGGGTTCCATATTCTGCATTTGCCGCAGTGCCCGGACCTTTTCCCCAGATTTCCCGATAGCGGGAAGCCAGTTCATCAAGCTTGTTTTTATCCGCTACCGGTACTGTTCCCGAACCACTGACTATAATGGCTTTTAATTTCTTTGATCCCATTACGCATCCCATGCCTGCTCTGCCATTGGCGCCCACCCGTTTTCTGCCGGAAAAAATATTTGCGTAGCGGACAAGATGTTCTCCCGCGGGACCGATGCGAGCTGATTCGCATGCGCCAAATTTTTTCTCAATCAACGCATCCGTTTCATAGGTGTCACGCCCCCACAGGTCTTGGGCATCAATCAATTGCGCGGGAGTTCCTTCTTTAATGAGCAAGGCAATCGGCGTTTCTGAGGCGCCAGTGATAACAATATGATCATAACCGGCTTTTTTGACCTGTATGCCGAAATATCCTCCTGCATTTGAATCGCCGAAAATTCCCGTTAACGGACTCTTGGCCGTCACCGTAAACCTGGTCGCACACGGAAAGTTCGTTCCTACCGCGGGGCCACATCCAAAAATAAGAGGGTTATCGGGTGAAAGGGCATCTGTCTGCGGATTGCCGCGCAACAAGTCATATAACAGCCGCGCATTAAGCCCTGACCCGCCAATATAACCGGTCATTAATTCTTCCGGCAAATCCTCTTCCTGAATTGTTTTAGCGGTAAGATTGACCCGCAGAATTTTCCCTCGCCAGCCATAGCATTTGGAAGTTTTTTGTTTTTTCATAAGATCCATTCTTTCACTATTCACTATTCACTCTTCACTATTCACTATTAACCGTTTCTTTTGCTGTTGCTTTTTCCTTATGGCATATCGTCAGGAGCGAATATTCTTCCCAGCCGCTGTGTTTGAGCGGCACAGCAGCACGTTCATAAAGCTCATGACGCACTTCCCGCGCAAACTGGTGCAGCGTGCGTTTATCCATTCCCTCTGTGAATTGGAAGCGGTCCCCCCCTAAATAAAACTCGCCGGTGCCATTCTGCGAGCATACAATGCCAAAATCAGCACTCTGCCTCCCATAACACGAATTGCTGTCTAAATGAAACAAGTTGACCTCAAAACTGTTAAGCGGATCCGCCAGCAGCGCTGCATTGCGCCGGAGAAAATTTCTTGTTTCCCATGCGTGCTCAAGCGTTTCACCTGGAAAACCAAGAATAACAAACAGCCGGAATTTAACTCCGGCAGCCGTGCAGTTGTGCAGCACCTGTTCTGCCTGTGCCGCAGTAATCCCTTTATTAATTGCATTGAGGATGTAATCAGAGCCTGATTCAAGCCCAAACAGCAATTTACGCAGACCGCTCCTATAAAGCTTTTGCAGGCGCCGAACCGAAAACCCTGGTTCAAGCCGCGCATAACACAGATAGCGCAGCGTAAGATTTCGTTCAATAATGAGCTCTGCGATTTCTTCAAGCAGGTCAGGCGCGCACGATTCATCAGTAAACTGGAAATATGGCGTCTGATACTGCGCCGAGAGTTCCTCAAGCTGATCCACAATCAGCCGCACCGGTTTGAGGCGATAGCTGTTTCCTGCAAGGTTATTGATAAAGGAAATTTCACAGAACCTGCAGCGATTCCAGTAGCAGCCTTTGCCAAGATTATACGGCAGCACCCGAGCCGGTGCAAAATAGGCATCAAGGGGTAATCCGTTAAAATCCGGCGCAGGCAGCAGGGAAAGATCTTCAGAACGAAAGGGCTCATTCACAACCACCCGTTTGCCGTCGCACCAAACTAAATTTGGAATACGCGAGAAATCAGGACGGGCCGGGTTTTGTTTAATTTCCTGAAGCAGCGCAATGAGCGCCGTCTCCCCTTCATATGCGACAACGGCATCACATAAGGTGAAGAATTCCGGCGCTGTTTTTAATGATTCTATAAATTTGGTATACACCGTGCCGCCGACGACAACTTTCAGGCCTTTTTCTTTAAGCTGTTTTGCCAGGGTCAATCCCGGAACGACCTGCTGAAAATTGAGAATAGAAATGCCTACCAGATCGGGACGTTCCGCACATATTTTGGGAATGGCCACAGACGGATAGAACAAGCCAAAAAGATTTGCTTCAGTATTGTCTACTGCCTGCAGCAATTCCTTAAGCTGATACTCCTTGTAACGGGTTGTAAAAATCTGACCGTCCATTTTATACCGCACCTTATAGTCATGGACGGCACATATCAGATCAAGGGCGCGGTCAATTGCTTTGCGTGCGGCAAAATAGGCCGTGCGGTCATAAAATGCATTGCCCTTCAGCACCTGTATATGTTCCTCAATTCCAGGAATTATCTCGCGCGCTTCTGCCAGGCACTGGCTCAGCCGCTGCCGCCAGTTGAGCATTTCCCAGTCTGCGCCTTCCCGGTGGATGTCCAGTGTTTTGAGCTTGGCGGCTGCTTTTTGCAGATACGCTTTCAGGGTTGCTGGATGGAGCAGATAAAGCGCCATTTCCAAATCCAAGTCCTTGAGAATGACATCAAAACCGGCCCTGCGTACTGCTGCCGCCAGCGCGGCAGGTGCTAAATGAGGCCCGCGAGGGTCAGAGATAGGCGGAAAAATCAAGCACAATTTCATACCCAGCTAAAATTGAATTTTTTCATCCGTGCCCTGGAGGTAATCCACAGGAAATGTGAAAAGCCTGTGGAAAACCATCCTGTTCAGTTGATAAAACAGGCTATAAACAAGGGGGACACGCATTTTGCTCAATTTTTGAGCAATTAATAAGATAAGTAAAATTAAATAGTTATATTATTTTTCCGATTTTTGTTGATTTCGCAATATTATGCCAGCCAGTTTTCCACAATAAAGGGTTTTAAAGCAAAAGAATGCTACTACGGGCGTTTGTAAAGCCCTATAATCTGTGCGGTGGCAAGCTGATTTTTCCTGACCATTTTAATAAAATTATCTTTGGTTAATCCGGCGAGCTTTTCAGTTTTTAATGCATAGAGGGTAAAAAAGTATCGGTGAGTGCCGGACGGGGGACAGGGGCCACCGTATGAGGTTTTGCCAAAATCATTCGCGACCTCAGTTGCTCCTTCAGGCAACGGTCCGCCGCGGGGAATTCCTTTCGCACTGGCCGGTATATTATAGACTAGCCAGTGTATAAAATCTCCCATAGGGGCGTCCGGATCAATACAGGTGAGGGCAAAACTTTTTGTGCCGTCCGGCGCTCCTGACCAGGATAGCTGGGGGGATATATTGTGCCCATCGCAGCTATGTATTGCAGGCATCGGCTGGTTATGTTTAAAATCCTGGCTGGAAATCTCCAGTGCCCACGCTTGTCCGGCAAAAAAGATACCGGCCATTAATACTGCAAAAGAACCAATCATGCACGTTTCAATGTGGCATTTTTTCATAAAAGATTTCCTCCTGTGTTTGAACATTTATACTTGAAATTTTAATGCCCTGCGAAAAAATTTTCCAATAAAAACTTGCCCAATTAAAATATTTCTTATTTTCTCCGACGTTCACCAGGTGTTCATTATTCTTGAACGGTGCGGCTAAAAATGCTGAATAGACGGGGCACACCATTTTTGCTATATAACATCTTCAGGCAACAAAATCCCTGAGGGAACAGATTAGAACAGTTTTTCAATAAAGGAAATATATCGCGTTGAGCGAACTATGAATGTCTATCTTTTGTTTATTCTGGCTATCCTGATTGGCAGCTATCTCCTCGAAGTCGTTGTTGAGATACTGAACATAAAATATCTCAAAACTGACTTGCCGGAAGAGTTTGTCGGATATTATGACGCAGATAACTATAAAAAATCGCAGCAGTATCTGAAGGACTACACCCGGTTTGGAATAATCACCGACACTTTTTTCACTGCACTGACGATTTCCTTCATACTGTTTGGCGGCTTCAATTATGTGGATGCCTGTGCCCGGAGTTTTAATCTGGGATCTATCCCAACGGGACTCATTTTCGCCGGCATCCTCCTGTTTGTCTCGCAGATCACACATATTCCCTTTTCTGCTTATGCGACGTTTGTCATAGAAGAGAAATACGGGTTTAACAGAACTACCGTAAAAACATTTTTTGCGGATATACTTAAGAGTTGGCTGTTAATGGCAATAATTGGCGGCACCGTATTTTCAATTGTCTTGTGGTTTTTTGAAAAAACCGGCGCCTGGGCATGGCTCTATTGCTGGGGGGCATTGATCGTCATCCAAATTTTTCTCTCTTATATCGCTCCGGTTGTCATCATGCCAATGTTCAATAAATTTTACCCCCTGGAGGCAGGTGAACTTAAAGCAACAATCGAAGAATATGCACGAGCTCAGAAGTTTAAAATGAAAGGCGTTTTTAAAATGGATGCGTCCAAGCGCTCCACAAAATCAAATGCCTTTTTTACCGGGTTTGGAAAATTCAGAAGGATTGTGCTATTTGACACCTTGATTGAAAAACACACCGTTGACGAGCTGGTATCAGTCCTGGCGCATGAGATGGGGCATTACAAGAAAAGGCATATCATTGTTTCCCTGCTTATTTCCATTCTGACTACCGGGCTTATGTTTTTCATTCTCTCACGGTTCTTAAACAACCAGGGATTGTTTGCTGCATTCAAGATGGAACATATATCAATTTACGCAAGTTTGCTGTTTTTCGGTTTTCTGTATGCCCCCATTGAAACGGTTCTCGGGATTTTTGGCAACATGCTTTCCCGGCGGCACGAATATGCTGCCGATGCCTATGCAGCAGCTACCTACGGTAAACCGGAAGCTCTGATTGCAGCACTGAAAAAACTGAGCGTGGACAACCTGTCCAACCTCACCCCTCATCCGCTCAAGGTTTTTCTAAGCTACAGCCATCCGCCGATTCTGCACCGCATACAAGCGCTCAGAAACTTTGTGTCTGTTCCTGTAAGCATAAATAAAAATTGAGGAATTGCCATGACCCAGACTAAGATAATAAAAAAAACGGTTTTCATATCCTTGATGCTTTTCGTTACTGTGGGATGTCATGTGGAGACGGTCAAATCAGAAGAGATAACCATAGAGGGTGTTTATTATAAGGATACCGGTCATCCGTTTTCTGGCCCAGCAATCATGGCAGAAGGGGGCTATTACCGGCTCACCGGCGATAAGGCGCAGAATCTGAATCTTCTCGGGGATGCAACAAAGATAAAGGTCAGGGGGAAATTATTTACCACGAAGAGAACAATACCCGAATCCGGCAGGTTACGGGAGATCAGCGAGAAGGTAATTGAAGTCCAGTCCTTTGAAGTTATCAAATAAGATGCGGACGAAGATAATTAATTAGCGCCTGCAAGCGCTCACATCAGCAGGCGATGCTATAAAATCGAGGAGTGCTTTTTTTTCAGATAGTAATGCGTTCCTAAGTTCCGGGCTGCTATATTTTGCCAAGGTATCAATAAGCTCGCTCAGTTTTTTCCCAAGGCTGCGATCAACTGTTTGGCCGTGCAGCATTTTCCCTGATTCAAGAACCGTTTTCAGAAGAAACGACGCAGCTTTCTTCCTCAAATCAGGATATGTTAAAATAATGTCTGTTACCTCGGGGGCATACTGGTAATAGAGCGCCACCCAGCGTTTTCCCTGGGGATTGTTTAAAAGGATTTGGTCACGAAACGCATACAGGTTGTTCAGTTTTTGTCCTTTAAGAAGGGTAGTGGTCGGGCAGCGCAGATCAGGCTTGAGAGAAAAGTTAAGGGTGCTCTCTTTTTTATCCTCTATAACAACATAATTTCTGATATCAATTAATCCATCCTTGGTGGCAAAAACGGTATATTTATCTCTGGTAGCTGCAAGGGGGAGCATATAAAACCCGCCGCCTGATGAAGTGGTTGAATTAGAGGTTTTGGTTAAATCAAGCGGATTAGGAATATTCGAAAGGTCACCGATGATGGCTGCTATGGTAACGCCGTCAATCCTCTCGCCGGTAAATCCATTGGTAACCCGTCCCGTCAATAAACCATAATTGCTCCCCCGGACGGTGATTTTAAATTCCTGTTCCTCCAGGCAGGTTCCTGAAGAAATATTCACCGTCCAGTTTCCATTAACTGCGAGCGGCACAGAAAAGGTGCGCGGATAACCGCTGGCAAAAGGAAACGGTGTCCCATTAACCCGGGCGCCGGCAGGATTAAACATAGAAAACTCTAACTGACATTGCCCCTGCGCAGCGACCATAACGTCTTGCTCTGCAGAGGACGCTGATGGTTGTAATACGGAAGTCTGGGCAGTGGTATTGCTGATGGTAAAGGCGTCTTTTGCCACAACTATCTCACAACCGTCAATATCTCCGGGCTCTACCGAACAGAAACTTTCAAGATCGGTGCTGATTTCCGGACAGCCACCGCGATCAGTAATGACCTTTACATCCCATATGCCGGTGGCATTGACGACGTTGTCCTTAATGCTGATCTGTGCGGTTAATAATGTAGAATCAAACACCTGCACATCAGGGGTCTTGGGCGGCGCTGAAGCAACAATGAGGTTATTATCATTACAAATTAACACCGCAGTTTTGTTTGTCGCAAAATTGGTATTTTGTCCAGAAATGATGACCTGCACAATGGATCCCGGTGTGCCGGTATTGGGGAAAATAGTTATGCTTTTTACGATTCCAGAGGTAATAGATATTGAAACATCAATAGTCTGATTGCTTAATCCGTTTATTAGCTCATCTTCATAAGAGTCAATAAGAAACCCCTCTATTTTACGGGCAATATTCAAGGCAAATGGCTTGCTGACCCTGCGCCCATAGACATCGGTAACGGTGACCATCAACGGAACCGGACCGACTGCGGGCACCGGCAACTCCAGGAAAGAGAGCAAAAGCAGATAGGTATAAATGCCGTTTTCCGCGGCATAAATTCCCAAATCAGTTTCGTCAGTAGTAATACCGAAAGCAAAGGTAAATACGCCGTCTCCCGCAAAATCATCCTGCCCCTCTCCGTTATCAAGCATTAAGACTTTGGTGATTTCTTCAAAATCCCCAGTATCGGGGTTAATGCCAATGAGCAAAAGGGGACTCAAATCAAGGGTAACGGAGGCAATACGGCTTAAAATATTCGGATCATCGGACGCTGATGTCACGCGCGCGGTTATAATGGTCGGGTTTCCGCCGTTCTCTATGGTGTCGGGATTAGCATTATTCTGGATTTTAAAATCCGGTTCCCGGTTAGGTTCATCGCTTTCGCCAATGCAGTACAAGTAACCATCGTCTGAACCGATATAAATCCTTTTATCGGGGCCGATGGCTGGTGAGGAACGAACCGGACCGTTGGTGCGTATCACCCATTTGAGGGCTCCGTCAGGGAGCAGGGCATACACGCTGCCATTTTCAGACCCAAAATAAATATCGCCGTTTTTATCAACCGCCGGTGAAGAACTAATCGGGGCGCTGGTCGGGAATTTCCATTTGAACTGCCCGTTTTCATCAAAGGCGTAGAGACAGCCATCATCCGAGCCCACATACACCATTTTAACACCGGTTGGAGAAGATACCGGTGCAGCCACCGCAGGTGAGGATCGAATTTTACCGCCGGTCTTTCTCTGCCAAAGGGCGATATTAGTGGTGTTGCTTGAAAGAGCAGTCCAGTTTAATTGCGCATCCGATGCCGAGGCAAAAACATTGCTGTTGATTGCAGCAGAAGATACATTCTCGGGAAAGGCATAGAGATAGCCATTGTCGGCCCCCACAAACACCTTGCCGCCAGAAACCGCCGGCGATGAATTCACCGTTCCATTTACTCTAAATTGCCATTTTATCGGATTCACCGGCTCTCCCCCGCCAGCGGCGCCCGCATTTGGATTTAGGGCATAGATAAATTCTCCGCCGCCAAAAAAGACCGTATTGCCGGAAAAAGCCGGCGATGAATGCACTGCGCCGGCGGCAAGAAATGAGGACTGCTGAACTATCCAGGGCGGCAGCTTTTTGCTGTCTCCGCTGCTGTTCATAGTGGGACTTAAGGTAATGGTGAGCAACTCATTATTATTTGTGCCCAGGTAGGCAAAGCCCCCGGAAATAACCGGTGACGAATCGGTATGCCGGTCAAAGTCAGATTTCCAGATTAGTTTCCCGTTCGCTGAAAGGTAATACATATAACCGTCAGCAGTAACCACAAATATATTGCCGCTTTCATCAACGGCAGGAGAAGACTTTACCGGCTTCTCCACCTGGTATATCCAGTTCGAACCGCCATCAGGATTGAGGGCAGCAACATATCCGCCTTCGGTGCCAATAATGACCGTTCCATCCTCGGTTACTGCCGGCGAGGCGCTAATCGGCGCAGAAACGCCATTCACCTGCCAACGCCATTTAATCTGAATGGAATCAGACGGACCGGCAGGCCCTTCAAGGCCACTGACGCCGGTGTGGGCGGGATTGCCGCGAAAGGTAAGCCAGCCACCTGAAACCTCTTCTGCCGTAGTGGTTGTGGTGGTTTGTGCCTGGATGGAACCGGAGAAAGCTATCGTAACAAGCAATGCCGCGAATAAAAGAATACGCTCTCTGCAGCCCCTGCGCGAATGCCACTGTGCCTGCATCATCGTAATTTTCACTATCCTCAATTAGATAACGTAGCGGTCAGCGTCAGCTTTAACGGGTAATCAAAATCAAAATATTCTATTGCCACTGCAGAAAAAACCACGCCCATGCTTAACGCTGGATACACATTAATAATATATTCGATATTTTCTGATCCATACGAGAGCCGGGGTTCAAGAAACTGGTTGAACCTGAAAGCTCCCTCTTTGCCGTAGATAAAAGCACCCAGCGTAAAAAACCCGATCTCAGCTCCTGCCTCGCTTTGAGGGGTAAAGGTGATGCTAAGGTAATGAATTTCTTCGTCAGGGATTATCGCGGTTATGAAACAGAGGTTAAACACGCCGGTCTTCCATAATAATCCGTCATATTCCAGCTCAATGGAGCGCGAATCCCCGGGCATAAGCGCTACGCTGGCATACCGGCTGTTTTGGATCTGCACGGCAGATGCTTCCTGAACTGCCCGTTCACCTGTTGGAATGCAGCAAAAAATAATCAATGCAAGTAAAAATTTTTTCAGTGAGAATTTCATGGTTATTTACCTGTTTAAGAGAGTCGTTTATTTTTGTTGATTATAGGTTAAATTTATATACCGTGTCAAACTAAATAACATTTTTAGCACGTTCACAGAAACAGTTCGTTGCTCCACTCTTATTTGGTTTTCCCGTTTGTAATCCTTCAGGGTTTGCCTTTTGTATGCGTTTTGAGTGAATTGCAGGAATAATTAAAGCAATCTTCTGAATAACAATGTACCTCTAATCCGTACTGCAGGTGCCGTCTCAAAGACTGTGTCATCGTCTGCGTGTCGATGCTTCCCAGTCGTTCCTGATAAAATCACGCAGACGTTCCGCGCCTGCCGAATAAACACATATCTGTTCAAAATGCGGCCTGCCGCTTGTCTTTTGCATCAGCAGTCCATCCTGGTTAAACCAGCGCGGCAACAGACCGCCCAAAAAATATCCGCGTTCATTCAGCAACTCAACTGCATCAGCTATGGAAGGCGTTCCCAGCGGCAAGTATACCTGGGTAATGCGAGACCTGTTTTCTTTAACGGTCTGTTCAAGATTTTCTATAACAGAGGCAAAATTGCAGCCAATGGTTTCAACATATATGCGGGCAACATTCTGCACACCAAAAAAATGCACCTGCGCGCGGGAAGCTGTATTAGGAAATCCGCGCCTGCGTGATAATCTGCAATGTCGCCTCCTCTTCGCTGCGGCATATAGATAGCTTAGAATGTCTGCATAGGCTTCCGGCAAAAAAACATTATGCACAGCGTCCTGATAGCAGCGAAACATCCACAGCCCTGAAACCGGGCCTGCGGCGCTTTTTTCCTTACGATATGCTGATTCAGGAATGTAATCAAGTTCCAGAGCTGTTTCAACAAACCCGCACTCAACGCCGATTTTCTGTGAAATGGTATGGTTGCACACTGCCTTGCCAAATACTTCATGCACCGGCAACCGGGGAGCCAGCACCTCAAGTCCGTAGCGCACCAGTTGCGTTGCCACCGCCTCGTTTCGGTATGCGGGAAACACCACCAACTGCCCTTCCTCAAAAAGAAATTCACAGCAGGGTGAGGCGTATAGTGCACAGTGGCCAACGACATCTCCCTTCCGCGTTCGTGCCACAATGGAATAAAGCCTTCCCTCTGCATTTGCTTTTATAAGAGAATCGGGATCATAGACGGTAGGGACAGAATAGGCATCGCCATATACTGCATAAAAACACCGGGCAACCGCGTGCGCATCTTCAGGGCGGAAACGGTCTATGGTATAGGATTGTGCAGGTTCAATGGTATAGTTTTCCCGGGAAAGCTCTAAACGAACGGATTTTTCAACCATTAAAATTATCTACCGTCAGCGCACCTGGCAGCGTTTAAAAGGAAAATTTTCCTCTGTGGTGAGCAATGCTATTGCAGTCCCGCCTCTGTGCTGATTTACATTGTGGGGCGTTTGAATAAAAAATCTTTGTACCATTCGACCGTTTTCTTCAGACCTTCTTCCAATGGGACGACAGGGGTCCAGCCGGTAAGCTGTTTCATTTTTTCACTGCTACCAAATGCTTCCATTCCTTCCCCTTTGCGATAGGGAATTGCCCCGCGATGCACCACGCCGTCATTTCCAATATACTTTTGTATCATTTCTACAATGTCTGCAACTTTGCGGGGTAATCCTGTCCCAACATTGTAAATCTCGCCAAAACCCTGCCGTTGCTCTGCAATGCGCATAAACGCTTCCGCCACATCATCTATATAGATAAAGTCCCGCAGTTGTTCGCCGGCGGTCATACAGAATTCTTTCTTAATCAGAAGGTCATGAATCGCTGACGGAATCAGCATCGGGCCTTCCTGTGCCGGCCCATAGGTGGGAGATAAACGCAGAATGTGTATGGGGAGATTAAAGATTCGAGCTGCCATTTGACAGAAGACTGTGCTTGACAATTTTGAAAAGGAATAGGGGGATACGGGTGATTCACGCTGGGTTTCAATAAACGGCGCATTTAAAAAACCATATTCTTCCAATGAGCTGGTGTGGACAATGACCTCACAGTCTCTGTCTTTCAATGCCATCAATAAATTGGCGGTGCCGACGATGTTATTTTGAATCATATCCGGGACCAGTTCCCAGGAGCGGGCGCTATTTACGAGCGCTGCCAGATGAAAAACTGCGTGAGGATTACAGTGCGACACGGTTTGTTGCAGAGATGCAAAATCAGCAAGATCAGCTTCCCAAACGGTAAGATGAGAAAACACATCTTGTATTCGCCACCGCGACTCGCCCTTTTTTATAAGAATATGGACCCGTGCTCCCTCGCTTAAAAGCCGTCGGGCAATATGGGATCCAATGAAGCCGGCACCGCCGGTGACTAAAACCTCTCTCTCCCGCCAGTTCATGAAACACCACAACGGTATGGGGGCTGCCACATAGCTCCCTGCGCAGCATTTATAAACCACCAGAGCCGCCGCACCGCCTCTGGTTCTTCAATCCCTGGCAGTGGCATTCCCCTCAACAACATTTTTTACCGCCTGCACCGGAATCTCTTTATCAGTGTTATAGAGCGCAGCCTGATCAAGCGCATGCAGTTTCATTAAATAAACAAATGTTTCATGATATTGATTATTTTTGAGCCATTGGTATTCAAGCAGCTCTCTGCGGGTGCGGCTCTGTTTGCCTGACAAATGTGCAAGACGCACCCGGGGGTTGAGCCAGTGCACGCCAAATTGCTTCAGGCCATCCAGAACCCGTTTTGGCCCTCCGTTATATGCTGCTGCGGCAGCATATTTTTCATATCCCGAACCCAGTAGCCGCGGATAGGCTGCCGCCAGCAGGGCAAGATAGTGATCCAGCAGGCAAATTTTGGCTTTAATAGCGCTATCATGATTGCTGGTTGCCTTGAAGAAATTCTGCGGGATGCCGGAATCGGGATAATTGTCCCAAACGGTCCGCATTCCCACCGGAGTAAATTGAGTAAGTCCGCGAGCGCCAGCCGGACTTCCCGTGAAACGATATGCAGTTCCCTGATTAGCCCCCACAATGACCAAAATCCGATCGGCAAGCTGCTTGAAATTAACCTGCTGCCCTTTACCCAGCCGCGCATTATCTCCCATAATCGCATAAAATCTTCCGGGATCCATCTGTTCAGCCAGAATGATATGTAAATAGTCTTCCGCAGAGAATGCCGGTGAACGCTTCAGTGAACGTCCGGGAAACGCCTGCGATGCGACATGGTGCAGTTCATTCTGTGCCACGGCGATTTGTCTCAGCAAATACTGTTTGCCGGCCTGCACCAGCTCGGGCTGCAGAAGGGCACTTGAGAAAGGCGTATAAAGGATTGCCGATGTGCCGTATATTTTTTGACGGTGTGGCTCCACGGCGTAAAGGATGGCTACCACAGCGGTATTATCGGGCTCGATAATATTAATAGCTGAATTAAACCCGTTCATCCATTCCACTTCATACTGAATATTTTTATTATATAGAAACAGATTATCACCGCTCATCCAGCCCGACGCAATACGTATCGCACCGGTTTTAAGGTTGGCCAGAGCAAGCTTCACTTCACGTTTTTCCGATCGTCCCCGCGACCATGGTATATACGAAACGCGCTCATTGTGCAGCAGGGTGCGCGCTTGAGCAATGACTGACAGCAAAGATACGTCACATTGTATAGAGGTGGTGCTGATCGGCGGCATAGGGTTGAGTAGCCACTGAGGTTTTGGGGGGCATGCTTTGGGCTTAAAGGCCTTGCTGGTTATTTTTTTTAGTTTTGCCGGGGAAGGCTTCGCTGAGCGGCGTGTTTTTGGCACACTTGCCAGCGAAGATGACGTATCAGTGCCGATAATACTGGCAAAAAAAATGATAAGGATAAACAGCCTGAACATGGCATGCGGTGTATAAAAATGTTTCATATGTCTACAAAATTAGCGCATCTACATTACCCGCTTGATTCATCAACCACCGGGTAAAAATAATTTTTTTGAACTGAAAACAGAAGTATCACAAAATATTTATTTCGGTTATAGTGCAGTATATTGAATGAAGCAATGATGTCAATTGAAAATGACAGCAAAACCTATTATTATAAAGGCAGACCCGGATATTTAACCCGGTCTGCTGTCGTTTATTCTCCATGCCTAATTTGTAAGAAAGTCCAGCGTTATTTACAGTTTTTCGGGGAAAAAGTAAGCAATGAGT
>CAZQKW010000038.1:0-31949 GCA_964594075.1 uncultured Thermodesulfobacteriota bacterium | reverse complement strand
CAATGAAAATCAACTGCCCCTCTTTGATTCTTAAATTTTTTGGGGAAAGTCCTGACATGTCTTTCAGGACTTTGTTCAAATGAAATAAAGACAAACAGCATAAGAGAAAAAACTTGAATGTCTATAAAAGGCAGCGGAAACAAAGCGCCGGTTTAAGTAAAAATTATCTGAGAAATCACCTCACATTACTTAAGGTAATAAGTCATATTACGCAAAATATTTTTTGTTTTTCCGAAATTGTTCGGCGCGCCTGATGTGTAAAAAAGAAAGCAAATTATAATAAAAGTAATTATTGACACGCAATTTTGATTATGCTACTCATGGCCTTTGTGAAAAATATTAAATTAACTGATGGGTATGCATCGGTCTTCCGAGCCACGGCATATTGTTCAGTGGCCGAAAAGGTTGGAGGAATCTTCAGCCCGCCGTAATTGCAAAGGAAGCCTGCAATGCTAAGATATCATTTACTATAATAGCATTCAGGCTTTTCCTTTGTGGGGATATTAAAAGTCAAAAGAACAATAAACTGGAAAGGAGGTGTTGAGTAAAGGAACCGTTTAAGGTGAGCTCACGGGAAGTGGGCGGCAGTCGTTAACCAACTAGTGTAACTGTTTTGAAAGGGAGAACGATTATGAGTAATGGAAAAGTCCTGGTTTACAATCAGGAAAAATGCACAGGATGTAGGAGCTGCGTAGTCGGCTGTTCTCTCTACCATGATGGCGAGTGCGGGAAAGTGGTTTCTCGGGTAGCTGTCGTGAGAAATGAGAGATTTGGAGAATCCTTTGTCGTCGGTTGCGATATGTGCACTGACGCACCCTGCGCCGCAGTGTGTCCCACCGGTGCCTGCTACATGGACACCACGGCAGGAATCACCAAAATTAATGCTGATAAGTGTATCGGCTGCAAGGAATGCGCAATGGCATGCCCGTTTGGCGTCATCAATATGCACTACAAAACAGGCAAAGCGTTTAAATGTGATCTCTGTGAAGGCCGTGATGCCGGACCGGTTTGTGCTGACTGGTGTCCGAGTGGCGCAATAACCTACACGAGCCCAACTGTTGCCTTTAAGGCCAAGCGCCGGGCGAAGCTGATGGAACGATTAGAAGCTGCTAAAGCTGGAGAGGAGGGTTAAGACTATGTATGGATGGGCTGGACAAAGACTGCGTGTAGATCTTTCCTCGGGAAAGATAATGAAAGAGCCTCTCTCCTACGAATATCGTCGTAAATGGTTAGGCGGACGGGGCTTTAATTCAGATGTCATTTACAATGAAGTGCCGCCGAACATGGATCCCTTTGACCCTGCTGCCAGGGTATGCTTTGGCGTGGGACCCGTAAGCGGTACAGCTGCGCCATCAACCGGGCGCGTGACGGTTACCTGTAAAAGTCCTCTAACCGGCGGATTTGGCGACTCAAACATGGGCGGCCACTGGGGCGCAGAACTGAAATATGCGGGTTACGACCAGGTGATCGTCCAAGGGCGCGCCAAACACCCGGTTTACATCTGGATTGACGATGACAAGGTTGAGATTCGGGATGCACGGCATCTCTGGGGTAAATTCCCCCGTGAGGCAGACCAGATGATTAAGGAAGAGCTGGGCGATGAGGACATTCATATTGTTATGATCGGGCCTGCTGGTGAAAATATGGTGCGGTTTGCCTGCACATTCAATGATGTGTGGCGGGCAGCAGGCCGTACCGGACATGGCGGTGTGATTGGTTCCAAGAACCTGAAGGCAATTGCGGTGCGTGGTTCCGGCACCGTAAAAATCGCTGATCCGAAAGCTATGATGGATGTTTGTAACCGTTTGAGACAGGCATTTAAAAACGATCCCATGAAGATTGGTTTGTATGAATTCGGCAGCCTATGCCTGATCAACATTGCCAATCGTGACGGCTGGCTTCCCTGGAGAAATTTTCAAGCAGGATCAACGCCGCTGGCAAATAATATGTCGGGCGAAACTCATGCCAAAACGGTTTTAAAGCACCGCGAAGGTTGTTTCGCGTGCCCCATCTGCTGCGGCAGGTTTACCCAGATTAAAGAGGGCAAATGGGCTGGCGAGGAATTCGGGGGACCGGAATATGAACATTCGGTACCCACGGGTCCGCGTATTGGCATTATTGAAGATGCCAATGACATCTGGCACAATGCCCGCCTAACCAATGATTATGGCATGGACGGCATTGAGACCGGCGGCGTGATTTCGACTGCAATGGAATGGTATGAAAAAGGCTATATCACCACCAAAGAAACCGGCGGTCTTGAGCTTGAATGGGGTAACGAGGAAGTTGTAGATAAGCTTATTCCCATGATCGCTTTGCGCCAGGGCTTTGGAGCAATACTTGCCGAAGGCGCTGAAAGGGCAGCTACAAAGTTAGGGTTGCCTGATGAAGCCCGCTACTATACCATCACCACCCGCGGCATGACACTGCCGGGCGACGACCCACGCGGCCTTGGTTTTGGCTACGGGCTTTCCTTTGCCATGGGCACCCGCGGCGGTTGTGACCATCTGCGTTCACTCTGCTGTCTGGAACTTTCTGGCGCTCTTTATCCAGGTCTCAATACCAAGATTTTGGGTGACGAGCGTCCGAACAAGCCTATTACCACTGTCGGCAAGCCCTATATGGTTTACTACGAAGAAAACCAGAAGACAACGACTGACTGCTTGCAGGTCTGTTGCTTCACTACCCACTGGTCCTATGCAGTGCTTACTCCCGACCAGGTTGAATATCTCAATGCAGTAACCGGTCTTGACTTTACTGAAGAAGAGTTCCAGGAAATTGGTGAGCGCATCTATAACCTGGAGCGTGCATACTGGGCACGGCTAATGTCCGGTGCGCGAGAAGACACCGTCCCAGAACGGTTCACCAAGGAACCAATGCCTCAGCGGGTTGATTATCAGACCAATGTGGGCGTGGTTTTCCCCTTAACCGAAATGCTGCAGAAATACTATAAGTACCGCGACTATGAGCCGGGAACAGGCTTCCCCAGCGAACGGAAGCTGAAACAGCTTGGGCTTGACTATGTGGCAAAAGATCTTGCGCCACTGCGCGCCAAGTACATGTCTGAAGCTGAAAAGAAGAAGAAAAAGTACTATTATTAAACAGCATGTAGTTGAAGGGAGGTCATGAGATTATGAGCATTTTGACTAAAGCACAGGCCAAGAATTTTGCCGAAATGGATGATTTTATGCTCGAGCTTTGCGACCTATTGAAAAGCAAGGGCATTATAGATGCTAAAATGCACCGGCGTATATTGCTTACCGGTTTTTTCAGGCTGGTTGAGTATCTGCAAGAGAAGAAGATAATAAACGCCAAACAGGCAAAAGAAGCGATGGAGAAAGGCTTCACGTCTCTGGTATATGCCTTAGCTAAATAGCATCTCGTTTCAGCAACCGTAGAGATAAATGGCCTGAAGCTGTTCCGCCCGCAGGGGTGAATGGTTTCAGGCCATTTTCATTTTCGTATTGAAAATCTGCGAGAACTTGTTAAAAATACAAAGTAATAATCATCAAGTTTTGGATACAAAAGCCTATGTGATTTTTTTCGCAGTATGTGGACCTTTGAATCTTCCCATCTTTGATCCATTTATTGTGTCAGGGTTATGTATAAAATTATTTTTTTGGCGTTTAATCTTCTTCTGTATCTGTTTATGGGAAAAACAGACGCAGCCTCACTGTACGACACGCTGCAAAGAGGAAACAAACTGTATCGCGAGGGGAAATTTGATGAGGCGCTTAAAACTTACATAGAAGGTCAGATCGAGAATGCCGGCGATGCAAATCTGCGATACAATATAGCCTCGTCCCATTACAAAATGAAAAACTATGAAGAAGCACTTAAAGGCTATCTTGATGTAGCGGCAACAGCGCCTCATGAAAAGCTTCAAGAGAAAGCATTGTATGGTTGCGGCAATGCGCTGTTTCGCCAAGGAAAGTTAGAACAGGCGATTGAATATTACCAGAAAGCGCTGGATTTAGATCCGCAAGACCAGGATGCACAGCATAATCTTGAGTTTGCCCGTGAGGAGTTAAAAAGGCGCATTAATGAAGCGCAGGAAACTGCAAAAAAACAGCAGGAACAAAAGCAGAAACAAGACCAGGAAGAGAAACAGCAGGAACAAAATCAACAAAAAGATCAGCAAAAGAACCAGGGCCAGCAGCAGGACCAGAATAAACTGCAGGAAAAGAAGCAACAGCAGCAAGGGCAGAAGCCGGAAGAGCAGAAAGAGACAAGCCGGCAGGAGCAAAAGGAACAGCAGTCCCAGGCTGGTGAACAAAAGCCCGAAGAACAGCCGCAGACTCAGGGACAGCTAAGCTCTGCAAAGAATGAGCAGGGAGATAAAGTTGAGAGGGGTCAGGTGCTTCCTCAGCAGGTGCGGCCCATGACAAAAGAAGAGGCAGATCAATGGCTTAACAGCATTAAAGAAAATCGCGATAAATTTGCCAAAAAGAAAACCCAGGAAAACATTGCCGGGCAGTACCGACCCGATAAGGACTGGTAACCATTGTAGATGTTCAAATCTGATGTATCGTATAGCGACGGTATTCATTGTTTTTATTTTTTTAATTATATGCTCGGTTGAGTTTGCCGATACTGCATCCCTCACCATTACAGTTGATAAGGAAATCGCCACCCTGGAGGATGTCATTAATCTCACCATTTCGGTTGCAGGCAATGGTGGCGAGCCGAGACTTCCCGCGCTGCCGTCATTTGAGTCAATACGACAGGGCAGCACTTCCCGCGTTCAAATTTTAAACGGTCAGATGTCCGCGCACATTGATTACAGTTACCTGCTTTATCCAAAGCAGGAAGGTGTCTTCATCATTGGGCCAGCCACTCTTGACTATAAAGGCTCAAAAATCACCAGCAACACGGTAAAAATTACTGTCCGTAAAGCTGTTGCGCGCCCTGCTGAAACGTCTGATAAAGAACTATTTGTAACCGCGGAAGTGGATAACACCAATCCCTACGTCAATCAGCAGATTATTTACACGTTGAAATTTTATCGTCGGATTAGAGTTGCCAATGCACGGCTTGCCGAATCGCCCTCATTTGAAGGATGTATCGTTGTGCCACTAGAAAAGCAAAAAGAGTATCAAACAGTCATAAATGGACAGCAGTTCATAGTTTCTGAAATAAAACAAGCGCTTTTTCCGGCGCAGGCGGGCGTGCTGACTATTTCGCCCTCCACATTGCAATGCGATGTGGTAGTGAAACGGCAGCGTCGCGGCGGGGTTTTTAATGACCCCTTTTTTGACGATTCTTTCTTTGGTTTTGCTCAGACTGAGTCAAAAATATTGCGGACTTCGCCGCTTGAAATTTTGGTCAAACCTTTGCCTGAAGAAGGGAAACCTTTTGATTATACCAATCTGGTGGGTAATTTTCGTGCAACCGCAGAAATAAGCAAACAGAAGCTTGAAGTCGGGGAGTCTGCAACCTTTACGCTCACCCTCACCGGGACCGGCAATTTAAAAGGCTTTTTAGACATTAAGCTTGAAAACCTTGACGGGTTCAAGGTGTATGATGACAAGCCATCGTTTGAGCAGCACGTCGTTGGAGAACAGGTCGGCGGCACCCTGACAATTAAAAAAGCTCTCGTGCCGCTGCATGAGGGGACCCTGCAGATACCTGCAATTGCGGTTTGCTATTTCAACCCGCAGTCAGGCAGATATGAAACGGCGCGCACGCAGCCCCATACACTGGAAGTATTTCCGGCACAAGAAAAAGAAAAGCTGCAGGTGGCAGAATCTGCGCCATCCGGTGTCGCACGGCAGGAGATTAAAATTATCGGTAAAGACATTCTGCCCATTCATACCTCTGTTGAAGTCCTTACCCCCGTCAATCTCTTTTTGTTTAACTGGGTAACTGCACTACTTATTCTTTTTCCCATTATTAGCTTTAGCTGTTGTTATATGCTCAAACACCGGAAAGAAAAATCTGCGACAGAATCTGCTCTGGTCCGCAGAAGAACGGCATTTAAAAATTTTAATCGCAAACTTGCTGTTATAAAAAAATCCATCGCGCAAGATGACTTTCCATTTTACCGTGATGCCGGAAAGGCAATACGGGATTTTATTGGCGACATACTCAATGTGAGCGGCAGCGCCCTCACGTCTGCAGAAATTGAGCAAAAACTTATTGATGCCCGCGTGGCGCGGGAAACCATCGATAAATTCAAAAATACGGTTGAAAAAATAGAAACTGCGCAGTTTGCTGTTAAGAATTATTCCCGGCACGAACGGGAAGAGATGCTCAGCTTCCTGCAAAAGGCTGCCAAAGAAATGGATAAAAAAATGAGATAAAGATTATGAAAAAAACTTTCAGTCTCATGCTTTTCAGTGTTATGGTAATCTGTGCACGCGGCTTGGTTCATAGTGCCAACGATAAGAGTCCCGACACAGCTGATCCCACCCATATTTTTTTTACTGCCAACCAGGCATACAGGGACGGCCGCTTTGCACAGGCGGCAGAACTCTATGAAACACTTCGTGCGCGTGGAGTCATCAATGGCGATATATTTTACAATCTTGGCAATGCGTATTTGAAGAGCGGAAAGATGGGCAAGGCCCTGGTTAATTATCGTAAGGCAGAACTGTTTATGCCCCGCAATGAGGACCTGCTGGCAAACATCCAGTATACACTTCAGCACACCAGTGATAAAATTGAAGGCCGCGACCCATACTACTTTCTAAAAAGTTTCTGTTTCTGGTACTCACGGTTGAGCTTGAAAGAACTGGTTACCGTTTTTGTTATTGTGCATAGCGGTATGTGGAGTATCGCACTGGTGCTTCTTTTTAAAAAGCTGGACTATCTTCCTCTGGCCCTTTATATTCTTATTAGCGCAGTAACAGTATTCGGCTTATCAGCCGCGGTAAAAGCGTATGACATATACAATAATCCGCAAGGGGTCGTTACCGCGACAGAAATAACCGTAAGGTCGGGGGGCAGCAATAATGACACAGCCCTGTTTGCATTACATGAGGGAACTGAATTTGATTGGCTGGAAGAGGGCGATGGATGGGTGAAAATTCGTCTGCGTGATGGCAAACGGGGATGGGTGCAGAAACAAACTGTTGAAAAAGTCGCTATGGAGTAATATGTGGTTGCGAGGCACAGTGTAACAGTAAGGACATCGCTATGTATAAAAACATGAACAAGGAAGAATTATTGAAGATTTTACAGGGTCTGTTACGAACAGATGCGCCGCTTAATTTTTTGCTCTACTTGAAAAAAAGTGAGCTTGAGAATCTGGTAGCAGTCGTGAGAGATAGAGTGGAGGGCTGTAATAAAGATTAGGTGATTGAAAGCGACATGTGTAATGCAGTGCTATTTCATGTTCCCGTTATTATTCAGACATCGATATTGCTGGTATTGTCCAATGTTTTCATGACCTTTGCGTGGTATGCGCATTTAAGAAACCTATCAGATAAAAAATGGTTCATTGCTGCAATCATAAGCTGGGGGATTGCGTTTTTTGAATACCTGATTCAGGTTCCGGCAAACCGGGTGGGCTATACTGAGCTTACCCTGTCCCAATTAAAAATACTTCAGGAAGTAATAACACTCACCGTATTTATTCCGTTTACGGTCTTATACATGCAGCAACCGATGAAATTGGATTATCTGTGGGCCGGGTTGTGTATATTGGGCGCAGTCTATTTTATTTTCAGGGCGTAAGAACTTACACCACGAAGGGATGAGAATTAAATATGAAGGGTAGATTATCTGTAGTTTCTAATATTTTTTTCGTGAAAGTGCTCTCAATGCTGCTAATATTTTTCAGCGTGCTTGTTGTTCCTGCAAACCTTTTTTCTTATCCACGGACGCCGGCAGATTTGATAGAAATTAGCTGTGGCGAAGAGCATCCGGAAGCAAAAAGAATTCTTGTAGCCTATGATACGATTCATGGCTCAACCGCAGAGGTTGCAGAAGGGATCGGCACTGAATTATGTGCACGGGGATTTCAGGTGGATGTCAGGCTGGCGCGAAACGTCCTGTCTGTGGATGCGTATGATGTTATTATCCTCGGCAGCGCCATCTATCAGTTTAACTGGCTGCCGGATGCCCGCAAACTTTTAAAGAACTTTTATGCAACTTTGTCTTCAAAGCCAACAGCGCTCTTTATTGTCTGCGCTGCAATGTATGATGATACGCCTGACAACAAAGCTGCTGTTCAAGAGTCATTTGTGGAGCCGATCCTTGTGCGCTATCCCGGCATCACCCCGCTCGCAATCGGTCTTTTTGGAGGCGCGGTTGACTTTAAAACGAACCGCTATAATTTTTTTGAAAAAATTGTTCTGAGAATTCTGGAGAAGGTGCTTGATTTTAAGGACAGCGCTGACTGGCGAGACTGGCAATATATCAGCACTTGGTCTGAGGAAGTTTGGAGTAAGCTGCAGTAGCTTGCAGCAGGTGCCGCAGCACATGGTGTTGGCCAAAAAATGGGTACAGCCTGTGCAGACGCTGCGGCCTGCGCCCACTATAATCTAAAATATTTCCGGTATGTTAATAATCTAATAATAATAATAATAACACAGTAACTGTAGTACCGGAACCAGTATCTCGAGCAGTTTTTTTGCAAAAATTCTTATTGCCGGTTTCTGCTCGCACAGTGCAACCAGGCGCTGACTATTTTTGTAATATATCTTAATCAAATTCTTGCCCATAGTGCTTTTAACCAGTACCATATCACGGAACCGTCTTAATGCGTCAACTTGTTGATCCTGCTTACCCAGCAGAAACGTTGCAGCGCAGAACCTCTTGTTTACCTGCCCAAGAAACTTGACGGTATGGTATATAATCTGACACTGCTGCTGCTCCCTGGTAATTCCGGGAGAGTTATCGCCCGGCTGCACCGGGTTAGGATAGACGTCGTACCAGCCAAACTGGGTATGATTGCCGCCTTCGATCGCCACAAATTTTGTGTTTGCAGGCAGGTCTGCTTGCGATGCCTCGATTTCTTCTACCGTGGCCAGCCCATCGTATGTTCCGTAAATAGACAGGACTTTTAAATCTGTATCCGTGATGCTGAAAGCGGGCGATGGATAAGCTGCCCACAGCACCACACCCGTAATCGTTTCAGTATGGTCTTTTGCATAGGAACAGGCTATAGCACCGCCAAAAGAATGGCCGCCAATGACCCACGTTTCAATGTCAGGGTAATCGCTTATTACCACGCCAGCCCGATCAGGGCTCAAGATGGCAAGATCCCCTACCATCTTCACAATTACCGTTAAGTATCCCTGCGCTGCGATTGCCTGTGCAAGAGGAGCATAAGACCGCGGGTCCACCAGCGCGCCCGGATAGAAGATAAATCCGGTTTTTCGCTGACCATGCGTCGGTTCAAAAGCATAATAAAAATTTGCCCCCTTTTCCCACTCCGGAACGATCACCGTTTTTACGTTCACCCTGCAGTTTGATTCCAGTGCGGCAACAGCATTGGGCAGTGGCGGCCAAGACAGGGTTTCTTCTGCCAACGCAATACAGGCGCAGAAAATGGACAACATTGCCAGGAAAATCGGTCTAATAACTGCATAACCTCTCATGGTGTTTCCTTAACAGGGTAACTGATCGTATGCTTATGACACCTGCAAAACCGTCTGAGCCACCAGGCTACAAATCAAGCGTTTCCTGCTTATGGGTGGGGAAATCCAGGTAGATCACCTTTTGTGGCACCACTTTAATGAGCACATAGGCGGGATCCGCCGGACCTGTTTTCCAGAACGCCGACCATTTTTCCTTCCAGTACTGTTTGCGGATTGCATCGTCGCTAACAATCTCAGCAGTGCCAAGAGCTGAGACGCTGCTATGATCAGATGGGCGATAGACAAAAACACTTGCTTGACAATTTTTCTTAATCTCTTGAACTTTGTTTGACTGGACGCCGGTGGCAAACCAGAAGATCAGATCTTCCTTGAACGGTAAATTTTCCATCATTCTGCCTTTAGGTCTTCCTGAGGCATCAATGGTTATAAGATTTGAATAGTCGTATGATTTTACAAGTTCTACAATTTTTTTGCGAAGCTCAATCTGCTCCATAGGAACCTCCTTATTCGAACATAAAACCTTTTTATTAAGCACACCAGTTTTAAAAATTGCCGTGCAATTGACTCGTCGCCCCATTTCAAATCATTATTTTTTACTATATATCAGAATAAATTTTTACACAATGCTGATTTATTAATCGCACAGGAGTAGCAGTTTCTGCTTCCATTCTCTTTGCCCTTGAAAATTATAAATAGATACCTTATAAAGAAGTAAACTGTTTTTTTTGCTTTGAATGGATGTATTATGGGAGCTCGACACATTGAACGCCTTTATAAAAAAATGATCACGTTTCAGAACACACCGGGCAATGAGCGAACAATTGATCCACGCGTCCGGGCTGAATTGTTCGAGGCTATAATGGATGACTTGGAGGTGCTGGTAAAAAAAATAAAACGGTGCAAGAAAGGCACCCGAAAGTCTCAAGACCTTGCGCTCCAAATACGCAACCTGTTGCTCAAAGAAGTTCAAGTAATTATTGATGAATATGTGCTGTCACAAAAAAACGGCACTTTGGAGCAATGGAAGGAGATGTATGGCGACATTAAATACTATATCAAGAACTTTTATTGCTACCGCGCTGAAAGTATTTTCAAAAGCAATCCTTCCATCAGCAGCGCCTGTGGTTTTTATGAAGGCGAAGAATAAGTGCGATTACTTGTCAAGCAGTGGCGAGCACGTTGTATTTTATACAAAAAACATGAACACATTATCATCGGAGCAGTGCTGCGAGAATCTCATGCATCGGACACCGCGTTGCCATATCGCAGCGCATAACACGGGAGGAAATAGCCATGGTACTGGATGCAGAAATTAACCGTCTGGCTCAGGATATCGTGAACGCAAAAAAGGTGGTTGCGTTAAGTGGCGCCGGTATGTCTGTTGAGAGCGACATTGCGCCGTTTCGCGGCAAAGGTGGTCTGTGGGAACAATACGACCCGGAGGAATACGCGCACATTTCAACACTGCGGCATCACCCTGAAAAAGCCTGGATACTGCTGAGCGCAATGCAGAAAGAGATTGCTAAAGCCCGGCCTAATCCCGGTCATTTGGCGCTCGCCGAACTCGAACAGATGGGATATTTGAAAACAATTATTACCCAGAATGTTGACGGGCTGCATCATGTGGCGGGAAATAAGGATATTATAGAATTCCATGGCAATCTGCAGACGGTCACCTGTATGGACTGTGGCAACCATCTGCCCAGCTCAGAGATTTCACTTGATGATCGGCCTCCGCGTTGCAACAAGTGCAAAGGGGTGTTAAAACCGGATTGTGTTTTTTTTGGCGAGGCGATTCCGGTGGAAGCGCTCACCAGAGCGCATCATGAATCGCGCACCTGCGATTTGATGCTGGTATTGGGAACGTCGGCAGTTGTCTATCCAGCGGCAAGCATGCCTGAGATTGCTAAAAGCGCTGGAGCAAAAGTGGTTGAAATAAATCCCTCGGAAACCGCGCTCACGCGGTTTGTGTCTGACTATATTATTCTGGGTAAAACCGGCGAGGTTCTGCCACGAGTAGTGGAAAAAGTGCGAACCCTGAAAGATGCTTAGAATTCTATCTGGGTTTGTAGAAAAAAATAATCAACATCTTTGTTTTTACCTGTCGCCTCTCTGAAGATATCGGCAGTAAAAAAACGATTAATACTGCCAAGAATACTGATTTTATCAGACACCTCGTATTCAATATAAAAATCAACTTCATTTCCTAAAGTCGTAGAAATGCCCTTTGGCGTTTTATCAGCGACAAAATAATGATAGTCAAAATTAATGGTCAGTCTTGGAGTTGGCTTTATTGATGATGCCAGTGTAGTTGCACTGATACCGCTTGCTCTTATTAGTCCGATATCCACGCCGCTCATGTCAGGGATTATATTCATATCTCCCACCACTGCGATATCATTGTAGATATTTCCATGGAATTCCCGCATGGTTCCATCCTTGGTATTGCGGTCCCCCGTGCCAAACGCATAACAGACCCTTAACGATGGGTATAAGGGAAGATTAAAGTCATAGGTCAGATGGGCGTGACCGCCATAAGCCCTGATCTGGCTGCTTCCTGCCGGATTGTTTAATCGAACCCGGCCAAACTGATACATCGGCTCAAACTCAACTGTAAGCTGTTGAGCAATCTTTAACTCAATCCTGGTTCCAACAGTAAACCAAAGAGGACTGGCAGGGAGGTGATCATACAGATTCTGGAATCCATGCCGGTCATAAAAAAAATAAACATCCCAGTCAATATCCGGCAGGCCTGTGTAAGTAGAATAGAACCCATACAGTCCTGGCTTATTAGCTTTATTATTTGTAAAGCTTACCAAACATGCTGCGATCAGATCAACGGTTAAGCTGGAGAGAGGTTGAATGTTTATTTTTGCCCCATCCCATGATAAACCCTGATAGAAATCGTCGTTGCCGAGAAAAAATGCCGAGCCATATACCAGTTCGTGCCGTCCGATTCTTAACGTAACGGGAATTTGCCCGCCTTTTAAAAACTCAATGTATCCCTGATAAAGCGACAACCGGTTTTCATTGTCATAACCTCCCCAGCGGCCGTAAAACTGCGGTTCAAAATAAAACCGTACCCATTCTGTCGGATGTGCCGCCACATGGATGCGGCTTCTGTTTAATAGCTGTGTTTCACGCTTAGCAGGGTCATAACTGAAATTATCAAGAGACTGGTTATTAGTTGCATCAATACGCGTCCGCATCTGACCGCCAAGGCTCACGAGTTCCTTGTGGGTTGCAGACAGATTTTCTTCTGACGGCACAGCCTGTGAGTGTATTATTAGAATCAGAAGCAATAATAAGGACACCCATATATGCTTTTTTTGCATAGCGATTTCTCCTCTGAATTCCGCATTAATTGCCAAGTGGCCCCATGAATTGATTTAATGGCAAGATAATAACCAACAAGCAAAAACATAAAAAAAGACTCCCATGTCGCATGCTTTATTTGAGCTGATACATCAGGCTGGTTCTATGTTGACGGTTTAGTTTGGGAAGGTAAGGCGAAGAAATTTTCTTTAGTTCGGTTATAGTAGCCAAATTGAAGCAATGGAAATTCTTTCTCAAGCACCTGCTTTACTTTTGTTATTCCAATGCCAGGTCGAAGGGGATTGCCCATGGTTTTAAGATAGAAATCAGGATCAATATTTAAATTTTTGAAATGCACGAGGTGGGGATGGGTGCATTCTATGATTTTAATTAACGACGCCAGTTCTTCCTCCTGATCGGTAATGCCGGGGAAAATTAAGTAATTGATCATGGTAAATATGCCACAATCACGGGCGATTTGAATTGATGTAATGACATCCTCAAACGTATACCGCTGCGGGCAGTAGTAGCGGTTATACAGCTCCTTGCGTGCACTATTTAAGCTAATACGGATGCTGTCAAGGCCGCTTTTGCAAATAGTCTCCACCCATGCCGGGACGCTGCCATTGGTATTTAAATTAATTGTGCCGGAGTCGGTTTCCGCCCGTATAGCAGCAATTGACTCGCTTATAAGTTTCCATTGAATTATCGGCTCTCCTTCGCAGCCTTGCCCAAAGCTTATAATAGCGTCGGGAGCTTCATTGAGGTGGAGTACAAACGGCGCAACAATTTCTGTTACGGTGGGGACAAAGCTGATACGTTCTTGTGGGGCAAGGCAACCACTGTCCGGCTGTAGAGAAATACATCCAAGACACTGTGAATTACATGTAGGACTTGTGGGAATGGGGGCCTCCCAGCGCCGAAAGAAAAAATTTTTTGCCGCAAAGCAATGATACCTACAAGCACAGATCTCCAGATGTTTTACGAGACGGTTGCTGGGAAATTCAGCATGGCGCTTTTGTACTGCGGCGGCGAGGTTGCGGTCATCAAACTGATCCGGATGCCAGCGAAAATTATTATCAATTTCAAAAGCTGGAACATAATACTGCCCATTTTCCATGCCGACTGCACTGTATGCCCATAACGGCAGCATATAGTCTTTGGCGTTATAATCCATTGCCGGAAGCAGCAACCGCACCCATCCCTGCCGAAGAAATGCGGATACAGCAGAACATTTAATTCTGCGCTTTCCTTGCCGGGTTTCCTTAAGGCAGACCACTTTTTTTGTAATTGGATCGTAGCCGTACGGCGGGCAGTGAGGATGAAAAAAGAGCTTGCTCATATCGGGAAGAATCGCCAGCTCATGCGTAGCAGGCTGAACAGGCAGGGAACCGCTGAAGCCAAGCATTTCAAGCCGAGGATGGCTAAAGATACTCCCGTTCTCATCTGCAAATACTATCTTTGGGCGTAGAATTTTAGTATGTGCACCAGACATCGCTTTTATGAATGAGTTGGCGCCGCGTATAATTTTCAGGCAATCTTTTTCTTCATGCGAGACAGACTGAGGGTAAAAATAACGATGCCGCAGAGGAATAAGTAGAATATTTGATCCCAGAGAACCGCTATTCCAACCCCTTTAAGAAAAAGGCCTCGAACAATGATAGCAAAATACCGAAGTGGCAGCAAATAGGTAATCCACTGAATAACTTTTGGCATATTCTCAATGGGAAATATAACACCGCACAGCATGGTCATATTAAGCACTAAAAAGAAAAGAAATATCATAGCCTGTTCTTGAGTGCGTGACACCGTGGATATGAAAATGCCCAGCCCGAGGGTAGAGAACAGAAAAAATCCGGCAGAGAGAAATAAGAGGAAAAGACTTCCCTTAATAAACACATCAAAAATAATCATCGCGGCGAGTAAAATAAACATAACATCAATAAAACCAATGATGATAAAAGGAGAAAGTTTTCCTAAAAGTATTTCCCCTGGCCGTACGGGAGTTACCAAGATCTGCTCCAGCGTGCCAATTTCTTTTTCCCGTACCAGGCTCAACGCGGTGAGATTGGTAGTTACAATGAGAAGAATCATGCAGATAACGCCGGGAACAAAAAACTGTTTGCTGCTGAGTTCCGGATTATACCAGATGCGCAGGGCGTCATCTACCAGCATGGATTTACCAATTTCCCTCCGCCAGGTACCCAAAAAATCATTGCTCTGAAATGCTGCCGTATCAATGCTGCGCAAAATAAGGTTTGATGAAAATCTTTGGGAAATGATGCTGACATAGTTAAGCCCTATCGTTGCACTGTTGGAATCGGCACCGTCAACAAGAACATGTACCTGCGCGAAAGCGCCCTTCTTAAGGTTTTTTTGAAAATCCACAGGAATATCAATGCCGATTTTTATTTTTCCCGTATCAAGCAAATGGCATAGCTCCTGACGGCTATGCGCACGATACAAGATGTCAAAATAGCCGTTAAATGCAAACGCATCCAGATACTGACGACTCATGGTGGTGTTATCCATATCCAAGACACCAGTTGGAATATGTTTTATATCAAAGTTTGCCGCATACCCAAGGACAATAAGCTGCAAAATGGGTGCGGAAAAAAGCAATGGATACATCTTTTTATCCCGCTTTAGCTGGGTAAGTTCTTTGAAAATGATAGCAAGAATACGCCGTAAGCTCATAGGTCACGCCAATCGCTTTTTAAATCGCAGGGAGCAGCTTGCCAGCAGCACCGCAGCAAAACCCACAAGCACTAATGCTTGGGGATAAAGGACAGAAAGTCCGACACCTTTCAAAATAATCCCGCGAAGAATGACAATAAAATAGCGCACGGGCAAAAAATAACTAATAAATTGTATAATTTTAGGCATATTGGAAATGGGAAAAATAAAGCCAGATAGTATAATCGACGGCAGAATGGTCGCTAAAAAACTTATTAGCCACGCAACCTGGCAGGTTTTGGCAATGCTGGAGATAAACAGCCCCATGGAAAGGGCTGAGGCCAGAAACAGAAAAGAAAGGAATAGAAACAGTAAAAAGCTTCCCCTGAAAGGAACATGAAAAACAAATTTACCCAGCAATATGATGAGGTTAAGGTCAATGAAGGCGATAAGAATGTAAGGGATAATTTTCCCCAGCATAAGCTCAAAAGGTCGCAAAGGCGATACCATTATGGCCTCAATAGTGCCCCGTTCTTTTTCTCGAACAATGGATACGGACATATTAACAACCCCAACCACCATCATAATAATACCAATCAGCCCGGGTACCATAAAGTTAATACTTCGTAGCTCAGGATTATACCAAATATTAGGACGCACATTCAAAGTCGGAATACCGGCAAGAATTGCGCCGCGGCTGGTTCTTAAAAGTTCAAATAGCACATCCTTGGAATGCTGCTGCATGATCATGCGTGCATAGCCCATGACCACTGTTGCGGTATTATTATCTGTGCCGTCAATAATGATCTGGACCGGCGTGCTCTTACCCTTGAAAACTTCCCGTTGAAAATTAGCCGGTATTTTTATTATCGCCTTAACCTCGCCGCGATCAAGCAGCCAATTAATCTGATCCTCGGAAGAAAGGCGCTGTTTTAGCTTAAAGTAGCCCGAGGTTATAAAGCGGTCAACCAGGACGCGAGAATTCTCGTTTTTGTCATGATCAAGAACCGCCAGCGGAATTGTGCGTATGTCAAGATTTATGGCAAAGCCAAAGATGAAGAGCAGGAATGCCGGCAGGATAAACATAAGCAGAAGCGCTATGGGGTCCCGCACTATCTGGGTGATCTCCTTGACAACCACTACATAAATTCTGCGAAACATGAGTGCTTACCCATTACTGCTTTTCTTTGACAGCGAAACAAAGACATCCTCGATTGACGGCTCTATCTTTTCAAGAGAAACTACCGGAAGTTTGGCTGCTGACAGTATTTTCTTTAGTTCTACACTGCTTGTCTCTGCATCGTCCACCACGAGATGAATTTCATCGCCATACAGGTTTACATCTCTGACAAGCTCATGGGTGCGTAACAACTTGTACGCCCCACTGAGATCAGAACATTTTAAGTTTAAGATTTCCTCATTCACCAGACTTTGTTTAATACCATCGGGGGTATCGCAGGCCACCAGCTTCCCTTGCCATATAAAACCAATCTGGTTACAGCGTTCCGCCTCTTCCATATAGTGGGTCGTAACAAACAGGGTGGTGCCTTCATCATGAGCCAGTTCATAGAGAAAGTCCCACAGGATACGGCGCGACACCGGATCAATTCCCGCAGTTGGCTCATCAAGAAAAATAATCTGCGGCCGATGCACGACGGAGCACGCAAGGGCAAGCCGCTGGCGCCAGCCGCCTGAAAGATTCGCCGCCAGCCGTTTCCGATACGGATTCAATTGCAGCAAATCAACAGCCTCTTCAATGCGCTGGGCTGCCAGTTTTCGGTCAGGGATGTAGAGGCGCGAATAGAATTTAAGATTTTCTTCCACCGTCAAGTCCTGATAAAGCCCGAAACTCTGGGACATGTAACCAATGATTTTTTTTATTTGCTCGGACTCCTTATTTATGTCAAAACCGCCTACCTGGCCTTCCCCGCTGGTAGGCTCGAGTATGCCACACAGCATACGTATGGTAGTGCTTTTGCCGGCGCCGTTTGGTCCGAGAAAACCAAATATCTCTCCTTTCTCGATAGAGAGATTAAGATCATTAACGGCAACCACGCGATCAAATTTTTTGGTAAGGTTCTGAGTAGCAATGGCAGGCATAGCTTTAGTTGTAAACAAAGGCAGTCTGTTATTAATGCTCCTGCGTATCAATAACAACATCAGCCGGCATTCCAACCTTGAGCAGCTCCTGGTCGTTGTTAATTTGCACCTTGACGGCGTAGACCAGCTTTACCCGCTCTTCTTTGGTTTGAATGTTTTTAGGAGTAAATTCTGCCTCTGTAGATATAAAAACCACTTTTCCAGGGAACGGCTTATTGGGAAATGAGTCAACAAAAACCTGCGCACGTTGGCCAAGCTTGATTTTGCCGAGATTTTTCTCTGAGACATATGCCATAATCCACATGTCCTGCAAGTTGGTTACCGAAGCAAGAATGCTTCCCGGCGTTACCAGTTCGCCCAACTCAACATATCGCACCTGCATTATGCCGTTTGCCGGAATTATAACAGTGGCATCATTTATATTTCTTTGGATAAGTCGAATTGTCGCCTCAGCACCATCCTTCGCCGCCAGAGCGCGCTCAATCTCTTCTTCTCGGTAACCCTTTTTGAAAATAAGGTAATCATTTTTTGTTATTTCGTAGCGCTTCATGGCTGATTTAAAAGCAGTTTCGGCCTGATCTTTTATGTCCGTAGACGCAACGTTTTCCCGATACAGCTTAAGCACCCGATTATATTCTCGTTTCGCTTCTTCCATTCGAACTTCTGCTTCAAGCATAGCCTCATGTGCTCTTCGTACCTCTTCATCTCTAAAACCTTTTTGTAATTGAGCAAGCTGCGCTTCGATTTCCTTTAAACGCGCTTGGCTTTCCTGAAGTTGATATTCAAGTTTTTCCTTGTCAATTTCTGCAAATATGTCCCCGTATTTAACCCGATCGCCGTCATCAAAATAAAGTTTAAGAATCCTTCCCCCGACTTCTGCCCGAATATCAATCTGTGTAGCTTCCAGCGTCCCTGTGGATTCAACAAGATTGCTGGAACTTTGATAACATCCCAGAAGGAGAAACAGAATTATCAGAACAATTCTTTTTTTCATTCTCTTACCTGATATTAAAAATAGTTAGGCGTCAAAAACAATGAAAGCTCTTGTGAAAAATAATACTTTGGTAAAGAAAAAATTAACTGTGCTTTAATATCATGTTTTAATTAATTTAGCTATACATAAGAGCGCTTTTTATAGCGTATGTGAAAGCAACTCGGGAAAGGTCTGGACTTTAAAAGAATCGGATGATATTATATATATAAAACGACAAAAGCACTTCAAAACAGCCTCTTTTGAATTTATCCGTTTGAGTATTTTTACTTACTTTAAAAGACCTCTCTCAAAGAGCCTTTTTGGTGTTTCTCGGTTAAAGATTATATGGAGGTTTTTCGATATAGACATCATAAGTTTAAACAAAGAGTGAAATAATTGTTTATAAATTTAAAAAATGAAGACAAAAACTACGAGAAAAATAGTATTTTTTTATATTTTAGGTTTGCTATTGATAACATTGTCGTGTTCTAATGTCGGTTATCAGGTGATTGACAGTAATGAAAAATTAATATCTGAATTACAACAACCTAAACCGTACATATTGGGCTGTGGTGATGTCATAAAGGTAACAGTATGGAGGCATGATGAGGCCTCTACCGATGCCGTCATAGCTCCTGATGGTAAAATTTCCCTTCCGCTCATTGGGGAAATAACTGCGGCCGGTTTGACTGTTGATGAATTAAAGGATGAGTTAAATAAAAAATATCAAGATTTTATTAACGAGCCTCACGTTACAGTTACAGTTAGGGAGATTAACAGTTTAAAAATATATGTAATAGGTGAAGTTTCACGCCCTGGAGAATATAAATTGAATTCAAATACTGATGTGTTACAGGCAATTTCTCTCGCAGGCGGGTTTACGATGTATGCAAATAAATCGAAGATAAATATTTTAAGAAAAGAGGGGGATAAAAAGGTTAAAATTAATTTTAATTATAATGAAGTGGTCAAAGGTAAAAATTTAGCTCAAAATATACCGCTAAAGCCGGGAGATGTCATAGTGGTATCTGAATCGTGGTGATCTCATGTTCTAACTATAAAATCCAGATCATCTCAAATGATAAATTGATTTGCAACCTCCACATAAATTTATAGAATCAAGCTATAATTCTTAATAAATTAAATAATGAAATGCTTCTACTTTATACAAAATATTCATGATTACATTCAACATCCTGAAAAGAAAACAGGTAACTTTATTTGTGCTTCAACTGCTATTCTTTTTGATTAATATTAGCATTTATAACAATAACCTTTGGGGACTTAACATAGAATTAGAACCGTATCTGGGGTGGCAACTATATTATGAAGATAATATTGCAGGCATTACCGAGCAAAGTTCATCTAGTAAAATATCGGGATTTAGCAATAGGTATCAACCCGAGTTAAAACTGAATATAGCCAGTTCGCGTGTAGCTATCTTAGTTAATACTCGAGCCCTAATATATCGTTATATAAGCGAAAAGGATTGGGATAATACTGATAAGAACTATAACATTCAATGCGATTTGAAAGTTAACCCTCGTTCAGATCTGACTGTTTTCGCAAGTTATAACTTAGATACCAACATTCTAAGAAACTTTATCCAAGAAGAAGGTGCCGCAAGTGGCACTTTTGTAGTCCGTAAGTCCCCATATTTAACCAAGTCTTACGGAGCAAACTATAACTATAAATTTTCAACAAGAGGAACAATTGGTTTTAATTTTAATTATGTTTTATTTTCAAGCAGCGCATCCAGAGGTAGTCCTGTTTACTCTTATAATATGAATTATGATTACTTGTTAAGCAATAATACTAATTTCAGTTTATCAATGGGATATAATCAGTTAAAATTTAACTATGTGTTTGCTGGGGAATTTTTAAATTATAAATTACAAACATATAATATAAACGGCGGGCTGACTCATAAATTCAGTGAGACGTTTAAGTTAATTTTTTCTTCTGGTTGGTCTTTTACTGATATTAGGCAAAGACGGCCCATCTTTGTTGAAGATCCTTTAACAGGCGAGCAAGTTATTATTGGAACTGAATCGGTAACAAATACAACGCCAGGATCGAATTTTAATTTTCGATTAGAAAAAATTCTTTACCACGCAACTATTAGCTTCACTGGGAATCAATCTTTATATACCAATCCAGAAAGTGGTGAAACTTATCCTACGAGAAGCTTCGGTATTAATGTTAGTTATAATTTTTCATCAAAAATAGAAGCTACCATTGGTTGGTCTTATTATCAAAACAAATCAAATGCAGGAGATTATAATAGCAGGGTAGATAGCGAAACGAAATCTTACTATAATACAATTAAATTAATGTACCACTTTGAACCCAATGTTGATTTATCTCTGGGTTATATTCGCGCAAAAAGTGACACGAAATCAAGCAATGATGCCGAGATAATATATAATACTGTTTTTATGCAATGCACCTTTCAATTACCGAGACCTTTCATTGTGAGGTGAAATTTAACTAATGAATTATCAAGCAGAAATCTTGGAATATATTAATATTATAAAAAGGGGGAAATATATAATTCTAATTAGTATGGTTTTTTCTATAGCTATTGGTATGGCTGTAGCCTTCAACATACCGTCTGTATATAGGTCGCAAGCAATTTTATACCACCTTCAAACACAAATTCCTGAAACTATGCTTACGAGTTTTGTTAATGCATATTTAGAAAATGCTGTAAAATTTATCGAAAACAGTATACTTACACGCGAAAAGTGCTTGAAAATAATTAATGAAGTAAAGCTATATCCTGACTTAATAAATAAAGTGCCTGCAGATGATCTAGTGGTTCACATGAAAAATCATTACGGTAGCGAAAACATTTACATTACTGCTCCGGTTCCCGGTACAACACAAGAAATAATGATTGGGGTTAACATTTTTTTTGATGATAAAAATCCGAAAGCAGCTTTTGATGTAATGACTATTCTATCTTCAGAGTTTATAGCAGGTTATAAACAATTTAGAGAGAGATTTGCATCAGTTACGTCCTCATTTTTTTTGGATGAACAGCAACGTTTAAAAGAAGAGATAATAAAGATTGATAAAAAAATTGCTGAATTTAAAGAAAAGCATGTCAATGAACTGCCTGAATTATTTCAGGCTAATTATAATGTAATAGAATCTTTAAATCAGCGCTTGTTAAACTTGGAACAAGAGGCCCGCGTCATAATTGAGCGAAAAATACTTCTTCAATCTCAGCTTGCTCAAATACAACCATCTTCACCCTTGGAAGGAATTTCAGGCGGAAGGATTGTAACACCAGAGGAAAAACTGGCAAGCTTAAGAACAGAGCTTGCGATTCTGCGAAACCAAGTTTCTAAAAAACATCCTGACATTATCAGGGTGCAAAAAGAAATAGAGGGTTTAGAGAAAATAGTCTCGACGCAGCAACAGACTGCTGATTTCCAAAATGATACAAAAACAAAACAGTTATATCTAAAAAAAAGACTAAATACCTTGGTAGAAACCGGTGCCTATAACCCAGCGTATCTTAATTTAGTAACCCAATTAGATGAGGCAGATGCGCAAATAGAATCTCTGAATAGACTAAAAAGAGATATTTATAGGGAGATGGAAAAATATCAGAAACGAATTGAAAATTCACCCGTTATAGAAAGGGAATATAATATCCTTATTAGAGACCGTGAAAGTGCACAGCGAAGATATGAACAATTAGTGCAGCAGGCTTTAGAAGCGGATAGCTCTGCGGCAATGGAAAAGAGAGAAATTGGCGGTCGTTTCATCATTGCTGAGCCGCCAAATTTTCCTCTCAGACCTATAAAACCAAATCGCCCTATTATAATCGGCGCTTCTTTAATGCTGGGTATTGTTTTTAGCTTTTTAATGATCTTTGCTTGGGAATTTTTAAACCCCAAAATCCGCTCTGCTCAACAGATACCCAGGATTGCATCTTTACCTGAGGTGTTGGAGCTTCCGGTAATTTCTCTTGATGTAAAAACAAAGGGTTATAATGTCAGACGAATTGCCATTCCTTTTTTTATCCTTTTAATCGGGCCAATAATTTTATTTGCTGTAAACAAATATTATAAACCGCTCGAGCTGGATATCACTCTTATTAAAATAATAGACCTGATAAAAAAGAAATTAATTTTTCTAAATCAATAGGACGGCATTTTAAGATATGAGCAAAATTAAAGAAGCATTGGAAAAAGCAAGGCGGATAAGGAGTATGGGAACTCCTTTTATGTTAATTGAAGAAGAGGCCTTAACACAACCCACCAAAAAAGTTGTGAACTTTGCCAGCAATGCAATAATGAATCATAAAATTATTACCCTTACCGAGGATCCTTTTAAACTCAGCGAACGGTTTAAATTGTTTAAGACCCAAATACTTACCAAGATGCAGTCAGCAGGCGATAAAACTATTTTAATCACCAGTTGCTTAAATGGTGAGGGAAAAACCTTTACCGCCGTCAATTTGGCTGTTATGTTTGCCCGAGAAATTGATAAAAATGTGCTACTGGTAGATGTCAATTTTAGCCATCCCTCGATATTATCTTCATTTGGTATTCAGATAAAAGCAGGATTGAGCGATTATCTTCTTAACGATAAGCCCTTATCAGAGCTTTTGATTAATCCTGGCATAGAAAAGATGGCCATTTTGCCGGCTGGAAATAATATTCACAATTCTACCGAGGTTCTGGGCTCTCTTAAAATGAAAAATCTGGTTTTTGAAATGAAAGATCGTTATCACGATCGTTATATCTTTTTTGACGGGCCCTCAGTTTTCAACTCTGTGGATACTATAGTTCTGTCGCAATACATAGATAAAATTTTGTTAGTTGTAGAATCTGGAAAAGTCTCCCCCCAAAAAATGAGTGAAGCAGTTAAACTTCTGGGGGAAGAAAAAATTCTTGGAATAATTTTAAATAAAGGGAACCCTGCCTAAACTATAATCTCTTTTAGCGAGAGTAAATTTCATTCTCAAAACTTGCGCACAAAATAACTGATTGCCTATGTATGAACATTTCTATGGTTTTAAGGAAAAACCTTTCAGGCTGTTAGCTGACCCGTCCTTTTTGTATTTAAGTAAAAAGCATGAATTAGCTCTCACCTATTTAGAATACGGTCTCTCCGAGCAGGCAGGCTTTATCGTCGTTACTGGAGAAGTGGGTTCAGGGAAGACAACCCTTATAAAATATTTGATCAATAAACTGGATAAGCGTTCCGTAAAAACAGCCTTAATATTCAATACGAATATTACACCAAAGGAATTTCTGGAAATTATCGTCCGCGAGTGGGGGCTTAACTGTCCGAATAAAGACAAAACTGATTTATATGATGCACTCAATAACTTCCTCATTCATGAATATACGAACAGAAATTCTGTAGTATTAATTATAGATGAGGCGCAAAATCTTTCCGATGCGACCTTAGAAGAGATTCGGATGCTTTCGAATTTAAACGATGAAAAGCAACCCCTTTTACATATTATTCTTCTGGGGCAACCCAACCTTCGTGACCGATTAAATCAGAAAAATCTTGAACAACTACGTCAACGGATTTCAGTGCACTATCACCTTGAGCCTTTGGATTATGAAGATACTATAGGCTATGTAAAACATCGGCTGCAAAAAGCCGGGGGACAGAATAGCGCACTTTTTACGCCAGAAGCGATAGAGAGTATTTACGAAAATTCACGGGGAATCCCCCGCATCATTAATATTATTTGTGATATTGCCCTTGTCTATGGATTTGCTGAAGGATTGGAACAGATTACAAAACCAATAATTGAAAATGTCATTGACGAGCGCATTAAAGGTGGATTAATTTTTTTTGAAGCGTCTGACAATTCCAATGAAAACACTCTTGTATTAGAAAATCAAGGCTTCTCAAAAGAGCGTGAAGAAATAAAACAAATGTATTCCCTTTTGAGCAAAAACATTACTGATCTAAGCCTGCTGATTAATAGAATATATTCAGAAAAGGAATCAAGCAGAGGGCTAATAAACGGGGTTGGCAATAAAACTAAAAAATTAACAGGCAATGGAGTAAAAAAGAAGCGGCGCGCGACAGATGGAAAATTCGAGACTATTTTTGAACGAATCAAATCCTTAGAAAAAAGATTTCATAAAGATACCAAAATTAATAGGAGATTTATTTCGAAATTCTTAAAGAATACATCACGTTGGATGAGCCCAAAAACACACAATCATGGCTTGTAAGATTTAAATATTGATTCTTTTTTTCATCTCGGAAATAGTTTTATTATAGTCAGCTGTTTTAAAAATTCCTGATCCCGAAACAAAAATATCTCCTCCTGCATTGGCTACTTCTGCTATATTATCAACAACAATCCCTCCATCAACTTCAATGGGGATAATTTTACCGGCAGTGTTAAGCATGTTTTTTAGCATTTTAATCTTAGGAATCATAGCAGAAATAAACTTTTGACCGCCGAAGCCAGGGTTTACCGTCATGATGAGAATCATTTCTGTATCGTCAAGGATGTGTTCGATCGCGCAAAGAGGTGTTGCCGGATTTAGAGCAACACCCGGTTTCACATTTTTATCTTTAATACATTTCAGGGTGCGCTGAAGATGCCGACAGGCTTCAGGGTGAACCGTAAGAATGGAACTCCCGGCGTTGACAAAATCCGCTATATAGAGTTCAGCGTTTTCAATCATCAAGTGGACGTCAAGCGGGAGATTGGTGCTACGTTTTGCCGCCTCAATTATAAACGGTCCAACGGTTATGTTTGGAACAAAGTGGCCATCCATGACATCAATATGAATGTAATCAGCGCCGGCCTGTTCAACAGCACGTATCTCTTTTTCAAGACAGGTAAAATCGGCCGATAATATAGAAGGAGCAATAAGTTTTTTCATGCATAATCTCCCGAATAAATCATAATGCATTTAAGCATAATTTTCATACAAACAAAAGCGAGAATTGAATAAAACTTACACCTGTCTCCTCAGGTTTCAAAATTTTTTCACCAAAGAAAATGATAATACTTGTTTTCACTGTTAAAGTATCCCTGGTTGAGACGCTTTACCATAATGCTTTAGGATAATATTGTTTTCAGTTATGGCATGTGACAGCATGGCCGTTCGTGTAAATCATATTTTGTCGGCCATCGCGAAGCAGAACTAAGCTTCACATCATCTTGGCTGACCATGTGCTTTGCGTCCCGTATGATTTACAAAAGTGTGCAATGCAAAAAGGCTTAATCAGTGGAAAGCATCTCCCCATACCAAAAAATATCAAAATACTGCGCATTAAAACAAGGCTATACTTATCTTGAAGAAAACTACGTTTTAAAAAATCTTTCAGAAAAAGTAGCACCCTTAATAAAAAATATTACATATATTAAAGAGATTGATGGCCCCGAGTATCTTCAACAGCTAAAATTTTATTTTTTTGATGGATGCAATGGGCTTATAGAGCGGTTTGGCAATCGATTAAAAGTAGTCCCCGACGATGAAACTTATAATGCTGGATTCTCTCTCAGGGATAAAATCTTTACCCTTTCAGACGGTCAAAGAGAGGCGTTAAGAAGGATGCTTTCTCGTTCTGCAAAAAATCTGCTTGATGATGTGTTAGAATATTTATAAAATTCAAAATTTTAGCGGCTGAGATTAAGTGCAGAACTTTATATAAAATTATTGGCACAGGGTTTTTTAGCGATGAAAATTTAAGTGAGTCGGTTAGCCTCATAGCAGGAAATTTCAACTTCGTGGATTTTTTCAATTTTTTTAAAAGTTGTTTTTTAAAATAGCTCCTGTGCTTGCCGAAGTAACCATTTGCGAGTAGCGATAGGCGTAGCCGCTTTTTATTTTTGGTTCCGGTGGTTGCCACCTTTGTCTCCGGCTTTTGAGGGCATCTTCACTTACATTTATATTTAATTTTTTACCGGGGATATCAATTTCGATTAAATCATCATTTTCAACAAGAGCTATTGGTCCACCTTCAGCGGCTTCCGGGGATATGTGCCCAATAGCGGCGCCACGAGTGCCCCCGCTGAACCGCCCGTCAGTTATGAGGGCAACTGATGTATCAAGGCCCATCCCCACTATGGCTGATGTGGGCGTGAGCATTTCTCTCATGCCGGGTCCTCCTTTAGGGCCCTCATAACGTATTACCACAACATCACCAGCCTTTATTTTTCCTCCGAGGATTGCTTCTACTGCTTCTTCTTCAGAATCAAAGACGCGCGCCCTGCATTTGCTTTGCAACATTTCGGGTGCAACGGCTGACTGTTTGACCACAGCGCCGTCCGGCGCAAGATTCCCGCGCAAAATGGCAATGCCGCCTTCCCGATGATAGGGGTTATTGAAAGGACGTATTATCTCATGGTCAATGTTCTTCACCTGTCCAAGGTTTTCCCTAACCTTTTTACCGGTAACCGTCAGACAGTTTCCGTTAATAAGATCGTACTTAAAAAGTTCAGCCATGACGGCCATTATCCCCCCTGCGGCATAGAGATCTTCCAAGTGGTGCGAACCACCTGGGCTTATTGAACAAAGGTGCGGCGTCTTTATGCTCAAGTCATTGAAGATGTCCAGATCAAGGCGTATCTGCGCTTCGTGGGCGAGAGCCGGAACATGCAACACTGTATTGGTCGAGCAGCCCAGCGCCATATCCACGGCAATGGCATTTTTAAATGCATCAAGCGTGGCAATATCGCGGGGCTTTAAGTCTTTTTCTATGAGTTCCATAATTTTTATACCAGCCTGCTTTGCCAGTCTAAAGCGTGCAGCATGTACAGCCGGAATAGTGCCATTTCCAGGAAGACCAAGCCCCAGCGCTTCTGTAAGACAGTTCATTGAGTTTGCGGTAAACATCCCGGCACAGGAGCCGCACCCTGGGCATGCACAGTCCTCCAACACCATCAACTCATCTGTCGTTAATCTGCCTGACTTTACTGCGCCAACTCCTTCAAAAACTGTTATAAGATCAATTTTTTTATCCCCGATACGGCCTGCCAGCATAGGTCCGCCACTCACCACAATAGACGGAATGTTGAGGCGTAGCGCTGCCATGAGCATGCCGGGGATTATTTTATCGCAATTGGGGATAAGAACTAACCCGTCAAACGGATGCGCGGTCGCCATGACCTCAACAGAGTCAGCTATCAGCTCACGACTGGATAGGGAATACTTCATCCCCTCATGGTTCATGGCAATGCCGTCACAGACCCCAATAGTGGAAAATTCGACCGGCGTGCCTCCAGCCATGCGCACACCAGCCTTAACAGCATCAGCAATTATATGCAGATGAATATGACCGGGGATTATCTCGTTTGCTGAGTTTACTATCCCCACAAGAGGCCTTTCAATTTCCTCAGTAAGATAGCCCATCGCCTTGAACAGGGATCGATGGGGAGCCTTTTCAAGGCCTTTTTTCATTTTATCGCTGCGCATCTAAAATTCTCCAACAAAAAAATTGTCCACACTTCTAACAGCTTGTTAAAAAACATAATTGTCCAAGACTGTGATCCGAAATTGTTTCTTAATGTATTTAATTGCCACACTATCGCTACAGATGAGATTCTTCACTTCATTCAGAGTGACATTTTTTTTTAACATCCTGCTAAAATAACCATGCCAAAAAAAACACTCAGTGATTTTCTGAGTCATTGCTGGTTTGTCCAATATATTAATTGTCATTGGTTTTCAAGATAATTTTTCAAATGTAAAAAATCAGCATTCGTTAAAATTTCAATATGTTGTATGTCTATTAATTTTCTATACTTCATATTGAATTTTTTCTTGACAAATACGCTATATAAATAATATAAAGATAAACAAAAAATTATTATATTTCACATTTGATTCTATTTTTCGCAGACTATTTATCCAATAACCCTCTTGGAATCATAGACATTAATTAAGCCAAAAATAATAGATGCTTCAACTATTGGGGTAGCTTAATAGTTTTGATGAAGCAAAAGGCCATTAATTTTTTAAAAAGGGGGATATTATGCGAAAAATAGCCATAATAAATCAAAAGGGAGGATGCGGGAAAACTACTACTGCAATTAATCTGTCCGCCTGTCTTGCAGAAAAAGGCAAGACGGTTCTGCTCATTGACATGGACCCTCAGGCGCATGCAACAATAGGTCTCATCAAAAGAAGTGAAATTTTTGAAAAGACAGTTTTTGATCTGATCTGTTATGATGACCCCGTCTCCATAAATGAAACTATTCTCAATATAGAGAATAGTTTTTTTCTAATTCCTTCCCATGTAACTTTGAGCGCTGCCGAACAGCAATTGGCAGGTGTACTTGGTCGTGAAGACCGTTTAAAAAATGCTCTTGCGACACTGAACCATTCGTATCACTATATCATTATAGATTGTCCCCCTTCGCTTGGATTGCTTACCTTCAATGGGTTGAAAGCTTGCAACGAAGCAATAGTTCCCATTGAGCCCAGTATTTATTCCTTTCATGGCCTAGCAAAACTTTTGGAGATCGTTGAGTTACTTCGACAGCAACAGGATCATTTCATATCCATAAAAGCACTGGCAACTATGATAAATCCACGAACGAATTTTTGCCGTACGATCATAAAAAACACTGAAGATGTTTTTGGCGCCAGATTTTATAACAGCGTTATCCGCTGTAACGTTAAATTAAGAGAATCGGCTTATCATGCGCTGCCCATATCGCGCTACGACCATATGTCATCGGGTTATCAGGATTATTGCACTCTGGCTGAAGAAGTTATTGCCGAGGAGCCGTTGGTGCGTAGCACTTGGGATGATGCCTTAATTGTGCAATATAGTGGGCCTCAAAAAGTTGAACAGGGAGTTCTGTTTACGCTTAAAGCACCGCATAATGCCAAAGTATTAATTGTGGGAGATTTCAATCACTGGTCCGCAGACCAAGGTGAGATGACTTACGTTGAGGAAGAGGGGGTTTGGAAGCGCTTTTTTAATGCTTGCGCCGGGCCAGTATCAATATAAGTTCATTGTTAACAATGAATGGATTTCTGACCCGTCCAATCCGCATCAAAAAGATAATGTATTTGGCGGTAAAAATTCTGTTATAAACTTGTCATGAAAAAGCACCAGAGGTACGCGTTTTTATAAGCCAAGCTGATCGCTGATGGTACACATAGCCGCAAGGCTTAACCCCACAAATTCTTCCAGAGAAAGACCGAGCTGTTCGCATTCCCTAATATGGGCGCGATTAACATTTCGCGCAAATTCTTTTTGCTTTATTCTTTTGATAACAGATTCTGGTTTTACACTTGCAAGTTTTTTGTCGGGATAGACTAATGCCGTTGCCACGATGAGGCCCGTGATGGATTCTGCAGAAACGAGCGCATGCTCAAATGCCGAACTTCTTTGAAAACCGAGATTATCAGCATTGTGGGCTTTTATGGCATCTATAATTCCCTGGCTAACGCCGTTCCGTTTGAGGATTTTTTCAGTTTCCAGCGTGTGCCTATCCATCTTATTCTTAGTCTCATTATAATCAAGGTCATGAAGAAGCCCGGCAATGCCCCAAACATCCTCATCATAACCGAGTTTTTTCGCTGTCGCCCGCATAATGACTTCAGTAGCTATGCAATGTTTGATAAGATTATTTTGAGGCAAATTTTGCCGGATTAATTCCATTGCCTCCTGTCGCGTAATTCCAGTTTTTACTCTTATGTTTTGAGTCATTGCAGCGACTTCACAGTTTGAATTGTTCAAAAAGTAGAAATAAAAAAGAAAGCCGGAGCAGCCAATAAGCCGAGTTCTGTTCCTGAAAAGTTTTCAGGCAATGGCTATTTATCTGGGGCGTCTGTTGCCAGACGCCTCAAGCGACCTACCCGGAAGCATCGGGCGGGCAGCCCTCAAACGCTTCCCTATTTGGTCTTGCACCGGGTGGGGTTTGCCAAGCCCCGATGTCACCATCGCGACTGGTGAGCTCTTACCTCACCTTTTCACCCTTACCCTGAACAGCACAACGCAGTTTTCAGGGCGGTATCTTTTCTGTTGCACTTTCCCTCGGGTTGCCCCGGGTCGCTGTTGGCGACCACCCTGCCCTGTGGTGCTCGGACTTTCCTCTGGACATGTCATTCCAGCAGCCATTTAGTCTGCTCCGGCAAACTGTTATCCATTGGAACGTGTTTTTTTTACCAGACAAAGCATTAATATAATCGGTAATTGTAAGTTTTTTAGTTGAATTTCAGGTTGGTTATGGTAATTTATCAATTAGTATTTTAGAGTTAAGCAATTACAGGCAATACAGCGACACAAATCGCTATCCACTATGTTAAATTTTCTTATAGAGTGTCAAACGAGGAACGTCAAGTAAATTTATTAATTTTTTTCTTGCAATTCATTTTTTATTGTATTAATTAATAAAATTTCGGGCGATTAACTCAGCGGGAGAGTGCTACCTTCACACGGTAGAAGTCACTGGTTCAAATCCAGTATCGCCCACCACTATATTACTCTATATATTAATAGTGTTTAGTATCTTATTTCATTTCGTGCCTATTTTTAAGCACGGGAAAATGTTCCCTACATGATAGAGCCTTCCAGCATAAGATCATGTTATATTCATCCAGAGATGTAGGCGCACATAGTCGCTGTTTGCAAATTTAGTAGGTGCCCTAATCTTGACAATCTGATTTAGTGTATAGACTTTTTCTTTACAATCTACCTTTTTTAATACTATAAGCGCGAATTTTAAAACTGAAAAAACTAACATAACAGATGCTGGCGTAGCTCAATGGTAGAGCAGCTGATTTGTAATCAGCAGGTTGCGGGTTCAAATCCCATCGCCAGCTTCAAATATGCCATAATATAACAAAGTGTAATGATTTTATTTTTCGGAGAGGTTCCCGAGTGGCCAAAGGGGGCAGACTGTAAATCTGTTGGCACAGCCTTCGGAGGTTCGAATCCTCCCCTCTCCACCATATTTTTTAAAAAATCTTAATTTTACACGCACAAAAATTACATTACTGTGCGGGAGTAGCTCAGCTGGCCAGAGCGTCAGCCTTCCAAGCTGAGGGTCGCGGGTTCGAATCCCGTCTCCCGCTCCAATTATCTAAATTTATATTATAACAATGGGTAAATAACAATGGCGCCCACGTAGCTCAGTAGGTAGAGCACTTCCTTGGTAAGGAAGAGGTTCACCGGTTCGATCCCGGTCGTGGGCTTCAGACAATTGTCTTGTCTTTTTTTAATTTCGTTATTCAGTAAGCTGGTTTATTCGCAAAAAGGTTATTGTTTTTTATCTATGTTTCTGGATTTTTTAAGTAGGATTGTTTAGTGAGAATTAGATAACATTTTCATAACAGGGAGGCAGAGATGGCGAAGAAGAAATTTGAGCGGAAGAAGCC
>CAZQKW010000037.1:0-32939 GCA_964594075.1 uncultured Thermodesulfobacteriota bacterium | reverse complement strand
GTGGCCGGACGGTGGGCGCTGGGGTAATCAGTGACATTATTGAATAATAAGGCAGGATTTGACAACCATGAAAAAGGATGAGGAGTTAACCGAGGCCCAGAAAATTCGCATTCGTCTGAAAGCCTATGACCATCGGTTACTGGATCAGTCGGCAGCGGAAATCGTGGATACAGCAAAACGGACTGGTGCAAAAGTCATAGGTCCGATTCCCCTGCCAACCAGGATTAATAAATTCTGCGTTTTGCGTTCTCCACACGTAGATAAAAAATCGCGGGAGCAGTTTGAAGTGAGAACACACAAACGGCTCATGGAAATACTCGAGCCGACACAGCAGACCGTTGATGCTCTGATGAAGCTTGATTTGTCAGCGGGTGTTGATGTGGAAATCAAACTGTAGCCGCTGGCATTTAGAATTTCTCGCTTGTTTCTGGGATCGTTTTGTATTGGTGAACGCATATCTCACGGGGCGCTTTTGATTTGTTTCTTCTTGGTCAGTGCCTTTACCCTGAGGCCGTGGTTTTTATTAAAGGAAACACACTACAAATAAAGCACACACAGTAACGTTTCCGAGGGTTTATAAAAGTAATAATCTAAAAAAGTCCCGGCATCTGGTGCTGGCTGAGAAATAGTATCGAGTATCGCTTTTATGGAGAAAAACCTGTGGCACTTGGATTAATAGGAAAAAAGCTTGGCTTAACACAGATATTTTCAAAAGACGGCCGTATGGTGCCGGTAACGGTAATACAGGCTGGTCCCTGTTGTATTGTGCAGAAGAAAACCATTGACCGAGATGGTTATACGGCTTTGCAACTTGGGTTTGGCAGCAAAAAGTCAAAAAACGTTTCAAAACCACTGCAGGGCCATTTTAAGACTGCTGGCACAAACGTGTTCGCTGTATTGCAGGAAGTGCGCATTGATGATGTGTCCCCATACGAAGTGGGCAAGGAAATTACGCTGTCGATCTTTAAGGTGGGGGATAAAGTAAAAATTACCGGTATCAGCAAGGGAAAAGGGTTTGCCGGCGTTATGAAACGCTGGAACTTCAAAGGTGGCGCGAATACCCATGGCTCTATGTTTCATCGGGCGCCTGGTTCTATAGGTGCGAGCGCAGATCCGTCACGGGTTCTCAAGGGAAAGCGCATGCCTGGTCATTTGGGCGCAGAGAAAGTGACGGTAAAAAATATTGAAGTCATGGAGATACGGGAAAAGGATAATCTGATGCTGGTTAAAGGTTCAGTGCCAGGAGCCAAAAACAGCATTGTAACCGTCTATCTTCAATAGAATCAGGGACAATTTTTCTTAAACGGGTTTCTAATTTATTAATAAGAAAATGGGTGATATATGGCAGTGGTAAATGTTGTTGATACCAGCCGTAATAAGGTTGCAGAGATAGATGTCAGCGATACAATTTTTAATGCACCGATGCGGGAGCACCTTATATATGACGTGGTACACATGCAGCTTGCCAAGAAACGCAGCGGCACTGCTGCTACTAAAACCAGAGCTGCGGTGAGCGGCGGGGGAAAGAAACCCTGGAAGCAAAAAGGCACCGGCAGGGCGCGGGCGGGTTCTTCTCGGTCACCCCTTTGGCGGGGTGGCGGAACTATCTTTGGCCCGCAACCGCGTTCTTATGAATATTCAATTCCTAAAAAGGCACGCAAGCTGGCTTTGTGTTCTGTTCTCAGCCAGAAACACAGAGAGCACAAGCTGCTGATCCTTGATAAACTGGAGCTGCCGGAAATTAAAACCGCTTTCATGGCTAATATGCTGAAAACATTGGGCTTGAGCAATGCGCTTATTGTTACTCATAAAGACAGCGTTCTGGAGAAGAGCGTGCGCAATATACCTGGGGTAAAAGTGCTGCGACCAGAAGGGCTTAATGTCTATGACCTGCTGCGGTATGAGTATCTTGTGATAACTCAGGCCTGCATAGAAAAAATTCAGGGGAGTCTTGCGGTATGAAAGCCCTACACCAGATTATACGCCGTCCACTGGTCACGGAAAAAAGCACTGCGCAAAAAGAAAGCAGCAATCAGGTGACCTTCGAAGTGCATCAGCACGCAAACAAAATAGAAATTCGTAATGCTGTGGAGAAGCTGTTTAAGGTAAAAGTACTCAGTGTTAATACAATAGCCATGGAGGGGAAACGCAAGAGAGTCGGTCGTTCAATTGGCAGGAAACCCAATTGGAAGAAGGCAATAGTTACCCTAAAGCATGGTGAAACTATAGATTTCTTCGAGGGCGTATAGTTGATTTATTTGAGATTATATAGCGGCCCGCATATCATATGGACGGCACAAGGTAATGGAGTTGCACAATGACGGTAAAAGTTTTTAAACCGACTTCGCCAGGCAGACGTTTTCAGACGGTTTCTGCCTTTGATGATATTACTGCTGACAAACCAGAAAAGGCCCTGATTGTTCCCTTGAAAAAGACTGGTGGCAGAAACTGCTATGGCAGAATTACAGCGCGTTATATTGGTGGAGGACATAAACGCCGGTATCGCATTATTGATTTTAAGCGGGACAAACGCAATATACCTGCAACTGTTGCTTCTATTGAGTATGACCCCAACCGTTCTGCTCGTATAGCTTTGTTGCACTATCGAGACGGAGAAAAGCGCTACATTCTTGCCCCTCTTAACCTGAAAGTTGGAGATGTTGTCATGGCGGGCGAGGAAGCGGAGTTTAAGACGGGCAATGCCCTCCCTATCAGAAAAATACCGATCGGCACGCTGATTCATAACCTGGAACTGAAACAGGGCAAGGGTGGGCAGGTCGTTCGTGGCGCAGGAACTTTTGCGCAGATTATGGCCAAGGAAGGTGCTTATGCCCACATCAGAATGCCTTCGGGAGAAGTGCGGCTGGTGCACCAGGAATGCTATGCAACCGTCGGTCAAGTCGGAAACCTTGATCACGAAAATATAGCCATTGGAAAAGCTGGCCGGAGCCGTTGGCTGGGAAGAAGACCCCGCGTCCGTGGGGTGGCCATGAATCCGGTAGATCACCCTATGGGTGGTGGAGAAGGACGTTCCTCGGGTGGACGCCATCCCTGTACCCCGTGGGGCATCCCGACTAAAGGCTATAAAACGCGAAAAAACAAACGTACCCGACAGTATATCATTAAAGGCCGGAGTTAACTGTTTTTGACGAGGAATTAGATTTATGCCGCGTTCCCTAAAAAAAGGACCGTTTGTTGATGATAGCCTCATGCGTAAGGTGCAAAAGGCACTTGACACGCATGACAAAAAGATAATTAAAACCTGGTCGCGCAGATCAACTATCATACCCGATATGGTAGGTTTAACCTTTGCGGTTCATAATGGAAAGAAATTTATTCCGGTTTTTGTAACCGAAAATATGGTGGGTCATAAACTCGGAGAATTTTCGCCGACGCGGATTTTTTACGCCCACTCAGGAGACCGGAAAGCACAGAAAAAAGAATAACCCGACGCGAAGCCTTACTATTCTTCTACTTATAAGGAAATTGGTAACATATGGAAGTCAATGCAGTTGCTAAATATATACGTGTTTCGCCGCAAAAAGCCCGGCTCGTGGCAAACCTAGTCAAGGGAAAGCGGGTAGCTGATGCACTGAGCATTCTTGCTTTTACCCGTAAGGCGTCAAGCCACTACATAGTTAAACTCATTCATTCAGCGGTTGCCAGTGCGGAACAGCGCGCCGGTATTGATATTGACACCCTCTTTGTTAAGGACGTATTCGTCAACGAAGGACCGATGCTCAAACGGTTCAGGCCTGCTTCAATGGGCAGGGGGGTCAGGATTAGGAAACGCACGAGCCATATAACGGTGATTTTGGATGAAGCGTAATTAATTACAGGAGGAAAAATAGTGGGGCAAAAGACTCATCCGATTGGGTTCCGTCTTGGAATAGTAAAAACGTGGAGTTCCAAATGGTATGCAGCGCGCGATTTTAAAAAGTTTCTTCACGAGGATTTACGATTGCGCACCTATATAAAGGAAAAACTGCAGCACGCGGGCGTTGCAAAAATAGATATTGAACGGGCTGCAAATAAAATACGCATCACCATTTACACGGCACGCCCCGGCATCATTATTGGGAAGAAAGGTTCTGAAATAGAGAAACTTAAGGCAGAATTACAAGGGTTGACCGACAAAGAGGTATATATCAATATTACAGAAGTGCAGCGGCCAGAGACAGATCCGCAGCTTATTGCAGAAAATGTCTGCCTGCAATTGGAACGACGGATAGCCTTTAGGCGAGCAATGAAAAAAGCGGTGACATCGGCTTTGAAATGCGGTGCCCAGGGTATTAAAATAGCATGTGCCGGTCGTTTAGGCGGAGCTGAAATCGCCCGTACCGAATGGTATCGGGAAGGAAGGGTGCCGCTCCATACTATCAGAGCTGATATTGATTATGGATTTGCTGAAGCGAAAACGACCTACGGTATCATTGGAGTGAAAGTGTGGGTTTTCCATGGAGAAACAGTAACCAGAGGAAAGGCTTTGCATGTTAGCGCCTAAAAAAATAAAGTACCGGAAACAACAAAAAGGCAGGACAAAGGGAGCTGCATATCGGGGCAGTTCGCTTGCTTTTGGCGATTTTGGCCTCAGGGCGTTGCAGTGCGGCTGGATCACAGCACGCCAAATAGAGGCGGGCAGAGTCGCCCTAATGCGGCATATTAAACGCGGCGGGAAACTGTGGATTAGAATTTTCCCTGACAAGCCGATAACGAAAAAGCCTGCGGAAACGCGGATGGGAAAAGGTAAAGGTGCTCCAGAAGACTGGGTAGCGGTAATTAAGCCAGGAAGAATTCTCTATGAAATGGAAGGCGTTTCCGAGGCGATCGCGCGGGAGGCATTTTTGCTTGCCGCACATAAATTACCCATCCAGACTAAGTTCATTACCCGGGAGGCGCAGTGAAGGCAAAAGAATTGCGGGAATTAACCCTTGAAGAGCTCAGCCAGCGGGAAAGGGACCTTGCAGGGGAATATTTTAATCTTAAATTTCAGCTGGCAACTAATCAGCTTTCAAATACCATGAAATTAAAGCAGGTAAAACAGGATATTGCGCGAATAAAAACAATTATCCGGGAGAAGACGCTCGAAAAACAGCCAGAGTGATTGTCTTTCGAGCAAAGGATCAGATGCTATGAGAGGAACCAGAAAGAGACGCACCGGTGTTGTGGTGAGTAATAAAATGGATAAAACGGTCGTAGTAACCACTGTCCGTATGACCATGCATCCCTTGTATAAAAAATATATAAAAAAGCGCGTGCGCTTTAAAGCCCACGATGAAGCTAATTCCTGCCAGGTTGGTGACACGGTTATTATTCAGGAGTGTCGTCCGTTGAGCAAAGACAAACGATGGCGGGTTGTAGAAATTATAAAACGTGCACAGTAATGGTTCCCGTTCATTGTTGTAAGATACTATATATGAGGATCCTGAAATGATTCAGATGCAGACAAGCCTTATCGCAGCGGATAATTCCGGCGCAAAAAGCCTCCAGTGCATCAAGGTTTTGGGAGGCTCACGGCGGCGTTATGCCACCTTGGGGGATATTATTGTCGTTTCGGTCAAAGAATCAATTCCTAACGCAAAAGTAAAAAAGGGCGATGTGTTGCGCGCTGTTATTGTGCGCACCGCTAAGGAAGTCCGCAGACCAGATGGTTCGTATATAAAATTTGATGATAACTCAGCCGTCCTGATTAATAATCAAAACGAGCCTATTGGCACACGAATATTTGGGCCGGTAGCACGCGAGCTGCGGGCAAAGAATTTTATGAAAATTATTTCACTTGCACCAGAAGTCCTGTAAAAAAGCACTTAATGCGGGCACGCAGGAGTACACGTAATGGAGCAGCACAAGAAAATGCCGGTTAAAAAAGGCGATATGGTAAAAGTTATTGCCGGAAAAGAGCTGGGCAAAACGGGGAAAATACTCAAGGTGGATTATAAGAAACAACGTGTTGTGGTAGAAAAAATAAACTTCATCAAACGGCACACACGACCCGGCGGAAAAACGCGGCAAGGCGGTATTATTGAGCGGGAGGGGCCGATCCACGTCTCAAATGTTAATATTATATGTCCGCGGTGTAATGACGCTGTTCGCATTAAGAAGATTTTTCTGGAAGATCGGAAGAAGGTGCGGGCGTGCAATTCCTGTGGCGAGATTTTAGACCATTAAGAGAGGTATTTAATGGCGCGGCTTAAAGAACAGTATAAAGAAAAAATCATCCCTGCTCTGATAAAAGAGTTTAACTACCGGAATATCATGCAAGTTCCCAAATTGGAGAAGATCGTCATCAACATGGGGTTAGGAGAAGCGATTCAAAATGCCAAGGTGTTAGAATCTGCGCAAAGCGAACTTGCGGCTATTACCGGGCAAAAACCGGTTATTACGCGCGCAAAAAAATCTATTGCCAATTTTAAATTGCGCGCGGGAATGCCCATTGGCTGCAAGGTAACGCTGCGGCGCAACCGGATGTATGAATTTTTTGATCGTCTGGTCAACGTGGCCTTGCCGCGCATTCGCGATTTTAAGGGTGTCTCCGGCAAATCCTTTGACGGCAGAGGAAATTATGCTCTTGGCATCCGTGAACAAATTATTTTCCCCGAGATTGACTACGATAAAATTGATAAAATTAAAGGCATGAACATTGTGATAACCACAACTGCCAAGAGCGATGAAGAGGGAAAAGCGCTTTTAAAAATGATGGGAATGCCCTTCAGGGATTAATCGCATATGTGAAGGAGGGGCCACGTGGCCAAGAAATCTTTAATTGCTAAAGCAAAGCGACCAAAAAAATTTGCAGTGCGAAACTACAATCGTTGTCCACTATGTGGACGCCCCCGAGCCTATTTGCGGAAATTTGATCTGTGTCGCATCTGCTTCCGGAATTTGTCTCTCAAAGGAGAAATTCCGGGAGTTATTAAATCAAGCTGGTAGTCGGTAGGACCTATAAAAGGAACAGTGCATATGATGACCGATCCCATTGCAGACATGCTCACCAGAATCAGAAACGGGTATAAAGCACGTTTTGAAACGGTTATTATACCGTCGTCTCGTTTAAAATTGAACATTGCCAGTGCGCTGAAAAACGAGGGCTATATTAAAAATTATAAAGTCGTCACAGAAGGGTCAAAATCCCTGCTTCATGTGCAGTTAAAATACGGCGCACAAAAAAAACCAGCTTTGTCAGAAATAAAGAGAATTTCCAAGCCTGGCAGACGGGTGTATGTTGGTAAAGACGAGATCCCGTTGATTAAAAGCGGTATGGGCATTGCGATTATGTCTACCTCCAAGGGAGTCCTTACCGACAAAGAAGCACGCAAGCAAGGATTGGGCGGAGAACTTATCTGTTCCTGCTGGTAGAGGGATAAACTATGAGTAGAGTTGGAAAGTTGCCGGTGACAATACCTCAAGGGGTGCGCATTACCCTTCAAGGCTCAATATTGCAGGTAGAAGGGCCAAAGGGAAAGCTGCAGCATGAAATCCCCCCGGGGTTACAGATTGAAACCGCAGACAGTAAAATTATGGTAAAAAGAACGGTTGAGCAAAAAAAGACCCGTGCATTGCATGGACTGACGCGAACGCTCATTGCAAACATGGTGCAGGGGGTAACGCAAGGGTTTAAGAAGGAGCTGGAAATTGTCGGCGTGGGATATCGGGCAGAGATCAGTGGCACTGTGCTGACGCTCACCCTGGGCTATTCCCATCCCATTAAATTTGTGTTGCCTGAAGGAATAAAAGGCAAAGTTGATAAGCAGACTATCGCCTTAGAGGGGATTGACAAAGAGCTGCTGGGTCAGACTGCTGCGCGCATCAGGAGCCTGCGTAAGCCTGATAGCTATAAAGGAAAAGGCGTGAGATATCTGGGCGAGATTATCAAAACGAAGGTTGGCAAAAGTGGTGTAAAATAAACTTCACTAACTCATAAATCTGAGGTCAGGGATAGTTCAGTGAGTTCAAAAGAAGATAAAATCCGCAATCATCTGAGACGCAAAAAAAGAATACGCCAAAAGATTTTTGGTACTGCCATGCGACCACGATTGACTATTTATCGAAGCTTGCAGCATATTTATGCTCAACTGGTAGATGATGAGCGTGGCATAACGATGCTTGGTGTATCCACACTCAACAAAGAGCTGAAGGGCAAATTTAAAAATGCTGACACCATTGAAGCGGCAAAACACGTGGGGGCTCTGGTAGCGCAAAAGGCACGAGAACATAATGTCCACGCGGTGGTTTTTGACCGCAATGGCTATCTGTATCATGGCCGCGTAAAAGCACTGGCTGAAGCAGCGCGGGAAAACGGTTTAAAATTTTAAGGGAGGTTATGTCTTGGCCTTTGAAACGGGAGAAGAACAGAGTTTAATTGATAAAATTGTTCATATCAGCCGAGTTGCCAAAGTAGTCAAGGGTGGCCGCCGCTTCAGTTTTAGTGCAATAGTTGTGGTAGGCGATGGAAACGGTCGCGTGGGATATGGGCTCGGTAAAGCAAAAGAAGTCCCAGAAGCTATTCGTAAGGGGATTGAGCATGCGCGAAAAAATCTCATAACGGTTCCCCTTACCAACGGGACGATTCCCCACGAAATTATAGGCCGGTTTGGTTCCGGGAGGGTTTTTATGAAGCCTGCGTCGGAAGGCACCGGCGTAATCGCCGGTGGAGCAGTGCGAGCCATAATGGAAGTAGTGGGGGTAAAGAACATCCTGACGAAATGTATTCGATCCCGCAACCCGCATAATGTTATAAAAGCAACGCTGGAAGGCTTAAAGAAGCTGCAACCGATTGCCTGATTACAGATGCCTGGAATATCACATTATATAGTGCAGAGGGATTGTTCAGTATGGCTTCGAGATTAAAGGTAACGTTAGTTAAGAGTGGCATTGGCAGGCCTGAGAAACACAAAAAAATTCTTCAGAGCTTGGGCCTCACCAAACTTAACAAAAGTAAAGTTTTTGATAATACCCCTACTATTCGGGGGATGATAATTAAAATAAATCATCTGCTAAAAGTGGAAGAATATTTACCATAAAAGGATTGCCGCAATGGATTTACGCAGGCTTACCCCACTTCCTGGTTCACGAAAGAAAAAAAAACGTGTCGGTCGCGGCGAAGGTTCCGGCCATGGCGGAACTTCATGTAAAGGGCACAAAGGGCAGAGAGCTCGCTCCGGCCGCAAGACTCCCCTTGGCTTTGAAGGCGGGCAAATGCCGCTGAAACGAAGACTGCCCAAACGCGGTTTTACCAATATTTTTAAAAAGCACTATGCGGTCATAAATGTTGGCGATCTGAACTGTTTTGCCCCTCACAGCGTCGTTAATCCTGAAACACTGCTGAGTAGCGGTTTAGTAAAAAAAATTGCCGATGGCATAAAAGTGCTGGGTGGTGGGGAAATAGACCGCCCGCTGACAGTAAAAGTGCATCAATACAGTCAGACGGCCGTTAATAAAATTGTTTCTGCAGGAGGGCAGGTTGAGGAGCTTTAAGTGATCGGCGGTTTTCAAAATATCCCAAAAATTCCGGAGCTGCGCAAGCGCATTATCATTTCCCTATTGCTGCTTGCGGTGTATCGGGTCGGCGTGCACATCCCGACCCCTGGTATTGACGGAGCTGCCCTGGCAGGTTTTTTTGCGCGGGCTAAAGGCACCCTGTTTGGTTTTATGGATATGTTTTCAGGCGGGGCACTGGAAAACATGTCTGTGTTTGCCTTGGGCATTATGCCCTACATAAGCTCTTCCATTATATTGCAGCTTCTGACTATGGTAATTCCCTCACTGGAAAAATTATCCAAGGAAGGAGAAGCAGGGCGGAAGAAAATTACTCAGTATACCCGATACGGGACGGTGTTGTTGAGCATTATCCAGGGCTTTGGTATAAGCATTGGCTTGGAAAAAATGACCGGGCCTGCCGGCGAACCCGTTGTGCTTGCCGCGGGCTGGGGATTCCGCTTGATGACGATTATTACGCTTACTTCTGGTACAGCGTTTATTATGTGGCTTGGCGAGCAGATAACAGAACGCGGGATTGGCAATGGTATTTCACTTATAATCTTTGCCGGCATCGTTGCCAGAATGCCGTCAGCAATCATAAATACTATCCGGCTTATGCAAACCGGGGAAATGGGGCCGCTGCTTATTCTCGTGATTATTGCCATTATGGTCCTGGTGGTGGGCTGTATTATTTTCATGGAGCGCGCCCAGCGCAGGATACCGGTGCAGTATGCGAAACGGGTCATCGGCAGAAAAATCTATGGGGGGCAGAGCACGCATCTGCCGTTAAAAATTAATACGTCCGGTGTTATACCACCCATATTTGCCTCGTCAATACTGATGTTTCCGCTTACTATTGCCCAGTTTATGCCCAAGGAAACATTGGAAAAATACCCGTGGGTAAATGCGATCATTGGCAGTCTCAGCCGCGGGGAACTATTATACAATTTCTTCTATGTGATTTTTATTATATTCTTTTGCTATTTTTATACTGCAGTTGTATTTAATCCTATGGATGTAGCGGATAATATGAAAAAATACGGAGGGTATATCCCGGGTATCAGACCGGGTAAAAAAACTGCAGAATACATTGATTGGGTGCTCACCAGAATTACTTTCGTAGGAGCCCTTTACATATCTGCAGTGTGTGTGTTGCCGACGATTTTAATCAGTCGGTTTAACATTCCTTTCTATTTCGGCGGAACTGCACTGCTCATTGTCGTTGGTGTTGCACTTGATACGATTGCCCAGATGGAGACCCATATGCTCAGCAGGCATTACGATGGATTCCTGAAACGGGGGACGTTTAAGGGCCGGCGATAGATGTGGGTGTACAGATTCAATAGCATGAACTGAAACAGAGAAAGGGAACCCCACGCGTATGAACATAGTTCTTTTAGGGCCTCCGGGTAGCGGCAAAGGAACGCAGGCGCAGTTGCTTGTTGAGGCATTCAATATTCCGCAAATCTCTACGGGAGATATCCTCAGGGCTGCAGTTGCAGCTCAAACAGAATTGGGAAAGCAGGCCAAATCATATATGAACAAGGGGGAACTGGTTCCTGATGCACTGGTAGTTAGAATTGTCGAAGAACGTCTTAAGGAGCCTGACTGTGCCCGCGGGTTTATACTTGACGGATTTCCCCGCACCGTGGCGCAGGCGGAGGCATTAGATAAATTGCCGTGCGCCATACACGCAGCGCTTAATGTGGTGGTTGATAAGGCAGAACTTATTAAACGCCTCACCGGTCGTCGCACCTGTCGCACCTGCGGCGCCATGTATCACATTTATTTTGGACCGCCACGGCAGGACGGTGTGTGCGATAAATGCAACGGCGAGCTCTATCAGCGAGATGATGACCGGGAAGAAACTATACAGAACCGGTTGACGGTATATGCTGAGCAAACCAATCCTCTTATTCAATGGTATCAGAAAAAAAACATACTGCATACCATCAACGGGATTGGTTCGGTTCAGGAAATTTTTGACCGGATTGTCGGGGCATTAAGGACCGCAGGGTTGATAGCGTAAAGCAGATGATGAGCATGTAACGTATGCCTAAGGAAGATTTTATAGAACTGGAGGGCACGGTTCTGGAAACATTGCCAAACGCAATGTTTCGGGTTGAACTTGAAAACGGGCATAAAATTCTTGCCCATATATCAGGAAAGATGCGTATGCATTATATAAAGATTCTCCCCGGAGATAGAGTTATGGTGCAGTTTTCTCCCTATGATTTGAATAAAGGTCGGATAATCTTTAGATGTAAATAATGAATCATCCGTGGTGGTTACTATGAAAGTAAGAGCATCGGTAAAAAAGATGTGCGATAAATGCACCATTATTAGACGCAAGGGCGTTGTCCGTGTTATTTGCGAAAATCCCAAGCACAAACAGCGCCAGGGATAGCGAGCAGCAGGATACGATGACAGATTTTTGAAGTAAGGAGAGCAGCGTGCCAAGAATAGCTGGTGTTGATTTACCAAAATCCAAAAAAATCCCTATTGCCCTTACCTATATTTTCGGTATAGGACGGACGAGTGCACAAAAAATCCTCCATGAAGCAGGGGTTGATGCTGCCAAGCGGGCTGATGCCCTCACCGACCTCGAGGTGGCTAAGATTCAGGATATTATCAACGAGCAGTACAAAGTTGAAGGCGATTTGCGCAAAGAAGTATCTATGAATATTAAGCGCCTGATGGATATCGGCTCCTATCGCGGTTTGCGGCATCGAAAAGGGCTGCCGGTTCGGGGGCAACGAACCCATACCAACGCCCGCACACGAAAAGGGCCGCGGCGCGCCACTGTTGGCAAAAAGAAGGAAGTTAAGAAATAATATAAAGCAGGCAGATCACTGTTTTTATTGAGGAAACTAATGGCAGAAAAAAAGACCCGCAAGAAAAAAGAAAAAAAGAACATACCCAATGGCGTCGCCCATATTCAATCTACCTTTAATAATACAATTATAACCATAACTGATATGGTGGGGAATGTTATATCCTGGTCAAGCGCCGGTGCAGTTGGGTTCAAAGGCTCGCGAAAAAATACTCCGTATGCTGCAAGCCAGGCAGCAGAGGATGTAGCAAAAAAAGCCAAAGAACACGGGGTAAAAAATCTTGAAGTGTACATTAAGGGGCCGGGTGCGGGTCGCGAAGCCGCACTCAGATCTCTTCAAGCGATGGGATTCAGCATAAAACTTATCCGCGACGTCACCCCCATTCCTCATAACGGCTGTAGACAGCCCAAACGAAGACGGGTATAGCGGGATGAGCGATAGATAGACGGTATTTACCACAGAGGATTAACTTTTTAGCAAAGGAGATTACAGGTTGGCACGCTATCGGGGTTCAGTATGCAGGCTTTGCCGCAGGGAGAACACAAAACTTTTTCTCAAAGGAGAGCGGTGCTATACGGATAAATGTGCTGTTGAACGGCGCCAGTATGCACCCGGCCAGCACGGTCAACGTCGTTCAAAACTAACTGATTATGGCGATCAGCTCCGCGAAAAACAGAAAATGAAGCGCATTTATGGTGTCCTTGAAAAACAGTTTAAAAACTATTTTTTGCGGGCAGCGCAACAGAAAGGCGTAACTGGTGAAAACCTTCTGCTGTTTTTGGAGCGCCGGCTTGACAACATGGTATATCGCCTGGGATTTGCCGCCTCGCGCAACGAAGCGCGACAACTCGTGCGCAACGGACATTTTCTGGTTAACGAAAAACACGTCAACATCCCCTCTTATTTGGTAAAGCCTGGCGACATAATAAAACTCAGCGAAAAAAGTCAAAAAATAGAGAAGATTAAAGAGTCTTTAGAAGTTGCAAGCAGACGGGGAATTCCCCGCTGGCTTGAACTGCACTTGGAGAGCTTTACCGGCAAGGTGCTGTCGCTTCCAACACGCGAAGAGATTACCATGCCGATTAAGGAACAGCTCGTTGTTGAACTTTATAGTCGCTAATAACTTTATTGCTAAAACTTTCAAGTGAGGAACTATGCAGCGACCATGGCAAACCATTATTAAGCCAAAATGTCTTGAGGTGGATGAGGAGACGTTGTCTTCCACCTATGGTAAATTTACCGCAGAACCATTTGAGCGTGGTTTTGGTATAACGCTGGGCAATTCTTTGCGGCGTATTTTGCTTTCATCGCTTCAGGGCGCTGCGATCACCGCGGTTCGCATTGATGGCATCCTTCATGAATTTTCTACCATACCGGGTGTGCGCGAAGATGTTACTGAGATAGTGCTCAATTTAAAAGAAGTGCGCCTGAAGCTCCATTCTGAGGGTCCCGAAACGCTCTATATTAAAGCGAAGGGAGAACGTATAGTCACCGCAGGCGACATTATCGTTAACAATAATGTGGAAATTCTTAATCCTGATCTGCACCTTGCAACGCTCGGCCCGGATGCGACGCTGAATATGGAATTGACGGTCAAGCGCGGCAGAGGATACTGTACCGCCGAGAAAAACCGGCATCCCGGTCAACCCATTGGCACCATACCGATAGATTCAATTTTTACGCCGATCGTAAAGGTTAATTATAATGTTACACATGCACGGGTAGGCCAGATAACCGATTATGATAAACTGACCCTTGAGGTATGGACCGATGGGAGCATTGCGCCGGAAGATGCGGTCTCTTGTGCGGCAAAAATTCTCCAGACCCAGTTAAAACTGTTCATAAATTTTGAAGAGGAAACAGAGCAAGTGCCGGAGGAACAACCGGCAAAGCAAAAATTTAACGAAAATCTGTATCGGAGTATTGACGAACTGGAGCTTTCGGTGCGTTCTTCCAACTGCTTGAGAAACGCCAATATCAGGTATATCTGGGAGCTCGTGCAGCGCACAGAGCCGGAAATGCTCAAAACAAAAAACTTTGGCAGGAAGTCCCTAAATGAGATAAAAGAGATTCTGGCAGACATGGGGCTTACCCTTGGTATGAAGCTTGAAGGCTTTGAGCCGCCCCCTGATGCTCCAGAGGCGAACCCGGAACCGGCATAAGTATCGGTTGAGGAATTATTCAAAGGAATTTTGACCATGAGACATTTAAAGGCAGGGAAAAAACTGGGAAGAACATCAAGCCACCGATTGGCAACTTTGTGCAATATGGTTACGTCGTTTCTGGAACACGAACAGATTGAGACCACCGATGCAAAAGCAAAAGAGCTCAAGCCGCTGGCAGACAAACTGGTAAGTCTGGGCAAGCGCGGTGACTTGCATGCGCGCCGACAGGCGATGGAGATACTCCGTGATAAATCAGTGGGGAAAAAACTTTTTGAGGATATTGGCCCCCGTTTTAAAGACCGCTCCGGCGGTTATACGCGCATTTTTAAGGTTGGGCGCCGTCACGGCGATAATGCGCCCGTTTCTATGATTGAACTGGTTGTTCAGGGCAAGCAGGTGCAAGAGAAAAGACAGGCGCGTGAGAAAGCTAAAAAAGAGAAAAAAAAGGAAGCAGGGAAAGAGAAGAAATAGCTTGACCAGCACATCAAGAAGCCTAAAGAGCATTAAAGCTTTTTAGGCTTTTTTTATCGCATAGGTGATCAATAAAATTAAAAATGTTTTTTAAAAGGCGCGCAATATGCCATCATCTGACATTCCGACCCGTCATTTACCTTGACTAAAAATAAAAGTTAAGATAGTGTGTTATGACTCAAAATCAGGCGCCATTCGGACTATAGGAATGAATGAAAAAAGAGAGTTTATAAAGCAGCGGCTTAAAAAGCTTGCCGACCTCAGAGCGCGGGGTATCAATCCATATCCCAACAATTTCACGGTTCTGCATACGGCGCAGGACATTATTAACCGCTGTTCCGGCAAAAGCCCTGATGACATTAATCAGGACAATGAATTATTTGTCATAGCAGGGCGGGTTATGTCCATACGGGATTTTGGCAAATCAAGCTTTATTCACCTGCAGGACCGCACCGGGCGTATTCAGGCATACCTGCGCAAGGATAAACTGGGCGACGAACCATATCAGATTTTCAAAAAGCAGATTGATATTGGTGATTTTCTCGGGATTAAGGGGCGCGTCTTTGTAACCCATTCGGGAGAACTTACGCTGTTGGCGGATGCTTACACACTATTATGCAAATCCCTGCTCCCGCTTCCCGAAAAATGGCATGGTCTTCAGGATATTGAAACCCGCTATCGGCAGCGGTATCTTGACCTTTTAATTAACCAACACACGCGCGCTACGTTTCAACTGCGCACCCGCCTGATAGCCCTCATCAGGTCATTCCTTTGCGCGCGTGATTTCATTGAAGTTGAAACCCCTATGATGCAGGCAATACCAGGAGGCGCGACGGCGCGACCATTTAAAACCCACCATAATGCGTTAGACATGGATCTTTATCTGCGAATTGCTCCGGAGCTGTATCTTAAGCGGCTGGTGGTAGGGGGATTTGAGCGGGTTTTTGAGCTGAATAGAAATTTTCGCAACGAGGGGATTTCAACGCAGCATAATCCAGAATTCACCATGCTTGAATTCTATCAGGCGTATGCGACATTTGAAGATTTCATGAACCTCACCGAGGAACTGTTTTCCTATCTATGCAGGGAACTGTTGGGATCGCACAAAGTCGTCTATCAGGGCACGGAAATTGATTTGAGCCCCCCTTGGAAACGAATTTCCTTGATAGATGCAGCAGCCCACTTTGGCGGGATAAATAAAAACGATTTAGCGGACCGCGAAAAAGCACTGACACACGCCAAAAGACTGGGCATTGAACTCATGGGCGATGAAACGCTTGGTGAAATCATTACTGAAATTTTTGAGCGTGTGGCAGAAGAAAAACTGGTGCAGCCCACTTTTGTCACACACTACCCGATTGAAGTCTCGCCGCTGGCACGCAAAAATGAAAACGACCCGACCGTAACTGACCGTTTTGAATTGTACATCAATGGGCGGGAAATTGCTAACGCATTTTCAGAACTGAATGATCCTGAGGATCAGCGCCGGCGTTTTCTATCCCAGGCGCAGGCAAAACTAAAAGTGGAAGGACAAATTACAGAGATTGACGAAGATTTTCTCACTGCGCTTGAATACGGCATGCCTCCTGCCGCGGGAGAGGGTATTGGAATTGACCGCCTGGTGATGCTCTTTACCGATGCCCCTTCAATCCGCGACGTGATTTTGTTTCCTCTGCTGCGCTCTGAAAGGCAGGAGGATTGATACGTATGTCCTATGAGCTGTTTATCGGACTGCGTTACCTGAAGGCAAAACGGAAGCAGACCTTTATTTCCCTCATTACCCTTATTTCCATAACCGGTGTGGCCATCGGTGTCATGGCGCTGATTTTAGTATTAGGAGTAATGACCGGATTTAGCGACGATTTGCGTGAAAAAATTTTGGGCACAAATTCCCATTTAGTGATTCAGAAGTTTGGCGCTGCGCTCAATGATTACCGGGTGGTTATGGAGAAAATTCGCGATTGTCCCGGTGTAGTTGCTTCAACGCCTTTTATCCTGAGCCAGGCAATGCTCTCATCCGGCAGCAATGTATCGGGCGTTGTGCTGCGGGGCATTGATGTCGTCACCGCCCCCTCGGTTATCAAAATAAAAGAAACGCTGGTGGAGGGTTCTCTGGACCATCTGGCGCACGATCAGCAGAGTACAGATGGCTCAATGCTGCCGGGCATCATTATTGGCAAAGAGCTTGCTAAAATGCTGGGAGTTGGATTGGATGAGCCGCTTACGGTTATTTCGCCCAGCGGGTTAATAACCCCGACCGGTATGGCGCCACGCTGGAAAAAATTTCTGGTAGTGGGAATTTTTGAGTCGGGTATGTATGAATATGACACGACCTTAGCCTATATTTCCCTGACAAATGCTCAGAGCTTTCTGAAAATGGCTGATGAGGCGACAGGCATAGAGGTTAAGGTTACGGACATTTATCAAGTGCGCACTATAGCGGACGCCATTCGGGAAAAAATCGGGCTTTCCTATTTAGTCAGAGACTGGATGGAAATGCACCGCAACCTCTATTCAGCGCTTAAGCTTGAAAAAATTGCCATGTTCATTATTCTGGTGCTCATAATTTTGGTAGCGGCGTTTAATATCATTGGCACGCTTATAATGGTTGTTCATGATAAAAATCGCGACATTGCCATACTGAAAGCGATGGGGGCAACTGCGCCAGCTATTATGCGTATTTTTATCATCCAGGGGCTGGTAATCGGGGTGGTCGGCACATGTCTGGGGCTGTGCGGCGGGTATGTCCTGGCATTTATTCAGAACCAGTATCATGTGGTAGGACTGTCCCAGGACATTTATTATATACCGCAGTTGACGGTTAAGACCAGTCTCTTTGATACTCTGTGGGTTTCCTGTTCAGCCATTTTGATAACGTTTATTGCAACTATTTATCCATCCCGGCAGGCGGCCCGTCTGGATCCGGCTGAAGCGCTGCGATATGAATAACGCCCGCACCAGTTCACCCAACAGCAGTGAGGTTATTATTTGTACCGAGAACCTGCAAAAAATTTTTTTCTCCAATCAGAAGCAGACAGAGGTTCTCAAGGGGATTGATCTTGAGGTGTTTCGGGGTGAAGCGCTGGGCATTCTGGGACCTTCCGGGGTGGGCAAGAGCACGCTCTTGCATATTTTGGGAACGCTCGATCGCCCGTCGTCAGGCAGAGTGCTGTACCGGGGAGAAGACATCTTTGTCTGGGATGCAAATCGACTGGCCGGGTTTCGCAACAAGAAGCTGGGGTTTGTGTTCCAGTTTCACCACCTGCTGCCAGAGTTCAGCGCACTGGAAAATACGATGATGCCGGCGCTGGTTGCGGGCATTGATAAAAAGACTGCCGCCCGAAAGGCGCATGAAATTCTCTGCCGCCTGGGCCTGGAGGAACGTCTTATCCACAAGCCCGGCGAACTCTCCGGCGGCGAGCAGCAGCGAGTAGCAGTTGCGCGTGCGCTTATTATGCGGCCCGATATTGTTCTTGCCGATGAACCGACCGGAAACCTGGACACCCATACGGGCGAAGGAGTTTTTAATTTGCTGCTTGAATTGAATGCCGAACTTGGGATAACATTTATCATCGTTACCCACAATGACAGTCTGGCCAAAAAATTACCGCGCTGCATTTCACTTCTTGATGGCAAGGTGGTGGAGCAGCATACGCAAAAGGGACAAGAGCGGTGAAATATTTGAGAATATGTTGTGTGTGTCTGCGACTGTGCGTGATGATGATCATGCTGCTGAGCGTTTTTCCGGGTGCGGGATTCTGCGCAGTCCGAGTTGCGATTTTCCCCTTTGAGATTCACGCTGAAGAGAATTTGAGTTACCTGCATCAGGCGTTGCCGGGGATGTTGGCCACGCGTCTTGAAAGCCGGGGCGAGGTGTATGCTGTGGAGCAACCACTGGTGCAGCAGCTTGTGGCTGGCTATGCGGGTAAAAAGATCACTGAGGAAACTGCCCGAAAATTGGGAGCCGACATGGGGGCAGCATTTGTTATCCTGGGCAGTCTGACTAAAATCGGCAATCAGGTCAGTATTGACGCAGCCCTTATAAGTATCGGCGAACAACTGCCAGTTCAGAGGTTTTATACGACAGCCGAAACCGTGACTGGTATCCCCGCCAAGATTAATGAACTTGCCCGCATCCTGTATTTTAAGATACTGGGCAAAGAGGTTATTAACAAAATTATTATCAGCGGCAACAAGTATATAGAACAGGATGCCATTTTGCTGGCTATTGCCGCCAAGCCGGGGGATGTGTTTTCTCCGGAACAGTTGCAGGATGATTTAAAACGGATTTATCAAATGGGGTACTTTGAGGATGTCAAAGTATCAAGCACGGATACGCCCGAAGGCAAAAATATTACCTTCCAGGTCGTGGAAAGGCCCACCATCAAAGAAATTCAGATAGTGGGCAATAAAAATGTCAAGCTGGAAGATCTGCAGAAGGTTATGGAAACCAAAGTGCGGACGGTGCTTGATCTCAACAAGGTTACCGGCGATGTTACCCGTATCAGAAAGGTTTATACGGATAAGGGGTTTTATAATGTGAGTGTTTTTTCTAAACAGACGCCGATCAGCGATGACGAAACGGCCGTCGTATTTCAGATTGTAGAGGGTAAAACATCAAAGGTTAAAACCATAACGTTTACCGGCAATAAATCAATCCCCGCCAAGCAGCTCAAACGAGTGCTCGCGACCAGAGAAAAAAATATTCTCTCATTTTTTACCACGGCAGGAGTATATAAAGAGGAGGATCTGGAAAAGGATGTTGATCGACTCACTGCCTACTACTATGGCCATGGGTTTCTCCAGGCAAAAGTTGATCCGCCGACCGTTGAATTTAAGGAGAAAGGCATTTTCATCAACTTTAATATATTTGAAGGAAATCAGTTCACCATTGGCAGTGTTGATATCAAGGGCGATCTCATTCGGGACAAGGCGTTCTTCTTGGCAAACCTCAAGTCCAAACCGGGGAAAGTGTTTGACAGCAACCTTTTGAATGATGATCTGCTGTCTATCAAGGGCCTCTATGCAGAACAAGGCTATGCGTTTGCCGATGTGTCACCGCTTACCGATATTGAACCGGAAAACAAAAAAGTTAATCTTACCTACAGCATTGATAAGGGAGAGAAAACCTATCTTGAGAGAATCAAGATTACCGGCAATACCCGCACCCGTGATAATGTCATTCGCCGGGAGTTGCGCCTGACTGAAGGAGCACTATATAATTCCAAGGAACTTGACCGGAGCAAGCAAGAGGTTAACAACCTGGGATTTTTTGAGGAAGTGAAAATCAATACCGAGGCGGGCTCGGCTGCCAACAAGGTCAACGTGAATGTGGAAGTAAAAGAACGGCCCACCGGTCAGTTCAGCATTGGCGCCGGCTACAGTTCCGCCGACAGCGTTATGGGGATGTTTCAGATTTCACAAAACAATTTCCGGGGTAAGGGCCAGCAGCTGAGTCTCATGGCTAATCTGGGCGGCAGATCCTCGCGCTATGACTTTTCTTTTACCGAGCCCTGGTGGCGTGGCACCCGGACTTCGGTCGGCTTTGATCTGTATAATATCTCTCAGTGGTATGAAGATTTTGACCGAGATTCTCAGGGGATTAACCTTCGCATGGGGCGTCCGGTGCCCCGCTTTGACTATACCCGATTAAATCTTTCATACCGGTTTGAGCTGGTTGATATTCAAGATGTTGATAATGACGCGTCACTGGCAATTCAGGAGCAGGAAGGCTCCAGCACGACAGGGGCTGTCACCGCGTCGCTGGTGCGAGATTCCCGCGACGACCGTTTTAACACGCGCACTGGAACCTACAACAGTTTTACTGCGGAACTGGCGGGCATTGGCGGTTCTAACAAGTTCATGGGATTGATTTTCAGTTCTGCAAAATACTTCCCTCTGCGCTGGAATACTGTGTTTATGGTCAGGGGAACAATAGGGTATCTGTTTGGTTATGGCGGTAAAGACGTCCCTATTTCTGATAAATTTTTTCTGGGGGGCATAGATTCCCTGCGGGGTTTCAAGGATCGAACTGTCGGGCCGCGCAAGAAGCGGAATGAGAACAAGAGCAGGATCTATTTCAAAAACGGGGTACCGTATTATAATCCGGATTATTCTGAGGATGACGATGACTATGATTCAGATGATTATTATTACGATGACGACGACGATGACGAATATGATGTGGTGGGCGGTTGTAAGGAGATATATTTCAATTTTGACTATAGCTTTCCGCTGATGAAAGAGGCCGGCATTATGGGCGTGTTATTTGCCGATGTGGGCAATGTTTACCGGCAGAGCGAAGGATACTTTTCAGATCTACGTTATGATATGGGCATTGGGGTACGCTGGTTCTCGCCATTCGGCCCGCTGCGCATTTATTGGGGGATTAATCCGTCGCCGCGGTCTAAGTATGATGAGAATTCAAGCAACTTTGCATTTTCCATGGGAAATGTTTTCTAAAACGAGGCATACGATTATTTCAATGTAACCAGGTTAGTTTTTATATGTTCAAATTTTTTTAAGAACAGGAGGTAGTACAGAGTATGAAACAATGCAGGATAGCAGTATTGGTAGTTATTGTGATGCTCTTGGCAGGTGCCGCAGCGATGGCAGAAGAGCTTAAGATCGGTTATGTGGATCTGCAGCGGGCGCTGAATGAAAGCACTGCCGGAAAACAGGCAAAAGAGAAATTTACTGCTGAAGTAAAACGGGCAGAATCTGAAATTTTGCGCAAAAAAGAGGAAGTGGAACGACTGGGCGCCTCGCTTGAGAAACAGAGCGCCATGCTGAAGGATGAAGCACGCGTAGAAAAGGAAAAACAGTTTATCCAGATGCAAAAGGAATATGAGCGGAAAGTCAAGGACGCCAAAGATGAACTGCAAATTAAAGACGCAGAGCTCACCAAAGGTATCCTGGAGGATCTGGTCGCGTTGATTAAAAAATATGGCAAAGAAAATAAATATACCATTATTTTTGAAAAAAGTGAGACAGTTCTCTTGTATGCTACCGAATCCATAGATCTCACCGACAAGATTCTTTCGCTGTATGATTCACAGTCTGCAGGAAAAAAACGATAAAACACGGGGCAGGAAGCGGCATGGAGAAATCGCTTAAGGAACTCGCCGACCTAGTCGGCGGAGACGTCGTAGGAGACGGCGCTACGCATATTCGTGGCGTTGCCGGCATAGATGATGCTCTGCCCGGCGATATAACTTTCATTGCCAATCCTAAATATCTCAAAAAGGCTGAAACCACACGGGCTTCGGCAATAATTTGTACTCCTGATTGTGGGTTAACGTCAAAGCCCCTTCTGACCATTAAAAATCCTTACCTTGCGTATGCTAAGATTGTCCGGCTTTTTCATCCACCTATTCCTGAAACCGGCACTGTAGATAAACGGGCGATAATAGGCAGCAGAGTACACATTGGCACAGAGGTTACCATCTACCCCTTCGTATATATCGGCAATGATTGTGCTATTGGCGATGGGACGACAATTTACCCGCATTGTTTTATAGGAAACAATGTCTCTATTGGCCACGGCACACTCATATACCCCCATGTAACCATACGGGAGCGGTGTGCCATAGGCAGTCGGGTTATTATTCATCCGGGCAGCGTCATCGGCAGTGACGGATTCGGGTTCGCCAAAGACGGCGACCGGTATTACAAAATTCCCCAGGTTGGGATCGTGCAGATTGATGACGACGTGGAGATCGGCGCCAATAATACGATAGACCGTGCTGCATTAGGGAAAACGTGGATCCAGCGCGGCGTAAAAACCGACAACCAGGTGCATATCGCCCATAATGTGATTATCGGAGAAAATACGGTGGTCGTAGCGCAGGTGGGCATTTCAGGGAGCACCAGAATTGGCAAGCGCGTCACTCTGGCGGGCCAGGTTGGCATCGTGGGGCATATAACTATAGGAGATGATGTCATCGTGGGGGCAAAGACCGGCGTCTCGGCAGATGTCCCCGATGGGCAGATTGTTTCCGGCTATCCGCACATGCCCCATCGCGAATGGCTCAAAGCTTCGCGAACCGTGCCCCGATTGCCGGAAATGAGGCAGGCGCTTAAAAGGCTTGAAACAAAAATTCAAGAGATTGAAACAGCACTGCATACCGTACAAAGAGGAGAGAACCGTGGTGAATATTAAACAAATTATGGATTATATCCCCCACCGCTATCCATTTCTTTTAATTGACCGGGTGGTGGAGATGGAGAAAAACAAGCGCATTGTCGCAATTAAAAATGTAACCATCAATGAGCCATTTTTCCAGGGTCATTTCCCCGGACAGCCGATTATGCCGGGGGTATTGCTCATAGAGGCTATGGCCCAGGCCTGGGGTATTCTTGCTATAAGCTCGGCACAACAGAAAGTGAATAGCGCTGATATTCTGTTCATTGGTATTGATAAAGCACGGTTTCGACGACCAGTGCTTCCCGGCGACCAGGTGCGGTTTGAACTTGAAGGAATTAGCATGAAACGATTTATCTGGAAATTTCGGGGAAAAGCTTTTGTGGAAGGCAATTTGGTAGCTGAAGCAGAGCTTATGGCTACTATGGCGGCAACGCATATGGGAAGCGATGAAACCACTGCTTCTCCGGCTGGCGAGGATAAATAATTTACTAAATAAGGATTGAGCGTGACGCAAACACAAAGTATCATCCATAAAACAGCTCTGGTAAGCCCTAAAGCCGAAATTGGAACAGGTGTTGAAATCGGGCCCTATACCATTATCGGCGATCAAGTGCAGATAGGTAATAATACCATAGTCGGACCGCACGTGGTCATTGAAGGCATTACCCGCATTGGAGAGCGCTGCCGCATATTTCAGTTTTGTTCCCTGGGCGCAATTCCCCAGGATCTAAAATTTAAAAATGATCAAACTGAAGTAATTATTGGCAATGACAATACCTTTCGCGAATTTGTAACGATCAACCGGGGAACAATTGGCGGTGGCGGAAGAACGGTGATTGGCAACAATAATTTTCTCATGGCCTATGCGCATGTAGCGCATGATTGTCAGATTGGCAATCAGGTGATAATCGCTAATTCTGCAAGCCTCGCCGGCCATATTCACATAGAAGACTACGCCATTCTGGGCGGGCTGGTTGGCGTGCATCAATTTGTCCACATCGGTTCCTACGCGATGATCGGGGGGCTAACCGGCGTATCAAAGGATGTGCCGCCCTACATGATGGCAGTGGGAGAACGCGCCAAGCTCTATGGCCTTAACCTTAACGGTCTTAAGCGGCGCGGTTTTTCTTCCGAGGTAATCTCGGAACTCAAAACCGCCTATCGCATTATTTTCCGCTCGGGACTTACACTCAAAAAAGCCGTGGACAAGATAGCGGAAGAACATCTGACCAGCGCCGAGGTTCACCATCTGGTTGATTTTATAAAAAATTCTAAAAGAGGAATTATTCGATAAATGACCGCAGTGAAAGCCGGTGTTGTTGGCGTTGGCTACTTGGGGAAATTTCATGCCGAAAAGTATGCCCAGCTTCCCGAAGCTGAACTGGTCGGGGTGGTGGATATAGACCTTGACCGGGCGCGCGCAATTGGCGACCGGTTTCACGTGGCGGCTTATCGTGATTTTAGAGACCTCCTTGGCAAAGTCAAGGCGGTCAGCATCGCAGTTCCTACCAATCTTCATTATGCCATTGCCCGAACGTTCCTCCAACACGGCGTGGATGTGCTGCTGGAAAAGCCGATGACCGCAACCCTTGAGGAAGCCGATGATCTTATTGCTATCGCCCAGGCGCAGGGCTGTATTCTTCAGATAGGCCACCTAGAGCGGTATAATGCAGCACTTATTGCGATAAAAAATATTATCCACAAACCACTCTTTATTGAATCACACCGCATCGCGCCGTTTAAGGAGCGGGGTATAGATGTTGATGTCATTCTTGATCTTATGATTCATGACATTGACATTATCCTCAGCCTGGTAAATGCACCGGTTACTCGTATTGACGCCGTCGGGGTTCCGGTTTTGACCTCCAACACCGATATTGCGAATGTGCGGCTGCGTTTTGCTAATGGCTGTATTGCCAATGTTACGGCAAGCAGAATCTCCGCTAAAGAGATGCGCAAGCTCCGGCTGTTTCAGCATGATGCGTATCTATCCATAGACTTCGCAAGCCAGGCAGTTGATATTTTCAAAAAACTGCCGGACGCCGATATTGATGGCATTCCCCAAATAACCTATGAAAGTATTAATCTCACGCAGGGAGATTCTTTGGCAGAGGAAATAAGAGCGTTTTTGCGGGCCGTGCGTAACCGGCGCCTTCCCGATGTTTCTGGCGAAGCCGGCCGCGATGCCCTGAAAGTGGCCCTGGACATCATCGAACAAATCAAGACAACCCAGCCTGTTGTAAACTAATTCTTAAAAGCACACACTCTGACAGCGCATAGACCTGGGCAAAACCGCTATGGTCTTTTTAGATTCTTACCTGTTAAAATCTGAGAATTGTGCTCGCATATGGGTATCGTTTGGCTTGTGGTGAAAGCAGTTACGGGCGGTGCGAGCGATGGCTGTGGCGAACACAACGCCCCGCTCCAGCGAGCACTGAGTCCGAAAAAATGAATCATAAGCCACATAAATTTTAAATATTTTCGGCTATTTTTTGAGACGCGTTTTATCCTGGTGCCGTTCACGGTTGCGGACCGGCCATTGTTTAATAGTGCGCTTAACCGCAATCATACCATTAATACGTTTCATGAATTTATGGTGTTGAAAACACTATTATTTCCATCTCCCGTCAGTGTAACTGGGTGCGGCAATGAGTGAGCTACAATCCTCCCGCGCAGGGCAAAGCCGTGGTAAGAAAGTTTTGCTGGTAACCGGCGAGGCATCAGGTGACGTGCATGGTTCCTGTCTCGTAAGGTCGCTTAAGCAGCTTGATCCCTCGCTGCATATTTACGGCATTGGCGGCGATGAGCTGCACAAGGCGGGCATGGAAATTCTCTTTCATATCCAGGAACTTTCTGTTGTGGGTATTGTTGAGGTTTGGGCGCGGCTGCCGCAGATTATAAAGGCATTCCGGCTCCTGAAACAGGAAATTGTCAATGCGCCCCCGGATCTGCTCGTCCTGATTGATTATCCCGATTTTAATCTGCGCATTGCTGCAGTGGCAAAAAAACAGGGTGTGCCGGTTCTTTATTATATCAGCCCGCAAATCTGGGCATGGCGGCAGAAGCGGGTAAAAAAAATAGCCCGTCTCGTTGATCAGATGGCAGTTGTGTTTCCCTTTGAAAAGACTTTTTATGAACAATACAGCGTTCCGGTGCAGTTCGTTGGCCATCCGCTGCTGGATAGAGAAGTCCCGCCCCTGGATAAGCAGGCGATCCTTAAACAATTTGCTATGAACAATCAGCACCCTATTGTCGGGTTACTGCCAGGCAGCCGAAAGGCGGAAATTGACCGACTGCTTCCGGTTATGGCGCAGGCTGCAGTGCTTATTCAAAAAAAATTTCCTGGCGCACAATTTATTTTGCCCATTGCCGCCGGTTTTCGGGAAGCAGACATTAGAAAGCAGATTGAGCGGTTTGGACTGCGGGTAACCATGGTCGCACATCATCTTACCGAAGTTCTGCACATCTGCGACCTGGTTCTCGTTGCATCGGGCACCGCAACCTTGGAGACCGCCCTTATGGGAAAGCCCATGATTATTATGTACCGCATTTCACTGCTCACGTATCTGGTGGGACGGCTGTTGGTCAGAGTGCCGCACATAGGACTTGCTAATATTGTTGCCGGCAAGCAGATTGTTCCCGAATTGATTCAGGGCGCTGCATCGCCACAGCGGGTTTCTCGCGAAGCGATTTCGTTGCTTAAGGATCCGCAGCGCATGATGGCCATGACACAAGAGCTGGGACGGGTAAAAGAACTGCTTGGCAGCGCGGGCGCATCAGCACGCGTGGCGCTCATAGCCCGTAACATGCTCAACAATCGAGATGAGCGATCCGCTCTCGGGCATATTCTCTAATATGCTGCCCCAGACCGGCTGCTGATTATACTATACCTGGCAATGCTAAAAGAAAGCATCTATTTATATTTTCGGCTATTTCAATTTGTAAAGCCCTACTGGCGCCGTCTTCTTGTGGCGGGGCTGTGCATGCTGCCGCTGTCGCTGTGCTCAGCAGGCCTTGCGTATCTGGTAAAACCGGCCTTGGACGATATTTTCTTTAAAAAAGATCTCACCATGCTGCGCCTCATCCCGATAGCTCTCATTGTTCTCTATGTAATCCGCGGTATCTTCGATTTCAGCCATGCGTATTTAATGGGATACGTGGGCAGCCGTATTATTGCCGATATCAGAGAGAAGCTGTATGCGCACCTGCAGACGCTTTCGCTTTCCTTCTTTGCTAAAAATCCGACCGGCGTACTGATGGCGCGCATCACCAATGATGTGAATCTGTTGCAAGCGTCAATTTCCAATGTCATTATCAGTTTTTTTAAGGATTTATTCACTGTTTTTGGACTGGTGGGGGTCTTGGTTTATCAGGATCTGAAACTCGCGTGCATTGTCTTTTTTATCTTTCCCTGGCTCTTTATCCCCATTCAGCGCTTTGGCAAAAAAAGCAGAAAGATTAGTACCAAGGGACAGGAGAAGGTCGGCAAAATTGCCACGCTGCTGCATGAAACCATCACCGGCTGCCGTATCGTAAAAGCATTTGGTATGGAGGACTATGAGGCGCAGCGCTTTTCAGAAGAAAATTTCAGGCTTTTCAGAATACGACTGAAACGGATCCGAATAAAGGCGCTCGCCCCGCCGCTGATGGAATTCATCGGTGGTCTTGCCGGGGCTGCCGTCATATTTTATGGCGGCTACAGCGTGATCAAGGGCACATCCACGCCGGGCACTTTTTTTTCCTTTGTCACTGCGTTGCTCCTGCTGTATGACCCGGTAAAAAGCATCAGCAATGCCTATCAGGATATTCAGGAAGGTCTGGCAGCCGCGGTCAGAGTTTTTCAGGTGCTTGATGCGAAGACGGATGTCACGGAAAAAGCTGATGCGGTTGTGCTGCCGCCGGTTTCCGGAACAGTGGTATTTAAGCGAGTCTATTTTGGCTATGATCGGCATCTGGTTCTTCATGATATTAATTTGGATATTAAGCCGGGTGAAATTATTGCAATTGTGGGCAGAACGGGTTCCGGTAAAACCTCACTGGTGAACCTTATTCCGCGCTTTTATGATGTTACCTCGGGATGTATTCTTATAGACAACCATGATATTCGAGATGTTACACTCAGCTCGCTTCGCTCGCAAATTGCGCTGGTTAGCCAGCAGACCATCCTCTTTAATGATTCGGTACGGAACAATATTGCGTATGGCAGTGCCGATGCTCCGATGCCCAAAATAATCGCTGCATCCCGGGCAGCGTGTGCGCACGAGTTTATTGAAGAACTTCCCGAAGGCTATGATACCCTTATTGGCGAAGCAGGCATAAAGCTTTCCGGCGGCCAGCGGCAGCGCATCGCCATTGCCCGCGCGCTGTTTAAAGATGCGCCGATTCTCATTCTTGACGAAGCGACCTCATCCTTGGACAGCGAGTCGGAAAAAGCGGTGCAGCAGGCGCTTGAAAACCTCATGCGTAATCGCACCACATTCATTATCGCCCACCGCCTGTCAACCATCCGTAAAGCGCACCGCATTATTGTGCTGTCGCAAGGAAGAATCGTAGAACAGGGCACTCATGACGAGTTGTTGAGCCGGAGCGGAGAGTATCAGAAGTTGTATGCACAGTACTTTCAGGGCTCGCTGACTGATGCTGTTGTGCAAGAAGCAGGGGGGCGTGCCACCTAATGTATTTCATTTACAATGCGCTGCTCTATCTTGTCACCGTCGTTTCTTCACCGCTACTGTTATTCCTGTTATATCGTAATCCGCGCTACCGCGACGGTTTTTTTCAGAAGCTTGGTGTTCTGCCGTGGAGTCCGTTGATAGAAACGGCTAAAAGCCGTCCGGTGTGGGTACATGCGGTTTCCGTAGGGGAGGTCACAGCCGCCATTCCCTTGATGAAGGAAATAAAACGGCAGTTCCCGCAGACGCCCATAATTCTTTCCACCGGGACTGCTACCGGTTTTTTTACTGCACAACAATGCGGCTCGCTTATCAATCACATCATTTTCCTTCCGTTTGATTATCCCTTGATTGTCAGACGGTTTATTGCACGGATTCGCGCTCGGATTTTCATCGCGTTTGAAACAGAGCTGTGGCCAAATCTCCTCCGCGAGCTGAAACGCCGGGACATTCCCGTCATCATCGCAAGCGGCAGAATTTCGCCGCGATCTTTTCGCCGTTACCGGGCGCTTAGATTTTTCTTTAAGAAGGTTCTTGCGCACGTTGACTGTTTTTGCATGCAATCATCAGCTGATGCTGAACGCGTTATTGCCCTCGGTGCTGACCCGCGCCGGGTATTTATAACAGGCAATATCAAATTTGATCTCCCGATGCGAAACGGGGAAGAGATTGAGCAACATAAACTTTTCGCGAGTCTTAACCTCAAACCAGGGAACCGGTTATTTATAGCCGGCAGTACGCACCGGGGAGAAGAAGAGATCATACTCGACGTATTTCAAAAATTGCAGAAGACGCTACCGGATCTTGTCCTGCTTGTTGCCCCCCGCCACCCAGCGCGGTTTCGCGAAGTAGAAGACCTTATCCGCTCGCGGGGTATATGTTTTTGCCGCAAAACCTCTATTACACCCGCAGAAACTGCGCGCACCGTGGAGGTGATTCTGCTTGACACGATTGGTGAACTGGCGCAATTCTATGCCATCGGCACGGTGATTTTTATTGGGGGAAGCCTGGTGCCGGTCGGCGGGCATAATATCCTGGAACCTGCACTCTATAAAAAACCGATTCTTTTCGGCCCGTATATGGATAATTTTTCTGCAATTGCAAAAACCCTTATTGAACATCAGGGTGCGATACAGGCCAGCAGCACAATAGAATTAGGCATCGCGGCAGCACGTCTATTCAATGATGCGAAACTGCGCACACGCATAGGATTAAATGCCTTTCAAACCATTGCACAAAATGCCGGCGCCGTGACGAAATGTATGGATCTGATAAAGCCTTTTATTGATGCGCATCCGGCTGATCGCGCAGCCAACGACCACCTCCCTACAGCCTGTTAAACATTTGGTGCCAAGACTGTTTTCAGGGTCATGCGGAAATTTATAGATCAAGTTATACATCTGCAAAATTCGGGTATTGTTTTAACAATACTGCTGTGGCCACTGGCCCTCTGCGCAGCTCTTTTTAATGGTATAGTGCAGGCGCGGAGTTTTTGCTATCGCGTGGGCATTTTTAAACAGCAGAACCTCCCCTGCACTGTTATAAGTATTGGCAATTTAACGGTTGGGGGAACGGGCAAGACACCTTTGGTCTGCCATGTAGCCCGTTATATAAAAGATGCTGGTTGTCGTGTCGCCATTCTCAGCCGGGGCTATGGGGTGCGACGCCACCGTGAACCGCTTATTGTCTCCGACGGAAAAAATCTGCTTTCAGGGCCAGAACGCGCGGGAGATGAAGCGGTTATGCTGGCAAAGAAACTTGCAGACATCCCGGTGCTGGTTGGCAAAAATCGGTTTTTGCTGGGACAGCGCGCCCTCCAGGATTTTTCGGTGCAGGTGCTTATACTTGACGACGGGTTTCAGCATTATCAGTTGAAGAGGGATGTGGATATTGTTCTCATTAATGCGCGTAATCCTTTCGGCAATGGGTATCTTCTGCCCCGGGGAATACTGCGGGAGCACATTGCCGCGCTCGGCCGCGCGCAGGTTGTAGTTATCACCAAAGTTACAGAAACAGCACCGGTTGAAAAGATTAAAGAAGTTATCAAGCGACATAATCCGCAGGCACGAATCTTTACCGCGACGCTTTGTGCAACGGCGCTCAGGAGGGTGTGCGATAATACGGTGTTTCCGGTGCAGAGCGGACGTGGCAAAACCGCGATCGGCATATGCAGCATTGGTGATCCGGGGTCCTTTTTTAGCATGCTTGAAACGTTTGGCTTCATTCTGTTACAGAAGCTGGTGTTCCCCGACCACCACCGGTATAATGCGCATGATTATGCCACAATCAATACCCGCAGCCAGGAGGCCGATTTTATTGTTACCACTGAAAAAGATATTGCAAAAATAAATTTCAATATGATAAAAAGCAAAAAATTGTTTATTCTTGAGACTGCATTATGCATAAACCAGGAAGTTGATTTTTTCAAAACTCTTGCAGCCTGTGCTGAATTGCCCATTGCCGTCAAAAAACCACAGCCGGTTTTTGATTGATAAAGAGCAGAGTTGTCATACCGCGATGATTAAGAGAAAGGAGAAAAAATGGCGACGATTAAGGGCAACGTTCTAACGGTGATAGCGGTGCTGTTTAGCTTTCTCAGCATCAATTCTGTTGTTCATGCTGCAGATGAAGGTCCGCTCTCTCAAAAAGGCATCAAAAGCTTCGGCATTAATCTGGGGTATGGATATTCATTCTGTTCAAATCGCGATTTGCGATTTGTCGATGCATACCCGTATTTCGGCTACGTCCTGACCAATCCGCTCGGTGCAGGCTGGTATCGGGGGACCGGCGAGTGCATTGTGGAGGGTGCTTTCAGCTATGTCTATAAAAAACAGAAAAATTATATAGCCGGCGTTAATTTGATGGGCCGCTATAACTTTCTTGTGCATTCTGATAACTGGCGGCCCTATTTTCAGGCGGGGGTAGGTTTTATCGGAACGAATCTTAAAATGAGAGGTTTGGGATCTGATTTTAATTTTAAGCCTAATGTAGGGGGTGGCATTCAATATTTCTGGAATAGTTGCAATGCGATACATATGGAGTGGCGGTATGAGCACATATCAAATGGCGGTATTGACGAGCCCAATGCTGGCTTAAATCTGAGCACATTTTTGATCGGGTATTCTCGAACCTTTTAAGAAGAGTTCTTATAAGAATTTCTGGATGATACGCGCCGCAGAATTATTGCAAAATTTCCTTAATTTTTCTCAAACTCGTCAAGCAACGCATAATAAAAAGGGCTAAATAGCACAGTTAGCCCTTTTTATAATATGCAGTTTTGTAAACTACCAATTATAACAAAAGGAAAAGCGGGAGAAACGCTGTTTCATGGGGCAAGCGAACACAGAATAAAAGCTATCACACCAAATAACACGACAATCAGACTCACAATTATAAGTGGAATACCGTAAATTGCGCCACCAATTGACAATGTCAACACCAGACCTAAAAGAAATATCAAATAACCCCACACAAAAAATTCATTAGCAAGCTCATTGCAATCAGTGCCTTTTAATTTAATTACATTGTTATATATTGTAGTTGCTTTTATTTTAAGTTCAGCCGCCTGTTCTTGCGAGACAGTCATTTTAAGAGTATCACGAGAGCACACTAACCGTATTAAATCCTGCAACGTATTTTTTGCGCACTTTTTTAGCATGAGCAGATCTTTCTCAGTATATTGAGCAGTACCATTTATACAATGCATGACATGCTGGGTTATTTCAATGGATTGAGTGCTGATTTCATATAATGACTTGTCTTGAGCTAAAACTCCGGAGGGGAAAATAAGCATTAACATGATATATGCAACCAGTTTTTTCATAGTATTTCCTTTTTGTTACGTCTTGTCCCAATTGTTTTCCAGCAGCGCGCCTGCGTAGCGGCATTACCATATCAATTAATAATGTATGCCTATAACGCCGAGAAAAATCCTCTATCTGTATGTGTATGATACTATAGTCTGTGGGAAGAAAAGTGTCAAATCTAATCTTGGCAAAATATTTTTGAAGAGCCGGTCCGGAACAGGATACGCACGGGCATATTTTTTCGTCAAAGCAAAAAACCCATGTGTTTTTTTCATTCCTGCCAATGAAATATTATGGGGAAAGTCATACGTAATATCAGGACTTTCCCCAAAAAATTTAAGAATCAAAGAGGGGCAGTTGATTTTCAT
>CAZQKW010000036.1:0-33596 GCA_964594075.1 uncultured Thermodesulfobacteriota bacterium | reverse complement strand
ACTTTTCATCCCCGCTTACAAAGCGGGGTATTCAAGTTTTGAATTTTCATAAAAATCAGTCCATGATCCCCGACTGTTTTCTGCAAAATATCTATGATATCACCCCTGACGGGATCATGGTGAGCGATGCCAAAGGGTACATAATCAGCATCAACAAAGCGCTGGAACAGATGCTGGGCTTTAGCCGTGAAGAAATCGTGGGCAGACACACCGGCGAAATGTCGCCACAGGATGAGCAATATTTTGAAATTGGCATGAAAATGCTCACTGAGTTGCGCGCCCACGGGCAGATAAAAAATTTTGAAGCGCACTGGCTGCGCAAAGACGGCACGCTTTGTCCTATCGAGCTGAACATTACCATGCTGCACGATGAAGACGGAAATCGAACTGGATCGGTGGCTATAATTCGGGATATCACGGAACGCAAGAAAGTTGAAGCGGCGATGCGCGAACAGGATGAGCGCTTTAAATCATTAATCCAGATGGCTAATGATGCCATATTCTTTGTTGACGGCACTGGCTTTATCCGGTTCTGGAACAAACAGGCTGAAAAGATTTATGGTTACACACCGGAAGAAGTCCTGGGAAAACCTTTTACGGTAATTGTTCCCCACAGATTTCGTGAGATCCATAAAGAATGGATGGAAAATTTTTTAAACGACACTGTGGTCCCGTTTGAAAATCGAATCATTGAGGGCATCGGCGAGCGCAAGGACGGCACCGAGTTTTTTGCGGAAGCATCTATGGCAACCTTAAAGCTGGGGGATGAAAAACTTCTGGTTGCCATTGTTCGTGACATTTCAGAGCGTAAACAATCTGAAATTGAATTACGCGAGGCAAAAGAGTTTTTAGAGAATGTTTTCAGAACCTCTGGCGATGGATTGATAGTAACAGATGAGCACGGCTATATCAAAAAAGTAAATCACAAAATAACAACGTTGTTTGGCTATACGGAAGAAGAATTGCTCGGCATGCACACGGCCGAACTTTCACCAAATTATACGGACTATACCGTGGGGGGGCAAAACCCGCCGGTTATCGAGCAGTTGATTGAACACGGCATTGTTGAAAATTATGTGACCGAATATAAACGAAAAAATGGCTCGGTGTTTCCCGGGGAAGTCAATATTATAAGTCTGAAAAACAGCCAAGGACATCGAATCGGCGGCATATGTTCCATACGCGATATTACGGAGCGCAAAGCAGCGGAGGAGAAGCTTAAACAAACCAAAGAGCAGCTTGAAAAGTTCATAGAATATTCGCTTGATCCTATTTTTATTGCCGACTCCAGCGGCCGCGTTATTACCCCCAACCGGGCTTTTCTGGCAATGCTGAACTATCAGGAAAGCGACGTTGTCGGCAAAACGGTGGACAGTTTGTTTATCACCGAACCCGGCACATATGAATCCACCAGCGGCGGAGTAATCACCATCACTGATGATTTTTTTGCAAACAATTCATCTTGGATGGCGCAGCTTTTTAAGAACGGAAAAATACTTAACTGGGAAACATATTATTTGCAAAAAACCGGCAAAGCGGTGCCGACCACCCAAAATATCACCCTGATTTATGACCGAACCGGCAAGATATCGCACCTGTTCTGTGTCATCCGGGACCTGACTGAGCACAAGAAGGCAGAAGCCGCACTGCGGTTGAGCGAAGCCCGTTTCAGGGCAATTGCCGAGTCATCCATAGATGCGATTATAACCTCAGACTGCAACAACATGCTCCTGTTCTGCAATAAAGCCGCAGAAAACATGTTTGGCTACCGGCAGGAAGAGCTGCTCGGCCAATCGGGAGACATTTTACTGCCTGAACGGTCCCGAGAACGAAACAAAACCAGCGTTCGTCATGCGGTGCGGGAAGGGTCGCTTAATCTTTCGGGAAAACCCATAGAAGTTATCGGTCTGAAAAAAGACGGCACGGAATTCCCGGCAGAAGCGTCAGTAACAATTTTTAAGATTGACAATGATATATATTTCACCTCTACCATCCGCGATATAACCGAGCGCAAAAAACTGGAAGAGAAAATTCGTCAGAGTGAAAAAATGCAGGCAGTCGGCACTCTCGCCGGCGGTGTCGCGCATGATCTCAATAATATCCTCAGCGCTCTCATAGGATATCCAGACCTGTTGCTGCTCAATATCCCTGAAGACAGTCCGCTGCGAAAACCGCTGCTATCCATAAAATCCTCAGGAGAAAAGGCAGCGGCGATCGTCAATGATCTCTTAACCCTGGCGCGGCGCGGCGTTCCGGTATTAGAAGTGGTCAATATAAATACGCTTATTTCTGACTATCTCAATAGCCAGCACCATGAGAAGTTGATGAGTTACCACCCCGAGGTTCGTATCGTGGCAGACACTGCCCCTGACCTGTTGAATATAATGGGCTCGCCCGTCCATCTGTCGAAAACGATCATGAACTTAGTTTCCAATGCAGCAGAAGCGATGCCTGAGGGGGGAACCCTGTTTATATCTACCAGGAATACCTATCTTGATAAGCCGGTAACGGGATATGACTCGATTATCGAAGGCGACTATGTGGTGCTTACGGTTACAGATACGGGCAGCGGTATTTCTCCGGATGATTTGTCGCGGATATTTGAACCGTTTTACACCAAAAAAATCATGGGCAGAAGTGGAACCGGGTTGGGCCTTGCGGTGGTATGGGGAACCGTTCAAGACCATAACGGCTATTTGTGCGTTGAGAGTTCGCTGGGCACGGGCACAACGTTTACCATTTACTTCCCCGCTACTAAAGCTCCCCAGGCGGTTAAAACAGAGCGCATATCCGTGGAACAGTATTTGGGGCAGGGCGAAAAGATTTTAGTTGTGGACGACGCGGAATCGCAGCGGGAGATGGCTGCAAGCATTCTGAAACAACTTAATTATCAGGTGGCAACAGCCGCAAGCGGCGAAGAGGCACTGGAGTATCTGAAGTCAAATCCTTGTGATTTAATCGTCCTGGACATGATTATGGATCCCGGCATTGACGGCTTGGAAACCTACAAGCGAATGTTATCCCTCGCGCCACGCCAGAAAGCAATTATCGCCAGCGGGTTTTCAGAATCTGAGCAGGTTAAAGAAGCACAGCGGTTAGGGGCAGGAGCTTATATTAAAAAGCCTTACTCTGTAGAGACAATCGGCATGGCAGTAAAAGCTGAATTGGCCCGATAAATTTTCAACTGGTCGCGTTGACCCGCACTCTGAAATGGCTTTCATAGACGCAACTAAAAAAACCAAAGGTGCTGTAATTATATTCGTTACAGCATTTTTTTGTGTAAAGCGCGTGAAGCGAGGTGAAACAGTGTCATTCTAAACGAAGCGAAGAATCGCCTTCCATACCGTTATTCTGAATGAGCGATAGCGACTGAAGAATCTCTGCCAGGACACCTTGAGATTCTTCGTTTTGCTCAGAATGAAAAAAATTGAAAACTGTAGAGACCACTCTATTTTTTCTGCTTCTTTGGTATCCCGCCTTTCTGCGGGTGCAATAACACTCCTCAGTTTTTTGTTTCAACTCTCCTACAAACCGCTTGTTTCACCGTACTTGACTGAATCGTTCGTGTTTGCAGTGCGCGTGATAACCATTATCGCAGAAAAAAGTCCTCTGGCGACGGTTGCCGCACTGGGTTATATGATGGGGCATCCGGGTACTACCAGCCGAGCTATTCGCTCCATCGTACCCTTCTTCGATTGCGCTGTTCCCTGGTCAATTAAAAACTATTATGGTGGACCCTGATTTATCCAGACATCGCCTCGGCACTGACTTTACGGATTTTTACTCTGGCTCTGTTTTACTGTTTTTTGCTCACGGTGAGTAACCCGTAATAGTAAAAGTTGTTGCTTTTTTCATTAACAATGGTCTTTGTTCCTATAATTCAGTTGCCGTCAGCGGAGCTGAAATATTTTACGCCCAGCGGGCAAATTTTTTAAGACCATCCCTTACCCACGCAAGCCACACCGGCGGTGGCGGCACAACGCGTATTCCTCTGCCATCATCATTGGAGGCCGAGGGCAGCGTTCCCTGGCTAAAAACTTCAACCACGCGATATATGCAGGCAATATACATCGTGTCTTTATGGTGAAACCATCCATAAAGGTTGCTGGGATATTTTACATACTGCTGCTCCTCTTCTGTAAGATTCGGGTTTGCCGGATCAAGTAAGCATGGAATTGCTCTGATTTCTGTACAGAAGTTTGGCTTCCAGAGAGCCAAAAAACAAATGGTGGCTATCGGATTTTCCATCATGTTAAGAAAAGTGTGTGTCTCTTTATAGCCGGAAACACGCATAAGATCGGGATTTTTACTGTAATATTCGATGGAAATAAGCTTTGTTCTATCAAAATTATTAGGATCAGAATAAAACTCTCCCAGATATGCGCGTATCTCATCTGCTCCCAGTTCTCGATGGGAAGCAATGTAATTGTTCATTTCAATGAGCTTTTCATAGGTTGGACACAGATGAATTCCCTTTACCGTGTTATTCAAATGAAAGAAACTGTCACCCCTTCCCTTCTTATTACCATATGTTGCAACAACGGGATGATGAGCACCACCCCACAAAACTTCGCCACCTTCTGCGCGCCGTCGATAAACTTCAAGTTTTTCCTCTGCATACCACTGGATAAATTCATCGTGTAGCTCCCGTATGGGGTATTTACGCCACCAGTTGTCAACCCGAGCATATACAGCATCAGAATTCAGAGAGGTTGCATATACTCTTGACTGTTTACAATAATCTTCACCCTGAGGATTTTTGTGCCAGTAATTTTTACTGGTCACGACGGTTTCGGCAAAGGCAAATGGCGAGTGTAAACCATTTACAATGGTTGACGCGGTTAAAGAAAACCCTGTCCATTTGAGAAAAAAACGACGGCCTTGACGTGCTTTTTTATTCTGTGAATTCATAAGACCTCCCTTTTTGTAGATAAAAAAACCTTTGCCAGTGAATGCACTGGTAAAGGTTTGTGTTATGGCTGTTTGAAGATCATCCCGCCACCTAATTTCCAAACATTGCATACGTACTGTTTGTAAATATTTATTTTATTATATGCAAATCATTTGAGGCGTCAAATGAAATAATGTATTGCAAAGCTCCTTGCTACTGGTATTTCACTTTGACTAACTGAGGGCTATTTTGTAAAGTAGCCACTATGTAATAGGGTGTAAATACGCACGATAATCTTAAAACCGAACATAGCGGCAAGACCCGGAAGATGATGTCAGGAGTTCCTTGGTCACGGAAATGAACTATGGAGAAGTTTGCTGACGTTGTAATAAAAAACAGGCTCTTTGTATTGCTGGTTAGCGCTGCCTTAACAGCCTTTTTTGCCTATCATATCACCTTCCTTAATATCAGCACCAACTTTAATGATCTTCTTCCCCAGACTCACCCATACATAAAGATGCACAATGATTTTCGCAAAACATTTGGCGGCGCTAATTTTCTGGTCATAATGTTATCCGTAAAGAATGGCGATATTTTTAATCCGACCACGCTGAAGAAAGTTCGTTACATCACGCTTGAGCTTGAAGCAATACCAGGTATTGACCGATACAAGATTCTCTCCCTTGCCTCACAAAAATTAAAAAAAATGTCCATCACGTCATGGGGTATGAAATCTGAAGCACTCATGTGGCCCGAGGTGCCGAAAACTGAGCAGGACATTCAGGCCCTCAAGGAAGCAATTTATTCCAACGAGGGCTATTATGGTTCCTATGTTTCGTTGGACTCAAAAAAAACCCTTATCTTTGCGGATTTTTTTGAAGAGACGCTTGACTATTCGGTAATCTACCGAGAGCTTGAACGCCTCAGGGCTACAACTGAAGACGAAAACACCACCACCTCCATCGTGGGCCACCCCATGCACCTTGGCGTCGTGGCAAGCATGCTCAGCACCATGAACTATATAATGGCGTCTACCCTATTGGTTATACCGATACTGCTCTACCTGGCATACCGTTCTATTTGGGCGGTGCTTATCGTTCCGATTGCCGCGATCGTGTCCGGTATCTGGGGCTTGGGATTTATGTCCCTCATGGGCTACAACCTCGATCCTCTGGTATTTGTTCTTCCATTTCTCATATCGCTCATGGCGTTTCGTCATTCTCATCAATTATACAATCGCTACTATGAAGAATATATAAAAACCAATGACACCGCGGCCAGTGTTCTGATTATTATCAGGCAGATGTTTATTCCCGGTGTAACCAGTATTATTACAGACGCCTTTGGTATTGCGATCATCGCCATAATACCCATACCGATGCTGCAGCGAATCGCAATTGCCGGCGGATTCTGGTCAATTATAACCGTTATCATTGGCCTGCTGCTCACCCCGGTGTTGCTCTCCTATGCGCCTGTCCCGCTGAATTTCATCAAGCATATCAGGACTCTTCAGTTGAAAAATGAACAGCGTACTGGATGGGAAAATATGTTTGCTGACTGGCTGGGTTGCTGGATAGTAAGCCGTGGGCGATATGTCGTGCTTTTAGTGGTGTTTCTTATCACGTGCTTTTCCTTTTACTGGTCAGAACAGCTCATAGTTGGCGATGCCGAGATTGGCTCTAATTTGCTATATCCCGATTCCCGGTATAACCGCGATAGCGCGCGCATCAATCAACTCCTGCCGCTCATTAATCCCTTGTATATTATCCTTGAAGGAGAAAAACAGCGGTCTCTTACCAATCGTGACGCAATGATTGACCTGAAAAATTTTGCCGTTTATATGGCGAAAAATTCTGGCGCTGCTGGTTTTCAGACAATTATTACCGCGTTGATGGCAATGCCCCAGAAATTTCATGAAGATGACCCGAAATGGATGGGCCTGCCTGAAAGCTACCAGGAAGCAGCCAGTAACTTGGTCGGCTTAATGTTTGAAGGCAACCCCGGCGATATGGACAAATATATTGATTATCATATGCGGCTGACCAATATAATTCTTTTTTATATGGACAAAACCGGCCCCACCATAAAAAAGGCTGTTGACACGGCAAAAAAATATATCAATGAAATGTCGCGTCTGCCAGAAGGCTTTCAATATCGTCTTGCCGGTGGCGTTATTGGTACCGAAGCGGCGATTAACGAAGTAGTAGCAGCAAAACAGCTCCAAACATTACTTATCGCCTTGTGTGGCGTGTTTTTGTTCTGTAGTATTGAATTTAAGTCACCAAAAGCCGGAATCATTCTCACCATTCCGCTAATCGTCTCCAACTGGATGGCATTTGCTTACATGGCTATCAATCACATTGGTTTGTCTATCTCAACCCTGCCAGTATCAGCGGCAGGGATCGGCATGGGGGTAGATTACGGCATTTACCTGCTTGCGCGCTGCCAAGAAGAAAAAAAGCGCGATCCTTCAATAGCACTTGAAACAGCCGTGACGCGCACAATTCAAAGCTATTCTAAATCCATCATTGCCATAGCCGGGACTCTTGTTATTGGGCTTCTGGTCTGGACTTTTTCCGGACTCAAGTTTCAGGCACAGATGGGTCTGATGTTGGCGGTTATTCTTTTTTTAAACTGCCTCGGTGCAGTATTTCTTGTCCCAGTATTGATTTTGTTATTCAGGCCCAGATTTTTAGCATGATCTGATAGGCGCAGTTTCTCCACCTTTTTTAAAAAAGGGAAAAAATTAAGACGACATTGCCGCGTACCATGGGCTGTTGAAATACCCAAATAGTCATTCTAAGCGTCAGCGAAGAATCTTAAAAACAAAGCACCTGCCACGAGATTCTTCACTCGTTACCCTCCTTCAGTATATTTTTTTCGTGACGGTATTTTTGTCCTAAATATACCCTCAGATACCATCAATAGATTTTATTGGACGTTAATGGCCGCTAAAAAAACAAAAAGCCCTGTTTGTATCAAGGCTTTTTGCACGTCCCAACATTGCGCTGGATTCTAATTTGGTGGAGATGAGGGGAATCGAACCCCCGACCCCTACCGTGCGAAGGTAGTGCTCTCCCAAGCTGAGCTACATCCCCATTCTCGGCTTTCAGCAGAAAAAAGTATTTGTATAATACCATGTTAAAAGTTTCTTCTCAAGGCTTTTTACTGCTGGATTTTTAAAATTTTTTTTTGCATAATCCCAAACACATGCCACAATTTCTTTGGAGGGCCTTGGGTATGGACTATTTTAAGTTATATCTTGACACCAAGCTCTGGATCATTGTCCTGATCATCGGACTTATGCTGTGCTTGCTCGGCAATCAGATTTTTTTAAAATCCCTCTTTGTGTTTGGATTTTTGGCTCTTTCCATGCCGGGTTTTATTATCGGCAGTCAGATGTATGGCATCCCCGGCGGCATACTGGGTCTGATAATCTGCGGTTTAGGGGGCGGGGTGCTCTTTGTCGCCCTGTATCAGGTTGGTCTGTTTGGACTGGGATTTCTTGTTGGCGGGGCAATCGGATTGATTCTGTCCGGTGAATTACTGCTGCCGACCGTTCTGGGGATTATATTGGGCATTGCGTGCGTCGTGTTCTCGGGCGAATTCATAATCTTTGCAACCGCCCTGATAGGCTCCTATCTGCTCTGTGAAAGTCTTTTTGCGCTCATCCTACCCGGATGGGTAGTCTCACCTACCATGTCGCTGGCCTTCAAACTGTTTTTCTTCATTATTGGCATGATCGTGCAACTCGGCTTGCAAGCCAGACCGTAGCACCATGTGCTCCATTCTTCTGGGGTAGGTTGCCAAGAAAACGGAGGTCATAACGTCCGGTATTACTAACGCAGTGAATCCCCTAACTGTGGTTAGGGATGAGATTCTTTATTTCGTTCAAGTATGACACTTTTTGATACATGTTCTGTTAAATAAGCGCCGCATATATCTGCTCAAGCTTAAGCGCCTGCTTTTTTGCATCGTATTCCTGTTCTATGTGCTGCCTGCCAGCCGCGCCCATTTTTTCCCACAGTTCAGGATGCTTGATAAGGTGTTCAAGCCGGTCTGCCAGCGCCGCCGCATCCCGTTCCGGCACTAAATAGCCGCTAATGCCATCCAGCACCACTTCCGGTATGTCGCAGTGCCAGGTTGATACAATGGGCATGCCAAATGCCGACATCTCAATTAAGGTAACCGGCGCTCCGCCTTCGGTTTCGCCGTCCGCCCCGCGCATGCTGGGCGCAAGAAAAATATCATGCTGCTTTGACTCTTCAATAAATTTCGGGTAGGGAAGAAATCCCCGGTAGTTAATTCTGTCGTGCAGGCGTTTTGTTTCAATAACCTGCAGAATTGCTTGTTTGTAGGCGATTTCGCGCTGACTGCTTCCCGCATCGCCAATCAGGGTTAACACAATATTGTTATATGACGGCGCAATTTTTGCGAATGCCTCAAGTCCATAAACAATGCCTTTTTTGTCGCGAAAGGTGCTTGCCATGAGGATTCTGATGTTCCGGTCAGATTCAATCCGGCGCGGAATGAACGGAATTTTATCCAGGTCTATACCGAGGCGGTGCACAATCACTTTTGATTCCGCGCAGCCAAGCTCAACAAGGGTTTTTTTCATGTGGGTGCCCTCTGCCAGAAAGCATTCACCGCGCTCAAACAGCTCCTTATATCTGCGGCGCCACCGGCGATCCTGGGGCATCATGGAGGCATCGTGGCCATAAAACGTGGTCACCTGAGGGATGTTGAGTTTTTCTTTGAGCTTGAGGTCGTAATAGCCGCGGTTGCCAAAATGCGACTGCAGCAGGACCGGTTTGCGCTTTTTCAAGACTCGGTAGAAATAGGGATAATAGAAATCAGTTCGCTTGGCATACGCCCGCTGAAAAAACCGGTTGAGTGGTGACAGGTCGGAGAGGAAATACGCATCATGCCAGGGAAAGATATCAAGATTCTGTTTGCGGGTCGCAATGACGACGGAATCAAATTGCTTTATGTTGCACAGCTGGCTGTATATCCAACTGCCGGTTCTGAAAAGATAGGTATGAAGCGAATGTGCAATAAGCTTGCGCATAGTTCAATTACCGCGGGAAAATTTTTTTTGCTGTGCTGTCAATCGAGCACGGCTGCCCATAGCAGTACCGGTGCGCTGATGTATTATTTGGGACGGAATAGAGGCGAATTTTTATCAATAAATTTAGCGGTTTTGCCGGTAATTACATACGAGTTCGGCGGCACGTCTTTTTGCACCAGCGAACCAGCGGAAATAGCCGAGCCGCGGCCTATGGTCACCCCTTCAAGGATCATGGCGCCAGCGCCCACCAGCACCCCTTCCTCAAGCGTGATTTTGCCGAATTTGTGGGGCGGGATAACGGCATCAAGCAGCGTTTCGTCGTAGATGGTATCAGGATGCAGACTTTGCGCTATCAGCATAACCCCGGGGCCAAAGTGGCAGCGCCGCTGAATTTCAATTTCACCGGCGCCCAGAAAAATTCCATACGGGCCGATATACACATTATCGCCGATGGAAATAGAGCCGCCGTAATTACACCATGCCCCGCCGCCGCAGTGCAGGATTGTCCCCTTGCCAATATGAATATTGTTTCCTAAAAATAATTTCTTCCGGTTGAGAATCTGCACATCCTCTTCAATGGTCACCGTAGGATTTCTGCTGAGCACCTTGTAAAGGTCCTTTTTCTTTTTATACTCCTGTCTGAGGTGCTGCATAAACCAGCGGATAAAACTGATGTTTTTGTGCTGCATATAACGCTTCCTGTGTGCAGGTAAGGATTATAAAACCAAGCCGCAGTCCGATAACTATCGGGAACCCAGAATATTATATTTCAAAAACGAGCCAAAGATACGCGCAATTTAATTGGCTTTGGATTCATGTGTTCGGGCTCAGTGCTCGCTGGAACAAGTCTTTGTGTTTACCACAGCCATCGCTCGCACCGCCTGTACCTGCTTTCACCATAAGCCAAAAACGATACAAAGATGAGCGCACAATTCTCAGATTTAAACAGGTGATAATCCAATAGATCTGCTGTTGCCTCTCCGGCGTCCTCTGCGGTTTCCTATTTAACCCTGCTACCACCGATAGGATTGAAAGAATACTTTTTCCGCGCCAAAGGAGGCTTTAAACCGCACGACCCCTTCCATATCCATGCTGGGCCCCATATCATACCATGTGTAGCCGTTTTCGCACCCCCAGATAATAACCGTGTAGTGAAGCAGGTTGTTGGGATACTCTTTAAGCGCGTCATCCAGCGAGCAGCCGTGCCAGTAGATAAGCTTTTTGTTCCATGCCAACACTATGATTCCGGCAAGGATTCTGCCGTCTTTCTCCGCGAGGTAAAAACGTATATGATTTTCTCGTTGCCTGTATAAATTTAAAAACAACTCCCGGGGATATTCCACCGCGGTGTTTTTACCCCATCGTTGAATAGTCTGCAAATATATGGCGTAATATGTTTCAATATCCTGCGTGTTCCGCGCCAGCCGCACGGCAATGTTTTTTCGCTGTGCCTGGTTGATGTTGCTTTTTTGACCGCGGCTGAAACGCTTCCAGATCTGTTCTGCGCCGTGCGACAGGTCAATCATCTGGGTGAACAACTCTTTTTTTTTAAAGGAAGCAGGAACTGTAAATTCTTTGAACGGGTTGCCCACGATGCGCCCGCCGGCGTTTTTTATTTTGAGAATATGCTGGATTAGTTCACCAACTTCCTGTGGGGTAAGATCACGATCTGCTATGATCCCGCCATAAACACCCGGCTCCATTGATTTAAGCTTTATTACCCGTTGCAGAAACTTTTTTTTTGTTTCCGCGAGAAACGGAATAACCGCCCGTGCGCCGTTCTCCAATATAAAACCACGGCTGTCAACCGCATAGCGGGGAAACGTCTGCGCATAAACAGACGCCCAGGCTGGCGTGTGAAAAAAGGTTGCCCACGGGCATTCCTCGGCAACCTGCTGCCAGAAATCAATGGGAACGGGATTCAGAACTTCCATATTCAGGAGTCCTTTTTCCTTCCCCAGCGGTGCTTCCAGTGGCCTGACAAAAACTCAAACCGCTCTGCGCCAAATGACTGCTTGAAGCGCACCACACCCTGCTGGCCGCCGCTCGGGCCCAAGTCGTAATAGCGGTAACCCCGGCGCAGGGCATCTTTGATAATCTCCATGTGCAGCAGATTATTGGGGTAGCAGTCAAAATAGTCTTTTAACGATGCGCCGTGCCAGTATGACACTACTCTGTTCCAGTAAAAAATAATCGCTCCGGCAATTATAGTTCCGTTTTTTTCAGCAAGCCAGAGCTGTGCCGTAGTGCCTGCCCGTTTAAATATATTCTGAAACAGTGCTTCGGGGTACGTAAACAGCGTCGCCGCGCCCCAGCGCTTGAGGGTGTCTTGATACACGCCGACGTAACATGCAACATCGCGCTCGGTGTGCGCTCTTCTGATGCTAATCCCTTTTTTAAGGGCCTGATTGAGGTTGCTCTTTGCTCCGCGTGATAGCCGTTTATATACATTTTCCTCAGTGGTGTTAAGCGCAACAACATGGGTAAAATCTTTTTTCAGGGTGAACGTCTGTGGAACAGCGTAAGAAGAAAATGGATTGCCGTCAATTGATATGCTCGCTTTCAGGGACAGGAGATGGGCATACACCGCCTGCTGTTCCTGCGCGGTAAGCACTCGTTCAGCAATGATTCCGCCATACCCGCCAAAGACCGACGATTTTAACCTCCCCTTCCCCTTGAGGATGCCGCCTTCCCTGGTCTGGATTAAAGGGAAAACCGCTTTGCTGCCATCATCAAATTCAAAGCCCCGCGTCGCAATGGAATAATCACGATACGTCAAGGTAACAATTTCATGCCAGAGTGGGGAATGAAAAAAAGTGCTGTCCGGACTTTTCTTAACCAGTTCCTCCCAAAAGGGAACATCTGGCCACGATTTTATGTTCATTACATTCTATTTTAGCGAAAATCCTTAAACAATTTGCTCGCGGTTTTAAAACCCATTTCATACCGCAGTGCTACTCGACTGTGACCTCTGGGGGTATGCTGCAATTATGATGATACTAAAAACAATTAAGAACTATTGTCAATACAATCTTCCCTCTCCGGGGTAAAATACCGCACGCAACAGGTTGGTAAAAACGTGATGTTATAAGGTGTATGAACTTTCAGAATGAAACCGCTTCGCTCAGGATGACACTTTTTCCACAGCCCGCTATTGGGTGCCAAACGCCGCGCGCAGGTCCGATACCGCCTCAGCCAGAGCATTCTGCACGATGCCTGAAGCCACTGCCCAATATGCAGCGCCATGACCGATACCCGCGCACCTGAATGAGCGCGCCCGCACACCTGCCTCTCTGAGGCGCTTTGCATAGGCCTCGCCTTCGTCGCGCGCCACATCATACTCGCCGGTAATAATTAAAGCCGGCGGCAGATTGCCGAGGTCTTTTGCCAGCAACGGCGACGCATACGGGTGCGTACGGTCTGCCGGCGACCGGAGATATTTATCGCGGCACTCCTCCACGTCGGCTTTTGTCAGCCCATAGCCGCTGCCGTATAGACGGTATGACTCAGTATCAAGCGAGGACAGGTCGGTCGCCGGATAGACAAGAAGCTGAAATATGATGTTCGGCCCGCCACGATCTTTCGCCATGAGGCATAGGGCAGCAGACAGGTTGCCGCCGGCACTATCGCCACCGACTGCGATGCGCGAAGGATCGCCGTGCAACTGCGCGGCATGCTCGGCGCTCCACCGCAGCGCTGCATATACATCTTCAAGGGGTATCGGGAATTTATATTGCGGGGCTTTGCGATAATCTACTGAAACCACCAGACAGCCAACTTTTTCGGCAAGGTACCGGCACACTTTGCCATGGGTGTACACATTTCCTTTGACCCAGCCGCCGCCATGGCTATAAATCAATATCGGAAAAGGGCCTGTTCCGGCCGGTGTAAAAATGCGCACACGGATACGTGCAGCGCCCGAGGGGATTTTTATATTTTCAACTTTTTTAACGTGCACTGTTGGCCCTTGATGGACCACGACTTTGAACAACATGCAGCCGTTAACGAACCCCAGCGCTGCGATGATTATGCCGATTGCTCTTATATTTTTCAAAATTCTGCCCATGCCGTTACTATGATTAAGCTATTATCTGGCTGTTGAAAAAGTGTCATTCTGAACGCAGCGATGTCATGCTGAGCGAAGTGAAGAATCTCGCCACCAGCAAACTTGAGAGGATTTAATATTCAAGGAATGGGTCTATCATCATACACTTTATAACATCACGTTTTTCAACAATCTATTATTAAAGTAGTATTAGTCTCAGACACTGGTCGTGAGATTGTTTGACTAATAGGTTTTGTTGTGTGCACTGGCGGGCAAAAAATATAAAAAATGGGGGCTTTGGTTGTACTCAGGTAACCGGTAAACAAGCATCATTTATTTCTGGTCTGACGTTTCAACACTTCTTCATAAATCGCTTCCACTTTTTTCGTCTGCTTCATCAGGTCAAATTCCTGGCGTGCTTTTTCTCGTGCATTCCTACCCATTGTCTGCCTGAGGCCGGGGTTTTCAATGAGTCTCAGCATGGCATCCGCCAGATTCTCCGGGCTGTCATCTATAATAATGCCGTCCCGGTTGTTTTCAATAATCTCCGGCAGCATGCCCCGCCGCGCGGCAATCACCGGAATACCCAGGGCCATTGCCTCGCGCACTGCCCGGCAGGCGCCGTCGCTGCCGGGCATTAAAAAAACCTTGAAGTTAAGGCAGGCAACTGTTTCGCGGTAATCTTCTTTTTTATAGCCGGTAAAAATCAGATTGGGGCGGATGCCCAGTCTCATAGAGGGCTTGACGGCAATCTCCTCTATGTGGGTGCCCCTGCCGATGATCATGAATTTCAACTGAGGAAATTCGCGCACCACCATTTCCAGGGCGGCAAGAAGCACCTCAAACCGCCGGTGTTTTTGCACCCGCGCAACAATACCTCCCACTATATCCGCGTCAGTAAGCCGGTAATGCTGCCGGTTGTTTTGTATCGCGGCGGGGTCAAATTTTTCCAGATCAACCGGCACATGCACTTTCCATAGAGCATTTTCGGGCACAGCATAGGTCTTGATAATCTGGCTGCGCGCCTGCTCGGATATGGTAATCAGGCCGTCCGTCATCGTCCTCAGCAACAGCCGGTTTTTTAAACGCGGCTTGAGGCCATCGCCATCATAACAGGTGCGGATGATGGGAATCCCTCTGCCGATAAGACCGGCAGCAGCCCCGGCAAGGAAATGGTCGTTGCTGAGATGGGTATGAATAAGATCAAATTTCTCGCGCCTGAGAAAGGAACGCAGCCGAAAAATATCGGACACATTGTCTGCGACATTGAAATGCTTATTGAGCGAAAATGCCGTGAGCGGCACCATGCCGGCCTCGTGCGCTGCCGCGGCAATTGACTCTGGGGCTTCCGGTGGCGGCGCCGCACAGGCAAAGGTAACCAGGTGGCCTGTTTGAGAAAGGGCGCGCGCTGTGTTGAGGGCGTGTTCTGCCGGTCCGGTCCACTTCCAGTTGCTGAAAAGATGCAGAATTTTCATGGCGGTCAATATTAATCATAACCACCGCGCGCTCACCTCTCGCACCCGTGATCAATGCGGCACATGGTGCCCTTCCGGGGTAACGGGGATTGCGGGGATGAGTAAACGCGGCGCGTGTCTGGTTAATCTATGCTGTGAAGGTTACGCCAAACGGCTCGGTATTTTTCGTGCGGCTGATTTTTAAAATTTCCTGATAATATTTCTTCCGCTCTTTAAAAAGTTGAGTATCTTTAGCGTAAAACCGGAAAAACTTCAAGCGATCTTTGACGCTCATGCAGCGCGCCACCGAGGCGTTAATCTGGGCAAGATTGTTTACCTGTTCTCTGAAGGTGAGGCTGCTCGTGCATTTCACCCGTTCCAGGTCGATAAAATAAAACCGCCAGCGGCCGGGGCCGTCGGCGCGCACCAGAATATTGGTTGATTTGAGGTCCGCATGGTATATGCCTTTTTCATGGAGGTCTCTGAGCGTCTCTGCCAAGGCCTGAATAAATCGTTCCCGCTTTTCATGCAACAGACCCTGGTTATGAAGATTCGTGACATAGTCGTTGAGCGGCAGCGCATCAGCAAGCCATTCAGTAACGAGAAAGCTTTCATAGATAAAGGGCCCATATTTTCGTTCCAGAAGTGCCAGCGGCAGCGGCGTTCCGACGCCCCTCACCAGCAGCATGTGTCCTGCAGCCCAGCTTTTCAAGGCCCGCGATTTCACAACGGCGCTTTTTACTGCATACTTAATGCCGCGATAAAAATAGTGCTTGACACAGACCGGGCCGGGCAGCATGCGACCCTGCTCGTGCCGCGTAAGGATCGCGTTTTCTGATTTCTTGAGAATGCCAGTTTGGCCCTCTGCCAGACATCGGGCCTGTTCCTGCAGGAGGGCGTCGAGCGTCTGCCGGCCAAACTCCCGCCGTCCAAAATACTGCTCGCGCGCGGTTTTGTGAACTTCAAAAGTCGTGCTGTTAACAAGACAGCGCTTGCTGCGGCTCTTGACCCGCCGCTGTTCCAGGCGGCGCGCCCCGGCTTCAAGTTTACGGGTGAAAGCGCCGGGAGCAACGCGCCGCTGGCCGCTGGCAAGCAGGTATTCCTCAACAAACAGGCGTTTATGCGCGCCCAGGGCCGGCACCGAGTTCCAGAGCTGCGCAAGATCCCGAAGCCGCATCCATTGCAGAAGCCTGAATGGCCGCCAGGCACGATGCAAATCAATCAGAAACAGTTGATAGTCGCGCGCTGCTGAAATTTTGATGAGGATATTTCCTGCGTGAAGATCGCGATAAAAAAAGCCCGCATTATGTATGTCCGCTGCCAGACGGGCAAGAGAAACCGTAAGCTCTTTTTTAACGGCATCTGCGCGTTCCGCAGAAAGCAGCGGGAGCTGCTGTTCAAGAAATTCATGCAGGGGCGGTGCGGCCAGCAGCGCCTCCGTCATAAGGCAGGAGTCTTTTAGCATCAGTCCGGTTTGTCGTATGCCCAGCGCAATCGGCCGGGGAACCGGCAGCCCGCAGGCGGCAAACCGCTGCATATTGCGCCACTCCGCAACTGCTTTGGCAGGCAGCACCACGTGCTTGCACCGATCCACCCATCCCTGCTGTTTATAGCGTTTGATAAATATCTGATCTGCAGCAGCTCCCGGCGGTTTCATGAAGAATGACGCGCGCACATTGTTTTCTTTGATCAGCGTGAGGTGCGGAATGTGCTCGTGATGGTGCAGCATATAAAACAGAGTGTCTGCTGCCATTGACGCGAAATCTTCGCGGACAATCCACCGGGTATCATCGCGGCGAAGATGCAGAAATACGGGATGAGCGGAGATGGCGACGGTGGCATGCATCATGCGCTGCTTTCAGGCATCGGGTCTGCACTGTCGTGCTTCCCAGAGTTTTGCGTATTTAAGAAAGACATAGAAGGACGAGGCGACGGCAATGATGAATCCCGGCACGCCGTCCAAAAAACCTTTTTTCCATATATAGCATTCAACAAATTTAGCCGGCGGCCTGAGCAGAAGCGAACGCAGCCGGAACGGTTCCCCCTGCTCCTGCCATTGTCGCGCCGTAATGGCAGAAAAGGTGTCAATGGTCATAAGCTGATGAGAGAGGTTCCGATACACATAATGAAGAATTTCGGTTTTCAATATTTTTGTTGCGCCTTCTACGCACAGTTTGTCATGCGGGTCAACGCCCGTCCATGCGCCTTTCCCGCGGCGTATCAGCCTGAGCTTATAATCAGGATACCATCCGCCATGGTTGATCCACCGGCCCAGATAATAGGAGTGGCGGGGGAACACAAAGCCGTCAATGTGGTCCGCGGCGCGGCTCGTTTCTGATAATATTTCTTCCTGCGCCTCTGAAGAAAGCCGCTCGTCGGCATCTAAACTCAATATCCAGTCCCCGGTTGCCTGCTCCAGGGCAAACTGTTTCTGCCGCACATGGCCCGGCCACGGCTGCTGCACCACATGACGGGTATATTGACGGCATATATCAACCGTTCTGTCGCTGCTGAATGAATCAACCACAATCAGTTCATCCACCCATTTAACACTCTCCAGACAATCTCTGATATTGTCTTCTTCATTATAGGTTATAACGGTTGCAGATATGGTCGGGGCAGGCATATGCGGAAGCATCCTCTACCGATGGCTGATGGTGTAGGGCGCGGCGGACTGGGCCGCGGCGCGCTGCTTGCCGGCGTTCAAAATGAGACGCGCGGCTTGAATGACGTCATCGTCCTGAATAGCCTTCATGCAGTCCCGTTTCTTGCAGTATCGGTCGCGGCAGGGACTGCAGGGAATTTCTTTGCGAATGATGATATGTTTGGTTTTGTTATAGGGCGCATTGATCACACAGTCGGTCGGCCCAAAAATCGCCACGACCGGCACCCGCATAAACGCTGCCAGGTGCATGGGGCCGGTATCGCCGCCGATATACAGATCGCAGTGGCGAAAAATCTCTGCAAGCTGGCCCAGGCTTTTCGTTTCACAGGTACTATGCGCGCGGTATTTCATTTGTGCTGTTATTTCATTGACCGTGTCACGCTCGCTGCCGCTCCAGGTGAAGATAATCTGCGCTGCATAATCTTTTATCAGCTGATCGGCAACAGTGGCATAGCGGTGGGGGTCCCAGCGCTTATAGAGCGTGCGCGGACTGGTGCCCGGGTGAATGGCCACCAGCAGCCGGCTGGAATCAATCCGCGCATGCCGGAAAAACTCTTTCACCACAGACCGGTCATTGTCAGTGATAGGGATAACCGGATAGTCATCAATAATCTTAAGCCCCATCTTCTCCAGCAGCCGAAGATTGCGTTCAATACGGCTGATGGCACCGGTTTCAAGAGGAAAGCGGCAGTTGTTAAACAGAAAGTTGCCCTCTTTGGTAAATTCCCGGGTAAAGCCGACGCGCACTGGCGCCCCGCTCAGAAAGCTGATCAACCCGCTTTTAAGCAGACCGTGAAAATCAATCGCCAGATCAAATTGTTTGCTCTTGAGGGTGCGCACAAAAGACGTTATCTCGCGGCACAGGCGCACCATCCGACCGGATTTGAGCAGACTAACCCAGGCTTTCTTGGGGACAGTCAGAACCTCGTTAACCTGCGGATGATGCAGGAGGAGGTCCCGCGCCGGTTCTTCCACCGCCCACGCGATATAAGACCGGGGGAAATTATGCTTTATCGTGTGTAATACGGGAAGCGCGCGCAGCACATCGCCAATTGCGCTCAGGCGAATAATGAGAATTTTTTTAGGGTTGTTGATCATGCGGCGGCATCTACATAATGTGCACAACGTTATTATATGATTTTCTATCAGGATTATCTTGAAATATCAATAGCCTTTCATTAGAATACAGCCGCCTACTACTGACAACGCACTGCGCTAACTGAAGGTTATGAACACACCCGGAGTTTCTCCGATCGAAAAGCCAAAGATAGTAATAATCCAGGGCCCCACCGGGGTCGGCAAAACAGAGGTTGCCCTTTCCCTGGCACATGCGGTTCCTGCCGAAATTATCAATGCCGATTCCCTGCAGGTATATCGGTTGCTTGACATCGGCACGGCAAAGCCCTCGCGTGCCCAGCAACAGGCTGTGCCGCACCACTTGATATCAATTGTCAGCCCAGATGAAGATTTCAATGCCGCCGCATTTAAGGAACGGGCACGGGCAATAATTGCCGACATCAGATGCCGCGGCGCGCTCCCGCTTGTGGTTGGCGGCACCGGCCTATATATTCGGGCGCTCACCAGAGGCCTGTGCAACGCGCCGGAAAAGGATGAGGCGCTGCGCCAGCGCCTGAAAGAACAGGCCCGGCAGGAGGGTTCCAAATCTCTCTATACACTGCTGCAGGCATGCGATCCGGTCGCGGCACAAAAAATTAAGCCGACGGATCTGGTGCGCATTATTCGCGCCCTTGAAGTATTCTATCTTACCGGCGTGCCGCTTTCAGCGCACCACCGCGCGCACGCCTTCGGCGATATGCCCTACACGTTTCTCAAAATTGGCCTGTCGCGCTCCCGCAACGAACTGTATCAGCGCATTGAAACCCGCATTGATCAGATGCTTGCCGCCGGCCTGCTCGGCGAGGTGCAAGCAGTCTTGGATAAAGGCTATGCCGCCACTCTCAAGCCGCTGCAAAGCATAGGTTATAAGCAAATGGTGGCGTTTATAGAAGGACGCTGTTCCTGGGATGAAGCGGTTCGCCAGATGAAAAAAGCCACCAAACAGCTTGCCAAACGACAGCTCACCTGGTTTCAGCACGATCCTGAAATTCGCTGGATTAAGCTTCCAGAAGAGGAACCGTTGATTCCGGCGCTGGTGAAAAATTTCTTGAAACAGAAGCTAAATTAAATTATTATAAAATTATTGGTGTTGTCCAACAGAGCAGATTAACTCGTTATGTATGCGTACTTTGTGGCCGTTGCGCTTGCCACGCCCCGCGCTGCGGGACTCGCAATGACCGTTACACGGCGTGTATGAAAGGAACTGGTCATGGCGCCAAGTATAAATAAGGAGGCAAAAAACAGTCGCTTTGATCTCGCGCGTTGACGGATGTGAAAAAGCAATCCTGGTTGGTCTTAAGCCGAAGAGCAGCCGGGAGCAAAACCAGTCAAACGGTCTGGAAGAACTGGCAAGCCTGACCGAGTCAGCGGGGGCATGCATCGCCGGCACTATTACGCAGGACTTAAAAATTATAGATCCTGCTTTTTTTATTGGCCGCGGCAAAGTTGCAGAATTGGCCGCTCTCATCAAAACCACCGACGCGCAGATTGTAATTTTTGATGACGATCTGTATCCCGCACAGCAGCGAAATCTGGAAGACACCCTGGGGATTCGGGTCATAGACCGCACCGGTCTTATTCTTGATATTTTTGCCCAGCGGGCGCGCTCGCGGGAAGGAAAACTGCAAGTTGAGCTGGCTCAGCTCTCCTATCTGCTGCCGCGGTTGCGGGGCAAAGGAGTCGTGCTGTCCCGCCTGGGCGGCGGGATTGGAACACGCGGGCCGGGCGAAACCAAACTGGAAATGGATCGCAGAAAAATTAAAGCGCGCATGGCCCGGCTGAAAGAAGATTTAGAGCAGGTGAAAAAGGTGCGTACCATTCAGCGCCGCACCCGGCGTCATCATCGGCAGTTTCTGGCAGCCCTGATCGGCTACACGAACGCCGGAAAATCAACGCTGCTCAATACCCTGTCTCACGCGCACGTTGCAGTGGAAGACCGGCTGTTTTCCACGCTTGACACCACGATTCGCAAACTGCCGGGGATATCCCAGCTCCTGCTGTCCGACACCGTTGGTTTTATCCGCAAGCTCCCGCACCAGCTCATTGCAGCGTTTAAAGCGACGCTTGAGGAGATCAGAGAAGCGGCGGTGCTGCTCCACGTGATTGATATCAGCAGTCCCCGGATTGCGGAACAGGTGGAGTCGGTCAATGCGGTGCTGCGCGAGATCGGCATTCATGAAAAAGATACGCTGTATGTGCTGAACAAAATCGACCGGCTTACCGAGCCTGGACTAATCGGGGCATGGCAGCGGCGGCTTGCCCCTGCGGTTGCCGTTTCCGCAAAAACCGGTGCGGGAATACCGGAGCTCTACGCGCAGCTCCAGCGCTGGGTTTTGCGCCAGATGCCGGCTGTCTGTTTCCAACTGCCGCTTTCAGAGGGTAAAATCATTGACCAGATATATCAGCACGGCATAGTCGTCCATACCGAGTTGCGGGGGCCCACGGTCGTGCTTGAGGCGCATATTGATGAACCATTCGCCCGTTCTCTTAAACAATTTTCCATACCTCATTTTAAAAAAACTGCGTCACCAGAGAATATCGCGCATGCGCACCGGTGATCTAAAATTCTGCAGCATGGTAGCGCTTGCCCTTGTGGCACTGCTGGCGTGCACCGTTTGGGCACAGGAAAATCCTTCCGCCGAGGGATTCCTCGGTCGGGGCATTGCGCACATTAACGGGGGGGATGTGTTCGCTGCGCGCCAGCAGGCCCTGGCGGATGCGCAGGGTAAAGCGCTGCTGGAAGCGGTGGTGGCGCGGGTTCCTCTGGAGGTCATGGAAAAGAATTTTTTAGTGCTCAAGAAAAACTTTTTTGACAAAGCGGCAACCTATATTAAAAGTTTTAAAATCATATATGAAAACACCACCTTTGACTTTTATCAAATAACCATTCAGGCGATGGTGCAGCAGGAACTGCTGCGCCGCGACCTTGACGCCATTGTTTTTGCCGGCGCGCAGCGTGAACCGTATAAAGTGTTGCTGATGATCGCCGAGAAACTGAACGGTTCCGGCGATTTCATCTTCTGGTGGGCGCCGGGCAGCGCGGCAAAAATTCCTGAAAGCGAATTGATTCTGAAAGAGAAATGCGCTGAAAAGGATTTCATTGTTGTTGATCCCCTGCAGAGCATGAAGGAACCGCCGGCGCCGTCGCCCTATTTCTATCCGGAGCCCGACATTGATACCGTATGCCGGATCGGGACGCTGTGCGGTGCCGATATCGCCATTGTGGGCAAGGCTGAAATAGAGCGCGGCAGGGGGGCTGACGCCGCTTCATTCAACGCCTTCCAGTGTAACCTGAAGGCTAATGCCATTAGCGTGAAGGATCGAAAAGTTATTGTGAGCGCGGCCACCTATGGTCTGGGGGTTAATGCTGACGAGGCTCTTGCCTACAGAAGCGCTGTTGAGAAAGCGGGCAAGCTGTTGCTGAGCCAGATTTCCGACAAACTGCTTGAGCTGCCGCACTGAACCGCAGCCCTGATACCCGCATATGAATATTCCAAACATTCTCACTATTCTGCGCATTCTGAGTATCCCCCTCTTGATCATTTTGCTCTCCGAGGGACTGTATTATGGCGCGCTTATTCTTTTTGCCGGCGCGGCATTGACCGATGCGCTGGACGGTTTCCTGGCGCGCACCTTGCGCCAGAAAACCGTCCTGGGCGCGTATCTTGATCCGATCGCCGACAAGCTGCTGCTGAGCAGCGCTTTTGTGACCTGCGCCATCTTGAAGCTTATTCCGGTATGGCTTGCCGTGCTGGTTATCAGCCGCGATGTTATTATATCTCTGGGCATCCTGGTGCTTATTGTAAACTCCTTTGCGATTGAGATTCGACCGACGGTTATCAGCAAGTGCACCACCTTGGCGCAGATTGTAACTATTGGCGCGGTGATTTTCCTTAACGTGATAGAAAAAAAAGTCGTCCTTGTACAGCCGGTCTTCTGGGCCGCAGGCATCCTGACCATACTGTCGGGGATTGACTATGTGAACAAGGGCCTTCAGATCATCAATGAGCGAGACCACACGCTCAGGGAGTAATGCTTATGCTGCTGAATGGGACAGATATTGTGCTGGGCATATGCGGCGGGATAGCCGCCTATAAAGCGGCCGAACTGGTTCGCGAGATAACCCGGGGCGGCGGGCAGGTGCATGTTATCCTGACGCGCAGCGCCCGTGAATTTATTACCCCGCTCACCATGCAAACCCTTTCCGGCAATGTGGTGGCCACGGATTTGTTCAAACTGTATGAAGAAAAAGAAATCGGCCACATTTCCTTTGCGCGACGGGCGCAGGTGCTGGTCATTGCCCCTGCCACGGCAAACATCATCGGCAAAATTGCCCAGGGCATTGCCGACGATATGCTTTCAACCGTGGTCATGGCAACCCAAGCGCCGGTGCTCATCGTTCCGGCAATGAATGAAGCGATGTGGGAGAATTGCGCCGTGCAGCACAATGTGGACACCCTCAAACAGCGCGGCTATCACTTCGTCGAGCCCGGCTGGGGTGATCTCGCCTGCGGTGTGCGGGGAACCGGACGCATGGCTGACATACGGGACATCATTGAGGAACTTGAATGGGTGCTGGCACCCAAAGATTTTCAAGGACAGACTGTGCTGGTCACCGCAGGACCGACCCGGGAATTTATAGATCCGGTGCGATTCATCTCCAATCCGTCATCCGGCAAGACCGGTTTTGCCATCGCGCGCGCCTTCAGGCAGCGAGGCGCCCAGGTAACGCTGATCAGCGGGCCGGTTTCAATTTCGCCGCCTGCCGGGGTGCGCTGCATAACGGTTGAGAGCGCTGAAGACATGCGCCGCGCCGTAACCGCACATTTTAAAGACGCCACGATAATTGTTAAATCGGCCGCCGTGGCTGATTACCGGCCTGCCAGAACAGCAGCCCAAAAAATAAAAAAGGGCGACGCCCCCCTGACTCTGAAGCTTGAAAGAACTGCCGATATCCTTGCAGAACTGGGGGAAAAAAAGGGCAAACGAATCCTGGTCGGTTTTGCGGCTGAAACTGACCACATCACTGCGCATGCAGCGCAAAAACTTCGGCAGAAACATCTTGATCTGATTGTGGCAAACGATGTCTCCAGACCGGGGATGGGCTTTGAATCTGACGTGAATGAAGTGCAGTTTATTTTTGCTGATGGCACCACCGAGACCTTGCCGCCGCTTCCCAAAGAGGACATCGCCCGCCATGTGTGTGACCGCATCAGCACGCTGCTCAAGAACAGAACTAAAAAATAACATGAATCATGCAGACGAGTTAACAAAACAAGTTCTGGAGATTATTTCCTCGGTCCGGGAATATCTCGCGTTGCAGAAGCTCCAGGGAATACGCACCGTCCCGTGCGCTCCCGCGCGCCACACGACACCGCCGTCTGAGAGCGAACCCGGAGGCACAGATAAAAACGCAAACCTGTCTGCCGCGATGAAACAGCAACATCTGCAGGCGCTGCGCAATGAAATGGGCGACTGCACGCGCTGCCGGCTGCATAGCGCGCGGCAAAACATTGTTTTCGGGGTCGGTAATCCCAATGCGCGCCTGGTTTTCGTGGGGGAAGCGCCGGGCGCAGATGAAGATGTGCAGGGTGAGCCGTTTGTCGGCAAGGCAGGTCAGTTGCTTACCCGCATAATTGAAGCGATCGCTTTAAAACGCAGTGACGTCTATATCACCAATATTGTTAAGTGCCGACCGCCGGGCAATAGAGACCCGCAGGACGATGAAATTCAAACCTGCCTGCCGTTTCTTAAAAAACAACTGGCAATTATCCAGCCCCGCATCATTTGCACGCTTGGCAGGTATTCCACGCAGACGCTTCTTGAGACCCGTCAGGGCATCACCGCGCTGCGGGGGCGCTTTCATGAGCTGCCAAACGGCATAAAAGTCATGCCGACCTACCACCCGTCATTTTTGCTGCGTTACCCTGAGAAAAAACGCGAGACGTGGGAAGATATGCAGCAGGTGCAGAGGGAATATTCTGCCTCTGCGTAAATGAGTGTATTGCGGTGATGATGTATGTTAATCCTTCTTCCGTTCCCAGAGTTGATAGATGCCTGTGTTTTCGTCGGATAATGTTGTGTCAAAATAAACGATGGTCTCGGGGGTGAGCTGTATCAGATCAAAACGAAGGGGCGCGCGCACGCTGCTTACCCTGACCAGATGATATTTCTCCAGGAGTTCGGCAAAGCGTTTATCGTGGGATGAAATAACCTCAGCGGTTCCTTTGACCTGAACACTTTTCCATTCTTTCTTCCCACCTCCCGCAACCGTCCATCCCGAATAGTGCACCGCCGCGACGCGGGGATTCTTTTTAATGTGAAACAGTTTTTCAGTCCCCTTTTCGCAAACCGCGTATAAAACCTTTTTCTCCGTGTCTAACACCATATCAATGGTGGTGGCGGTCGGCTCGTTGTTATAGACGGTGGTAAGCACAAACCGCTCTCGCCCCGGAAGAAAAGACGCTATCTTTTTCCATACCTCTTCATTATTAAGCTGCGGGAAATTAAGCATGAACTGTTTTGTGGACGTCGTTATAGCATCAAATGCCACCTGGTGGCACTCAACGCAGGCCATGCCCCGGGCATACGGCGGATGATTTTTGCTGAGCACCTGATCTGCACGAATGGGCGGCCCGGGAACGATCGTATCATCTGCCGCTGGCGCTTCGGCGCCAGCCTTTACGTTCTTCTGCTGCGCATTGTCCGCCGCATGGCTGCATAATACGGTGCAGAGAATAAATATCAGGATCCCGCCATGTGCCGACCATGATTTTTTCCACCGAATGTTCATTATTGTCCCTCCCTTTATTCTGATTCACACGCTCGCAATGTCAAAGGATGAGCGCACCACAGCAGATGGGTGTTTTCTAAAACTGTCTGCTGTTGCCTCTTTCCCCGCAGACAAATCTATGCTATGTTTTTTATAACACAATGAACAGGATGTTCAAACGCGTCATTCTGAAGGAGCAAAAGCGACAGAAGAATCTCTGCAAGGAAACCTTGAGATTCTTCGCTGGCGCTCAGCATGACCCAAAAAAAAATGCGCACTGGAGTTTGCATCACTGAGCGTACAGTATCATGTTTTTCAACAAACTGGTAGTGCATTGGCAACAGCCATGAAAGTAGCAGTTCTGTCAGATACCCATATCCCTCACGCTGCTTCGCAGCTTCCGGAAAACGTTTGTGAAATTTTAAAACAGGTTGACGCCGTTATCCATGCCGGAGACTATCAGGACGAATCGGTTATAGATACCTTGCAATCCTACGCTGATTTTTACGGGGTTGCCGGCAATATGGATGCTACTGCAATTCATAAACGGGTTCCGACCAAGCTCATCATTAATCTGGGGGGATTTGTGATTGGCGTCAAGCACGGCGAGGGGAGCGCCGCAGGGCTTGAAGAGCGGATCCTGGAACATTTTAAAAACACCCATCTTGATGCGCTCATTTACGGTCATTCCCACCGGGCCTACCAAGAGATGCGGGACGGTATTCTTCTCTTTAACCCGGGGAGCCCGACCGATAAGCGGTTTGCCAGGTATCAGTCAATGGGGATATTGACGCTTGAAGAGAACATCACCGGTGAGATAATTTACTTTTAATTTTTGTTACCGCTCTGTTAGAATCAGCGCGCAACAGATGTTGCACAATCACTCATGTGGGTAACGGTTTCGATTATTCTTAGTACTGCCTGCGCGTTCGGCGTGATATTAGGCTGCTGCACATTTTCAGTTCCGGGATATACCGGGCCGGCGTCTGATCACTTTGACGGCAAACGGTTTTACAATCAGGATAATGCCGACCGGCAGGGATTTTTTACTTTCCTGAAATGGATTATTACCCGTGACGCGCCTGAGTGGCATAAAATGCCCGCCCTCAAAAATCTTCCGCAGATGCCGCAGCGGGTCGGCCCGGGTAAACTGCACATCACCTTTATCAACCATTCCACGTTTCTTATCCAGATGGACGGACTCAACATCCTCACCGATCCCCTCTGGTCTGACCGCACCAGTCCGGTATCATTTACGGGCCCGCAGCGGGTGCAGCAGCCGGGAGTGCTGCTGGAGGAGCTGCCGCCCATTGATGCGGTGGTGCTAAGCCATAATCACTATGATCATCTTGACGTGCCCACGCTAAAAATTATCGCAGCCCGGCATAAGCCCAGAATATTTGTCGGGCTCGGCAACAGAGTGCTACTGAACAAGGCGGGCATCGAGAATGTCAGGGAGATGGACTGGTGGGATCAAGCACCTTTGTCAGATACGGTTGGGTTATCCTTTGTGCCGGCAAAGCACTTCTCCAACAGAGGCATATGCGATCACAATAAAACGCTCTGGGGTGGTTTTGTTTTTGCAAGTGCGGCCGGGGCGGTTTATTTTGCAGGAGACACGGGTTTTGGTAAGCATTTTGCGCAGATAGCCATGCGCTTCAAGAACCTGCGCCTTGCGCTGCTGCCCATCGGCGCATTTCAGCCGAAGTGGTTCATGGCACCCCATCACCTCTCGCCTCAGGATGCGCTTAAAGCACATTTTATGCTCCGGGCACAGACCAGTGTTGCCATGCATTATGGCACATTCCGGCTTGGTGATGATCGGCAGCACGAACCGGTTGACACCCTGCGCGCTGCACTTGCCTCGGCAGATATGCAAAACTCCCAGTTCTGGATCATGGACTTTGGGGAAAGCCGGGCTGTGCCGTAAGCGCAAATTCTCTTTTTTATTCTTCACCTAACCAAGAAAATTAAATCTCAACAAATTCGTGAAGAAATTCTTCACATGACATTATAAAGCCTTTTTTGTCAAAACAGGCTGCCGACAATGGTTGGTCATCTTTAAAATTAATTTCTACTTTTGTCTCCCCGCTTTCATAATACCTTTTGCAGATACCGTTTTTTTTGCCGTCTTTATAATTGCACTCGGTCATCAGTTGCCCATTTTCATAATATGTTTTCTCTATGCCTTCAGGTATGCCATTTTTATAATTACACTCGCTCTCTAAGCGGCCGTTCTCATAATAGAGTCTCAGTATGCCGTCCGTTTTGCCGTCTTTATCATTACCCTCCCCCTCTAATTTTCCACTTTCATAATATGTCTTCTGTGGGCCTTCTGTCTTCCCGTTTTTAAAGGTAAGTTCTATCGCTACGTTTCCATTCTCGTAGTATTCCCTTGATATGCCTTCTACCGTACCATTTTTATACCAGCACTCACGTTCTAATGCCCCACTTTCGTAATAGTCTTTTCTGGGGCCATCTAATTCGTCATTTTTATAACTACATTCGCTTTGCAGGTTTCCATTTTCGTAATATGTTTTCTCTGCACCTTCTCTTTTGCCCTTTATATAATTACTCTCAATACTTAATATCCCGCTCTCAAAATAGGCCTTTCCAATCCCATCTATAACGCCGTCTTTAAAATTAATTTCTATCATGGTGTTCCCGTTTTCGTAATACCTTTTACAGATGCCGTCTTCTTTATTATTTTTAAAATTTAGCTCTGCCTCTAACTCTCCGTTCTCATAGTATCTTTTGGTTGCGCCTTCCAGGACATTATTTTTAAAGGTCTCTTCACTTTGAATTTCTCCGTTAGGGTAATAGGTCGTAGCTACGCCATCGCGCAGACCTGCAGCATTGCAGGGATAAACCGCTTTTATTTTCCCATCCGGGTAAAATTCTTTTTGCGGTTTTCTTTCACAGGATTTCCAAAAATCCCATCGGTAAACAAGGAACACTGTAAACAAACCTATCAACAAGACGCGAATAGTAGTTTTCATAAAATCCCTTCTCCCATATTATTTATATCTGCAGTTGAACAGACAGGTGCATCTGCTCAGATTTTGATCCGCACCCTGCACTTTGAGCTGGCCGCCCTGCTGCCGACTTCCCGAATAAGAAATTAAGGGTATTGTGTTCATGCTATCTGTCCTACTATATAGCGGTTTCATTTCCCATTATACGCAACATGTTTGTCAAATACGGTCACGGGGAAACAGACTTTTTTATGTTTTTTTACCCCTATCCCGCAAAAATTCTATTGCCAGAACAGCGGCACTTTTGTTATATTTTTTTCGCTTTTTTTACTCGGAATGATGTGCTGTTAGCGTTTGGCTTATGGCATTATTTAAACAGAGGGGAACATGGCCCGCGGCGACCAGCTTGCCCGCCAGTGGAAACTCATTGAGACCCTGTTAGCGTCGCATACCGGCAAATCTGCCAGCCAGCTTGCCGATGCGCTTGACTGCAACCCCCGCACCGTCTATCGGGACTTGGCTGCCTTGCAGGCAGCGGGGTTTCCGTTCTATACGGAACGGGTGGAGGGCAAAACCCTCTGGTCGCTACTGGATACCCTGAAACACCATCTTCCCATCCCCTTCACCCTCACTGAACTGCTGGCCCTGTACTTCAGCCGCGACCTGGTGAAATTCCTGCATCATACGGTGTTTCACGACTCCCTGGAATCGCTGTTTGCAAAGATTACCACCACCATCCCGCCGGAATCAAAACACTACCTTGCCACCCTGCAGCAGACCGTGACGGTGAGCCTGAAGCAGTTCAAAGAATACGGGAAATACCGGGAAATTCTGCACACCATCAAGGATGCGGCGCTGCAGCGCAAGACCGTGGAGATGGTGTATTTTACCATGGGCAGGAAGAAGCAGACGCAGCGGCGGGTTGATCCCTACCGGCTGCTGTTTTTCAACGGCACCTTCTACATAATCGGCTACTGCCACCTGCGCAACGACTGCCGGACGTTTGCCCTGGAGCGGATCAAGCTGCTGCGGGTGACTGAGGAGCGTTTCACGGTGCCTGAGGATTTTCGGTTGGAGGACTATGTGGGGGGTGGGTTTGGGGTTATTGGGGGCAAGCCGGAGAGGGTGCGGATCTGGTTTGCGCCGGAGATTGCGGGCTACATAAAGGAGAAGATCTGGCATGAGAGTCAGCAGATCACGCCCCAGCGGGACGGCTCGATCATCTTTGCAGCAGAGGTGGCCCTGACACCGGAGCTGACATCCTGGATTATGAGCTGGGGGGTAAAGGCGGAGGTGCTGGAACCGCAGACCTTAAAAGATCAAATCCATGCAGAAGTGCTGGCAATGCTGAATGCCTATGAAAATTCAGGACGGAACCACGATAACATATCCTGACCGTTGTTTTTTTGGTTTCGTGTGTGACCGGATGTGACACACAGAGTTGATAAAATAATGTTACCAAGCTGTTGAAAACGTGTCATTCTGAACGAAGTGAAGAATCTAAACTCGGCAACAGGTAGGGAATGCAGCACGTTAGGGTCTTGTGTTATTGGTTGTTGTTTTTCATGCGGTTACCTTCTGACCGGCAGGAAGTGAGTCAGGAATTCAGCCAAAAATTTAACCATAATGAAAGGAGGTTAAAAAAGGAAAAATCAGTACATCATGTTATCCAGTAATTCTTGTAACCTAATCACGTATCAGCAACCAGAAAGGAGGCAATAATGAGCAGTAACTACGTGAAATATGGATTAGTGCTGGTGGTGTGTCTGGTTTTGTTCGTTGGGTGTGCCACAACCAGTAATTCACCGCATATGGGATTCAAAGGTATTGAATGGCAAACCACAATGAACAGAGATGATTATGTGATTCTCAATAATGTTGAGGGATATTCTGAAACAACCTCCATCTTGTGTGGCCTGTTACAAATTATTGACGGCAGCAAGATACGGCTGTTGTGGATAATTCCCTTCTATGAGGAAAAATCTGCGCGCGTGCCAGGCATCTTTGGGACGGGATTATTTGCCACGACAGAATCACGGGCATATTATGATGCGCTCACAAAAAGTCCTGAAGCAGATGTCATTCTTTGCAAGTCAGTGAAAAAAACCTTTCAGGGGGTGCCCCTGTTGCTTAACATTCGCTCCGTCACCTATACGGGGAAGGCAATAAAAATTAAAGCTGAAAAGTAAAGTATTCAATAAAAGTCAGGATGACAGACTGGGAAGGGGTGCTCTTCCTCCATGAGAAATGGTGGGTTGAGGTGGGAAGTTTTTTTCTTCGAAAACAGGCATCGGTATAAAAGGTGATGCTGCTGCCAGCGCGAACAGGGCAGACTACCGGGGATGAGGCGGTTTGTGGTACAATTGGAGCAAAAGTTGGGGAAAATAATACAGCCGCAGAAAACTGGGCGGCCGAAAAAAGAATAATTGGTTAGGAGTATCTGGGAATACCCAGATACTCCTAAATTTCAAAGGCTTCGAAATGAACAGACGGGTTATAGATAAATCCAAAGGCATTGTTTCCTGGCCCAGAGACGAGCGTCCCCGGGAGATGCTTTTATCAAAGGGGCAAGAAGCGCTGAGCGATGCCGCGCTTCTGGCAATCCTTCTTCGCACCGGCAGAAAGGGACAAAATGCCATCGAGCTTGCCCGGGAATTGATTGAACGGTTCGGCGGATTTGCAGGATTGCTTGCGGCACGAAGCGAAGATATCATGCAAGTCAAGGGTATCGGCAAGGCCAAGCTCGCCCAGATACTGGCGGCCATGGAGCTTGTCAATAGACAGTCCCGTAAGCCACTGACCAAGACCAATGCCATTGAAAACCCTGATGCTTTGTATGCCTATCTCAAGACCTCCATGAAAAACCTTTCGCGGGAGGAATTCCGGGTCCTCCATCTCAACCGTTCAAAACACCTGATCGCCGAGGACACGCTTTTTCGGGGGACAGTGGATGAGTCTGCTATTTATACCCGGGAAGTTATTGACGCGGCCCTGCGCCGCAAGGCCTCGGCCCTGATCTTTGCCCACAATCACCCCAATGGTCCGGCGCAGGCAAGCGATGAAGATCTGGCACTCACCGCGACGCTCGTCAATGGCTGCAAGACCATTCAAATTGCCGTACTAGATCATATAGTCATCGGACAGGACGGATTTTTGAGCATGCGGCGGAGTTATCCGGAGTTATTTATGTGAGGAGCTTTTTAAAAAGTGAAAAAACTGACCCTTCCCAAACTGGAACATCATCTCTTCGCCGCGGCAGACATCCTGCGCGGCAAGATGGATGCCTCTGAGTATAAAGAATACATTTTCGGCATGCTTTTTCTGAAACGCTGCTCCGACGTGTTTCAGGAGGAATATGAAAAGATCATCAAGACCAATCTCGACAAAGGCCGCTCGAAGGAAGAGGCGGTTAAACGGGCTGAAGACCCTGCCCGCTACACCCATTTCTATGTCCCCATACAATCCCGGTGGGAGACCATCCAGCATGCCCATCAGAACATCGGCGATGAATTGAACAAGGCCCTCTTGGGGCTTGAGCATGAAAACCAGGGGCTTGATGGCGTCCTCAATCATATTGACTTTACAAAAAAAGTGGGCAAGACCAGGATTCCCGACCAGAAACTTCAGGCGCTCATTGTCCATTTCAACAAATATCGCTTGCGAAACGAAGACTTTGAGTTTCCCGACCTGCTCGGCGCGGCCTACGAGTATCTCATCGCTGAGTTTGCCGACTCCGCGGGCAAGAAGGGCGGTGAGTTCTACACACCCCGGGATGTGGTGCGTCTTATGGTCAGGATTCTCAAGCCCCAGGAAGGCATGAGGATCTACGACCCCTGCTGCGGTTCCGGCGGGATGCTGATCCTCTCCAAGCAGTATGTGGAGGAGCACGGCGGAAACCCCGCCAACCTTGCCCTCTACGGGCAGGACAATAACGGCGGGGTCTGGGCCATCTGCAAGATGAACATGATCCTCCACGGCATCCCGGACGCGAACATCCAGAACGACGATGTCCTGGCAAACCCCCTCCATCTGGATGCCGGGGAGCTGATGCGTTTTGACCGCGTCATCACCAATCCCCCTTTCAGCCAGAATTATTCCAAAGAAGGGATGAAATTCCCCGAGCGTTTTCAATACGGCTTCTGCCCTGAAACCGGAAAAAAGGCTGATCTGATGTTCCTCCAGCACATGCTTTCGGTGCTGCGGCCCGGCGGCATGATGGCAACAGTTATGCCCCACGGCGTGCTTTTTAGGGGCGGCGAGGAAAAGAAAATCCGCACCAAGATCATCGAAGCCGATCTTTTGGAGGCAGTCATTGGGCTTCCGCCCAACCTCTTTTACGGCACGGGCATTCCGGCCTGCATCATGGTTTGCCGGACAAAAGGCGCAAAGCCCGAAGAGCGAAAAGGCAAGATCCTCTTCATCAATGCCGACCGGGAATACTTCGCGGGACGCGCTCAGAATTATTTAAAGCCAGAGCATGTGGAGAAGATCGTCGCAGCCTTTGATGCCTTCAAGGACATCCCCGGATACGCCGCAGTGGTGGATAAAAGCGCCATCGAGGCCAATGACTGGAACCTCAACATCCGCCGCTATGCCGACAATGCCCCACC
>CAZQKW010000035.1:0-34107 GCA_964594075.1 uncultured Thermodesulfobacteriota bacterium | reverse complement strand
TGTTTTCGGGCCACCCCGTTGACATAGCGGCTCAAGCTTAAGGCCAGGTAGGTCATGTTCAAGGTGTTCCCTTCGTAGAGAACTCCTTCTAGCCCGAAAAAATCATCCCGCTCGCCGATTACCTTCCGCGCCAGTTCCAGCGGAAATTTGTCGTGACCGGCCAAAACAGGGGTGTGGGTGGTAAAAACGCAATAGTTGCGGACCACATCTCGGTCCTGCGCAATGATCAATCCCCTTCCAGCCTGTTTCGCTGCCTCGTCCAGCAGCGCCAGGGTCAGCAGGGCGGCATGGCCTTCGTTGAGATGGAAAGTTTTGATGGACTCATAACCCAGAGTCCGCAGCATTCTGACGCCTCCGATACCCAGAATCACCTCCTGGGAAATCCTGTAATGGTCATCCCCGGCGTACAAAGACTGGGTCAGGCCCCGGTCCCACTCGGAATTTTCTGGAAGATCCGCGTCCAGAAAATAGACAGGGACCGTGTAGCCGCTCACGCCTTTAACATCGTAGCGCCAGGCCCGAAGGTGGACGGTCCGTCCTTCCACTTGGACCTGGGAACGTGCGGACTCCTCTTGAAACAACTCCTCAAAAGCCCAGAAAGTTGGCTCCTCCCGCTGCCAGCCATCGGCTTCCAGCCTCTGATGGAAATAGCCCTTGCGGTAAAGCAGCGTGACTGCAACCATAGGCACCCGAAGATCTGCAGCGGAGCGAATCGTGTCCCCGGCCAGTATCCCCAGCCCCCCGCTGTAAGTGGGCATGTAGGCCTCAAGCCCTATCTCCATAGAGAAATATGCGATTGTCCTCTGCTCATTCATTGGCTTCCTTCCCTATTCGCCACTGAAGTTCTTATGCCAAGTTCATTTATGCCGAAACGCGCAATCCAAGACACAGTGCACCCCGCTTGGCGTTGATCCTGCTTCTCAAATCATAAGATGGTCCCTTCGGGAGAAACTTTTCCATCGAGCGCCGCTATCTCTTCGGAATTCAGTAAATCCTCTCGAGACAAGCCCATAACCGCGGCTGATTCCATCAAGACATGGGCCCAGGTACAGCGGTTCACGAACAGCATCCCCGATACGCTCAGCGTTCCCCCATGGTTCACAAACCCCAGAGCCGCAGTCTTGCCTCTGCCGGTGTTGAGCGGTTGCAGGGTACCTAAGAGTGGTTCCGGCCGGGTGTGGGTGAGAAATACACGCGCAGGCACCGAATCGGGGTAGAGGTCGGCTTGCAGTGAAGTTGGAACTAAATGCATACCCTCTCTTTCATTTCTGGGAAACCGAAACCTTCCGGGCTCCAGCATATAGACTATGGAGTGAGGAATCCTCCGCTCTGCAAGGCGGACCGATGCTTTCAAAACCTCCTCCAGTTGATAAGCGCCGATGGCGGTAAGGATTAAACACTGTTGCGCCACTTCATGACACGCCCAGTCAAGGCGAAGCGCTCCCTGGTCAAGAAGGTGTGTCGCCTCATCCAGGGTAAAGAGATCCGGTATTACGTCCGTCTTGGGCACAATCAGCGTCCAGATCTGACCATGCGTCTGGTAGATAGTGCGCATGACGACGGAAGCGCTGTTGTAATCAGGCACAAACATGACCCGCGACACGTCCGAAGGCTCGCCCATCATAGCCTCAGCCATGAACGGGTCCTGATGCGATCGCTCATTCTTAGCATTTTCCCATGTATGGGAAGTAAGCACCAGCGGGATGGAAAGCCAGCCCTGTTTTCTACCAGCCTCATTGCAGTGGTCGACGAAGATGACTTCCTGTCGGACAACGCCGTGCATCTTTGCGCCAAAAGCCTCATAGGTATGGATGAAATTAATTCCGCCTTTGTTTGCCAGGGCGGCGGAGGCCACCGCCTCTTCGTTCAAAGCCGTAATAACGGCGCCTTGGATATCCTCCGGTATGCCTGGTTCGGGGTCGGTCACGCGGAACTTCAACTTTTCAAGAGTCTGGATCATCCGGTTGGAGCGCATTTCATCGGGGTTGCCCACCCGGACACGTAAGTGTTGATTAGCCTGAACTGTAGCCAGGAACATGGCATCTACGGCAAACATTGGGGATGTTCTCGTCCACGTTGAAGGATTAAGGCGATTTTCAGGTACGGGCCGAAGCACAGGCGGTGGTAGCCGACGCAATCTGACTTCTCGACGCGCCAGGGCATGATCCCGCTCCATCGGCCTGCCGGAATCCCCGTGGTTTTGGAACGTAATAATCGACTCCTGTAATTCCATGAGAGGTACCCAGAGCTTCCGGGCGCTCTCATTAAAATGTTTGGCCGCTTCAGCGTCGGCATGAGGGTTCGTCATCAGGGGGAGATTGTGGGCCAGATTGGTCCCCGCACCGAAGAATCCGGCGCCTTTGGGTGCCACGGCGATACCATAAGGAAGCGCCAGGGGGTAATCAGCGGCCTTGAACCGTATTGCCTCGGAAGCGGCCTCCAGTCGACACTCCATCTCGTAGATCGCCCAGGCGAAAGCTGCCGGATCTCTCCCGTCAAAGACGATGGGGTCGAAACCGTTAAGTTTTAGATGCTCGACGAACCAGTCAATCCCGCCCTGTTGGGACATCGTTGTTCTCTGGTCGATGCGCCGCCCGTTTTTTATCATGATTGGCGTCACAATACCGCAGTCCTCAGCCCGCCACCAGCGGGGTGCCCAGTCGCTGCCCCGCTGCTCCTCAAATGCTCCGTCGCTGAGGAAGGCGACCAGCCGCTCCCCGGGGAGGGGCATGTGTACATACTGAAGTTCCGTGAACCCGAGGTAACCGCCTTCGGCGATCCCGCCCGCAGTGTGGACATTTACGTGGCTACCCAGGGGCGACTCCTGTTTGCCGTCTGCCCCTAATTTGTACGAGTAGAAGTCCCGAACATAGCATGTCAGCCCTTCTTCGGTAAGGGAATAACGTTCAGCATGGGCTCGTGTCATGTTATTGAGCAAGAGATTTATGGTGTCGATTGCGGCCACACAGTGCCCCTGGCCCATAACCCATGAGCGCGTAATCCCGGTTAGGGCATTTACAACCATATAGCCTGCATAAGCTGGAACCATGTTGAGCGAACCGCCGGTGTGTCCATCCGGGTTGGGCTTGAAGTCCCCGGGAACAAGCTCTCTCCCATCAAGATATACATTCCTGGCGTACGTCTCATGAACCACAATCCACATGGCCGCGCTCGTCACTCTGTCCGCTGCGTACAATAGTTCGAAAAGCAGCGCTCTGTCTCCCTGGACGCCGCGGGCGATCAAACGCTCCGCCATGGTAAATATCCTGGCCTGTGTCTCTACGCTATGCTCAATGACCCCGTAACCTTTGGCCCAACGCTCAGCCCCGGGGTTTCTCTCGCGATAGAGCGCAACGCCTTCTTCACTGAGAATCGTTTCGTCGGTATCTTGATGAGACATTGTTTCCTCCTTCCTTGGTTGACAAAACTTATTTCAAAAGACACAGAGAAAGCCACAAAAACTAAATCCGTATTTAGCGACTATTCTCATGTGTTATCAATGGCTATCCGTGTTATCCGTGGCTAAAATGCCTTATGATTTATTTCTTGTTCATTTCCGGAATTCACCCAGACAGAATATCGTATCCCGCGCGATTATCACTTCTTCATCCACAGGGACCACGTAGGCCTGTATCTTTGCATGAGCGGCGGAAATGCGTCCTTCCGTTCCTATTGTTCTATTGTTTTTCGCTTCATCCAGGATGAGACCGCACCATTCCATTCCAGCGCAGATGCGCGCTCTGACCGGAGGTGAATTTTCTCCAATGCCCCCGCCGAATATTACAGCGTCAGCTCCCCCCAATGCGGCCAGGTAGGCTCCAATCTGTTTCCGTGCCCGGTAGCAGAACATTTCCACGGCCAGAGCCGCCTTCGTATCGCCGTGCTTCTCTGCCGCCAGCAGTTCCCGCATGTCCTGTGAGCGTCCTGAAACCCCGAGGAGCCCCGACTTCGTATTGAGCAAGACCTCCACTTCCTCAATGTCTGTCTCTTCATGCTTGGCCAGGAAGCCCGGCAGGTGCGGATCGACATCTCCTGATCTCGTTCCCATCATCAACCCTTCCAGGGGAGTAAAGCCCATGGAGGTGTCAATCGAATGCCCATCTTCTACTGCCGCGGCAGAGCAACCATTGCCCAGTTGCAGCGTAACGAGCCTAATCCGTTCTGATGACACAGGGGTAATGACGGCGTAGCGTTCGACCATATAACGATGTGCGATCCCGTGAAATCCATATCGCTTAACAAGATGCTTGGCAGCCATTTCCTGAGAGATGGCATAACAAGATGCCCTCTCAGGCATCTTGCTGTGATAAGCGGTGTCGAAAACAGCAACCATTGGGATCGAAGATCCCAGTATTTCCCTTGCCGCACGTATCGCCATCAATGAAGGTTCATTGTGCAGAGGGGCCTGGTGTATAAGATCCTCAATGGCGTCTATGACTTCATCCTCGATGAGAGCCGGTCCCGAGAAACGATGTCCGCCGTGCACTACCCTGTGACCGACTGCATCAAGCCCGATGCCAAGAGCATTCAACCAGCCGATTACCTGGCGAGTGGCTTCAGCATGATCAGGTATTATTTTAGGCTCCTGAAGGCATTCGCCGTTCCCCACAATGAATCTGTGTGTTCCATAGCCACCGATTCTTTCCACAACACCATGGGCCATTCGACTCTCTTTACCAGGAGAAATATCATCGTGCGACTCGAAGACCTTGAACTTCAGTGTCGAACTTCCACAGTTTAAAGCGAGAACCTTCATTTCCTCTCCATGCCGACACGCAAGGGTTCCTTCATCGTCGGCGCATTCTACACGCGTCTCCCAGAACAGGGCTGAACTGGATTATTCTCAATGAGTCTGTACTGTCGACATTGTCGAGAGATGCATCCTCTGCTACGATTGTTTTGTCACCAATTCCAATTCACTGAGTAATTTCAAAATCCCCTCGGGCGAATAGTCGTCGTCATTACCCATTAAAACAGAAAAAATACCATAAGAGAGGTTCAAGAATCTTTGAGTTTCATCGCTTCTGCTGAAAGCGAGTATTCAGCAATCTGGTTTGAACCGGGGGATTCTGCGAGGCGTGCTTCCGTTTTGTGTGTGCGTCACGATGCAGCAGACATCGAGGGCGCGAACTGCTTCAACCACATTAGAAATAGTACTTAGTGTCACCTCTTCATATGTCATTATTACAGCTCATCAATTGTTTATCTATCAATCTCTGTAACTGCTTATTTCCTTTACGATGCTTTTCCTTTTACCGTTTCGGTAATTGCCCTATACCCCACCCCCGGAGAGTTCCCCTATCTCCCGAGTTGGTATAAGCCCCCTTTTTGTTCATACTATATATGCACAGATCCCGTGATCGCCGCTGCTGTTTTTTGGTCTTTGCTGTTTTCCCCAGCAGTTCCAGGAATTTCAGGTAGAGTCTTGTGGCTCATAGTAGACCGGCCTTTTCTCATTGCCCCGGGAGGGGACATGATAGAAGGTGTTGGGATAGTCGATGCGAAGTGGTCGTGCTATGGCGGTAACAGCAGTTTACCGCCTGCAAGCTGTCAATCAAAATATGACATATGAAGATGTGAAGATGTGTCCTTTGCTCCTCCTTTCCTTTGGGCAGTAGTATGATGTTAAATAGCACCTGACAATAGTAGAGGCGGCTAAATCCTATCCAATTAAATCTGCCCGCTATAAGGGGAGTAAGATGGAGAACAGTTATGCAGCTGGGGCTGGAGGTGTACAGGCATCCGTACTCGGGAAAATGCCTATCAAACCAAAAACAAGCCGTAAATAGTCAGAAGCTGCAGGGGCTTCCGTGCAAAAGAAGATATTGAAAGCCAGCGCTATATAATTACACGTTTTTATTATGGTCTGTCTTTGTACTATTTGCTGGCACAGTGCTTGATCTGGCGTTTCGGAAAATATTATCTGGCATATTCTGTATGACTGGATTGCAGAAATAATATTGCCGATATTAATGGTGATAGCAGCTGTCACACATGCAGTTTCTCCTCCTGCAGAAAGGGCGTTTACTATTGACGAGATCTCGCCAAATATTCCCCAAAGAGATAGCAAGCATTGTGGATTGATTGGTATGTCTTGCTGCAGCACCGCCATGTCTGAAACATAATTATCCACGATGGTTTTAAGTTGCTTATTATCTTTATTCGTTAAGGCTATGAGAATATCATTAAGAAAGATCTGTGTTCTCAGTGATGCCTCGGTAAGCTCGTCAACTCTATCACTTGCTTGCAAGGCGCGCTGCATAATGATTATGAGCTTTATTAGAAGGGTTTCTTTAGATTGTTTTTGTGAAGCCAGTGCCTGCATAGGCATTGCACTTGCCATGAAACAGCAGATTAGAAAAACAACCAAAAGCTTTTTTTTCATACAATTAAGCTCCTCTGAATAAAAAAGTTGTGTAGTATAATTAAAGCACATTTTATTTGCATATTTAGCTTAAACCATATTACGTTTCAAGTCTTTTCTCAGAGTAAAGGAAGATTTATATTCCGTATTGGTAAAAATAGTTGTGCTTTCAGGGCGAAGAGAAAAGAACTGTTGAGCGTGCACTGTAGTGAACGACAAGCTGAAAGAACCAGGCGGGGCGCGCAATCGCCGAGACAAGCGGAAATGGATGGATCGTAACGGCGTGTTCCTTTTCAACATATTTATGGGATCGCCTCTAAAATATCGTTTCCTATTAATCATGGACAGCGTTTTCCATATAGCAAACGCCACTTCGAAAGGCCTTACAGCGGCCAGAAATGTAGAATCAGCGACACTCCGGTAATAATTATAACAAAATCTAGCGGGAGCCCCATGCGCCAGTAATCGCCAAACTTATAGCCGCCGGGGCCCATCACCAGGGTGTTAGACTGATGGCCAATGGGGGTAAGAAACGTGCAGGATGCGCCGATTGCAACAGCCATTAAGAAGGAGTCTATTGAAACGCCCAATCCCTGTGCGATATTTATTGCGATAGGCGCCATAAGCACCGCCGTCGCTGCATTGTTTATTATGTCTGACAGCAGCATGGTGCAAACCATCGTTATCAGCAATGTTGCCGCGGGGGACAATGTGTCAGAAAATCTGACAAGTTGCTGCGCTATCATCGCTGCGCCTCCGCTTATTTCCATGGCGCTGCCGACGGGAATCATTGCGCCCAAAAGAACGATGACCGACCAGTCAATACTTTCATATATTTCCCGAACGGAAATCAGATTGATGAAAACCATACAAACGGCGGCACAGATAAAAGCTACCTGAATCGGCAGAATGCCGAATGCCGTGACGCCTATGGCGCTTATAAAGATGCCGGCACCAACTGCAACACGCCGGGTCTGGCCAATGCGCAGATTTCTTTGGGCCAGAGGTAAGCAGCCGAGCTGTTTAAGTGTCTCATGAATGGTCGTCAGCGGACCGCTTAGCAGGAGTACATCTCCAACCTGAAAGCTTATGGATGCTATCCGGTTTTTCAATCGCTCACCTCTGCGGGCTACTGCAAGCAGATTTAGATTATACTGCTGGCGAAGATTCAGGCTGTATGCAGTTTTGCCGATGAGCATGGAATCGGCCATCACAATAGCTTCGTTTAATCCTAATTCTTCCAATACCGGCAGGTTGCTGTCCATTTTTTCATGTGCTGCCAGTTCAAGCTTTGCCTTGTCAACAAAAGACTTCAGGTCATCTGAATCAGCTTCCACCAGCAGTATATCCCCTTCTTCAAGAAAATCAGTTGCTGCGGGCGACAGAATTCTTCGTTTTCCTCTAATGATTTCGATTATGTTTACTTCAATGTCTCCCAGATTTTTAAGATCAGAGAGCCGGTTGCCGGCCAGCGGAGAATCTTTTAGCACCCGCACCTCAGTGAGATAATCCTCAATGTGAAAAAATCCTTCCCGAGATCCCGGGCCTTTGCGTTTCGGCAAGAGCCGCCACCCTATGAGAGAGATGAACAGGATGCCTACGATCGCAACCCCGATCCCGACCGGTGCAAAATCAAAAAAGGCAAACGGGGCTTTCCCGGTTCTGGTTCGTGCCAGAGTTATAATGATATTAGGCGGTGTCCCGATCATGGTTGTCAAGCCGCCCAAAAGGGAGCCAAATGCCAGCGGCATCAGCAGTATCGAAGGTACTGTTTCATTTTTTCTTGAAAATTGAATCGCCACCGGCAGCATAATTGAAAGTGCCCCTACATTATTCATAAAGGCTGAAAAAAGTGCAACACTACCGGTAAACACGGCAATTTGGACAAACGGATGTTTGCTGATTTTAAACAACGTATTGGCAATCAGATCTATTAAGCCGCAGTTCATCAATCCTCTGCTGAGCAGCAAAACCGCAGCTACCGTGATGACAGCGGGATGCCCAAAGCCAGCGAACGCCTCTTCGGTAGGAACGACGCCCGTGATAGTAACAATCAATAGCGCAATCACGGCGACAATATCGTAGCGCCATCTGCCCCAAATGAACAAGCCGAGTGCCAGAGCGAGCGTTGCAAAAACAATATACTGTGGTGAAATCACGGCAGTCTTCTCACCCGTATAATTTCCAGAACAGGGGCATAAACACCATCACGGCGGCGAAAACAATGATGCTCAAGATGGCGCCCGCTTTAATATAATCCTTAAAAACATAGTTTCCGGGGCCCATGACCAGCAGATTTGCTTGCTGCGCCAGCGGTGACACAAAGCCATTGGAAGCGCCAATTGCGACGCAGATAAGAAGAATTTCCGGTTTTATCGAACATGCTGTGGCTGTGTTAATCGCCACCGGACTCATTAGCACCGCAGCAGCTATGTTGGTGGTAAACAGGGAAAGTACAGACGATAGAAGAAAGATTGTTCCAATAATAAAAGACGGGCCAAGCTGACCAATGTGGAACAGTATATTTTTTACCAAAACATCTACGAGCCCAGTTTTTACAAGGGCATCGCCGAACGGAATGAAACCGGCAATTATCATAATTACTCGCCATTCAACTGCCTTGTATGCCTCCGCTAGCGTCAGACACCGGGTTAGGATCATCAGCACAGCGGCCGCCAGAGCAGCAACCGGCAAGGTCAGGATGCCCGAAACGACGCTGAAAATCATCCCGCTCAGAAGAGCTGCCGCTATGAGCATTTTATCTCTACGCGGCGTTTCACCATCATCCGCGGGGCCTGTTACCAAAAGAAATTCTTCAAACTTTTTCAGCAGCCGTATGTTTTCCCAGGGGCCCCATACCAGCAGCGCATCACCCACCTGCAGCACTTCTTCGGCGAGGTGTGCACGTATGGGTTTTCCCATCCGCCAAATAGCCAGAACCGTCAGACCGTAGCGCTCCCGCAAGAGAACATCGCGCAACTGTTTTCCCGCATTTTGAGAGCGCGGTGGAAGAACTATTTCCGCAACGCCGACTTCACGGGAAAGAATCTCGTCATCGCGCAGGCTGCCCCTTCGGTGAATTTCAAGCTCAAACGTAAAAGCCATGTTTTGCACATCGCCTTCCCGTCCCTGAATCAGCAGCCTGTCGCCGGATTGAATAACATCGTCACGGCGGGGTGACCGGTGCATTTTATCCTTCTTCATTATGCCGATAACGTTAATCCCAAACTGCGTGCCCACCTGGCTTTCTTGAAGGCTTTTGCCGACCAGAATGCTGCCCTCAGGCACTTTGAGTTCAAACAGTCGTTCTTCAAGCCGGTAAATTGAAGGAAGCTCCTGAAGCGAAACAGATCGTCTTAGCTTTTCATCAGCCGGTTTAATCGGCAGGAAATGCCTACCTACGGTCACCATAAAGGCTATGCCAAGTACCGTAAGGGTTAAGCCAATGGGCGTGAAATCAAAGAAATTAAATTCTCTGCCTGCGGTTGTCATGAGCATTGAGCTGACAATAAGGTTTGGCTGGGTGCCCACAAGCGTGATGGTTCCGCCCAAAATGGTTCCGTAGGAAAGAGGGATCAACAGCCGGGACGGGGCAATCCCTGTTTTTTGGCCCAGGATGATCACCCCCGGCATAAGGATTGCGGTAGCGGCAACATTAGTCATAACGGAGGATACAACAGCCCCGGCGGCCATTATTGTTGCGATGGTCCTCGTTTCTGAACCAGCTCCCAGTGAGGTTAGGTATTTGCCGATGAGACTGGAAAGCGCCGTGCGATATAGGCCGCCACAGATAATGAACAAAGCCCCAACCGTAATAATTACCGGGTTGCCGAAACCTGCAAAGGCCTCTTCAATGGTAAGAATCCGGGACAAAACCAGCGTCAGAATAATAATTACCGCTACCAGGTCCGCGCTTATTATATCACAGAGCAACAGCAGTAAAACGGATAGCAGAATTATGGTGACGGCAGCGATTTCTCCAGTCACAAAATTGTTTCCCTCCCGGAACAGGGACAGATGGATAAGACATATGAAATGATCCACCGCCAAAAGTAAAAGACAATAAAATCTCTGTCCCCGCTTATATTTTCCGCTTAATCAGTGTGCCGCAGCACGCGGATTGTAACCTTTTAATGAACTACTGCCGCACGCGCCAGGTTCCATCGTTTGCGTAATACACCCGTACTCTATCGCCGACAGCAAACCTATCGTCTTTTCCCTGGACTATGGCAATCAGACGTCCGTCATCCAGTTCAACCTCAATCTCTTGTGCCGCTTCGGTGGTAACCCTTTTTTCTAATGCAGTTCCTGCTGCTGCGCCACCCAGTACACCGCCGGCCGTAGCAGCCCGTCTGCCCACTCCGCCGCCAATGGCGCTGCCGGCGATACCGCCCATAACTGCGCCGGCAACAGCGCCGGCCCCGGTCTGCCGGCCTTCAATAGTCACGTCGCTAACTTTAAGAACCGTTCCGGTATAGACGTTGAGAGCGGTCTGCGCCTGAGCGCGCGTATAGACTCTACTCTGTTTGCTGGCGGCACAGCCGCTGAAGATAACGGACGCCAGCACTATAGCGGGCAAAAGAATTGAATAGTTGCGCTTGTTCATGATGCTTCTCCTTGTGTTAGTTAATGATTACTGTAAAAACGGAACTCCAAACATAACCTGCCATACTACTTCTATTTTAAAATATCATAATTGGTTGCTAATGAGCAACCAATTATGAATTGAGTTATTGAATGATTTCAAACTCCCGCTTCCTGAGATACAGCAGGCGAATCAATTCATATTCAAAGGGCGAGCCGGTCTCATAATAGCGAAAGCTCTGCCGGCGCCTTTTATCAATGCCATTAAGAACGGTAAAGCCAAATTTTAGCAAATCTTCCTGCCGGGCATTCGCGCCCATTTCATCAATTGCCCGATTGGTTATCAAGGTGTAAACCGCGGTATCAAATGCCAGCCCGCCGGTGTCTCTGAGCGTTGAAGGACCAAAAATCGGCAGCACCAGATAGGGTCCCGGTCCGATGCAATAGTAACCCAGGGTCTGACCAAAATCCTCATTCTGGCGCTTCAAACCTGCCTGCGTTGCCAAATCAAATATTCCCAGCAGGCCACATGTGGTGTTGTACGAAAACCTGGCCGCGGTGATTGCAAACGGCTTAAATTTTAGTTGTAAAAGGGTGTTAGTGAGGTTGGACAGCTCTCCCAAGTTATCAAAGAAATTACTTATCCCCTTCTTCACCACTATGGGGGTAATAAATTCATAGCCGCGCACCAGAGGCAAGAACAGGTATACGTCAAACAGCGCATTTAGTATATACATTTGCCGGTTCATTCCCTCCAGAGGGTCATATGCGTCAATTACGTAGGTGGCCCCTGGCTGCAGCACTTCACTCGCAGGGCGAAGGGGTGATACCTCCTCGTCGGATTTTCCCGGCATTAAGTCCTTTCTCCATTGCATGCCGGCCAACCCCCCCAGCTTAAGCGGTATTTCAGAAACACTCAGCGGCACAAAAGGAGGCGGAGGCGGGGTAATGCAGCCGGCAAAGAGCACAGCACAGGCTGCCACAACACCAAGCCAGCCATGCAGTGCACGCAGGTGAATGTTCTTTGATGACACTGTTATGCGCTGCAAAAAATTAATTTTTACAGAGTTATGTTCGCCCTTTTACATGCCGAAGCTGGCTAATTTTTGAAAAAATCAAGCATGCGCGCGATGTTGTCTTTGTATCCGATATTGCCGCAATGACCCCCCCGCGGATAAATGTATGCCCGGTCTTTAAAAACGGTGCGCAGATAATCAATATCTCCCGGTCGGTAAAGAAAATCATCGGCATTGGTCATGAGCGCAATATGCCTGGCATCTTTGAGATATCCCTCGAGATGTTTGAGGCTTGAAATCTCGAGGAGTGCCTCAGGAGTAATGTTGTCAAGACGCTCCCTGAAAAAAGGATAGAACATCTGTTCAAAATAGTCACGGAAACTGGTGAAGAACGTCACTTTAAAGTAATTGGTGGTCGAATCCGAGCGTGAAAGCTGGCGGTTTTTGGGCACAATCAGCCCGTAGCGGGATACCACATCAGAGGTAAAAATCATATTGCTGGAAGCAATGCGATAGGACAGGCCGATGACTGCCGCCATTTCCTCCAAGGCGGTTGATGGCTGGTTAAAAACGGCGTAGAGAAAGTCTTCATTAAAATCTATAAAGCCCTTGGCTTGATACACTGCCGAGAACCGTTGAATCATTTTATCAAAAAATGCGTTAAAATTATTCAGCCCGCCGGGTATGTTATCTTCAAACATTTTGTCTAGGGTACGCGCCGCCATATAAATATCAACCAGCGGATTGATTAGCAGCACCTTTTTAAAACCAAATAGATGCTGCTCCTCATCAAGTCGGGCAATATACGCTGCCTCCAGCGCCCCCAGGCTGATGCCGGTAAGATAAAATTCTTTTGTTCGGATCTGGCGCTTTGCGTTTGCCCAGGCCCGTTCCATCACTCGGTATAGATCCCGGCAGTCATCTGCAAGATGTCCCGGCACCCCTGTTTCCGAGGCGCTGACAATAAAGTTGGGGTGGGTGGGCGAAGGAAGGGAAATGACATGAAATCCGGCATGGTAAAACACCCGTTCCAGCAGTTTAATGAGAGGTCCGTTATGATCTCCGCCTGTGCCGGCGATAATGAATATGAGCGGGGCTGGATGGTTATGATAGGTGAGGGAACAGCGCAGCTTTTTATGGTACCAGAATATTTTGGGCGGACGGCGCTCTGGAAAAACCGTAAGATGCAGAAGTTTTGTCGTTACTTTTTCTGGTAGGGAGGGCTGATATTCTGCAGGTGTGCCTAGGATTGTTGCAACATAGGGATCGGAGAATGGATAATCATAGCAGTAACCGGCATGATTCGCCAGAGTTACCGCCAGAAAAAGCAGCGGCAGAAAAATTTTTTTAACCATATGCACAGCGCGGACAAATTTGATTTTGACATTTCCCTGCTTATACTGTTCACATCCAGAAATAAAGCACAAATTTATTGTTGGCGCAATAAATGATGTGCTCTTTCTATAAAGGGGACGGCGCCCTTTTGTTATGCTGTCTTAATAATCGGATCTTAATTATATCATTTTATCAAATTCATATTATTTTTCTAATACGAGCGCGAACGCTTATGTGTGTCTCACCTCAACGAAGTACTGTTTGTAAAAGGGTGTAAAGGGGGACAGCGCCATTTATTGCTTCTTAGGTCTCCCCTGCGGTAAACATTGTAACGATCTCTGGAGGTTATGTTCAATCCTGTTTATAAACCGCTCGCTGCCGATCGCCAGGCCTCTACCTGTCTTTAACCGCATCTCCCTACACATTTCCCGGTCTTCAGCCCGGAGATATTTTCGCCACTCACGTGCACTCATGGCAAATCCTGCCGTATTAATCGGCAACGGTTCTTCATCCTTTGCCATGCCTGCATGCACTCCGGCACTTGACCAGTGATACTCCCAGGCATCTTTCACCATCCGGGCACGCACCGGGTTTTGTTCTACATAGCGGATAGCGCGATACAGATGATCATCATCCATGAAGCAGGAAAAGAATCGTCCCTGCCACAGATGACCCCGCACCTTATGCTTCCGGTTCATATACTGGGAATAGCGCATATGACTGGTATTGAATGTTTTTGCCAGCGAATCTTCCCGATCGGGCACCACGATGAAATGAACATGATTACTCATCAGGCAGAAAGCAAGAATGGTAAGCTCATATTTTACAGCAGACTCTTGTACCCATAAACAATACTGCTTGTAGTCAGTCTGTTTCTCAAAAATATTTTGCTGGTAGTTGCCGCGCTGGGTGACATGATGCGGTATGTCTGGCAGAACGATGCGTGATTGTCTATGCATGATAGTGAAGAGTAGTAGAAAAGGGAGAGACTGTCAACAGGAAAGGGCCCATTTAGCCCAGCGTGAAGAACGTAAGCAGTATTGGCTGTCACTAACCAATAACCGGAGACGGGCTGTGGTTATTTAAAAGTCCCTTTCCCGACCTTGATCCAAAATTCACGCCCGATCCTGCATATATATAATTATTACTTTTTGTAAGAATAATAATAAAGAAAATAACTATCTTTTGGAGAATTCACTATAAACTTTTGAACCCGTAAACCATATGGTAGACTTACTTCTGATAACCTGATGAATATCATCTGGCTCATACTTATCGCTGTAAGCATTGTTGCTGCTGTCTTTACCGGCAGGCTCGAAGCGCTTACCCAGGCGCTGTTTGACTGGGGGTGTGGGGTCGTATCTAAATATTACATATCGATTGAATCTTGAAGCTCATTACTCAGACACCTTATATTTCACCTTGTGCTTTTCCGTGTCGGCTCGATGCGCCACAAGGTCATTTGCTACAGCATCAATCTTTTTAGTCAGTTTCTCTTCAACCGCATCAATTTTCTTATGCAGTTCATCTGTTTTATCGTCAATCTTTTTATTAAGTGCTTTAAGCTGAAAAGCTGTCATATCATGCTTTTCGTTTGATTCTTCCCGCGCATCGCGAATCTCTTTCCGGAGAGACTCATGACCTTCCAGAAACAAGTCGAATTTGCTGTTTATATCTTCAAGCAGAATTTCCAGATGATCTTTTTCCAATTTTTATGTCTCCCAAATTAATTGATTCAAATACTTAAAGACCACATAACAAATTAAAAAACAAATGTACAGAACAAATCAAAGCAAGAATTCAGGCAGGGTTACCTCAACAGTTCATTTGTTTAGATATTGTTCGCAAATTGATCGTACAGAGAAGTTTTGTTATTTTGACTGGATTCCGGGTCGCACTACGCTTGCCCGGAATTACTTATATAAAGGGGACGGCGCCCTTTTGTTATGCTGTCTTAATAATCAGGTAATAATTTCAAATACGAGCGCGAATGCTTATGTGTGCCTCACCTTAACGAAGTACTGTTTTATCCGCCCGCATGCTTCCGGCATAGTCACTTCATTTGTGAATCTCAATAAATTGCGGCAGTTTGATTTCGGTACTCAGCGGGGCACTTGTTATTTCATAGTCTTCTTGACCGTTGATTAAATGAAAATAGGGTTCTATTATCTTACGCAAACACTCATCGCCAAACGTTTGGAAATGCCGGCAATTCTCGGTGATTTCATCCATCAATTGATCAAAGATTTTATTGCTTTTTGAAAGCATTAAATCTTTTTTCATGCCGGCAAAAATTACCGCGTCACTAAGTGAATAAATACAATTTCCTTTGGATGGAGTTAAAAATATCTTCAGGTCATTCTCCTCTATTTCCTCTAAGTTCTTAATCCCGTCCCCAATCATTTTATACTCATAATGGAATCCCAGTTTATTGCGGATTATGAGGATATTATTTTTTCTGCCAAAATATTTTCTTATTTCAAATAAACTTTCCGTTGCTTCACTCCCCAGGGACTTATCAAATTTCAGCGACAGGACGCTCTTCACATAACCGGAGTTAATGATAATCCAGCCCTCATACAATTTACTTGCTAATGATCTAATGAAAAAGAAAAGTTGGGAGATTTTCGCTTTCTGTTCCAGTTCGGTTTCCCATTTTAAATTTGATGTTGCCAGGAAGCATCTATATAAAATATCTATTTCATTCAAAATTTCTCCAAATTGAATAAAAAAGATTCTCTCCGTTTCTTCCAAAGTCTTAATAACTTTTCTCGGAATTTTTAGTCCTGTGAATTTCATAGCTCTGCCTTTTCTTTTACTGTTTGCCTGGAGCGGGGGACACCCGTTACCCGGTTTGTGAGATTCCGCAATTATGCTGGATACAATGATATTTTGATGCCAGCTTCAATTAATGCCCTTTACTTTAAACAATCATTATACAATAGCAGGGTAGCTTATACAGAGTCGATCTACCCATCTTCAGGCAGTGGCCGTTTCAATGACTGTCAGCCATTAGGTTTCCATCAACCTCTGGTCCCAGCTTGTTCACTCGTTCGTCAAGCACGATACTGCAGGCGCGGGAATTTTGTCAAGCCTCGATGCTAATGGGTGATTTAGAACTTGTGAATAATGGAATCAAGTCTTAAATTAATCTATGTTCAGGGATTGAACGGGGCGGGAATAACCGGGTGTTGAAAAACGTGACATGATAAAGGCTGTGGTAAGAGATGCAGTGCTAAGGTATTGTATATTGTATTCCCACGCTGTTGCTAACGGTGAGATTGTTCACTTCGTTCAGAATAACACCGCGCAACAGGCCTGATACGGTGGTTTGCAACATCTTGCGTTTTTCATTTACAATTTTTTCTCATACCTCTTCAGCAACAACGAATTGCCTACCACCGTTATTGAGGAAAACCACATTGCGATACACGCCCACTCCGGCTTCAGAATTATCCCCTTAACCGGGTAAAGGATGCCTGCCGCCACCGGAATCATCAGAATGTTGTAGAAAAACGCCCAGAAAAAATTGACCTTTATCGTCTGCAGGGTCTTTTTACCGAGGCGTATCGCCCGCTCCACGTCAAGCAGGCTGTTTTTGACCAGAATAACTTCTCCGGTTTCCTTTGCCACATCTGTGCCCGAGCCGATGGCGATGCCAATATCTGCCTGCGCCAGAGCCGGCGCATCATTGATGCCGTCCCCTACCATACCTACCCTGAAACCTTTCTGCTGCCATTTCTTGACAATGTTAATTTTATCTTGCGGCAGCACCTCTGCCTCAACCTCATCAATGCCCACCTGCTGAGCGACTGCTTCGGCAACTGTTTTATTGTCACCGGAAATGAGGGCAGTTTTTATTCCAAGCTGGTGAAGTCGTTGAATTGCCTTGCGCGAATCTTCCTTAACCATGTCCGCCAGGGCAATAATACCGGCGACTTCGCCACGATACAAAACATATACGGTTGTTTTACCTTCGCCAGCAAGTTCCCTGCCGCGAAGCCGCACTGTTTTCGGCAACTCTTTTTCCGTTGCAACGAATTTATCACTGCCTACTTTCAGCCGCTCGCCATTCAGGTTGCATTGAATGCCCTGTCCGCTTATTTCTTGCAAGTCGGAAACAGTCTGGGGAGAAATGCCCTGCTTTTTCGCCTGCTCTACTATGGCCTGAGAAAGTGGATGCGTTGAGTTAAACGACGCGCTTGCAGCCAGACCAAGCACCTCTTCTTCGGAATGTGCCGCGGCTGGATACACCCCGACCACGGCGGGCTTGCCAATGGTAATGGTGCCGGTTTTGTCAAACAAAATGACCTCAAGTTTAGAAATATTCTCCAATACCGATGCCTTTTTGAAAAGAATTCCTCGGCTGAGTCCAACGCCGCTGCCAACCATGATGGCGGTGGGCGTGGCAAGTCCCAGCGCACACGGACAGGCAATCACCAGAACACAAATCATAAGTTGAAAGGCAAAGAGAAACGGGGACATCCCTGCGGGCGGGGTAACAGTGAGAATTTTATACCAGAAAATAAATGTCACGAGCGCCGCCGCCACCACTAAAGGGACAAAATAATTTGAGACCGCATCGGCAATGCGCTGGATGGGAGCTTTATCTGCCTGCGCCTCTTCCACCATGTTCACGATCTGGGCGAGGAGCGTCTCCCGTCCGACTCGGGTAGTGCGGATTTTAACAACGCCTGACAGGTTTATGGTTGCACCGGTTACCGTTGCTCCCGGCGACTTCTCAACCGGCATGGATTCTCCGGTGATCATGGATTCATCTACCACCGTGGTGCCCTCAATTATTTCACCATCAACCGGTATTTTCTCGCCGGGGCGGACAAGAACTATGTCATTGATTCTCACCAGCGATGCTGCCACCAGACGCTCTGCACCATTTTCTACGAGCCGCGCCTGATCAGCCTGCAAAGAGAGAAGTTTCTGCAGCGCCTGACTGGTCTTGCCTTTGGCGCGCGCTTCAAGCATCTTTCCTAAAAGAATAAAAGTAATAAGCAATGCTGAACTGTCAAAAAATGTCGGGTAATACGGCCCCCAGTAGAACAAAGAAAATACGCTGTAAAAATAAGCCGCCGACACACCCAGCGAAATCAGCACATCCATGTTGGCAACACGGTTTTTAAGGGAATAGTAGGCGCCGGAATAAAAAGCGCTTCCTGAAACAAACTGCACCATGGTTGCCAGTATAAAAATCGCATATGTGGTTCGGGCATGATCAAGGTTCAATAGATGCATGCCGTACATAAGCGCAACCAGAGGAACGGTTATTGCCAGCGCAAAATAAAACCGGAATTTTTCTTTGCGGGCAATGCTTTGTTCCTGCTTCTCGTTGTCTGCTGCTTCTTCAACCGCATGATAGCCGGCGTCTTTAACAATCGCTAAAATACCTCGCCGGTCAATGACCGATTCATCAAATTCAACATACCCCTTTTCGAGTGCAAAATTGATGGCCACCTGTTTAATGCCGTCGGCTTTCTCAAAAGCCTTTTCTATTGAACGCGCACAATTAACGCAGCTCATCCCCTCGATTCTAAATGCCATCGCGCCGTGTTTGTGCTGTGGCAAGGGCGTTGCTTCATAACCAATGTCCGCAACTTTCGCAATTATCTTCTCGTCCTCAAGCGTAACTTCTTTTTCCACGATCAACCGTTCCAGAGGGAAATTAACGGTTGCTTTTTTTATGCCTGGGAACCCGTTGAGTCCTTTTTCAATCGCATGTGCACAATTTGCACAGGACATCCCATGAATTGAAAACGATACGGTTACTGATTGCACGGTCGTTTCCCCTGCTGTGCTATCCTGCTGATCAATACGCGGATGCGCTTCTTCTGCAGGGGGTAGAACATGGTAGCCTTCGGCACGAATGACCTCCTTGAGCTGATCAACACTGGTTAATGAATCATCAAAGATGACGCGTGCGCTGGCATTCTCCAGGGATACTTCCGCACCGCGAACCCCCACAACGTCCTGCAAAGCCATGGCAACTGCTTTGACACAGTGATCGCAGGTCATGCCATAAACTGGAATAATTTCTTTTCGTTCCATATCTGTTTAAGTTGTTACCCCAAAGGCCGCAGAGAAAAAATATACAATCACGTTAAAGGTTATTGCTGACAGCTTTAAGCTTCCTCAGCGCTCTCTCCGAACCCTGCGGTGAAACAATTTATTTTTCCGCAGCAGTGTAGCCAAAATCGGTAATTGCTTTTACAATCCCTGCTATATCAGTGTCTGGATTGCATAAAAATGTTGCCTCCTTGTTTTCAAGGCTTACCCGTACATCAGAAACACCAGAATATTTTTCAATAATTTTTTTCACGCGGTTGACACAGTGCTGACAAGTCATGCCATCAATACGTAATTTCTTTTCCATGCTCTTCTCCTTTGGTTTGTAAATAAACGTTCTTATTCATTAGTGTCCAAAACAGGATATTGCTTGCGCTTTCGTTATCACAAGGCTTCAGATCGCGCGCCCGCACTGCCATGTTCCCGCGCATGAAGCCATGGTGGACAAGGCTGGCTATTATAATTACCTGCACATGCCTATCAGATTATTGAAAAACGAGGGTTTGAGATTCTTCACTTCGTTCAGAATGACATTTTTATTTTATTTACCTCTATACGCCATAAAATTGCAGAGAACACGGCATAACCCTTTGCATCTTCATACTCAGAGGGGGTTTTTTCTGAAGCGCACAGGGAAGTGAGCCATGTTCTCTGCGGCTGTGTTCATCCTTACCGGGTTCCGGTACCTCCGTACTTAAACACGGTCCGAATGAGCTCATCAATGAGTTCTTGGCCGCCGTTGGTTCGTATTGCCTCGCTTACACAGCTTTCCACGTGTCGTTTCATCACGATTTTTGCCACGCCATCAAGTGCCTTTTGGACGGCCGTAATCTGGTTTATAATATCAATACAATAATGTGCTTCATCCACCATACGGCTTATTCCGCGAACCTGCCCTTCAATCCGTTTTAATCTGGTTAACGCTTCTTTCTTCACCGCCTCGTTAATCATGCGCTATTCCTTTTTTATTATTAACGTATTTTATCTTGACATACCCTACATGGGTACAGTATAAAATAATACCAGACACAACCCGTGTCAATTAGTTTTTTAATTGCAAAATTAACATGTTATTTTTCCTCGCAGGATTTTTGAATAAACTCTGTTTAATGTTTCAAGGGCTTTTATTGTTGGCAGGGGATATCAAAAGAAAAGCTAACATTATGATGAAGGTTCTGAAGTCATTGTTTGTTTCAATCATTGCGGTGGGAATGCTTGCTCAATATGTCCCGGCGCCGGTTAAACAATCATCATGCTGCTCGTGCTGCAAAACCATGACCTGCGGGTGTGGTTGTAACCAACACCGAATCCACCCTGACACACGCAGCAGCACGGATATACCCACCTGTGATTTTAATACCTGCAATGGCACTACTCCCTTCAATTCTTCAACTCCCGTCTTCCTAAATTTAAGCTATGCTGAATCAATCAAGAAACTTGGTTCTGGCGTCAGCCTGGACAATGGAAGAAAAACCACTGATCTTTTCCTATCCTATACAAGCAAGCCCTTTTTTATTACTCATCTTTTATCACCTCCCCCCGTGTACCTTTTGAACTCTTGTTTTATCCTATAAAAATAGTCATATCTTTTGCCTGACTGTATTTCTGCCAGTTTATTACTATCTGGCCGAAATAGCTTTTGCTTTTTAATCGCCCAAGTTGGTGATAAAAACCATTTCAACTGGAGGAACATCCTATGAAAAATTTTATGAAATCAACCTTTATTATAACAGCAATTTTGTTGCTGGTGTCTTCACCTTATGCCTGGTGTGATGCTTTACAAACAAACATGATGGGTGGTGGAATGACAACAACTATTCCAGGTGGAGGCGGAAATACCACAACAACCATAAACCGTGGTGGCATGATGGGCGGCGGCTTTTTTGGTGGCGGTATGATGGGAGGAGGAAGTATGATGAATCAGCTCAAAGCCGCTGACCTCAACGGTGACAATACCCCGGAAATCGTTACCATTTCCAATGGTGCCTATCTCGTGATTCTTGATAATGAAGGTAATGTCCTGAGTTCAAAACTTCTTCCACCAATTCCTGCTCAAACGTTTCAGATTGCACCACGCGCATCCGGGCTCGATGTTGCTGATCTTGACGGGGATGACGTTCCAGAAATTATTACCGAGTATCGAGGATATTATGCCACCTATCTGGTGATCCTTGATAATCAGGGAAATCTAAAGAGCTACAAGCAGATCCAATACACCCCATATTGAATTTTTGCTGAGAAATAAACAGTTTATTGATATTGAATTGTTAGCCAAAACTGTTTACAAATCCCCCCGCGAAGAGCGGGGGGATTTGTAAACCTAAACGGAGGAAAATAAAATGAGGTATCCAAAAGGTTTTATAGCCTTACTAACTATAAGTATTTTGTTTGCCGCTACCGCTTTAGCCCAGGGATTCCAGATGGGAGGAAATCGCAATGACGGCAACCGCCAATTTGATAACATGCGTAATCGGTGGGATGACAGCATGGATAATATGCGTCAACGCCGGGAAGATCGCCGTGACCGTTGGCAGGATAACCGAGATAATATGAGAGAGCGTCAGCAAAACCGCCGTGACCACATGCGTGATAATTGGAATGACATGCGTAATCGCGGCAATCAACACCGTGGGAGGCATCGTTGATCAATTACAAAAAAACACCGTCTCTAATCCTGAATGCCATAGAAATTTCGGGAATACTTAAGATACTTTATGTTCGTAATAAGCAGAATGCTGATGGCTGAAAGCTGATAGCTACATTTGACTTTATGTGACTTTTTGTGGTTATCTTTAGACAATACTATTAACAATCGGGGGAGGTAGAATATGAAAAAGAACTATCCAAAAACAATCATTCCAATACTGGTGGGGATTGCACTGGTGGTACTATGCGCCAGTAGTGCTCTGGCGCAGGAAAACACGGTAACAGGAAATACGTATTCATTGTATTTTCTGACATTTCTAAATAATAATTTTAACGATCTTGATGATGCAGGATTGACCAACTCGCACGTAACGTTCACAGAGGGTGGAGGAGTAAATGTGGACATGATTGATGGTCATGGCTTGCATTTTGCCCTCCCAGGCTCTTTTGCTGCCTACTTTTTTGCAGTTGGGGTGCCTATGGGTTTTGAGACAATGGATGTATTTCTTGCGATGACCGGCCTTAATTTTAATCCATACGTCTTTGGGGTTGGATTTTTTCTCATAGACTATACCATTATTAATCCCTGCGTTTTCTATGGCTTTCAGTTGTTTGAAAGTTCTATGTAATAAATTTCCCATTGTTTTTTAGTATGCACATGAAGATTAAACTATCACATGGCTTCTCGGCGTTATCCATAAGAATCAACAAGGGGGAATACAATCTATGAAACGAAAAATTTTTATAACCCTTACCAGTATCTTAATAGTCTTTTACTTCCTGGCTGACTGCTCTGGGCAAAACGCTTTAAACCTTGAGAGCCTCATTCAGGAAGCACTCAAAGCAAATCCCGAAATAGCCGCATTACAAAAAAAACGCAACGCCATGTGGGAGCGGCCGCCCCAGGAAAAATCATGGGACGATCCAGAACTATCATTAGGCATAGCAAATCTCAATACAGATGATTTTGATTTCAACCGCATTGACATGACCATGAAACAAATTGGGATTACGCAAAACATACCGATGCCGGGCATAACGTCGCTGAAAGAGAAGGCGGCGATAGAGGACGCACGAAGCGCTGATCAAATGCTTGCAGATGGCAAATTGCGAATTATCAGAGATGTAAAAACTGCATACTATAATCTCTATATTAACTATGCTCACATGCAGACTGCAGAAAAAAATAAGAATCTGATGTCCAGGTTTGTGGAAATTGCCCGGACAAAATACGAGGTTGGCAAAGGGCTGCAGCAGGATATCTTAAAAGCACAAGTTGAAGAGTCAAAGTTTATAGAACGGCTGGTTGAACTTGAACAAAAGAAAAAATCTTATCTTGCAGAATTAAACCGTCTTCTCAATCGCGACCCGTCAACCCCAATCGAGGGGGTCCCAACAATAACCAAACGAATGGTACCTCTTAACGAGGAAGAGCTTCAGCAGATTGCACTCAATCAGAATCCAATTCTTTTAAGTCTTAAACACGCCATTGAAAAAAATGAGGCGGAGTATAAGCTCGCTAAAAAACAATTTTTTCCGAGCATCACGGTTTCAGCGATGTATGGACAGCGCGAGGGTTTCCGCACAAAAAATAGCACACTTCCAGCAGCGGTCGTAAACGATAACGGCAGCACATCTCCGGCACTGGTGAATCTTCCGGCGCAGTCAGAGGATCGTCCTGATGTTTTTTCATTTATTGTGGGGTTCAAAGTGCCCTTATGGTTTAAAAATAAACAGAATAAAAAAATTGCTGAATCATTTAATGTGCTGGAAGAAGCAAAATCGCAATACACTGCGGTTAAAAACGCCATTTTTTATCAGATACATGATCTGGTAGCCAAAACGCAAAGAGCTTCTCGACTTATAGACCTGTATCAGACTGGTCTTATTCCCCAGGCAACCCAATCGCTCAATTCTGCACTGGCAGCATACGAGGTAGGGAACATTGACTTTCTTGCACTTATTGATAGTCAAATCACGCTGTGTAATTTAGAGACACAGTCCAGCGAAATACTGGCAGACTATGAAAAGGAAATTGCCGATCTGGAGATGATCGTGGGCAAGAAATTTGTTGCCGCTAAAACTGAGGGCGATTCAGTAAGCCACGATCATGCCGGTCATTAGAAGAAAAGGAGCTTCACCTATGAATCTAAAATGTGCTGTGTCGGGCGTATGTTTTTTTATCGTGTGCGCTTTTGTTATTACTTCATGCCCGCAGAGAACAGAAGAACAAAAAAGAATCGCTCCGGGCACGGGGCAGGATCTACCTCAGCATAAAAAACTCTACCTATGTCCCATGCATCCACAGGTCACCTCTGACAAGCCCGGTGACTGCCCCATTTGCGGCATGCGTTTGGTTGAACAAAAAGCAATCCCGTCAACCAAAGGTGAAAGTGATACCAGTGCTTCTCCACAAAAAAAGATTTACCTATGTCCCATGCATCCGCAGATCACCTCTGATAAGCCTGGCGACTGCCCTATTTGCGGTATGCGTTTGGTAGAGCAAAAAAAGACCGCGCCAGAAAAAGATAAACCGGCCGCCAAAAAAACTATGTACCGCTCCACCATGAATCCCAATGAGATAAGTGACAAGCCGGGGAAAGACTCCATGGGCATGGACCTGGTGCCCTTTGAGGTTGAAGAAAAACCAGCGGAAACACCACCCCGCCTCTCTCCCATAATTATTACGCCAGAGCAAAGAACACGGCTGGGCCTTACATTTGGCAGTGTAGAGATGCGCGACATTACCCGGGAAGTGCACACTTCGGCACGCATTGTTCCAGACGAAACGCGCCTGTTTACCGTGACCACTAAAATTGAAGGCTACGTTGAAAAACTGTTCGTGAATGTAACGGGGCAGGCGGTAAAAAGAGGACAGCCGCTGCTGACTGTTTACAGCCCAGAGCTGGTATCCTCCCAGCAGGAGTATCTGACCGCCATTTCCATTGCTAAAAACCTTTCTCAGAGCAGTGATGCATCCATTGCCGAGGGCGGTAAAAAGCTGATTGAGTCTGCCCGCAGGCGGCTCAAACTATGGGATATCAGCGCGCAGCAGATTGACCGGCTCGAAAAAACCGGCGAGGTTGAAAAATATCTCACATTATATGCGCCAGGAAGCGGTTACGTTATTGATAAAAAAATTCTACCCGGTCAGAAAATCACGCCCGGAGAGCCCTTGCTGGTGGTTGCCGATCTCTCTGTAGTCTGGGGGGAAGCAGACATCTATCAATCAGATCTGCCGTATATCAAAGTGGGGATGCCCATTACGTTAACCCTTGCCTACTGGCCCGGCAAAATATTCCAGGGAAAGGTGAGCTTTTTGTATCCATACCTTGATCCCCAAACCCGCACCCTCAAGGCACGGCTCGTCATAAATAATCCTGAACTGTTATTAAGGGGCGACATGTATGGCGATGCTCATCTCAGCTATAATTTGGGGCAAAGGCTGGCAGTGCCGGATTCGGCAGTTATGCGCACCGGAATGCAGAATTATGTATTTGTTGCCGGAGACAATGATGTAATTACTCCTGTCGCAGTCACCCTCGGCGTCCAAAGCAATGAATACTTTGAAGTGCTCTCAGGCCTCAACCGGGGGGACCGCGTGGTAACCTCTGCCAACTTCTTGATTGACTCAGAGTCCTCACTCAAGGCAGCGCTTCAAGCAATCACCGGAGGCGTGCAATGATAAAAAAAGTAATTGAGTTTTCTGCTCACAACAGAATTCTAATTATTGTACTGACCGCCGTTGCCGTTATTGCAGCCGTGTATACGGTGCAACAGATTCGGCTTGATGCAATTCCGGATTTATCGGACACGCAGGTTATCGTATATACCAGATGGGACCGCAGCCCCGACATCATTGAAGATCAGGTTACCTATCCTATCATTACCGCGCTGCTGGGTGTTCCAAAAATAAAAGCAATCCGGGGGTTCTCTGACTTTGGTTTTTCATATGTCTATGTCATTTTTCAGGACGGAACAGACATCTACTGGGCGCGCAGCCGCGTGCTTGAATATCTTTCCAAAATACAAGGCAGCCTGCCGGCCGGATCAAAGACAGAACTGGGACCAGATGCCACCGGTGTAGGGTGGGTTTTTCAGTATGTGCTGGTTGATAAGGGCGGCACCCACGATCTGGCACAACTGCGCACCTTTCAGGACTGGTATCTCCGCTATGCCCTGCAGAGCGTGCCTGGCGTTGCTGAAGTGGCAAGTATCGGTGGTTTTCAGAAACAGTATCAGGTAACCATACGCCCTGACCGGCTGCAGAGCTTTAGCATATCGCTGACGGATGTCATTGACGCAATTAAAAAAAGTAACAATGAAATGGGCGGCCGACTCATTGAGTGGACCGGCACTGAATACATGGTCAGGGGAAAGGGTTATGTGCGATCCGTTGCCGACTTGGAGAAGATTGTTGTCAAAGCCACTGAAACAGGCACGCCGCTCCTTTTGCGCGATGTGTCAACTATTGCTGTTGGCCCGCAGATACGGCGCGGTGTCTTGGATTTCGATGGCCGAGGCGAAGCTGTCGGCGGCATAGTGGTTATGCGGCATGGGGAAAATGCGTTGAATGTGATCAACCGCATTAAGGCAAAACTTAATGACATGAAAGGGTCCTTGCCGGAAGGTGTTGAAGTCGTCACCGCCTATGACCGTTCTGAGTTAATTCAACGATCCATTGATAACCTTAAAAAAGAATTGATTATGGAAATGATCATTGTGAGTTTGGTCATTCTCTTTTTTCTCTGGCATTTTCCCTCCGCATTAGTCCCCATAATTACTATCCCGGTTTCAGTACTGCTGGCGTTTATCCCCATGTATTTATTTGGCATCACATCAAATATCATGAGCCTGGCGGGCATAGCCATATCCATTGGCGTGCTGGTTGACGGCGCCATTGTTGAAGTGGAAAATGCTTATAAAAAACTTGAGCGGTGGCAGGAAGGCGGCCGCAAAGGCGACTTCCACAAAATACGCCTGGAGGCGCTTATGGAAGTGGGGCCATCGGTTTTCTTTTCTCTGGCCGTCATTGCGGTTTCTTTTCTCCCTGTTTTCACCCTGGTTGATCAGGAAGGGCGGCTGTTCACGCCGCTGGCTTATACCAAGACCTTTGCCATTGCCATAGCAACGGTGCTTGCCATCACCCTTGATCCGGCGGTGCGCATGCTGTTTGCCCGCATGGATCCGTTTCCGATCAGGTTTCGCCCCCTGGCGTGGACAATGAACACGCTGCTTGTTGGGAAATATTATCCCGAAGAGAAACACCCGGTAAGCCGCGTATTGTTTGCACTGTATGAATCGCCGTGTCGGATCGTGCTTAAATATCCCAAGACTGTTATTATAATAGCTCTGGTAATTATTGCGACCACCGTGCCCGTCTATCTCAAACTGGGCCATGAATTCATGCCGCCCCTAAACGAGGGCACCATCCTGTATATGCCTACCACGTTGCCCGGCATTTCAGTTACCGAAGCACAGAAACTGCTTGAAACGCAGGATCGCATCATAAAAGAGTTCCCTGAAGTTGTTACGGTATTTGGCAAAGCAGGCCGTGCGGAGACCTCCACCGACCCAGCCCCTTTTTCCATGATGGAAACAACCGTGGTGCTCAAGCCGTCTTCCGAATGGCGCGGAAAGGATCGCTGGTATTCCTCCTGGGCGCCTGAGTGGCTTAAATCAATACTGAGAACCATCTGGTATGATCGCATGACCTATGAGGAACTTATTAATGAAATGGACCAGGCAATACAGATTCCTGGCAATACCAACGCCTGGACTATGCCCATTAAAGGGCGCATTGACATGCTTACCACCGGTGTCAGAACGCCTCTCGGGATTAAAATTCTTGGCTCAGACCTTTCCCAGATTCAACGTACCGGCGAGAACATTGAAAAGCTCATCAAGACCATTCCGGGGACACGAAGCGTCTATGCAGAGCGCGTTGCAGGCGGCTATTTTGTTGATTTTATTCCCCGGCGCGAAGGGTTGGCGCGTTATGGGCTAACCCTTGAAGACTTACAAAATGTTATTATGTATGCTATCGGAGGAGAAACCATTACAACTACCATTGAAGGCCGCGAGCGATATACCGTAAATCTGCGGTATCCGCGCGAACTGCGTTCCAACCTTGACCAGTTACAGCGCCTGCTGGTGACCACAAAGAACGGCATTCAGGTACCTATAACTGAACTGGCAGATATTACGCTCAAGACTGGTCCGAGTATGATTCGTGATGAAAACGGGATGCTCGCGGGTTATGTGTTTGTTGACATAGAGGGAAGAGATATCGGTTCCTATGTGGATGAGGCGAAACGTGCAGTAATGCAGAACGTCACGCTTCCCACAGGTTATTCATTAATCTGGAGCGGCCAGTATGAAAACATGCTTAGAGTTCGCGAGCGTTTGATAATAGTTGTTCCGGTGACCATCTTTCTAATCTTTATGCTCCTTTATATGAATACCAAGTCTACATTTAAAGCGCTCATGGTAATGCTCGCAGTTCCTTTCTCCGTTGTGGGTGCAGTTTGGCTTATGTATATTCTTGATTACAACATATCCATTGCCGCATGGGTGGGCATGATTGCACTGATGGGCCTGGATGCAGAGACGGGTGTATTTATGCTGTTATTTCTTGACCTCTCTTATGACGAGGCAAAAAAAAATAACCGGCTTAGAAACATGGGGGAATTGCATGAGGCCATTATCCATGGAGCCGTCAAACGCATTCGGCCGAAGATGATGACCGTGGCTGCGACAGCAATGGGTCTCATGCCGATAATGTGGTCCATTGGAACAGGTGCTGATATGATGAAACGTGTTGCTGCGCCCATGGTGGGTGGCTTATTTACCTCATTCATCATGGAATTATTGGTATATCCTGCCATCTATGTTCTTTGGAAGTGGAACACCGAGGTTAAACATGTTATAAACATTACAAACGAATAAAAACCGCCACCCATAAGGCGGCATAACGGTAAACCTACCTGATTGAAAGGAGAACACTATGAAGAAGATTATTGGTAAAACACTCGCAGTGCTGGGAATTGCGCTCCTAACTGTGGCTATCGTCGTATTGAACGGGACAATCATATCAGCAACCGAGACCGACATCTATTACACATGTCCGATGCCTGAGCATAGTGACGTGGTCATGGACAAGCCCGGCACGTGCCCCAAGTGCGGCATGAACCTTGTTCCCATGAAACCTGATAAAAAATAACTACGTGCTGCGCTGCCAGAAGGAAGGTGCGAAAAAGTTGCTATGGAACAGCAGAAATTAGATAGGCAGGCTGCTCAGCAATCCTGTGCAGTCTGCAGAAAACCAATAAAGAAAAGCCCTATTAAGCGCCTGGGGAACTTATACTGCTCTGTTTACTGTGCCGAACAGGGGCGGGAGCGCATGGAAAACCTGGACCTTGAGAAAATAGATTTCGCAGCCCTCGGTCCGGTTGTTGACCGTTTTATGAGCACCTGCCAGGTTTGCCCGCTGGTTCGTAAATGCCGCGACGTGCGCAGTTTTTGTGGGGCTTATTTTGAAGAATTGCACGATTACATCTCAATCCGCTGGTGCTGTCACGCCATCTATGCACTCAGCGCCATGCTTTCAGATGGATCGGTGCCGCTGAATACCGTCAAAAAAATTATCCGCAGGGCGGAAGAGATAGCCCGGGAAAATGCGTGCATTGGGGTCAGCATTGCTATGCTGGGAATGGCAGAAGGAGAGCTGATGGAAGACTTCAGTTATACCTCTTTCCCCGACATCCAGCCAGAACCACCCGCTGAAGAACATGACCACTATCTCGCCTGTGTTCAGTGTGACAAAAAATTCATGGATGAATGCTTTAGGCTTACCGAGCAAGCAGAAAAAAATCTGCCCAGAATAGAGGAGCTGCTTGACTTTCCTTATTGTGGTCACATGCGATATGAAATGGCTGCCATGCTGCTCAGCCCGGTAATCACCATTGACAAAATAAAACAACTGATCAAAAAGGCACGGGCAATTGCCAATGAAAAAGGCTACAGGGGTGGTCACTTCCGTATTCACTATATTGCCATAGGAAGGTCTATAAAAAACGCATGAACGGTTTATCCAGCGGCGGTCGTTATGCTTATCGGGTGTTAATCGGTGTTGCGGTTCTTTTGTTCTGTTGTGGTGTGTGCACTACTGACAGAGCTTCCAGCAGCCCTTCTGACATATTGCCCTCGAGTGCGTTTGACATTACCATTTATAAAGGCAAAAACCTGATTCTCTTTATCTACGCCATTGATGACCCGCGCGTTGATGAAGCCGTACGGTTGATGAAAGATCTTAATGCCATCAGGCGGGAATACAATTTTGAGGTAGCCGGCATCTGTATTAATGCTGACCGTGTTGCGGACGTGCGGAACTATAATCACAATAAAGGCATTCCATTCCCCGTTTATCTTGATCAAAACAAGCTGATTTATTCACGGCTCAAAATGACGGGTGGTATCGGGTTTTACATCTTCAACAAACAGGGGAAATTTATAACGAGTAAATTGGGCAGTTTTACGCCGCCCGATGTCAACCTTGCCGACAACTGGCGGGTTCATGCAAGCGCCTATTTAAAAATCGGCTATATTCCCGCTGACGAGCCGTTTCTGGGGCTTACACCGCCAGTGCCTCTGTTCACAGCAAAAACCTTGAGCGGGGCGCGTGTAGATATTAGAGAACTATATCAGAAAAAACCAACCGTGCTGGTAATTTTTTCCCCGAAATGCAGCCATTGTCAGGATGAACTGACATTTTTAAACACCCTCTATGTTGACGGCGACCTTAAGGGGAAGTTTGAAATAGTTGCCATGAGTATCTTAGAGGAGCGCATAACTGTAGATTTTATAAACAGTCAGCGTTACACATTCCCGGTGATTTCTGACCAGAGTCGTAAAATTGTTTCTCTCTTTCCTTCTTTCAGCGGATCAATCCCTGTCAGTTTTATCATTGATCAATCTGGTTCTATAGTGAGCCTGCACAAGGGCTTTGATGACTTTCTCCGAAATATTTATATAATGGAATTAAAAAAGCTGGCCGGTTTACCGAATCCGCCGTTGTTATCCAAAAATGGCTATTCAGGTGCAAAAACTTGCGAAATCTGTCATGAAAAAGAACATCTCCAGTGGAAGCTCACCAGGCATGCCGACGCGTTTCAGTCCTTGGTTCGCAAGGGAAAAGAAGAGACCCCACAGTGTGTCGTGTGCCATGTAACCGGATTTGGCAGTTCAGGGGGGTACGATATTAACGATAAGAAACATGCCAAATATTTTGTCGGTGTGCAGTGCGAATCCTGTCATGGCCCGGGATACCAGTCGTGCGCTGCGTTCACGAACAGTAAACCAAAGAAGAAGAAAACAGCGGAATGGAAAAAGCAGTGTCTCACGTGCCATACAAAAACTGAGTCCATTAATTTTATCTTCAGCAAACGATATCCACGGATACTTCATACCAGCGCCCCTGACCTATCAAAAATGAGCCGGGAGGAGCGCCTGCAATTTGTGCGATCCTACCGAGAGAAAAAGGATCTTTTTGATAATCCGGCACAATACCTGGGGGCAGCATCGTGTAAAGAATGCCATGCCAAACAATACGCCCACTGGGAAAAAACCATGCATGCCAGGGCTCATACCACGGAAAAAGTCAAAACCGCACCGTCAGAAAAACTATTTCGCTACAACACCGGCGTCGGCAGTCCTGGCGGTTATCCAGAGGCAGGTCGCGAAGGGGTGCAGTGCGAGTCCTGTCATGGCCCGGGTGAAAAACATGTTAAAAAGCCTGAAGCCAAGGGCCAAAGCTATATAGTCAGCCTTGGGGCTGAATGTGAAAGTTGCGTTGTTGAACAGATTTGCCGCCGCTGTCATGCAGTAGTGGATGACCCGGAATTTGATTTTCAAAAAGCGATAGAGAATGTGCGCCATAAGTGATACCGCAAGCGCGCAGCTCAGGGCATCCCGGAAATGAGAACTAATATTTCTTTCAGGCTGGCCAAAAACGTTCCGATCCAAGGCCAGCGAAATCATAAGGAATGAGGCGTAGTTTACATTGCGTGGCAATGACCAAGGATGAACGCAACGCAGCAGACGCCGTCCCTGCGCAGGTAGGGCTCAGTGTTTTCAACAGCCTTTTAGAATCCAGAGGAGATACCAACAATGTCTGATGATACCATTTTGTGTCACCAGTGCGGCACAGATCTCGTTATGAAGTTCATTGAGTTGAAGGACCTGGTTTTCTGCTCCACCGCATGCTTTGAGACCTTTAGAAATTCCATGAGCAGGAAAGAATTTTTTAAAAAGTATGGAGATGCGTTCAAACCTGATGAACAGAAATGGGTTCCCAAATATGCCAATGACTATATCAAAATGTGCGGCTACTGTCCGCCCCGGCTATCAGAAGTATGCCGGGCAGAGCTGGAGATTAGCGGCGTGTATCATGACGATGTCATTGAGTCAGAGACCATGCACTGGTGCTGCCACGCCCGCTTTATTCTAAGCTCATCAATGTCTGATGGGACGGTATCCTTTGAGGTTGGGAAAAAGGTGCAGCAGCGTGCAGAAGAAATAACCAGGCAACAGGGAATAAAGGGGGTCACGACGATAAACACTACAAATGCCTTTGCTGATCTGGCAAATAATTTCAGCTACCGCCCGCTTCATGAAAATCCTCCACAGCCCAAAGAGCTTGCCATGAGCCATGCCGCCGCCTGCCTCCTGTGCAACCCCGACTTTGCGAAACAATGTGAAGTGCAGGTCATAAAGGAGTTTGCATTAGCTGATACGGTTAAGAAACACCTTAAAGGCAGGGTATTATGGTGCGCCCATACCATTCAGGCGCTTGCTGATGTGCTGATTGACAGAGAAAACGGGGAAGAATTGATTGATAAAATAATCCCGCTTGCAGAGCAGGTGGCAAAAGAAAAAGGTCATCCGGGCGTCATCACCAGAGACCTCTTTATTGCTTTAGGCAGAAGTATTTCGTAATACTGACGTTAAATGGTAATCGTGGTTAAAGGGCATCAAAGAGGTACTTTGATGCCCTTCCTTAATTGTTACTCTTATTGGCCTTTGTCTTTCATTGGCTGTTCTTTTTCCTTTAGTGCCTTATCAATTACTGCACAAGTACCCTTATCCAATTTACCTGTTACTGGTAATCCGCAGGTTTTTTGACATGCTTTAATGGCGGCTATGGTCGCCTCATCCAGTTTCCCATGGTATTCCCCTTTATAATATCCAAGGGTACTAAGTTTCTTCCGAAAATCCATTATCACGCTTTGCTGCATGCCAAATGCGATGTTCACAACACTAAAGGTAAACATCAAACACATAAAAATGGGTATTATCCTTCTGTTCATGTTCTTTCACCTCCTTTGCAAAACAACAGTGAACTTTAAAATAACTCCTGTATTATTTACAGCAGGTTGACATTAAGAAAATCAATAGAATACGTTCTTTTTTATTTCCTTATAGGGAATGTAAAACACCTTGAAGTAAAAAATAAAGTTGCGCAATTTTTTATATGTGTCATAATATCTATTAATAAAGTTTATTATAAAGGGCGTGAAACTTTGAACTTACAAGTATGGCCATGAAGTTATTTGTAAAACTTATATGTATATTAATTGTGCTTATCAGTTTTAATTTGGCTGTATATCCTTACCAGGCCTGCGCAGCCCATCAAACATTTTGTCTTTGCTGCAACAAAAACATTTGCACCTGCGACGCAAATTGTTCTGGAACTGATAAATCACTAAACGGCCCGGGCCATACTGCAAAAAGAGGGCATTGTGGCTTCAAACACGGCAACAATTGCCAACAAAAGCAAAACACACAAGAAAGTTTTCTGATAACCGACGCATCCTCTGAATTAAAAAAGAAGCCTGTCTTATTTGCCAGCCACACGATTTTACCAGACAATATCTTTGTCCTGGGTGTTAACACGGAAGCCAGCCTATATAATCAGCATCTTTTATCCTCATCATCCCTATTTCTGATTAACGAGTCCCTGCGCCTGTAAAAGAGGATGTCAAATTTTTAGTTGAAACTGGATAGCGGCTCCCATGCTCTTTTTCT
>CAZQKW010000034.1:0-35382 GCA_964594075.1 uncultured Thermodesulfobacteriota bacterium | reverse complement strand
ACTTTTCATCCCCGCTTACAAAGCGGGGTATTCAAGTTTTGAATTTTCATAAATTCATTGTCTCCGACAATGCCGCTGCCTTTGCCGAGCGCAAGCGGATTGTCCACTCCCTGGTTAATTGCTTCCTTTCCTTATCATCTTTATACATTTCCCTTCTCTCGTTTCCTCGACAGGTTACATGATAATACGCCCCGCGATATTGGATTCGTAGTGCTCGTGCCATGAATGCCTTCTATAATTTCTGCCCTCCATTGTTAAGTTAAAGATTTGACCCCTTTGCTCTTGGTTTAGAACAACCGCGACACCTCAACCACACTCGTATATTATTCCCGTTCCCCCCTTTGGCACGCAGAATTGTATGGCATCAACCGGGCAGGCGATTTCGCAGTTGCCGCACTCAAGACACTGCTCAATGTGGGCAACAACTGATTTATTCCCCTGTATTTCAAATACCGCTCCCCCACAGATCGTGATGCAGTTACCGCAGCCGGTGCATCTGTCTTCATCCACAGTAATAAACTTCTCTTTGACTGGTATCCATTTGCTCATATTTTTCTCCTAAAGGCTAACCACAGAGCACTGAGAAATATTGTTCAATTATGCTGATGTTGGGAGATTGCTTTTCCCGATAAATCATGACTGCCATGACAAAAGCAAATATTCAAGGTCATTGAGAGAAGTCCCGAAAGCCTTCGGGAAGAGGTGCCAATCGCATCTCACATAATAAGTTTGACAAAGGCACAAGAAATCTCTGAGTACTCTGTGGTTTGATTTAAAACGGATGATCAAAGACCTTGTTCTTATTGAATGATTCCTGATTCTTCTGCACCCACTTCATGATGAGCGGAAACAGTGATGGGTTCTGCAAAAAGGTTCCGTACATGCTCAGCATAAAATTTATTTTGGTTGCTATAATCCAGGCGCCTGTCTCAATATACCCGAACTCCCCACATTTTTCGGGATTGGGCGCGCCGAGAATAATCGGCGATGCGCCAAGCCGCATGTTCTCAACCATCTCATCAACGGTGCACTGGTATTGTTCAATAAACCCCGCGCCGGTGCTCCAGTGCATAAGACGCGTAGGGCTCAGCTCCGAAAGCTCAAATGTGCTGCTGTCTTTTTCCTTATCGTTCTGACGCTGCCATCTGAACCGTGCCGTGGTAAATCCTGACAGCGCTTCTTCTGACACATCGCCTTTTTCCAGCAGCGGTATTAAGAACTGTGCGGCAAGGTGGCCTGATCCGCAGATGCCCCCGACTGCCCCTGCATCACCGCAGATGATGAGTCCTGCCATATATGGTTTTTTCAGCGGCGGTCCCGGCATAAAGGTGGATGAGCGCTGAAATGGGGTATCCGGAAACCCGGCGCAGGGGCGGAGCATCCGTTTTACTTCCATTAACTTATAAAAGTTTTGAATGTACACATGCCGGGAATTCTTGCCGGTGCCCAACATGGTGCCAATGGTGGTCCAGCTGGTCGGGGCATTAACGGTGACAATGCCTCCCGGTCGCAGAGCCAGCGTGCATGCCCCCCATGGATACGGAGGGGTCAGCGTGGAACCGAAGAATATGTGCCGCCCGTAGTCCACATATTCAAACATCTCTTCTTCAGAACGAAACTTCCAGGCTTCTCCGTACTGGTATAAACAGCGGTTCACATCCCACTTTGTGAGCAAGCCTGCTTTTTTCGCAATGGTTGAGAGGCGGCCGTCAGCGGCAATGGTAAGCCGCGCTCTGATTTCGTCACCTTTTTCAGTAATTACCCCTTTGATCACATCGCCGTCACGGATAACATCCGTGACGGTGGTCTCTGTTCTAACTTCTGCACCAGCCTTAACCGCCTCCTGGGCAAGCTCACGGACAAAATCCTGATTGTTAACCCCGTGCGTCTTCTTCCAGGTGTCGCCGGGAGGCTTGGTATAGGTCTTATAAACAACCTTGTTTTCTTTGTTCACATAGTAGTAAAACGCGCCGCTTCCAAGGTCTCCGGGATAAAGGTGGGGAATTTTATTCAATACCCGCTCCATCAGTTCCACCAATTCAGGTCTATTGGCGAAAATTATTCCGGGGGCATACTCTGTTGCCCCGTGACATTTGTCGCCCGGAGTCCGGCTCATTTCAAGAAGCAGCGTCTTGAATCCTCTTTTGGCTAAAAAATATGCGGCAGTTGCCCCGTTTGAGCCTGCCCCGACAACAATCACATCATAGGTCATAGTCAAAACTCCCATATATAAAATTCTAACGCCTAACCCTGAAAACCTGAATCCTAAAATGCAGATTGATTCATATGTATAGTGAATAGGGTTTCTGAACTAAAAAAAGGAAACTATGAATATGTTAATATTTGATAGTCGGTGCAAAATGAGCCATAGACAGGGCGTCTAAAGGAATTCCCAGTTGTTGAGCTACCTTGACCGAAAGGTCTTTCAGCAGATAGTATTCCATTATCCGTGCCCTGACAGCATTCATCAGAGCACTGTGCTTTTCAGTGAACTGCTCCCGTTTTCTTTTCTCAACAACTTCAAAATAAGACTCAATCCAGGTCTGCCCCGCTTCTCTGACCAGCGCTGCCTGAGCGCTTCCCAACTCAAGCCTTATACCGATCTCGGCGTTGAGTGATTTCTGCCAGGATTCCATCCAATACATATTTTTCAACTTTACGCGCAGCGCCTCATAATTCTCAGTGTGTTTCTCGGTAATCTTTCTTACTTTATTCTGCATGAATTTTAAGTCTTCTTTTCTCGCTGCGACCGGCACAGCATCGAGAAACCCGGCAAAAATGTCATCTTTGGCAATACGCTTCTCTATGTTACAAAGCATAATGGGGATTTTAGGATTTGCCGGATAGATTTTGATCTGAAATACGTTGAATGTTGTATCTTCACCAGTGAGGGGATTTTTTGTATTGAGAATGATGCGGCACGTTGTTGCTTTTTCCAGTATCCTGCCCCGTACCGCGTTTACTTCCCAGATTCCGGAAGGCACTTTCCACTTTTTGTGCACAACTCTGTCTGTCTTGTTAAAGCGCTTGAAACCCTCAAGAGCAGTACGGTTGAGCTGTTTAAAAAAAGCTTCCATATCCACAAGTTTTGCGATAGCAGGCTAACCACGGTATTTCCGCCAAAGGCACGGGACAAAGAAATAGGCGGAATTTTATGTCAACTTTACCGCCAGCCCAAAGGTGAGCTTCCACTCTTTATGCGTTTGTCGGGAAGTCGCAAAGTACTTGCTGAATTTGATCTCCCATCCTGAATCTTCAGAGAGCAACGCCATGTCCCTGCATAATTGAAGGACCGCAATGCCCGCCGATTCCAGGGCGAAGACCCGGTGCTCGGGCGAGCGACACTCGCCCCTTCCCAGACAGGGATTGGGATGGCAGAGCTGGCAGGGTCCGGCACCAAACGCTGCAGTAACAGAACCTTCACCGGCAGCTTTTTCAATCGCTTTTTTGTATTTATTCACCAGTACATCCTGCCAACCACGAATTTCAGGCGGTTCAACAAATTTCTTTGATTGAATTGCAATAAAAATATCTGCCTGATTTAGTTTTTCACGAGTCTCTTGTGCGTTGAATGAAAAGGGCGGACATGCAGACAGCTTGCCTTGTCCTGGGCAGGGACCGAAACTGGTACCGGTTTTTTGCGCATATTGTTTTGGCAGGGTAAACATATTGCGGCACATTTCTCTTATACGCTGATCCGTTATGACCAGTTCTGTGGGAAGCCAGCCAACCTTTGCCACATACTCGCCGCGTTTTTTATCAAGAGAGCGAACAAAAGCAGCGTTGACTATCTCTTGTATATGCGGATGCTTATCGAGAAGCTGCTGCCGCTTATGATAGAGGGAAAGCTTTTTTGCCTTGGTATTAAACTGCCGGAAGTAATCCGTATCTCGAACAATGCAGTCATGGATAACCGTGATGTCATAGGCGACGCGCGGCTGGTGTGCCATTGCCGTTTTCCTTTTTCAACTGCGTGCCTTTGGTGCGATCATTCCCGCACCCACTTTTCTATCAGACGGGCAAACGCTTCCCAGTTTTTCTCCAGCATAAACAGATGGCCTCCTGGCTCAATAATCTGCAAGTCCCGGGCGTGATAATAACGGGCAAGCTCCTGATTTAAATCGAGAGGGTACTCAAGACCGATTTTTTTAAGATTAAAGCCGAGCACATAGACCGGGCACTTTATCTTTTGCGCATCCACTTCCACCTGCTGCATTTCGTGAAGCGCGCGCGCCGATTCTTCACCCATAGCCCGGTGAACCCTAAGCAGCACGTCCGGGGCGACATTGCCGGGGTCAAACATATAGCCGATAAGCTTCTGCGGATCATCGTCTGAGATTACCCGGCTGTCTTTCATAATGCGTCCCTGCTCTCGACCCCGTTTCAAGAAGGCGTTGAAATCAATCTGCTTTGTAATTGAGAATGGCGGCGCAGTGTGAAGAAGAATCAGCTTCACGGGGGTTTTTCCCTCTGAATATTTCTGAACAAGCATGCCGCCCATGCTGTGACCGATAAGAACAAGGTCTCTGCCAATCCATTTAACGACGCTATCAACATCCTCCAGATAGGCAGCAACACCAACCGCGCCCCAGTCAGCAATCTGCCTGCTCAGATGATGGCCGCGGAGGTTGAGCGCATAACAGGGCCAGCCGTGTGCGGCAAAATAGTGCATGAAGTTTTCCCAAAGCCAGCTTCCGCAGCTTGACCCATGAACAAAAAGAAGGGGGTGAACATTCTGTTCCTTTTCGGGAATGCACGCCTCTACCGCTATGCCATTAACCGCATGTATCTCTCGGTAAAAACTCATGTGATGCGCTCGTGTATTATGCGAAACCCTCGATAAATGCTCTGACATTTTTGCCCAGCACGCTGTGATTGTAACCTCCTTCGAGCACCGCAAAACGCCGTCCCCCGCAAACGCGGACAGCCGCTTCTTTAACAATTGTCCCAATGGTGCGGTAATCGTCAGTGGTGAGTTCTCCGCCCCAGTCATCAACATGCCGGTCAAAACCGGCAGACACGGCGACCATATCGTAATCCCTTTCATCGCTAAATTTTTTTCGTATCCGCGCTATAAAAATTTCACGATTGCTGATATCCGGCTGGAAATATTTGATTGGCGTCCCGGTGAAAATAGCGTTGGTCCCATCGCCAAAATGCAGATCGAAATCAAGAATCAGCGCTTTTTCAATTTTCTTTTCCGCCCGCAGCTTTGCCAGCGCTATGGCAATATTATTAAAAAAACAGAATCCCCAGCAGTGGTCAGGACTCGCATGATGGCCGGGAGGACGTATCAAGCCGAATGCCGGCGCTCCGCCCAGGGCAACTTCTGCTGCCATGATGGCGCCGCCGGCTGCCAGGCAGGCGATTTCATAGAGAAGCGGATCCTTTTTAATGGAATTGATATGATGAGCGCCATGCACGAGTTTTAAATCGCTGTCAGTAGCAGCCCGCGGCTCAAGGAACGCATATGCTCCCTCCAGCTCTTTAAGAATTGCTTCTATCCTTCCCGGTGCGCTCGCCGGATCAGAACTGTAAACGTCGAGATACAAGGGATGATAAATGATTTTCATAATACTGTAGTTAGGTCATGAAAAGTTTATAGGTTCACGTGAAAACCTCTTTCAGCCAGATATTCTTTTACCTGTCTGATGCTTAAAATGCGGAAATGAAATACCGAGGCTGCCAACAAGTTAGAAGCACCGCCTTTCACCACTGCCTCATAAAAGTGTTCAAGCGTCCCTGCCCCGCCTGATGCAATCACCGGCAGGTCAACCGCATCAGCAATAGACCGGGTAAAAGCAAGATCATATCCTGCCTGAGTTCCGTCGCCATCCATGCTGGTCGGGAGAATGATTCCAGCCCCCAAGTCCTGGCATTCTTTTGCCCAGAGAACCGCATCCTTGCCTGTGGGTCTGGTTCCGCCTGAAACCACAACTTCAAATCCTGACGGCATATCTTTGTTGCGGCGTCCGTCAATGGCAACAACTATCTTTTCTGAACCAAACTTCTGCGCCGCTTCCCGCACCAGGGCAGGCGATTTAACTGCTGCGCTGTTCATGGAAACTTTGTCAGCACCTGCGTCGAGCACCAGTTCAATGTCCTCAAGGCTGCCGATCCCACCGCCCACCGTAAGCGGGATGTCAATAACCGACGAGACATTCTTAACCCACTCCAGCCGGGTTTTGCGGTTCTCAAGGGTCGCGGCAATGTCCAGCATAGCAAGCTCATCAGCCCCCTCCTTCTGGTAAAACTCAGCATTCACAACCGGATCGCCGGCATCTTGTATATTTACAAAGTGAACGCCTTTCACTACCCGCCCATCCTTCATGTCAAGGCATGGCATAATTTTAATACTATTCATAGGAACTCCTTTTTAGGGTTTTGGAATTTAGCATTTAATGATAATCGATTCTCGTATTGTGCTCACTTAGATATATCATTTTCTTTCGCTGCTTAAGAATCAGGTTGGATACACACTCTTGTCTATCACTTCCTCAACGTGAAAAATGTAAGCCGTTCGCCAGGGCCATTTTGCGGGATTTTCTCCGTGCGCTGCACAGGCCGCCCGGTTGATAAATTCTCTGATGAGCCCGGATTTCTGTATCTCAACTGTACAGTTCACCTGAAAATGAATGCCGGGAGGGAAATAATAGACAATGGCAACCTTCTTGTTCTGCTGAACATTGTGCCAGGTTTTTTTGCCAAAACCTTCCAGAGTGCCAAGCTTTTCAAAGTCTATGCGTTTTTCAGCTTCTGACTTTGGGAAATAAACATACTGCAAAGAATGTTTGAGACCATCCACAATAAAATCCGGATGCGGTGAATATACCCATCCTTCACCTTCATATCCCGCACCCATTTTTTCCCTGATCTTTTCCCATCGCCAGTGCAAAAATTCATCATAGGCATCAATCGCCTCGCGGAGGTATTGGTCTTTCAATATGTAGCCCACGCTTTTTACCGCACCGTTAGGAACAGAATTTTTATCGCAGGTAACCATTACGGGATTATTTCTGGTTAATCCCAAGAATATTTCAGGCAGTGGTTTCTTCTCTCCCTTCACCCGCGCGAGATAATCTTCCTGCAATCCGTAATAAAAATAAGATAAAAAATCTTCAGTCAGGCGCGCCATTTATCTCTCTCCTTAAAAATTTTATGTATAGACTTGTAGTTTTACTCAAACGCTTCTGTAAAGTTTCAGTATGCGCGTATAACCATTGAAGCATTAATCTTTGATATATGGTAGATTGCAAAAAGTATAGAAAACTAAATTGGTTACTGCAAGTAAAATCAGTGGCGTTAAGTCTCGATCATGGTTGCGGATCATGCCCGCCCTGGAACTCCCGCCATTACTTTTTGGGGCTAATCTCTTATTGACAATACTCTTACCTGCACTTTATACTTGCTTATGAAAATTTTTTTAGCAATCTGTGCGCGAATAATTCCGGGCGGTTCTATTTTTTGTGAACCTAACTGTACAGGTCTATTCACCTATTATTCCTCTCTCAACGACAGTAATCTCACCATAAGTAAGGGATATGTGATATTGTCTATGTAATATTGCACAACAAATTTTGCTAGGAGGCTGCGGAGATGGTGGTGCATGAAACAACACCGGAAGAAAGGCAGAAAATGGTTGATGCTGCATTGAAAAAAATGAATATCAAGAGAAAACATCTCTCTCGAGAGGAATTGGAAAAAGAAATCGTCGATTATTTATCAAAAAAACAACCCTGCTGTTTAGCAACCTGCGATAAGAACTGCACCCCCCGCATATCGGTAGTGGACTATGTTAATGACGGCCTTACCATCTACATTCTCAGCGAAGGCGGGGATAAATTCAAAAACCTTCAAGAGAACAACCGGGTTGCCATCGGGATCGGTACCGGCTCCAAGGCTTTAAAAACAAGGGGCGTTAATATTTGGGGTATTGCCGAGGTCTTGAGCGATGAAACACCAGAGTTCGCCCATGGTATAAAAATTTTTCAGCCCGTACTGGACGATATGGCAAAGGCCCTGGGTTGCCCTATTCAAATACCCAAGGGAGTCCTCAGGCTGATCAGGGTTACGCCCACTAAAATAGTTTACCACCATACCATGAAGGGAATTAAACATGCTGTGTGGGAAGCATGATATAAAAGGTTTAGCGAAGGGTCGCAATCCTGTCACTCTATTACAATAAAAAAAATTTAAGTCTATTGGAAACAACGGGACGAGTCATGGCAGACAAGTTCACTGAAGTGCGTATTGTTGATAACTTTTATCAAACATCAAGCTTTTTCCCCATGCCTGTTGTTCTGGTGAGTACCCTGTCGGAATCAGGGCAAACCAATCTGGGACCCTACTCGCTGTGTTTTCCCCATAATATCACCGGAGGACAAAATCATGCCATGATGCTTATTGCCCGCGGCACAAGCAATACAGCGATGAATATTGCCAGAACTAAAGTGTGCGCACTCAATTTTATTCCTCACAAAAAGAAATATATGAAAAACTGCGTTATGCTGGGTTATCCCGGCGAGACCACTGAGGAAAAGATGAAAAACAGTATTTTTACCCTCATACCATCGACCCGGCAGGAAGCACCAACATCCCCACGCTATCCGGACATTGTAAAAGAAGCGGTGCAGGTTTTTGAATGCACCTGGGATGATAGCTATCCGTTAAAGCCGCGCGAAGACCTTGTGGAAAATCACTTCCTGCTGCGCATTGATAAAATTGTTATGAAGGAGAAATGGAAAAATTGTTTGCTTAAGGGTAAAGGATTTCCCATCTTGCCGATTGATTATGGATACCGGGACAATGTGCGCTTCTGGTTTTCGCGGCATTGGCGGCCCTATGCGGTCAACATTCCCAAGGAAAAAGGCAATAGAATTGAAACGGTAAAATATGCCTGTGAACGGTTTGACCCGGATATCAAATGGGAGGATGCAGCCTGCGCAAAAATAGTGAAGGTGCCAAACATATTTTTGAATAAGGTTATCAGTGGCGTGGTGAAGACCGCAAAGGAGCAGGGGATCACGGTTATTACCCCCGAATTTATGGACAAAAATCAGGGATAAGCGCTCAGCCGAGAAATAGCGCTTGTAGACTTTCCGGTGAAGCAATGAAGGAATATGACGTTATCGTGGTCGGTGCCGGGCCAGCGGGAAGTTCCGCGGCCAAAGCGGCAAGCCGGCACGGCGCCAGGGTTATAATGATTGAGGAGCACCCGGTCATCGGTGCCCCGCGACACTGCCCCGGCAGAGTCCATAGTTCCAGCTTCACACGGGAAATTCTCCAGGACATAGATCCGCGTGTCATCGTCTGCGAATATCGGAGCCGCCGCTATTTTGCTCCTTCTGGCAAAGTAGTTAAGGAGACACCGCTGCCGCCCGGCAACGTTTTTCAAGTTCAACGTGACGAGTTTGACCGGGAACTTGCGCGGCAGGCAGCACAGGCTGGAGCAGAGATCGTTTTAAATACACGGGTCACCGGTCTTTATAAAGAAAAGGGACTTATCCGGGGTGTGACCACGACATCTGCTGATATGCCGGTGGTGCACGCCCGCGTCGTAATCGATGCTTCAGGAACCAAAGGCAGGCTTTCTGGAATCCCCAGGGAGGAAGGGCTCACCATGCCGGGCGAAACCGCTTTCGGCGGTATCCTGGTCGAGCTGGTGGGCATTCATGACCTCGAACCCGGCATAATCGAGACCTACCTTGGGGAAACTTTTGAAATAGGCATTGGCGTCCTCTGGACTAAAAATCAGTATTCGGGACTTATGGGTTTCAGGAGTATGAAGGGCTATCATAAGCTCTTGAGCAGCGATTCCTTCGTCGGGCGCAAATTCAAGGACGCGCGTCCGATTCAAATCTTCGGCAACATGGTGGGCTCCGCTGCCGGCATCAAACTGGAAAAACCCGTTAAGCCCAACCTGATACTGGCAGGAGACGCCGCCGGGTTTACCAGTATTACCCATGGAATTGTCTCTGGCCGTCACGCTGGCGAGGTCGCCGCTGTCGCAGTGCGGGAAGACGATACCAGTGAAACGAGTCTTCTGCGCTATGTGGAAAAATGCCGTGAGTCCGGTCTGTACAAAGTTACCCTGAGTTGGTCTCCCCGCTTGGTGAGTTTGCAGGGACATTCTGACGCTGAGATCGAGGCACTGATACCCGAGATGCTGGCCCATAACGAGCTCCACTATGGGGATGTATGGGACTTCTGAGTGTGCCGCTGCCATACACATTGAAGAATTTGCTGCTACCAGATCTCATGGTCATCGGTTTCATCATAAGCGGGCTTAGACACCGACTCTTCAGTGCTTTTTTTTCAAACTGCGCCTGATGCCTTGTGTGGTGCCGTATCTTCTCTTCTTCTCTCGCTTGTCAACAACCGCTAAACTCTTCATTCTTGACAAGCCCGGACTTATAAAAAGCTGAAATTGAATGTGCACCATTGCAAATCTTACGGGTAACCCTTTTGATTTTCCTGTGTCAAATGAAAAAAGAACCATACGCTCCCTTATTTGAGCATTTTGAAAATCCAATTGTTAGCGTATCTCTCAAATAAATGTGGCAACTATAAGCGTATCAATGTATATTCAAACATGCAATGGCACAGTAGTTTCAAAAAGACGAGAAGCATAACAAGATTACCATGAAAAATCATGGAGGAGGGAGATGTATGAGCATCAGACAAAGCACCCAACTGGTTTTAGTAGTGGCAATATTACTGGCGATCGCAATGGAAAGCCCAGTCGGTCCTGTTTATGCCATGGAAGTAGAAGGCTTTGGCCCGTGTTATACGCCGGAAGAGCTGGCAAAAGTGCGGGAATGGGAAAAAACCTGGGTGGGCAAGAAGATTGATAAGACCAATGTTGACCAAGTGGCAGAATTCCTTCCGGACTCATATGTCAACAACGTCTATAAGACCCCAGAGAATTGGAACGAAAAGGAGAGTTATTGGTTTACCATAGTCCCCTACCAACGCTACATAGAGACACCGGGCATGATTGAGGCAACCAAACAATACGCGGCAACGGTAAAAACCGACGCAGAAGGGGTTATCATCAATTATGCGGATATCGCCGGCAGGCCCTTTCCCAATGCCAAAACCGCCATGGAGCATATGTATAACTTTGACTTTAATACCCGCGGCGATACCAATCAAAAATATCGTATTGGCCCTGTCGTTGAAAAACGCTCGCGCAGGGAACGCTGCGCCGAGCAAAATATGGTTGAAATGTTCTGGGTGCACCGCGTCGATGTTCCCCCCAAGCCCACAGTTCCCAATAATTCAAAGGCAATCCTCAAATCCACCTTTCTGCACCTGTTTACCCCGCCCGAGATGGTTGATACCATGATGATCAACCTCCGCTACATCGACATAACCAAGAGCGATGATGGCTATTTGTGGTACGCGCAGTTTCGCCGCATCCGTAGAATGCAGACCGCTCAGCGACAGGACACCATTGCCGGCACAGACCTGGTCTATGATGATGAATACGGCTGGGACAACCATATCCCTTTGAACACCTATAAGCTGGTGGGCAAAAAGGACATGTTGTGTGCGCGGCATATGGATGTCACAAAAAACTATCTGCGGGTTGAGGGCCAAACAGTTGCCAACGGCATTACCCGGGAGCGGACCAACGTCATGATCATTGAGGCATATAACAAAGACCCCAATTATGTGTATAAGAAACGCGTGTTATACCTTGATCCTGAGACCTATGTGGTCTATTGGACGGATATGTATGATTCGCTCGGCAGATATTGGAAGGGTTATGAGTTCTGGACCAACCCGGTAACGGAGGAAGTCACCGGCCATGAAAAAATGTATATGGCAGGCGGGATTTTTATTGACTTTCAGAGACTGCACGGTGGCTGCTCTAAAGAGACAAAGGTTAAGGTCGGCATGAGCGAAGTGAACCGCAACATGTTCACTATCGCATACATGCAACAGCTCGGCAAATCAAGCCACTGATACCCCGGCCTTTATAATTGATAAACCGGAGGAAGCCATGAAGAATTTTTTTATAGGAGTGCAGCTCGTGCTTATCGTCGCATTGAACATCCAGTGCAAGAAACCGTTGACGTTTACCTGCGATGTCGATACCTCAAAAACCGGCTACGAACTGGCCGAAGCATATGATAATTGCCTGGTCTGGAATGCCCAGAAGACAATGGCCCACATTGAGTCAAAAGATATTGATATTCGCGCTACCAAATTGTCTGTTTTGGAATTTGAAGGCTCTTATGCAGCGTTAAATGCCCAAGAGAACTGGATACAGCCTTTTTATACGATCTATTCTGAAGATATGAGCGCTTACCCCAACGCACCGGCACGCATCAATGGCGTCATAGCTGCTAAATTCAAATCCAAAGACAGCATAGATGCTGCATTTGGATTCTGTAATAATGAGCAGCAGGGAATTTGTGCAGATGTGCAGCAGGAAGTGTATGACACGGTGCTCTATAAAATTTTGTCAAAAGCAGAGCGGGAAAAATACCTGTCGCAGGGAAAACAGCTATCCTTCATACCTGATGATGACTGGCCGCCGCTTGATGAAACCACGAATCCCGTGCGCAGCGGCTCTTTGTGGCTTACTGTTGACCCGGCCTCAAAGGTAACTCATGATGGCAACCAGTACTATTATGAGCCCTGGAGCCTGTACGTAGAGTTTAATGACCCCGAAATTGCGGATGAAAGATTAAAGGGGGTCAGGTATTGCAAGCTGCTAAGCCATCAGGCAATTTTAGGCTGGATGCTGGAGAAGAGTTTTGAAGAAAACCCGGTGTTAATAACTCCATCTATTCCCGTATGCGATAAACCCGCTTCGCTTGAATCAAAGGCAGGCAGTTGCCTGTTCTATTTTCCCTTTGCAGAAAGTTATTATTGTATGGATTTTACCGGTTCCGAATGGACTCCGGAAAATGCACAAACAAAATGTGAAACCAGCTTCACTTACACAAACGCTGTCTACAGCGCTTCCCCGTGCAGTCAAAGAACGGCAGAAATTGCGGAGTATATCCCCGGCTACCTGGGCCTGACCGGTATCTGCGTTATCCACTGTAAGGCAGCCAATGAGTTTATCTGGAATATTTACACTGCCGATCCGGAGAAGAGCTGTGAGGGATTTGATTTTTTTACCCCCGGAGAATTAGGACAATAAAAAATGCCCATTATTCATCTTCAGGTTCGGGAAATAGTTCTATGAAAATTACCAGAGCCTTACTTTGTGCAGCCGTTTTAGTTTTTACTTCTTTGTTTGATTCTGTCAATTCCGGAGCATTAGAGTGTTTGCGCCCGCCGTTGCCGGAAGCCCTGAATGCCCTGACATCAAGCGCTACTGTTGAAGTATCACGTGTAGAAGTCAATAGCTGGGACGGCACCACACCTGCACCTGCTGATGATAATATTTATTTTGCCTTCATGCCTAAAAAAACCGTTCCCACCGTCGGGTTTATAATACTTCCCGGGGGCAATTGTGACCCTCGGTCTTATGCGCCTGCCGCTCATGCAATTGCCGCTAAAGGATTTTTTACCTGCATTATTCCCATGCCCCAATGTGTCGCAATGTTTGGCTATATGCGAGCAGACAGAATCATTGGCGACTATGATAAGATAAAGAAATGGGTCATAGGCGGGCATTCTGTCGGGGGTACCGCTGCCGGCGTTTATGCCAGAAATACCACTACCATCAGCGGAGTAGTCATCTGGGCCTCTTTTATGGACGAGGCAAACAGGCTGGATACCACGCCACTCAAGGTTCTTTCTGTTTCCGGTTCTCTGGACGGAAGGGCAACGCCTGAACTGGTCACTGCCGCTGCCATTTATTTACCCGCAGATACGGTCTTTGTGGAGATTCAGGGCGGAAATCATACCCAGTTCGGCTGGATTGATACGTCCCCGTATCCCTGTCTGGAATTCGATAATCCTGCCACCATTACCATTGAAGAGCAGCAAAAACAGATTGTTGAGGCGACAACAAATTTTCTTAAGCAATTTGATCAGAACAAATGTCCGATAGCCTATCTCCTGGAGAAAGAAGACTCGCGGGTAACAACTGTCAGGAAATTTCGCGATGAATTTTTAGCAAAAAGCGCATCAGGTCAGGACATAATCTCTTGGTATCAACAACGGGGTGAAGCCATCATTGAGATCTTTGAGAAACATCCGGTGATAAAAAATGCTGCCAGGATATTACTGGAGGTAATAATAATACCGGCAATAGAGTTTTTATTATGCAATTAAATTATATTCATAAAACATAGCAGGCGGTTGAAAAAGTCGTATTCTGAACAACGTGAAGAATCTCAACCTGAGCAACAGATAGCGAATTCAATACAGCAGGAAGAAGATCCATTTTTACAGTCCGTATACCAGAGCGTTTTTCATCAACCTGTTAGTGCGTTCGGTGTTGATTTTTGGCTAACGTTGTTTATCAATTCAGGAGGAATCACATGCACATTCAAAAGATTATTGGTGCCGTTATAATCCTGCTGCTCTTATTCTGCGGGGGGAGAGGTTATGCAAACACAGCCGAAAGTCATCCCCCTATGCCGGCAGCATTAGAGGCCATGCAATCAGATGGCAGCGTAACAGTGGCAACGGTCGAAGTGGCGGAGTGGGCAGAGGGCTCAAATTTTTATTTTGCTTTTAAACCAAAATACATCAAGTCCAAAATAGGATTTATTATTTATCCCGGAGGGCTGGTTGACCCGCGCGCGTATGCACCCCCTGCCCATGCAATTGCCGCAAAAGGGTACTTAACCGTAATTGTAAAAATGGTAAACGATCTTGCGGTGTACAGCCCTGACCGGGCGGATAAGATTATAAGCGATTACCCCGAGATCAAAACCTGGGTTATCGGCGGACATTCCATTGGTGGTTCGTTTTCCTGTTACTATGCCAAGGGTCATACGGATAACATTGCCGGCGTGGTGCTCTGGGCTGCCTGGCCGTCGGAAAGTTTTCGCTTGGACGATACCGACCTTAAAGCAATTTCAATATACGGCAGTAAAGACGGACAACCTGATGAGATCAGAGCCGGTGCACAGCATCTGCCGGCAGGCACGCCATTTGTAGAGATTGAGGGAGGCAATCATACCCAGTTTGGTTACTACTGGGATGGCGTGAATGAAAATTTCGTTCAGGAGGGTGACAATCCGGCAGATATTTCCCGGGAAGAACAGCAGCAGCAGATCATCAAGGCGACCTTGGATTTTCTGGAACAGTTCAAGGAGACTGTATGCCCGGCAGTCTATCTTTTGGGTGCAGATGATGCGCGGGTTGGCACGCTGCGGCAATTTCGTGATACGGTCCTGGCAAAAAGTTTTGCCGGAGAAAAACTAATTAAGCTTTATTACGCCAATGGCAACAGAATAATTACCAGCCTCGAGCATAGGCCAGCCGTAAAAGATGCTGTTAAACAAGCATTGGAGTTAACTATACCGGTAATTCAATTTCTCATGGCATTTTGATTAAGGAGAATGTTGACATGAAACTGCTTGAACCGGGTCGTATCGGCACGCTGGAGATCAAAAACCGCATTATTATGGCGCCCATGGGCATTCGCGGCATAAGCGATGCCGGTTCAGAAGAATACTGGGGTGAGCGCGTGCGGGCCTACTATGGAGCCCGCGCTGCTGGCGGCGTGGGCATGATTACGACCGAAATGGTGTTCGTTTCCCAGGCTCTGGAGCACTGCGCGCAAGAACTGCTCAATATGGCCAATGACAGCCATGTCGCTGCCGTGCGCAAGCTTGCAGACCGCCTCCATGCCTATGACTGCCGGTTAAGCATTCAGTTGACTGCCGGTTTCGGGCGCGTGGTGCCGCCTTTTGTCGTGCCGGACGGCGTGAAGCCGGTGTCTGCGTCGGAAAACACCAATTTTTATGCACCTAATTATCCTGATTTGAACAGCCGAGCCATAACCACTGAGGAAGCAGCGGCGCTGGCCCGTTCGTTCGGTTTTGCTGCGAAGCGCTGCCGGGAGGCAGGTGCTGACTGTGTAGAATTGCACGGTCACGAAGGTTATCTGCTGGATCAGTTTATGACCGGCCTCTGGAACCGGCGCACTGACCGCTATGGCGGTTCCCGGGAGAAGCGGCTCACCTTTGCCCGGGAAGCCATTGAAGCAATCAAGCGCGATGCGGGCGCCGATTTTCCCATTATTTACCGTTACGGCATCACCCACTATCTTGAAGGCGGACGGGAAGAGGAGGAGGGTCTCTGGATTGCCACAGAGCTTGAGAAAATGGGCGTTGCCGCTTTGCATGTTGACGCCGGTTGTTATGAGACCGGCTGGTGGCCTCATCCCCCCCAGTATCAGCCACCGGGATGCATGGTGGAGCTGGCCGCGAAAGTCAAAAAGGTGAGCAGCCTACCGGTTATTGCCGTTGGTCGTCTGCACTATCCGGAAGTGGCAGAAAGAGCGCTGGCTGAGGGCAAGGCTGATTTTATTGCCATTGGCCGGGGGCTGCTATCTGAACCGGAATGGGTCAATAAGGTTCAAAGCGGCAGGACCGATGAAATCAGGCCGTGCATAGGCTGCCATGAAGGCTGCCTCTGGCAGATGATCGCCGGGGAACCCACGAGTTGTTCTTTGAATCCAGTCTGCGGCCATGAGACCGATCGGGTGCTGACTCCTCTGAAACAAAAACGAAAACTTCTGGTGGTTGGGGGCGGCCCGGGTGGCATTGAGGCAGCGCTGGTTGGCGCTGCGCGCGGTTTTGATGTTACCCTGTGGGAAGCCTCAGACCGGTTGGGCGGAAATCTCTGGCCGGCTTCTAAACCCGATTTTAAAAGAGATTTAGCAGACTATGTCATATACCTTACCAAACTCCTCGGACGCGTGCGGGTTGATGTGGCGCTGAATAAGCGGGCAACACCGGACGATATCAAAAGCTTTGCTGCAGATTATGTCATCCTGGCCACCGGAGCACACATGGAGCCCTGCCCCATTGAAGGAACCACGGTGCTGACAACGATTCAGGTGCTTAACGGCCAGGAAGCGCCCGGAGATAGAATTCTGATTATGGGGGCCGGTGTTATCGGGTGTGAAACCGCGCTGTATCTGGCACGCCAGGGCAAAAAAGTAACGCTCTGTGCGCGGCAGGACTCTCCTGAACTGGATACCGACATCGTGGACATCCATAATCGCGAAATGCTTTTAAAGATGATCCGGGAAGAAAAAAATATCACGGTGCTGCGCGGTACCATTCCGTTGCGATTAGATGGTGATGTTGTTGTGGCCGACCAACGGGGTGTGGAGAAAAAAATCCCCCTGGACGCGCTGGTTTTTTCAGGGCGGCTGTTCTCACAAAACGAGCTCAGCAGCGCGTTTAAAAACAATCCAGGCGTTATCAGCATTGGTGACTGCAAGCAACCCGGAACTATTATGGAAGCGGTGTGGGGCGCTTTCAATGCAGTCAGAGAAATTGATTAATACAAAAAACACCTGCCGCAACCCAGGATAGATTAAAGCAAACCATCAGGCTGAACACGGAGTGTGCAACAGGTTGGAGAGGTATGCAATAGAAATCGTTCCGCGGTTCTTGCCGGACCGCCTACACTGCGGTTTTCCCCAGCAGTTCATAAATTGTCGGGCATTCACGGTCGCCGATTTTTCCCGTTCGCGTCAAATCTTCAACAATATCCGCAAGCCCGATCTCTAACAGTCTCTTTTTTGTCGGCAACCCGTTCTGTGAGCAGCCGCGGTAATAATAATATTCATCAAGCATGCCCGGATGATGAATGGGGTCCTGTTCGCCGCGTCTGGTGCCCTGTCTGAGATCATCTTTCCGTTCAATTCCCAGCAGTGCATTAAAACATTTCTCAACCTGATACGCCCGTTCTGCTGCTTCAAACAGTTTGTCCGGCGCGCGTCCGGTGGCTGCCTGGTATATTTCACCCATTTCTTCAAACAAAATAAGCGGGTCAGCAAACACGTCGCAGCCCACCATGGGCACGAAGCAAATACCCAGGCAGTCCATAAGCATCTTATAGTTCTCGCTCCACCACACCACTCTGCCCTTGGCTACCGGATTTGCGTGCTCAAGAATGCCGTCCGGCAAATCTTTTCCGAAAATTCGTTCCATCATTTCCTGCAATCCAATCATGGCGGGAAACGGATGTCCTTTAAGGTGGTCTGCGCCACGGGTGGCAACCGATGATGCAAGGCTCATCGCGATCGCTTGAGTGCAGTTGTAGGTGAAAGACTGGCCCTTGGTATGAAATCCATATTCCTTTGCAGCCTCGCCAATGCGCGCCACCGCATCCGGCATACTTTCTGCCAGAATGTTGCCAAATCCCTCGCGCCGCGCAATCCGGTTAATCATGTCTGCAATGACTCCGACATCTCCCCATTCCAAACAAATGCCGTCCGTGTCCTCGCTGCCGATAATGCCCCGCTGGTAACATTCCATGGCCATAGCAAGATTCCAACCGAACTGAACACAATCCATGCCCATGCGGTTGATCAGATCTGAAATGTGCACCAGGCCTGGAAAATCAAACAGGCCGAGCAGCGGGCCCATGTTGGTATAGTGACCAAACTCAAGCTTATCGGTTTTTTCTCCGTTAAAAGGCCCTTCGTTTACCTCCCATTTTTGCGTGCATGCGACCGGGCAGCGGTAGCATGCGGTCTGCCCTTTTTTATACTTCTCGACCAGCGTAACAATGTCATATTTTTCAAGCTGTTCCGGCGTTATACGCACTTGCTGATTTTTGATGCGGGTTTGGTCGCTGTTCTGGGCAATAAGCATTAAAGAACCGTATTCTTTATGGGCAAACAGCGCCTGTCCCTCTCCCCAGATTTTCCGATACCGTTTTACCAGGTTGTCAAAGGCGGATGCGTCAGCAACCGGCACGCTGCCTTCGGCCTTCACTATGATGGCCTTTAGATTTTTTGCCCCCATCACGCAGCCCATTCCCGCTCGGCCGTTAAATCCCACCCGCTTTGTGCTATTGCAAATATTGGCATAGCGAACCAGGTTTTCCCCTGCTGGACCGATACGGGCGGTCTCACAGGGGCCGTAGGTTTTTTGAAGCATCTCATCCGTTTCATAGGTATCAAGCCCCCACAGATCAGAGGCATCAACCAATCGCGGTAATGTGCCCTGTTCAATCAGCAGGGCGGACGGCTTTTTCGCTTTACCGCGTATCACAATATGATCATACCCAGCCTGTTTGACCCGTGCGGGGAATATGCCGCCGCCGTTTGAATCGCCGAATATTCTCGTTAAGGGGCTTTTTGCTGTTATGGTCATCCGCGATGAGCACGGAAACGACGTGCCGACCAAAATGCCAAAGCCAAAAATCAGCGGATTTTCCGGAGCCAGCGGGTCGGCATGGATGGTGTTTCGTAACAGATCATAAAGCAGCCGTGCATTGATGCCGGCGCCGCCGGTATAGCCGCTTGCCAGCTCCTCTGAGAGTTCTTCTTCCCATACCCGTAGTTCAGAAAGATCAACCTGAAGAATTTTTCCCCGCCAGCCGCATCCGTTTAGAGAGCTTCTCTTTCCTGCATTCTGCATTATAAAGTCCCTTTCTCTTGTTGGTTTAAAGATCGCTTAATCCCGTTGTGCCTTCTCTGGTGCTTTACTTTATGCACACACGCTGATAAAATTATTATTAATTTATGTGCCATTGTAAAGTATTCTTTAATTAACATGCGCAAAGTAAAACCGTTTCTCTCAGCATCACAGCCGCTGAATATTGCCCACCGGGGCGGTATGGCATTGGCGCCGGAAAACACTATCCATGCCTTTACACAAGCGCGCCTCTATGGCAGCGAGGTATTTGAATTGGATCTTCACACTACCAAAGATGGCGAGTTCGTGGTAATCCATGATGACACGGTGGACCGCACCACGAATGGTCACGGCAGGGTAAAGGACTTAACGTGTGGAGAAATCAAGCGGCTTGACGCCGCATATTATTTCTCGCCAGAGGGGTCTGGTATTTTTCCTTTGCGCGGCCAGGGGATTACTATACCCACATTGCGGGAGGTCTTTGAAGCTTTTCCCGAATGCAGCTTAAATATAGAAATCAAGGAGATGCCGCCGGGGTACGCGCACCGGCTCAGATCTCTTATTCAGGCATGTGCCATGGAGGATAAGGTGTTGATTGCTGCAGAACAGCATCGCTATGCACGAGCATTTCGTCCGCTGGCGCCGCAGCTTGCCTGTAGTGCCTCGCGCCGCGAGGTCACTATCTTTTATCTCCTCATGCTGCTGCACGCTGATTTTCTATATGGCCCCTCTTTTGACGCGCTGCAGGTGCCGGAATATCATGGCAGGCTGCACCTGGTGAGGCCCCGCTTCATTGCGCTGGCTCATAAAAAACACATTAAAGTGCATGTCTGGACCGTCAATGAGCAACAGGATATGGAACGCCTTTTGCGCTGGGGCGTTGATGGTATTGTCACCGACTATCCCGACCGGTTGCAACAGGCGCTGCATACGCACCGTCAGTATAAGTCAGTATAAGATAGGGGCATGGGAAACTCATTACCTGATGATGAGCTGTGCGAGCTTTTTGCAGGCAAGCTCAAAATATATCAGAAAAGACTGGGCTACCGGTTCTCTGTTGATTCGCTCGTGCTCGCAGCATTCGCTCAGAAGCGCGCAGTAGGAACAGTAGCGGATCTGGGAACCGGAAGCGGGATTTTGCCGATTATATTGTCTAAAACGGCAGCCGTAAAAGCAATCACCGGTATTGAGGTGCAGGAAGATCTTGCGCATCTGGCGCAGAAAAATGTGGCACTTAACCATTGTGAAACCCGGGTAACGATTGTCCATGCTGACATTCGCGCGATAATAAAAACTTTCACCGCCGGTTCATTTGATACGGTGATCAGCAACCCGCCGTTTTATCCGGCACAGTCAGGGAGGATCAATCCTGATCCTCAAAAGGCAATATCGCGCCATGAACTCTGCGGCACGCTGAGCGACTTCCTACGCATTTCTCGGCATCTCCTAAAAGTATCCGGGAAATTTCTTGCCATTTATCCCAGTGTTCGTGTTGTTGATCTGATCGGCGAAATGAGAGTCTTCGGCATTGAGCCCAAAACCCTTCAGTTTATCCATCCAAAGTGTAACGAGCCGGCAAATCTTTTGTTGGTTGAAGGGGCGAAAGGGGCCGGCAGGGAGGCAAAGGTTCTGGCGCCATTGGTTTTGTATGATGCCTCAGGACACTATACGGAACAGGCACACCATATTTTTTCAGCTTTGTAGCGCGTTTTTTTCAAAAATTAAAGTGCAGTTCTGCCCCATCCGTTCGCGCGTTCCCACGCTCAGGTAATTTCATTGCGGGACTTCCCCAAAAGTTATCCGCGACATTCTGGCAACCCGCATGAGAACACCACAACGCACTGGATAGCATGGGGAACATTAACACACGAGCGTCTGGGGATTTTTTTCGCCGCTATACAACCGTCCGTACCGGGGTCGTGATGCCAAGCGGATGCGCACATCATGGTGGCAGCATGTCACCTCGGACATTGCATCATCCTCACCAATGAAATATTGTGGGGAACATCCTGAATTTCTTTGACTTTGCGCGCGATAATCGGTAAATAGTAATAACCTTTTTTAAAAACTTTTTTAAGGAGACCATGATTAATGGAACAGAAACAACGGCATGAGATCAGTCCGGAACAAATTGTATTGGATACATTTGCGTTTTGCCGCACCCGCGTACTGAGCACCGCAGTTGACCTTGAGCTATTCACCCATATTGCACAGGGAAAGAAAAGCGCCGAGGAGCTTGCCCAGGTCACGGAAACAAACAGCCGGGGTCTGAAGATGGTGCTGGATACGCTGTGCGCAATGGGATATCTCCATAAAAGCAACGGCCGGTATGAATTAACACCTCTGTCACGATTTTTTTTGGTGAAAGGAAAAAAGATGTATTACGGGGAATATGTAAAACATGTTGACCTGTCATGGGAACCCTGGTTCAAACTGACCGAGGTATTAAAAACCGGGAAGCCGTCGCTGCCCTCAGGCACGGAACAGGACGGCGGCTTCAATTATTATAAGGAACTGGTGCCATTGCTGTTCCGGACCACGCATCTGGTGGCTGCAGGCGCCGCAAAGGCTCTGGGCATTGGCACACAGCTCAAAGGTCTGAAAATTATGGATGTCGGCACCGGATCCGGAGCCTGGGGAATTGCTTTGGCGCAGGCAGACCCTTCGTGTCATATTTACGGCGTGGATGATGCGTTGGTTCTTGAACAGACGAGGCGGCACGCAGAACAGATGGGTGTCATCAATCAGTTCCATTTTTTGCCCACCAACGTTGAAGAAGATCCGCTGGGCGACCATGAGTATGACATGGCAATACTCAGTTATGTCTGCCACGGAGAGGGTGAGCGCAAGAGTAAAATCATAATTTCTAAAATTTATAAGGCGCTCAAAACCAATGGTCGTCTGGTAATCTGTGAACTGTGCCCTGATGAAGGGCGAGAAAAGGATTTTTTCACTCTGGTTTTTGGTGTGAATATGCTCATCCACACTACCGAGGGGAACACCTTTACCATCTCTGAATACACTTCCTGGCTCAAGGATGCAGGATTTAAGAATGTTGCGACCATTGATATTCCCGCAACATCCCCGCTGATTGTAGGAACAAAATAAGCTCTGAGCTTTCAGCCCTCGGCTATAGGCTTTGTTATTTGCGCTGAAAGCCGACCGCTGACAGCTTGAGAATTGGAGGTTCTGCTATGGACGAACATGATAAGATATTAGAACAATGGAATTTCAAAAAGGTAAAAATAGGTAATCTTGCCTTTCCCCTTCATGATGGGTTCAGACAATCGGCACACCCAGTCTATAAACGCGTCCGCGTAACCGTCCCGGGCCGGCTGTTTGCCCTTTTTAAAAACATAAAGGGGCTGGTGGAGCAAGAGCCGACCGGGGAATTTAATTATGGAGAAGTATCCTTTGGCGTTAACCTGAGAACCCATGCCGATGTGTCGCTTTTCGACACGCTGCACGTAACCGAAAGCACCCGGCGTGCAAGTATTGTCAGGCATGCAGCAGAGATTACCCGGCAGCAGGCCGGCTATACGGGCGGATTGCTGATTGAGGCAAACAACGATTTCCCCTACCGGCATGTTGGTTCCGGTTCATCTGCGGCGCTGTTTACCGCAACAGCGCTTGCCATTAACAAACTGCTTGGTGACCCAATACAAATTGACAAGCTGCCGCGGTTTTTAGCTCAGAACTATGGGGAAGAGATTGATGGCGATCATGAAAACCTGATCACGGTTCAATGCACCGGCGGCACATCCTGGATGGGGCTGAAGGGCGGGATTATCCTGGTTGATAAAAGCCAGCTTCTTCATCGGATGGTGGTACCTGAAGAATTTGGTTATGTTATCGGGGTGCCCGACTATCCAAAACCTGACGCTAAAGGCGCTATGGCGCGGGAAGCAGGAGGGATTTTCCAGGATATTCTTGATAAGCTGCCGGAGATGGACAGGTTTCACCGCGAGGTGTTTGCGGAGGTGGGGCGTGCCATAAAGGAAAATGATATCGTCGGCGTGGGCAAGGGGATATATAAGGCCTTTTCCTATGATCCTTTCATGCAGCTTTTTGACAACATGTTTCCGGGCATTAAGCAGCTCTTCTGGAAGCTACGGGATCTGATGCAAAAACACAATCCGGTCGCCACGTTCATATCCTCCGCCGGTCCGGGAATTGTTACGGTATGCAATAAGCACACAGAAAAAGAGATCATGGACTGTTATGAGCAGTTAGGCATTGACTATCTGCTTACCCCAGAGCCCGCAAATACCGGCTACATTTACGAAGTCATGGAATAAAAGCCGTGACGCAATGGTGTGTGTTATAATCCCTGTGAACCTGCTGTGTTCTTCCGGCTTCTTGAGGGATTTTCATGCGGTCCCAGTATGATCGTGCAAATTTACGGCGCCAAAACCATTGAAGATGCTGCCGCCCTCGCCGCCCTGGGCGTTGATTATATCGGGCTCGACGTGGCTGACAATCCGGACGATCGCGCACTTATGAAACAGATTGTTGATTTGGTGCGCGACCGCATGACCACGGTGCTGCTGCCGGTGTTCTGCGGCTTTGAGACCGGGTTGCGCATCGTCAAGGAAATAAAACCCCATGTCATGCACCTGTGCAGCACAGACATGCTGCCGGTTGACGACCTGCGCGCAATCAAAAAAGAACTGGGCGAGATAAAACTGCTTCAGGCAATTCCCGTAGGCCTGCCGGGACGCTCTGATCACATTGATTCCCTGGGGCTTGCCCTTGAATATCAGGACGTGGCTGATATTTTTATTCTTGATACCTACGCAGGCGATTATTCAGAAGGAAGCACAGAGGTTCCCGGCATGATCGGCATCACCGGAAAGGTTCACGACTGGGCGGTCAGCAGAAAAATAGTTGAGCAGTGCAAAAAGCCGGTCATTCTTGCGGGCGGGCTTAACCCGGATAATGTCAGCGCAGCAATCAAAGCAGTGCAGCCCTGGGGCGTTGACTCATGCACCGGCACGGACATGTGCCGGGGCAAAAAAGACCTTGCCAAAGTGGAAGCATTTGTCAAAGCGGCGAGATCCTTTGAATAGTGATTTAAAAACCGCCATGGCAGCAGCCGTGCAGGACTGCTGCCATGGCGGTTTGAGTATTTATCATAAAACTACTGTTTTTTTATATACTGTCTCTGTCGCATAATTTCAAACAGCACCACCGCGCCAGCCACCGATGCATTGAGCGAATCAAGTTCGCCTTGCATGGGAATCGAGATGCAGAAGTCGCACTTGCGAGCGACCAGATGCCGCATGCCCTTTCCCTCCGCGCCAATGATAACCGCAACATCAAGGTTAAAATCAAACGCATATAGGCTGGTTTCTGATTGCGGTGCGGTGCCGACAATCCAGATCCCCGCTTTTTTTAATGCTTCAATTGTTGCAGCAATATTTACCACGCGGCACAGCGGGATATGTTCGGTAGCTCCTGCTGACGCTTTTGCCACCACACCGGTGACTGTGGCAGCGCGGTCCTGGGGAAATATGACGCCCATTGCGCCGCAGCAGTAGGCAGTGCGAATAAGTGCGCCAAAATTCTGCGGATCCTGAATGGAATCAAGGATAAGAAACAGTGCTTTCTCGTGGTGCTGTTTCCAGTGGGCGACAAGTTCTTCAAGCGCAGACAACGGCACCGGTTCGACTTCTGCCACCACGCCCTGATGTTGTTCTGACCTGCACAGACGCGTCAATTCGTGCGGCGGCAGCAGCGCGGCAGGGATATGCGCAGCGTGAGCTAACGCGCGTATCTGCTGAACATCGGCGCTGCCCTTGTCGTGCGCCAAAAAGAGCCGATGGAACGCGTGGGGACGTTTCTTTAGGGCTTCAAGAACCGGGTGGATGCCGTAGAGGATGAGCATATAAAAAAAGCGCATGCAGAAGACAGAATGCCGAATGCAGCGTATTGTTGTCAAAAGTACCGCTTTCCTGACTACTGGCTTCGGTCTTCTGAATTCTCACATTCAATGTCCTTAATAATTTCATGCACTGCTGCAAGCGGATTAGCGGCTTCGATGACCGCACGGCCGACAACAATATAGTCTGCACCTTTCCGAATTGCCGCACCGGGTGTGAGAATCCGCTTCTGATCATCAGCGCGTCCGGTCGGTAACCGCACGCCCGGTGTCACCACCAAAAAATTTGAACCGCAGGCTGCTTTTATCTTCTCTATTTCGCGCGGGGATGCAATCACCCCGTCCACGCCTGCACTGCGGGCAAGCTGCGCCAAACGCACCACCTGGTCTTCTATCCCCCCGCTGATGCCCAGCGCCGCAAGGTCTGCCTGAGCAAGGCTGGTCAATACGGTAACCGCAAGCACCAGTGGCCGGCGCACGTGCAGCGTCTCGGCAGCCTGGTGCACGGCGGCCACAGCCTGCTGCATCATCGCAAACCCGCCCAGGGCGTGGATGGTAAACAGTAAGACACCGTGGCGCGCCACTTCATACGATGCACCTGCTACGGTATGAGGAATATCATGAAACTTAAGATCAAGGAAAACGGCGCTGCCCATGCGGTGTGCCATCGTAAGTGCTTCAGGGCCGTAGCGGGTAAACAGCTGCTTGCCTATTTTAAAAACGCCCGCTGAGAACCGCAACTGGGCAACCAGCTCCCGGGCCCGCTCCAGCGAATCCACATCAAGGGCAATAATAATTCTATTTTTTATTGCGGGATCCATTATCTATAATCTGCGCGATTATATGATGGTTGCGGCGGCAGCGTTCCGCAACGATGATTGAAGACAGCTGCATGACCGCATCATCAAATTGGTCGTTGACCACGACATATTGGTACCAGGACATCGCCCTGATCTCCTCCTGCGCCTGCTTGAGCCGCTGGGCTATACTGTCCGGACCATCGGTGCCCCGTTCCCTGAGCCTTTTCTTCAGCTCTTCAAGCGACGGGGGGAGCACCAGAATTGTGATGCTGGCAGGATATTTCTCCAGCAGTTGGCGTGCGCCCTGCGCTTCTATATCCAGAAGCAGATCGCAGCCGCTACCCAGCGCCCGTTCAATAGTTTCCGTAGCCGTGCCATAGCAGTTGCCATACACTTCAGTCCATTCTGCCATTTTTTGGTCGGCAACATACTGTTTGAACACCTCAGGTGAAACAAAATAATAATCAGCGCCGTTTTTCTCTCCCGGCCGCGGCGGTCGCGTAGTATGGGATATTGAAAAGACAAGACCGGGGATCGTGCCAATGACGGCTTTACAGAGAGAGGTCTTTCCGGTTCCCGAGGGAGCGGATACGATGAACATAATAGCGTTTTTTTCGGTGTGCCGCATGGTAATGAGCGATGCTCCCCACACGCAGCGCGGGGCATATCGGCATATGTCTGGGTATGCCTGTCGTTCACTAAATTTTTTTAAAAACGTTGCAATCTCACAGAATGTTTTGAGCTTGCTCTCTTATTTTCTCCAGTTCGTTTTTAATCTCAACCACATGCCGGGAAATATCCGCGTCGTTTGCCTTGGAGCCGATTGTATTCACCTCGCGGTTTATTTCCTGGAGCAGGAAGTCAAGCTTTCGTCCCACGGTCTCCGGGGTATCAAGCCACTGGTCAAACTGTTTTATGTGGCTTTTGACCCGAATCAATTCCTCGGTAATATCGCTGCGGTCAACCAAGTAGGCAATTTCCTGGGCCATCCGTCCCGCATCAATCTCAACGCCCGCACACCAGGTGCTGATTCGTTCCCGCAGCGCCTGTTCGCGTTCGGCAAGCGAGCGGGGAAATATGGACTCTATCTTTTCAATTGCGGTGCGAATGGTTTCCAGCCGGGCGCGCATGTCTGCCGTTATTTCCGCACCTTCCTGTTCCTGCATCTGCTGCAGCGTGGCAAGGGCCTGTTCAAGAGGGGGGCGCAGCGATTCAAAATCCCCCGCGGTATCGCGCGGCTCCTTTGCCGGTGCAATAATATCCCGAAACGACAGCAGGGTGGCAAGGTCTACCGTGCCGGACAGGTTAAGTTCCTGCCGCAGGGTTTCCAGCAGTTTATACAGCGCCTTTGCCAGCGGCAGGTTAATGGTTAAGTCGTAGGCTGCTTCCTCGCTGTTTTCAAACTGGATGTTCACGTCAACTTTACCTCGACCGGTGCGACTGGTGATAAACTTTTTAATCTCGGTTTCCATCGCCGCGAAGCGGGCGGGAAGCCTGAGCGACACATCACAATAGCGGTGATTGACAGAACGCATTTCAACAATAATCTTTTTGCCCTCAAACAGCGATTCCCCGCGCCCGTATCCGGTCATGCTTTTTGCCATTGTTGATCTCCCTGTGCCGCTGCGGTCCCGCAGCATGCAGTATCGTTGAAAAAATTCTGTTTACGCCCCTTTACCCGCCGTGCCGCGCAATTGCCTGAGATACTGGCTGCGCAGGGTATTGAGAAGACCGATCATCTCTTCTGATCGGTAATCCGGAAATGTCCACTCCAGCGGCCTAAACGTATGCGCCTGAAAAATAAGGGTAAGGTCTGCGTATATGCCGTCGCGCAGATACGGCCGATGCGCAAAGCCCTTGCCAGTTGCCAGTATCACATGGGACAGGGCAATATAGCCCGGGTCAATGTTAACCGTTCGTTTGCCGCTTGCGTCAGCGAAGCGTTGCTCCAGGCTATTGGTCGTCAGCTTGATCGCAGGCAGCGCGTCCGGTGAAATCAGGGTCTGAAAACTTATCATGCGGCGCACGAGACTGCTGCCCAGTTCAGCCTCATAGTAGCGGGTATAGTGAAACGGCAGCAGGTCGCTGATAAAATCAAGTTCGCCAAAATAGGCGCGCAGCGTTTCGCACACCGCGTCGATCAGGTGCGGCATCCCTGTGATAAGGCTCATGATAAGCTTTACAGGCTGCGGTATAGCAGGCGTGCTCACAGATTCGGAAACCTGTTGGTGCGAATGGCTTTTTTTAATTCTTCCAGTCCCACCGGCGATGTGCCCAGATGACTGACGGCAATGCCTGCTGCGGCATTGGCAAGCCGTGCCGCTTCTTCCCAGGTGGCGCCGGCAGTGCGCGCCAACATCAACGTGCTGATAACCGTATCGCCGGCGCCGGTCACATCATATACCTCGACGGCGGCGGTTTCAATGGTAATATACGTCCCGATGCTGCTAACCAGCGCCATGCCCCGCTCGCCCATTTTAATCAGCACATACTGGCAATCAAGGGCTTTTATTATCGCCCGGGCGGCGTCAATGACTTCGCCCGTGGTTTTAACTTCGTGGCGCACAAATGCCTGTGCTTCTTTGACGTTCGGGACGACAATAGTAACTTTCTTAAAATGCCTGAAATTGCTGAATTTGGGGTCAACCGCTATGCAGATTTTCTTTTTAACAGCATGCGGGATAATGGCGCGCAGCAGGTGCTCGGTGACCAGCCCCTTTTCGTAATCAGAAATAATCAACGCCTGAACATCGTTCATTTTCTTCAGGATATACGCGATAACCTGCTGGCGAATCTCTCTGCTGATCGGCGCGCGTTCTTCCCGGTCAAGACGAATAACCTGCTGATTGTGTGCCACGATGCGCGTTTTGACCGTGGTGGGCCGGTGCGGTTCAACAATAATCCCCTCGGTATCGCCGTTCATGCTCCGCAGCTTTTCCCGCAAAATAGCGCCTTTTTCATCATCTCCCACAATGCCGCAGAGGCAGATGTTCCGTCCGCCCAGAGAAATAAGATTGTTAAATACGTTGGCTGCTCCGCCCAGGCGCCGATCCGCATCCTGGTTAAAAATATTAACCACGGGAATAGGTGCCTCGGGCGAAATGCGCTCAATGCTGCCTTCAATATATTCATCAAGCATCAGGTCGCCGATGACTAAGATCTGGCCCTCCGGGAATTTTTCCAGAATTGACAGAGCTCTTTTTTTATCCATGATCGTCTCGTCTCAACAGAGATGGGTGTGTGTCATCAGTCATAGGTTACCAGGGTAAATAAGGGGTATTTATCAAGGCATTTTTCCCCCTGCAAACCGGCCAGCTGAATGATAAAGGCGCATCCTGCCACTATCCCGCCGGCCTTTTCCACCAGCTCGCAGGCTGCCTTCATGGTCCCGCCGGTCGCCAGCAAATCATCAACCAGCAATACCCGATCACCCGCGTTAATGGCATCGGTGTGCATTTCAATGCGGTCGGTGCCATATTCCAAAGAATACTCTGCCGAGAGCTTCTCTGCCGGCAGTTTGCCCGGCTTGCGCATGGGAACAAACCCCTTCTTGAGCCGATAGGCAACGGCAGCACCGATAATAAATCCCCGCGATTCAATGCCGGCCACCATATCCACCGGCACGTTCTGAAAGCGCTGTGCAAAGGCATCTATCACGTACTGAAATCCGTCTGCATCTTTAAGCAGGGTGGTGATGTCACGAAAGAGAATGCCTTTGTGGGGAAAGTCAGGAATATTTCTTATTTTCTCTTTTAAATCCACGCCGCTATCTCCTTTTCACGATACTGTGCTCATGGATGAAGATAACTCGGTAATGCGTCACAGAATTGATTGAGTTACTGCCTCGCGGCATGCGCAGGGCCGGTCGGTGATTTCCTTGAGCACGTTAAACAGCAGGGTCGTTACATTTTGCACATTCTTGTTCATGGTTTTTTGAATTATTTCCCAGGTGACCGGCTCCTCGCTGGCATGCCAGCAATCATAGTCAGTGCTCATGGCAATGGTGGCATAGCAGATGCCAGCTTCCCGCGCCAGCACCACTTCAGGCACGGTGCTCATATTAATGACATCGGCTCCCCATTGCCGATACAGTTTGCTCTCAGCACGGGTTGAGAAACGGGGCCCTTCAATGGTGATGATGGTTCCCTGTTTGTGATGCTGCAGCGAAAGGCGTTCAGCCACCTGCGCCAGCAGCGTGCGCAGTGTTTCACAAAAAGGGTCTGCCATGGGAATATGACAGACTGCATGCCCTTCAAAAAACGTCGCTTTTCTCTGGGTCGTGCGGTCAATAAACTGGTCAGGGAATACCAGATCGCCGGGCGCTATGTCTTCCCGTAACGACCCAACCGCCGTAATGGCAAGAATATGGGTAACGCCCAGTTCTTTCAATGCCCAGATGTTGGCCCGGTAGTTAACCAGGGTTGGGTTAATATTATGTGCAGACCCGTGGCGCGGAAGCAGCGCAATGTCAACCTGCTCATACTGGCCAAGGGTTATCAGATCAGATGGCGGGCCGTAGGGGGTGTGAATTTTTTTTTGGGTTATTCCCTGAATAATATCGGGACTGTCAAACCCGGTGCCGCCGATTATGCCGATGCGTGCCATTCTCTTCCTCCAGTATGCGATGTTCGGGGAATCTTATCTGTTCGGACGAAGATATTAGCACATCAGGGCGGGAATTTTAAAATAAAAAAATTAAGCTATCCGCCTCGGGTAACAATAATCATCTATCTCAGTCTACATCGTTTATGGTCAGCGGCATTTCTGCGCCGTAAAAAGTCCCGTGGCGCAAAATAATGAAATGTTCTTCAGCAGACTCCTTCCTATATGGCAGTGTTATGCTACGCCAAAAAAGGACGACTTTTTGAAGATTATTTACCGGCATCAACTTTTTGCAGTAAAGCGTAGCGCTACCCTACCTCGCCTTTAATCAACAGCGATTTTTATACCAGCATTACCTGCATTACCCCATCATGTTTGCTGAAGGTTTGCTCTTCTTCCATATGCCTCCAGCACAAAAGTACTGCCAGCCTTGTCGCAGCCACTTCAACAAAGCTTGGGCAAGCCAGAGCGCCCACAGCAGCATAAACCCCCGGTAGACAAACAGCGGCAGGAATATAACCCAGGGCTGCGGCATAACGCCGGTAATTCGGTCGAGTGTCCATGTGAGTTGCGCGTTGGTTGAACCGTTTCCTGCAATCTGCATATTAGGAATAGCCAGCAGTCCTTTCTCTATTGCTGAATACAAACAGATGAGCGCGACAACGGTCAAGATGACAAGACCTGCTTGAATCAGGTTAAAATTAACACGATTAGCCGGCATGCGCTGAATCCCCCTGTATTTCAGCGCAAGCAGCCAGCCCACCACAATTATCCCGACCACCGGATGAACTTGCGTGAGTCCCAGCACCAGCAGTAACCACTGTCCTGAACTGAGCGGTGACCAGGGAATGCGCCCAAGCGCAAAGGCAAAAAGTATGATAACCACAAGGTAACTCCAAATGAGCACAGCTGGTCCCAGCTGAGGTCCTCCTACCCAGAGAATCCAGCGATTTAACGGCATAAAAAATAAAACATGCGCATTTACTGCTTGGTCACCCACATAAACCCGAGGCCCCCTTACCAGAAATTGTGACGCAGTGCTCTGATTCCACGTAATGGCAACAGTTTGAGTGCCCGGTTGAAGGGGAACCGTTACGTTGCGCTCGGTTTCCCTGATGGGCAGGCTTTTGTCATTTATTGTTACCTGCTGCACGGTTATTCCCTCGGGGAGCGTAACTGTATGCTGCCCGCCCTGGCTTGCCCGTATTGTAAGCGCAATTTCGCCCTTTGAAATGCGCTCGCCCTGCGTCCATTGTAGCAACGCGCTATCTATGGTGGTATTCCTACCGGGAACGCTGACCGGCCGGGAAACAGTAATGGTAACCTGCTCGCCCGGCCATGGCCGCCATTGAGGCCGCCAGTATCCTTCCGCATCTTGATGATGAATAACAGGGATGCCAGAAGCGCTGCAGTGCCATATCGGGCTTGCGTCAAGGATCCAGGTTTCCGTCAACGGCATTGCTTCAGGTGCCTTAAGCGTTATTTCAGAACCGATAACCAGCGAGGACTGCCAGCGCAGTTCTGTCTCCTTGGCATCAAGGGTAATGAGTGCTGCGCCCTCCGCCACGCGGATATCCGCCGTGGTAACTGATTCACCTTGAATCAAAGGGATTGATACGGTAACCGGCACCCCGATCGGGCTTATCCTGCGCACGGTAGTGTACACCTGCCAATTGAGTCCCAGCTCAAGGTTGCGCTCAACTGAGAGCAATGGCGTCAGTGCTATACTTTTGGCACTACCTCTCTGATCGCCATCAGTGCCGCCGGTTCGAGTAAGCTGAAGGCTCGCCGCTACCTGGCCATCTGGAGCGATGCCCTGTATGTCCCAGCCCTGTGCTTTGGCCGCGCCCTGATGGGGCTTAAGCGGAAGCTGAAGTTGAAAAGTAGTAACACGTGGGGTCTTCCCTTTCATAGTCACTCGATACGTGCCCGGCGGCACAAAAAGCCACAGAATACCGTCATCACTTCTTCGCATGGCTGCGGCGGCCTTGTTTTCAACAAAAACCTGCTCGGGCGACCAGACTTTGCTATCTCCGGGCAAAGGCACTGCCGAAGCTGTAGCAGCATGCACTTCCAGGATGATGTCAAGCTCTTCTGGCAGGGCTAAAATATCCATGCGCGCTATATCTGCACATTCAGGAAAACAGTCCGCTGGTTTAAGCATCCGCTCTTTAAGTTGTTCGAGCATTTCGGCTGATGGAAAACACCCATCTGCCGCATTTGCCGCAGCTCGTCCCTGAGATATCATCAGCAGCAGGAAAAGAGCTGCCAGGGGAACACTTTTTCGCAACGCACCCGAAAAACCTTTAACATTAATAACGCAAAGAATCAGGGCGCCAAACAGCAGAACCCGGAGCACATTCAGTAATAGATTTACATCTGGCGAGACCAAATAAAACCTGACGTGCTGCCCGCGCTCCACCGGACCGTTCCAGTTCATGGAGATTTTGCACCAGTGCCAAGCGGGAAGCCCCGGTCCAGTTTGTATTACTGCCTTTGGATCTACTTCAAAAACTGCCTGCCTGGGAGGCGCCTGTTCTGTTGGTTTAGCTGGCACAAGCTCATACCCCTTTTTTTGTCTCGAGGCATACTCTTTTTCCGCCGGCACCGTGTGCCGTGTTTCAGCCTCTCCCTTTGTTTCGTCAGTAAATTTTTCCGGAAATGCGACAGCCTCCTGTTCAAGCTGCGGATAAATTCCCCAACGGATCTGTTGCACTGCAAAGGGAATGAATAGCACGATCAGACCAAAAAGGGAGGCAAGCCGCCACATATTGATTATCCTGCGCGTCCGTCCTTCCGGCAGGACGCGAAAGAGCGATGTTGCTGCAAGCACGCTGACCCACATCAGACACGGAGAATCAACCTCATGATACGTGAGTATCAAAGACACCAGGGCCAGAATCCCCCACCACACAGAATAAAGCTTCCAGAACGTGAGCGCAATGATAAGAATCAGAAACAGGTCAAGCAGCGTCCAGCGCTCAAACCAGGTTCCGGGCATCACGTCTATGCCCCGCACAGTAAAAAGCTGCCAGCCAGGCGGAAGGTTCAGCTCGCCTGATACAGATTGGAAATCATGATCCCAACCCACTGCCGAAATAAATGGCGTCGGCTCATCAATCCGGGAATCGGCGGCTAAGGTTACCCTTCCTTTGCGCAGTTCGACACCCGGTTTTCGGTCGCTGCCCTGCTCTGTTATAAGCTGGTCAACACCATCTATCGCAACCCTTCCCAGTTGGGTGGGCGGGTTCATCGCAAGATACCACTGCCGACTCAGGGTGCCGGTAATTTCATCATGAATGGTGAATCCCCTGCCGTCGAAATCAAGCCACCACGTCCTTTTCAGATGAAGCTGATCTGGCGCGGGGTCGGGATCTCCCCGCCTGGTTTCATGAAAACTAATAACGGCATCAGGTTGTATGATAAAAGCAGGAAGATTTTTCCACTCTGCAGGCACGTCAGTCTGTTGAGGGTCAATGGCAGGAACGCCTTTGATATCAACCATGCGCAAATGGTTCTGGGCTTCAAAAACCCATGTCTCTTGACCGAAGGCACCCAACACCGGGCCTATCTGTGCGACCGGCCCTTCAAGATAGGAATCTAACGCTGCCTCCCACTGACCGGGCCGGATTTGAATGATAAGGTTACCGTCAGTGCCAAGCTTCATGGGCAAGGTACACTGGATGTTAATCGGTATAGCTTTCGGCAGAAGAATCCCTGGAAGACTTACCTCCCGCGCTCTGCCGGAGGCTATTATTTTGAGATGGTTCATAACCCTCATGGGTATGGCGTCGGTCAGCTTTCGGTATATTTTCACCTCAAGGCGATCTTCCTGTTCGTCCTTTGTTTGCCTTTTTTGCAGCCACAGCCGACCATCGCGTTCATAAACTGGATATGCGATGGGAGCGCCATTAAGGGTGAGCGCAACCAGACCGCTCTCAGGCGGCACATTAAGCATCTCCGGCATTTCTCTCCACGTGAAAGTACCCTGTATCAAATGATTGCCTGTCTGCAGAAACACGCCCGGCTTTTTGTCACGGGCTACGACAGCAGCGGGTTTGCCGTCAACCATAACGGAGGTGGGCCACTGTCCAATTCCGCCGGGCAGCGGAACCCATGATTTTGCATACATCATCCACTCCTGCAAAAAGGAGCCGCCCTGGCGATTCAGATCAAGGTTCAAACGCGACGGCCAGGAACACTTGAATGCGCCGGCGTCATTGTAAAGACACGGGCAGAGCCTGGTTTCTTCCCCGTGAAGCACCCAGGTCTTCCAGGGCATCAATGCTGGTGGTATGGTTTCTTCAGAAAGCTGTGCAAATGATGAGGCGGTAACGGTGAAAAATAACAACACAACGACGAGCTGAAAAACGTTTCGGTGCAAAGGCTGTTTCATAGCATGCTCCTGTCTTTTGTTTTTTTCTATTTATTTTTCTGTCATATCGGTCATAACGGGTACCTGATTGCATCCAGCAATGGTTATGACCAACAACGAGGTTTGTGATCAGGCAACCGTGGCTATAAAGTGAATTACCCCGCCTACAAGGCGGGGCATCAAAAATTTTAAAACATCTTT
>CAZQKW010000033.1:0-44089 GCA_964594075.1 uncultured Thermodesulfobacteriota bacterium | reverse complement strand
ATGAGATTTTTTGTGAAACGCCCGGAAAGAGCAGGATGAAATCAGGGTTGTCAAATATCGGCCCTGCCAGAGCCGGTACTGGCGCAATAAGCATACCCATGCAGATAAGCAGTATTGCCGCTGTGCCCAGATGCAGTTGGTTTTTTAAATGTTTCTGTTTCGGTTTGTTGCCCATTTTTTCCTCCTTTTGCATTGGTTTAATGGTGAGTAAAACATTAATCGTTGACCGCGTGTTCTAATGGGCAACTGTTAAGCCAGTATAAATTTTATGTTAAGATTGTGTTAAGAGTATTCTTTCGCGTTTTTTCTGAACTGATTTTTAAAATATCTATGCAGTGCACATGTTCCGCGGACAGTGCACTGCATAGAAACCTCTTATCCGGGGGTGGCAGATAGAGAGGGCGGGGAAGCAACCATGCACCGACTATAAGAGAGATTTGTTAAGAATGGATAAAGATTTTATTAATTTTTAAAGAAGAAAAAGCCCGGTGCGTGAGTTACGGGCGGGTCTTGGGCAGAGTGCGCCCCTCAAAGACGGTGTCCCGCCGTTATTGAGGGAGGTTGATCGGTAGAGTTATGTGAAAAGTGGTGCCTGCTTCAGAACTGCTGTGAACATCTATCGTGCCCTGGTGCAGCAGCACTATGTGCTTGACGATCGAAAGCCCCAGCCCGGTTCCGCCAAGCTGTCGGGAACGGGAGGCGTCAACCACGTAAAACCGCTCAAAAATTCGGGGCAGATGTTCCGAGGGAATTCCTATGCCGGTATCCCTTACCGTAATATGCATAACGCTATTGATGCAGGCGAGGGTTATGGTGATGCCGCCATGTTCCGTGTATTTAATAGCATTGTCAATAAGGTTGATAAACACCTGCTCAAGTTTAAAGGAGTCCGCCATAATGACCGGCAGGTCTGCGGGGATTTCAATCTTCATTACCAGCCCCTTTGCTGCGAGCCGGTGTTCAAAAATACGCTGAACGTTCTCAAGCATTGTTTTGAAATCACAGGCTTCGCGATGCAGCGTTGTGCCTTTTTCTTCGAGTTCTGACAGGAGCAGAAGATCTTCAACAATATTGGTGAGCCGTTCGGTATTGCGTTTTATGATCTTAACGTATTCGCGGTTCTTCCCCCCGCTTTCCTCCTCAAGAGTTTCCACAAAACCTTTAATAGAGGTAAGGGGGGTGCGCAACTCATGGGAAACATTTACCACAAAATCTTTTTTTATTTTCTCCACCCGCTTGACCTCGGTTATATCGTGAAACATAACAACAATTTTTTCCTGCGCTCCCAGCGCGGCGGCACTGCATAAAAAGGTTCGGCCGTTTATTGCGATTTCGGTGGCAGCGCTTTTCTTTTCCGTGCTGACACTATTTACCAGCGTATTGAATTGCGGCTCCCTGATAACTTCCCAGTAGTATTTGCCTTCACAGTGCGGATTGGCCACGATGGCGCGGATGCTTTCATTGCTTAAGACGACAACCCCCTTTTTGTCCAGCACCAGCAGCCCGTCCTGAATAGATGCAATGATGCTGTTAAGCTCATCTTTTCGCCATGAAAGTTCGGCAAAAAATCGGCTTAATTCTTCAGTCATGTAATTGAAACTTCTTCCCAGTTCGCCAAATTCATCGGTCGCGTCAAGCAACGCTTTGGCATTAAAATCGCCGGCTGCGACCCGATGTGCAGCAGCCATAAGCTGGCGAACCGGCTTTGTCAAATGATACGCAAAAAGTACCGCCCCCAGCAGCGCCACAATGCCGATACCCAGCGCACTTGCGATGATGCTGACCTGTAATGTATGCAACAGCGTTTTAATATCTTTCAAAAACAAGCTCGCCCGCAGCACGCCCAAGCGGGCGCCATTGTGCTCTATAGGAAGGGCAACATACAGCATTTCTTCTTTTACCGTCGTGCTGAATCGCACGGATGTGCCGACCGCTCCCTGGCGGGCCTGAAGTATTTCAGCCCGAAGGTTATGTTTTTCCATATCGCGCGGATTTTTTTCCGAATCGGCAAGCACCGTGCCCTCCATATCAATCACCGTGATGCGCGTTTGAATATGTTTGCCCAGATCTTTGACAAACGCATCCAGTTCCGAAACACGCTGCTCTGCCAGGAACGTGATAATTTTAGGTTCAAGGGCTATGCACAGACGGGTAAGATCCCGAGAAGCAGTGTCAAGGTAGGACTGCTTAATAGCGCGAAACGAAACAAACAATATTACGGACGACAGGGTTACGATGAGTATCAGGTAGCTTATAAATATTTTGGCAAATAGCGATTTTTTCATGCTTCCAGCTTATAACCAATGCCCCGCATATTTTTAATAAAAGCAGCAGCAATCCCCAGCTTATCCCGCAGATTTTTAACATGCACATCCACAGTTCGGTCAAGCACCGCCTTCTCTCTGCCCCAGAGATAATCCAGAATTTTATCCCGGGAAAACACCCACCCTTGCTTGGAAGATAAAAGCTGTAAAATTTTGAACTCAGTGGTGGTAAGATCCACTCTCTTGCCTTCAACGCGAACTTCAAACTTTTCCAGATCAATGGTCAGGATTCGCCCGATATCTATCTTTTTTGTATCCTCTTTATGGGTTTGTCGCCGCAGCGCCACTTTTACCCGCGCCACCAGTTCACGAGGCGAAAACGGTTTGGTAATATAATCGTCTGCCCCCAGTTCAAGCCCCAGAATTTTATCGGTCTCTTCAGCCTTTGCGGTCAGCATGATGATCGGAATAGATGCGAGCCGGTCCTTCTGTTTGAGATATTTACATATTTCAAATCCATCTGCATCGGGGAGCATCAAGTCAAGGATGACCAGATCGGGCGTATGCTTTGTTAAAAACGATAAAAAGCTCTCCAGATTGGCAAAACCTCTGGTATCAAACCCTGCCTTTTTCAAATTTATGGATACCAGCTCAACGATGTCAGGTTCGTCATCTATTATGGCGATTAATTTGCTCATATATCTCCCAAGGAAACAATGAAGTGGTTTTAACGGGAATCAGTGTCTGCCCAGTAAAAACCGGGGCAGCCGGCGGTCAAGCCTGCGTATGCCGGCACGGTGCGCAGCCTCCAGCGCCTGCTGATATTCTGCTGCCGTCACTGCCCGGCATATTTCAGGAAATTTCTCCGCATCGCCGCACGGCCGGTATTGATTCATGATATTGACATAGGTGTCCGGCGAAACGTTCTCTGCCAGAAATTTCATAAGTTCATAGGTGCCGGCTGTGCCCTCGGGCATCACCAGATGCCGCACCAGCACGCCGCGCTCTGCTATTCCCTGCTCGTTAATTACCAGAGCCCCCACCTGTCGGTGCATCTCGGTAATTGCCGCCCGCGCCCGCTCCGGATAGTCCGGTGCATTGCAATAGCGGCGGGCACTATCGCTCGCGGCAAATTTTAAATCCGGCATATATATATCAATAATGCCGTCAAGCAGCGCCAGCGTTTCAACCGCTTCATAGCCGCTTGAATTATATACCAGAGGCAGGCGCAGTCCGGCTTCAATTGCCAGCGGAAGTGCTTCCAGTATTTGGGCTACCACATGCGAGGGCGTTACCAGATTGATATTATGCACCCCCTGCTCCTGCAGGCGAATCATAATCGCGGCAAGACTGCTGGCGCCAACCTCGGCGCCTGCACCGCGATGACTGATATCATAGTTCTGGCAGAATACACAGCCCAGGCTGCAGTAGGTAAAGAAGATGGTGCCTGAACCGCCGCTTCCGACCAGGGGATCCTCCTCGCCGAAATGCGGTGCATAACTTGAAATCAGCGCATACCTACCTGTTTGGCAGAATCCTCGTTCATCCGCCAGACGGTTTACTCGGCACTCGCGCGGGCACAGCGTGCAGCACCAAAGAATTGCCAGCGCCTGTTCAATTCTTTCCTGCAGCATGGTAGTTTGGTATGCCCTGAGATAAACCGGTTCCATGCTTTCTCCGGTATTAATCAGCGTTCCGCAGTCGGAACGCTGTGCGTGCTGATCGCCGTTAGTTGATTGCCGGCCGCTATAGTCATTCCTGCGGCAAAATCACCACGTCAATTTTGCCCCGCAATTTTTCGGCAAAAAGCTGCGCATCTTTCTCCGAGCCGACGATGGCATTATAATGCATGGGAATGGCCACCTGCGGCTTTATCGCAAGCGCTGCCTGCACCGCCTCGTCCGCGGTCATCACATAGGTTCCCGACACCGGCAGCAAGGCGATATCTGCTTTGATGGTTTTCATCTCCGGAATAAAATCAGCGTCTCCGGCATGATATACCCGCACCCCCTCCACCGTCACGACAAAACCAAGCATTCCCGAAGATTTGGGGTGGAAATTCTTATTCGTGTTATAGGAGGGAACAACTTCAACGGATATGGCATCTACTGCGATCGTATCCCCGGGCTTTACGACCCTGATAGTGCCTTTCAGTTTTTTTGCGGTAACCGCATCGGTAATGATCACCGTGTCCTGTTTTTGTATTTTGCTGACATCATCTTCTGAGCAGTGGTCAAAATGCTCATGGCTTATAAAGATGATATCTGCCGGGACTGATGTTTTTATCTGATAAGGATCGAAATAAATAACTTTATCGGTGTCTATTCTGAAGCCGTCATGGCCCAGCCAATGTATTTTTTTTATAATATCATGCACCATAAGGACCTCCTTTTTTATGCTGTTTTATCATTCATGAAAAAAGATTATCAAATAGGACACCCCGTGCTGTCAATAACTATTAGTAATTTGTTAAGAATTTTTCATTGATTCTTAACACACGATTAACAAACAAGGCCTAAAATTAAAAGTAGAGAAACGCCTTGCTGCGCATTGCTGCAGATTGGAGAAAGAAAATAGGGAGAGGCCATGCATGGAAACCTTCAGCCTTAATAATAACCTTTTAAAAGACATTTTCGATTACGCCAAGCCATTAGGCCACTGCGAAGACAGTTCCACCCTAAATATTGGCTTTGGATTCCTCTACTATGGTCTGGTGAGGGCTTTGAGGCCGCAGCATGTTCTGGTCATCGGTTCGGGTTTCGGCTTCAGCGTGGTGTGCCTTGCTCTTGGCATAAAAGATAATGGCAATCGGGGAGTATTGACCTTTATAGATCCTTCCTATTCTTTGATCAAAGACGGGCCGTTTAAAACAGTGGGCGGCACGAACCAGTGGGCTGATCCGGAAAAGGTCTCGGAACATTTTAAGCGATTTTCTGTGGAGCAAATCGTCACCCACTATAAATACACCAGCAGGGAATTTTTTAAATTTTACGACGTGTTGCATTTAGCCGACATTGACATTGCATTCATCGACGGCAATCATGCTTTTTATCAAGTAAAATACGATTTCAACAGCGTGTTACGGCATTCCCATAAAAATACCTACATCTTCCTGCACGATACCAATTTATACCTTCGCGAACTGCTCAGGCATGCAGGGGTGAAGAAGCTTGTTAACAGCATCAAACAGGAAGAGGAATTTTTTGAAGTAATCAACTTTCCCTTCTCTTCCGGGGTGGCGCTGATTCGGGTTCTCAAGGATAATACATGGAAGTTTATTCAGTAAACAGCGCGCTTGTTGTCGGCGGCATCCTGTTGTTCATAGCTCTGTTTATTTGCTGGCGTTTTATCTGGTTTTTTCGCAATCCGTCCCGCCAACCGCCGGCTGGTTCCTCCATCATAAGCCCGGCCGACGGAACGGTGGTGTATGTAAAACAGGTGGAACGCGACGAAGATGTGGTTCTGGTAAAAAAAAATCTGGGCGCCCATATCAAAGACCTTATCCATGAAGATCTCTCGTTCCCCAAAATTGTCATTGGTATTTTTATGAGCCCGTTTAACGTCCATTATAACCGCGCGCCACTTTCAGGGCATATAGAAAGCATCCGGCATTATCCGGCTCGCCGCAATGTATGCATGCTGCCCATGCACGTGAGAACCATATTCAAGAAAAAGCCGCTGTATAAAGACAGTTTGCATATTTTATACAATGAAAGGACCGTAACCAAACTCAACGGTATTTTTCGCGGGGTCCCCGTCCCGTGCTATCTGGTGCAAATTGCGGGTAAACGCGTCAACCGCATTGAGAGCTACCTGCGCGAAGGCGATTTTATAAAACGCGGCGCCATTTTCGGCCTTATCCGGATGGGCTCCCAGGTTGATCTGGTGGTGCGCCAGATAACCGGGATGCACATTAGGGTTAAGCCGGGGGACAAAGTTCGTGCGGGCGAAACCGTGCTGATTGAATGAGCTTTTTTGGAGTGCGCAACGCAATGAAACATAACCTCATGCACCCTCAGAGTACCAAAGCGGATATTCACGTTCATTCAAAATTTTCCAAACGGCCCACTGAATGGATTTTGCAAAAACTTGGCTGCCCGGAAAGCTTTACCGAACCGCTGCGCCTGTACCGGATTGCTAAACAACGGGGCATGACCCTGGTTACCATCACCGACCACAATATGATTGATGGATGCCTTGAGATAGCCCGTTTTCCCGATACCTTTATCAGCGAGGAGGTTACGACCTATTTCCCCGATGATCAGTGCAAAGTGCATGTCCTGGTATATAACATCACGGAAAAAATTCACCGCGATATTCAGGCAATCAGAGAAAATATCTTTGATTTGGTTGCCTATCTCAATCAAAACAATATTGTGCATGTGCTGGCCCATCCGCTGTATGCAGTAAATGAGCGGCTTACGGGAACACATGTTGAAAAACTGCTGCTGCTGTTTAAAAACCTGGAATTAAACGGCGCGCGCGATGATGTGCAGAATTCCTGCCTGAAGGATATATGCGCACGATTGCAGCCGCAGGACATTGTGCGGCTGGCTGAAAAGCACCGCATCATACCTCCTTTTCCGGAGCCCTGGAAAAAACATCTTACGGGCGGGTCGGACGATCACAGTTCCATTAATATCGGCACATCATACACCATGATGGAAGGCGCCGTTGGCATTGAGGAATTTTTATCCGGTATTGAAACAAATCAGATTCAAGCGTTCACCAGAACGACCAGCCCGCATACCCTGGCGCATGATATTTACTGTATTGCCTACCAGTTCTATAAAAATAAATTACACCTTGAACGCCACGCAGACAAGGATGTGTTGTTGCGTTTTATGGATCAAAATTTACAGGAAAGCGCAGAAGTGACTGGTGGGTTGTTGAGCAGGTTTTACCGTTTTTTAAACCACAAAAGCCATGTGAAAAACCGTGAAATGGCAGAGCAGAACGTTCAGGATGCGCTGCGCACGGAAGCATATAAGCTCCTGCTTGACGATCCCCACCTGGCGCCAGCCGTTAAAAAGAGAAGGGATGAGTCGTATCCTGTTGAAAAGATCTGGTATTATTTTGTTAATAAGCTTTCAGATACGGTGCTGGCGCAGTTTTCCAACTATTTTCTCGACCATCTTGCCGGGGCCAATATTTTCAGCATTTTTCAAACGATCGGGTCTGCAGGAGCGCTCTATGCGGTCTTGTCTCCCTATTTTCTGGCGTTTTCCCTGTTTACCACCCAGCGGCAGTTCAGCAATAAAATTCGCAAACAGTTTGTAAAGTCAGACCCGTCAACGCGTGGAACAGCGCAGCAACCTAACATTGCCCATTTCACCGACACGTATTATGATGTGAATGGCGTTGCCATAACGCTGCAGCAACAGCTCGCACGTGCGCGCACCACCAACAGAAAATTAACAGTTATTACCTGTGACGATGAGCATACGCTTGACTGCCCCGGGGTAAAAAATTTTAAGCCTATCGGCGTGTATCGGGTGCCGGAATACCCTAATCAGAAATTATGCTTCCCTTCGCTGCTGCAAATGCTCAACTACTGTTATGAAGAGCAGTTTACCCATATCCATTCTGCAACCCCCGGGCCCATTGGATTAGCGGCGCTTCTCATCAAGCATATTTTAAAACTTCCCTTCAGCGGCACGTATCATACGGCGTTTCCGCAGTATGCGCAGTATCTCACCGGCGACGCCGCCATTGAAGAGTTGATGTGGAAATACACGCTCTGGTATTATGCACAGATGGACTGCGTGTATGCCCCGTCACAGAGCACGGCCCAGGAACTCCAGGCCAAAGGTATCAATCCGGACAAAATAAAATTGCTGCCCCGCGGCGTTGATACGAAACGGTTTCATCCGGCAAAACGCAACGGTTATTTCGGACGCGTCCCTGCAGCCCCTGACGGCTACAAAATTCTCTATGTGGGCCGCGTATCAAAAGAGAAAAACCTTGATCTTTTAGCCGGCATGTTTAAGCGACTGTCACGCGTGATGCATAACGTCACGCTGGTTATTGTCGGCGACGGGCCGTATTTGCGCGAATTACAGGATTCCCTGCAGGGAATCCGCTGCATTTTTACGGGATACCTTGAAGGAGAAGAGCTTGCTGACGTCTATGCGTCCTGCGACCTGTTTGTTTTTCCCAGCACTACCGACACTTTTGGCAATGTGGTACTGGAAGCGCAGGCGTCGGGAATTCCGGCGGTCGTTACCAATGCCGGCGGTCCCCAGGAAAATATCATTCCCGGGAAAACCGGCCTGGTGGTTGAGGCCCACGACGAGCAGCAGCTTTTTGAAGCAGTTCATACGCTGTTGTCGGATCCGAATCGGCTTAAGGCCATGGGAAGAGCAGCCCGACAGTATATGGAAAGCCGGTCGTTTGATGGCGCGTTTGATGCCCTGTGGGACATGTATCAAAACCAAACGCATGAGCAGGCCGCAATATAAAAATACCAGAGGACTTTTCCCTGTAATATTTCATTGGCGAAGCTGAGACAGCGCCGGCGGTTTTTTTCACCACAACCCTATGCTCTGTCGCTGGCAGCACGGCCCCGGCGCAATGCACATTTTTGGAAAAGTCCAGAAAAAGAAAATATAAAAGAGAAGGGAACTCATGGGGCGAGCGAGCAGCGCTGTCGTCAGGGCACCAGTGACAATAATGAACATTCCCACAGCGTGGAAAGCGCTTTCAACCAGATAACCAGAATGGTTATACCACAGAGTCCCAGCATTATCTCGGCAGGGTCAAATTCAAAATTGTTCATCCCATCAATCAACTTTTGAAACATTCGCAATACCTCCACAGTCAGAACCTCCTTTCTGCGTTTAATTATGTTTTCTGCGCATTTTTCTGAGCGCCATCAGCTCAATTTGCCGCACGCGCTCCCGCGACAGCCCGAATTTCTTGCCGATTTCAGCAAGCGTGTGTTCGCCGCACCCGTCAAGGCCATAGCGAAGCCGGATAATTGTTTTTTCTCGTTCGTTAAGCACTTGCAGCACGTGGTCGCATTCGCTTCCGTGCAGCGCCGCAACCAGATTATCAATCGGGGAGGACATCGCAGTACTCAACAGCACTTGATATAGCGGCCGTGCATCCTCTCCTACCGGCGTTTCTAATGAGACGGTATGAACATGGGAGCATTGCATGACCGCATCAAAATGTATCGCGTCAACGTTCATGCTCTTTGCAAGCTCGGCAGCAGACGGTTCTTCGCCCCCGTTTTGCCGCGCATGATGAATAGCCCGATTGATTGTTTTTAATTGTTCCTGGACATAACAAGGCAGATGGATAAGCTGCGTCTGTTCATCTGCCGCGCGCGCGATTGCCTGCCGGATCCACCAGTAGGCATAGGTACCGAACCGAACCCCCACCTGCCAGTCAAATTTCTCCACTGCTTTGATGAGGCCAATATTTCCTTCCTGAATCAGGTCTTCAAACGATAAACCGTGTTTCAGATATTTTCGCGCCACAAATACCACCAGCCGCAGATGAGCTGTCACGAGCCGTTGAGTGTTTTCCTGAACACGCGCTTCAAGCTCCCGCAATTGTTCTATGATGCCGCACAGCGCGCGTTTTATGAGGACGCCGTTACGCGCATGGGGGACTGCGGTTTGGTCAATAATATGCTCAAGCGCCCGTATGTTTCTGTTATGCAGACGAACGGTGGAAATAAGCCTTTCAAGGGCTGCAGTTATGCGGGTTTGTTCATTGCGCAGGTTTCGGCGCGCATGCAGGCTTACCGGTTTTCGGCTGGCGCTGCGTTTGAATGGCTGCAACGAAGCCTGCAGCCTCGCAGCCTCTATACAGGCAGCGAAAAATGCACCCATCGTGCCCGGCATGATCGGCACAGACTGTTTATCAAGCAATTGTCCGATGCCCACCATCAAGCGCCGGGTTAGCGCGCGCCGTTTTTCCCTCAGATCGCCCAGCTCCTTTACCAGCTCTTCCTCCTCGGCGGGTGAGGGACGCGGGGCGTCGCGCAGTTCAGTAAAATATAACGACAGGACACCCGCATTATCTTCTATCAACGGGGCGCGAGATACTTCGCTGCCTATGGTATAGCTGCCGTCGCCGGTTGGCTGCTCTAATTCTAATGTCGCGAAATTAAGACGGCAGGTAGGCGTGAGAATTTTTGCCACCTTCTCAGTTACGGCGCAGTTTGATTCCATAGCGATCTCCTTTCTGGCTCATGAGTGGTATTGTGTGCTTACGGTTTGTGCGTTGCCTTATGTTGACGTATTGTTGCGATCAATTTTTTCGTTTCCTTAATCCAGGTCGTGTTGTGCAAAGCGCAGGTGCGCGTTACTGTGGAGAGTTTTATACGCCTTCAATATGAAGACTAAATAAAAAGCGCATGAAGTTTTTATGAATTATGACGTGTTGCAGAGCGGCAGGATGGTGGCAGGTATAAAAAACGCTGCGCATGCCGCGCCGGAGACAACAGTATGCACCGTTTAACCGGCATGAAATAATTCTTGTGGAGGAGGGAACGGTCTATCTAAACTGTTGGCATGCTTTCTATGGGCTTATTGCTTGCCAATGCCTGGTTGAGCATTTCCTTTTTTCTGCTTTCCGACAAGCTTGCGCAAAAAATCGGGGGTATTTCTGTAAACTTGTCTATGTATTCCTCTACCAGAACAACCAATTTTGAATCTAATTCATGCTTTTTCATGCAGCACCTCATTATACTTGCGGTTGCGGCGCTCTGCTGAGCGCGGATTTAATGAGCAGTTACGCACATCCAATCTATAAAAAGGATAACAACAAATTGTTAAGGGCTCATGAATTTTTTGTTAAATTTAAAGCAATTTCAGCATGAGAGCGGTAAAGCACTTCCACAAAATGACCGCAGTAGTTGTTAACACTGCTTCCCTGGCCGTCACGGTGAAACCTTGGGAGCAAAAGCGGCGCGCTCTTTGAAAAGCTCTCGTGCCACATAATTTAACAGCGGGCACATACAGTAACACTCATACCCATAGTGTAGAGAATGCGGGCAGCAGTCAGGCACAGCGCCGATGCAGGTGAAATAGTCCTGTAAATAACGACGGGATTGCAGAATTATGGCAAACCCGTTACTGCTGCAAGAAAAGTGTTTCGGGCATGATATCGTTTTTGCAATAGTCTGCGCGTTTTTTTGTATCAGATCGTTCATCAATATTCTCCGCTTTAAAAAAGTGGTTTATGCAGTTTATATCCGCCCAGTAAAAAGATTCTATAAAGATTAGATGAATTTTGTGTGAAATAAGACTGTGCGTGGCCGCAGGAAGTGCGAAGGGTGTTTTTTAATGACTCAGGAGATAAGCGCGCAAACGGTATGCATCGGTGCGCATCGGGTTTGCCCTGTCCAGTTCGTCAAGCAGGTTCAAAGAAGCGTGGCGGTCCTGCTGATACAAGGTTTGTGCCATTGCCAGCAAGGGATCATAGGCAGCACTGAAGTCGGGGCTCATTCGAATACAGGCAAGCAGCGGCTCCTGGATTTTCGCCAGAAGAAGCCGGAGATTCTCCGTTGGCTGCGTGGTCAGGCCAATTCTGAGAAAGGCATCGCGGGCTACCCAGTAACGGGCGAGGCGCTCGTGTGCCTGGTGCTGTGCCGCATCCTCAGGCGGAAAAAGGATCTTTTCCGGGGTCAGTTTACATGCGGCCAGCAAGTCCATCAAAGATTGGGACGGGTTAGGGTGCTCAGCATAAACAACTCGGGGAGCGTTGAGTATTATCACCGGCATATCGTCGGTATTTAATGGTCCTTCGCCGGCAAATTCAATCAAACTATCCGCGTCTGCAATGAACCCGCCCAACAGATCATACACGCTGTTGAGGCGGCACGCCTGAAGCTGCTGGCGCAGTGCAGCATCGGTTATTCGCGTCTCATACCAATCAGAGTGGTAATACAGCGGCGCAGGGCAGCCCAGCAAACCGATAATCGGTTTATCAAGGCTGTAATAGGCGAGATATGCCCGGCAGTTGGGAAAAACAGCGAGAAATGTACGGACTATGGTGCGCAGCAGCAGAGTGTCCAGCTGATAGAGTGGCAGCCACTGGCAAAAAAGCCCGTGTGGCTTTAGATGACCGCGTATGGCGGCAAAATGTTCTACCGTATAGAGAGAACCCGCGCCGTCGCGGCCGGGATGAAACAAATCAGCAACAATTACATCGTAGCATTGTGCGGAAGCATTTATAAAACGGCGGGCGTCGGCACCCTTAATGGCGAGATTGGGCTGTGCAGAAAGATCGCCCGTGGATTTTTTAAAGTAGTGAATCATGTCAACTATTTCGGGCACCAGTTCAATGCCGACTGCTTTCACACCCTGATGGGCTGCTGCAGCAGAAAATGTTGTGCCGGTTCCTAACCCCAGATACAGGGCAGTTGAAGGATGCGGATGCAGCAGGAGCGGTATGTGGCCCAGGCGTTTGTCGGCAAAAGCGGTGGCCGTGCTTCCCATGTGGAACTTGTCGTTTACTTTGAGAAAACGGTCGCCCTGCGAGTCTTCCAAAGTGGTCACGGCAGCCATAACACCCTCACGATGTTCAAGAATCATGCTTTTCTCGGGCTTTGTTACATAGCGCAGTGTTATCGGACTGAAAAAAATAAGGGCCGCGCAGCCGAGCGCAACCAGTGCGCTGAGGCGTTGCCGGCCGCTGATACATAATGCAAGAACCGCGTATCCGCCTGAAACGGCAAGCAGGGAATTTTTTAAACCCAGCACGGGCAGTAGGGCGACCCCGAACAGCAGGGGCGCCAGAGAAGCCCCCAGTGTATTTAAGCCGATCGCTCGGCCCAGCCCCCCTTTGCGGGTGGTTGCGGTCTGGGCCAAATGGCTGAAGGTCGCTCCCATTGCGGCGGTAACCGGCAGAAAAATCAGACCGGCGATGACCATTTCAGCAATCAGCGTTCCCCAAAAATTACCGGCGGCAGCGGCGCGCAGGGCGGCGTAGGCACCATCTGAAAAGTTAAGGATCACGATGCCATATAGACATGAAAAGGATGTAAGGCAGAGAAGAACGGAGATTTTTTTTTGCGGCGACGCATTGCTCTGTTTGGACCGCTGATACAATCCGGCACCGCAGGCTGTTCCCAGCAGATATGTGGTTAACATAGAGGAAAAGCTGTAGATGGTGTTTTCGAAAATCTGGCTGAGCGCACGTATTGCGAGCACTTCAAAACCGATGCCGAGCACGCCGGTGATTAATAGTATGCCGAGGAGCGGTACCGGCGCTGCCGCATAGACAGGTACGCCTGCCGCTGGTTTGTCGCATGGGGGGGCTTTGTCGGAAATCAGCATTGCCAGCCCGCAGCACATGACATTTAATCCCGCTAAAACCAGTGTCGTCGCAGCGAATCCAAGTCGCGGGACTAAGAAATAAATGGTAAGAAGAATGCCCGCGACCGCTCCGAGGGTATTTGCCGCGTAGAGGCCGCCAACCGGTCGTTCGTGCTGGCGCAGGCGAACAAAGAACCGTTCAACGGCCGGCAGCGTTCCTCCCATGCTCGCGGTTGCCGGCAACAATAACAGCAGCGGCATAAAAAAGGCGAGCGCCCAGTGGCGCACGGGCGATGGATCAATGCCAATAACAGAATGGGCTAACCGGTTAAAAGACGGGATAAGGAAAACCAGTGCAGCCGCCCATGCCCCAATAACAAACTCAAGCATGATATACCAGTGATTCGGTTTACGGCTTCGGCTTATCGGCAGGTCAAGAACCCATGCCCCTAATGCCAGACCGCTGAAAAAAGCAGTGACCACCGCAAGCACAGCGATGAACTCATGCCCTAAACCAACCATGAGCATCCTGGTCCAGACCATCTCATAGCCAAGCCCGGCACTGCCTGAGACAAAAAGCACCAGGTATAATAAAACAGTCGACGTATCTGATTTTTTCATTGTCCCACAAAACGTATGATCCTGGGTGAACGCAAAAAGACGGGGCGCCGCACGCGTGCCCCGTCTTTTTGTTCACCAGTAGATTGCACTTGATTACAGGACGGTGCTTATTTTACGTACACAAATATCGGGTTTGAATAAAACCACAGATCAGCCCAGGCTTCCTGGGCCTTGTCGAGACTCAGATGATCCGTGGCAAGGTAATCAGCCAGCGGGTTGCCCTCAGCATCTGTTTCATAGGGCGTATTGGGCGGCACATTGGTTCCACGCAGCCGATAGTATTTGCTCTTGTCCGCCTTCACGTTATACACAATCACATTATAGCCATCCTCCACTTCCCAATCGGCAGAGGTAAAGGTTGCGATCACCTTTGTTGTTTCATTGACCGCTTTGGTATAGTTCGGGTCAGACGGGCTTACTTTGCCGGTGATTTCGCCCTCAATCAGGTCTATGTGGTCAACAACCGGCACGTCGCCGTTATTATTGAGCGAAGGACTTTTGAATTTAATCTTAATGATAATCGGGTTTTTATTTCCCTTGGGGACCGACAGCTCGCCGCCCATTGTAACGATATCTTCTCTATTGCGCGCCGTAAACTCCAACTCGCTAATCAGGTCGCCATTGACGCAGAAAGAATTGCCGGACCGCAGCCCGTCAACAATCTCCTGGGCAGAATATGTGCCGTTGCCGTCGCTGTCCTGCACGAAGGTGTAGGTCTTCTGATATTCACCCGGCCAGAAGTCGTCGCCGCCGTGGCTGTAATGCAGATGACAGTCTGAATTGGCAAATAACCACCAGCGGCGGCCTTCGCCCAGCAGAGCGTCCCAGAGCCCGCCGATTTTTGCCGAGTAAATGCCTGCGCCGCCATAGGTGCCGCCGAATGCCTTGCTTGGCGAATAGCCGCCGCGCTCCGGATCAGCCTGATGACCGGGTATGCTTTCAAAACCAAAGCACACATCAGGCGCCGCATTGTTCATATCGCGGAAATGCTCGATGTTGTAGCCGGTAGAGGTCTTGTTGTCAACCCACGGGCCTTGGCGTTCGGGATGCGCCAGAATTGCGTAGCTGGTTCTCGGGTAATTGTTCTGCAGCCAGGCGACCGCTTCGACTGACTTGGGGTGCAGGTTGGGCAATGCTGATTTTATCCACCCCTGAGCCGCGCCGCCTGTGATATCTGCGTCGTTTTTGTCAAACTTGTAGTCAAATTCTGCCAGCACCTTGCAGTTGGGATTTGTCTCGTTAAACTGTTCGTTAATGTTGCTCACACTGCAATGTTCGTGGCCGGGAACGTTCCACTCCACGCCTTGAATGATCACTTTTTCCGGATACTTGTCGCGCGCCTCAAGGCAATCGAGAAATGCCCAATCGCGCAAGCTTTGCCACCGCCACATAATCTGATGACCGCCGCTGAATTTTACATCACCGATAATAGGGTTAGATGGCAGAAGATCAAAAAATACATCGCCGCCGGTATCCACACCGTATTTACCCCAGCGGGTGAATCCGCCACCATGTCCCGACTGCGCCCACCAATCAAGGCCGTAGTAGTTGTTTTTATCCATCATCAAACCATAAGAATAGCTGCCGTCGCTATAGGTGGTGTGCTGATGAAAATCGCCGGTAATCCATTTGCCGTTTTCGGTGGCAGCAGGGGTAACACCGTACGACATGAACATCATTCCCGCTCCCAGCAGTGCCGAGAGACCTTTTTTTAATACATTTTTTCGGTAATCACGCAATAACTTCACGATAACTCCTTTCTTTTCATGTTTGGCAGTTGTTTTTTAATTGTTCGGTTTTGTAGGAACTTGTTGGTTGTTGTGCCGCGCAGGCAGTTGTAGTTGATTTGTTTTGGTCTATTTTTTTCTTCACCTCCCTTCACGTTATTCCCCCCCGTTTTTTATACGCGATGGGAATATAGTTAATGAAAATAAACTGCTTATAAAGGGTGTGTGAATTTTTAGTTAATTATGAAATAGGTGTGATGTTCATGGCGGAGAGCGAAGCGGCGTGTTCTGGGAAGCGGATTGTTCTGGTATTGAGATAACGGGCAAACGCACGTAACGCCACGCTATTTATGCGGTAATAAGCGACAACAATGAGCATATGCCAAGAAAGAAAACTAACGGAGCCAGATAAGAAGGCAAAGGAAGTTGTTGAAAATAGGTGGAGGCACGTCTTTAATCAGTTGTGCAGCACTGGCACTGTGGTGTTTAAAGCGAGGCGTTGGCATACCGTTGATGAAAACGACCGCCAACCACAGAGCGGGGACTGCCGCTCCATTGCTTGTATATAGCCCCCGCACTAATTATTAACACGTTCATGCGCCGGCACGTGCTTATTTTGGGTAGGAAAGCGTGATTTTGTAGGAATAGGGATTTTCCCCGACCGATTTCCCCCAATAACCGGTCAGTAGATATACGGTAATTCCCGGCTCATAAACCGGTATGGTTATTTCAAACGTGTTGCTTGAGGAGCTGCTATACAGGCTGTTAAAATACGGCGCGATGCCGTTACCGTACTGTGCAATAGCTATGCCGATGATACGGTCGCCATAATCAAGCTCGTCCTGCACTTTTATAAACAGCTTGTCCCCGGTCCAGCCAATGACAAAAATAACGCTCAGATCAAAGCTCAGGGGGATGGTATTGGCCAGCTGCTTTTTAATAGGATAATCGCGCATTCCCTCCGTTATAGTGTACAGACCATAGGTATAGGGAACTGCCTGCAGACTAATATCTGCGGGCTGCGGTCCTTCTTCATGCCCCCCCTTTGCCAGTTGTGACTGCTGAGCACGGGCGGTGCCAAGTAACGACAGCCACACAAATGTGCAGAGCAGCAGGCAGATGATAGATATTTGATAACGTTTCATGTCCTGTTTCACTCCTATTAAATACGTTTAAATATAATGAAAATGATCGTCAACCGCAGCCGCAGATTTTTGCTTCTTTAGTCTTTAATGTTAAAACTCATGATCTTATATGCGCCACGGTATTCAATAATCGCGCCGAACAGTTTCAGCTCAACCTCTTTGCCGGTTTCATCCTTAGCTATAATGCGCGCGTCTTCATGTGCTCGATAGGTCTGTTTTGTGAAGGGCGTCCTGCCGGAGGTCTCGTATGCGGTTACTCCTTTTTTAAAAATTGTTTTCACATAACTAAACTTTTGGCCGCCATAGCGAGCAAGAACTGCGCGCAAGCCGTAGGTGCTTTTGGTGTTCACATCTCCCCAGACAAAGTCGTATTGTTCCTGCCACTGCTTAATTTTGCCAATCGGCAGGCCGGGAAAGATGAGTTCCCTGAATTCCCTTTCGGTAATGCGCATGGCATCAAGTCCCTTAAAATCTTTCTTATAGAGAGCGGCAAGAACAGTTCTTCCTATTTCATCAATTGACGGTGTGGTATTGGTTAATTGATAGCGCACCGCACAGGAGGTAATGACTATGGCTGCAGCGAGCAACAGAAGCAGAAAGGGCACACTGCCGGCCCGAGGGCAGGCAGTGCGCTGATTCTGCGAATTGAAGGGCAACCGCATGCCGCACATTGTGATGCGAGAGGTTCCCATTATAATATTGATCCTTTCTGGATATCGCTTTTGAGTTTTAGTATCACCAGACGCAGCCCGGGGCTTGACTTTTTGCCGATTTTGTCGAGTACTGCCAGAATCTGCTGTTTTTGAGCATCGGTCAGCACCACGGGTTTAGATGTAAGCGCGGCTTCCACCGTCGGTAAAGAGCTGATCAGCAATGCTGCCGCCTGCGCTTTGAGAGCCGGGTCGGCGTCAAGAATTGCCGACACCTGTTCGCCGTAGGCATAGTAAAGTTTCGTGTAGATTCTGCCTTTCAGGCTCTTGGCCATGATAGCATCGCGATAGTGCCGCAGGATATCAAGCTGCGGATTGCCTGATCCCAACACCCGGGTAGCCGGACATATGCTGGTGCTGCAGCCGTCGTCAATCAAGCCGTTGCAATCGTCATCAATGCCGTTGTCGCATATTTCTTCCGCCAGGCAGTTGCATCCTTCATCAACCTGCCCGTTGCAGTTGTTGTCAATGCCGTCATCACAGATTTCCTGGGCGCCGGGATACACGTTCGGGTTGTCATCATCACAGTCAAGCGGCGGTTTTACCCCGTCGCCGTCGCGATCAGATGCGCCGTAGGTTGTCCAGGGCTTTCTGGTCCAGTCATCATCCGGACTCACCGCGCCAATAAAATCAGTGGCCACGATAAATGTATTTCCTTGCGGTGGTGCTGCAACCGGCACTGTCCCGTCTATGGCAGGAGAACCCTCCTGGGGTCGGAAATCAGGATCCTTGGTGTCGTAGGGTTTGCCCAGCCGCGGGTCAACTTCCTTATTATTTCTCATGATGGTGGTCATGAATTGGGCGGTGGTAAAGGGCAGGCTGGCAAGCTCCTTGTCCGTGGCGTCAGAGTCAAAATTCGGGTTATTGTTCCAGAAGATGTTATTATCTACAATGAGGTTCCCTTGTTGCGCCTGCTGAAATGTTGCCAAACTGTCAATATCAATGCCCGAGCGTTTGAATCCCATGACAATTGAATTGCGGATATTCCCTGCCGTCCCGCGCCGCAGGGTCATGCCATGAGTGCTGTCAGTACCAAAATCAGGGTCGCCCACAATGGTCATATTGTAAAGGACCGGATTTGAACGGGGCGTGGCGTCATTTGCTTTGTCAAGATTGTCTGCTTCAATGCCGCGGTCAGCTTCGTCGCCAAGCTGTTGTACCACAATAAACTGACCGTTGCCTCGCCAACCGTCGGTCCAATCAAGGCTGTCATCGCCCGTAGCGGTTATCAGCACATATTTTAAATTGCAGGTGCCGCCAAAAAATTCGACACCGTCATCTTTGCTGTAGGCAACCTGCACATGGTCAACGGTTGTTCCGGAGCCCACGCCTTGAAAGGCGATGCCGTTCAACTCATTGTCAGGGCTGAACTGAATGCCGCCGTATTCGACCCGCACATAGCGAAAGGTGCCGCTATTGTCAGCTTCGTTGCAATCGGCGCCGCTACATCCGAACACGCCTGTATCCCCTTCGCCTTCTTTAGTGCCGCCGGCAACATTCAGGGTAGAATAGCCATTGATAATCAAACCGCCCCAGTCAGCGCGCTGGCGCGAATCACTGGGCTGGTCGCTGGTAAAAACAACCGGATTGTTTTCAGTGCCGATAGCAACCAGTTTTGCGCCGCGGTCAACAATCAAGGCGGCAAGCGATGCTTTTTCGCCAAACACGGTAACCCCGGCGTTGACCGTTAAGGTTGCCGGTGCGCGCACAAACACCGGTCCTCGAAGCAGCACATCCGATGACCAGGTTGTGTCGCTGGTGATTGAGCCCTGAACAACTGTCTGCGCATGGCCTTGACTCAGCGTCATCAGTCCTATCAATGCAGTTAGAATAATCAACAAAAATTTTCTCATCATCGTGTGTCTCCTTTGTGTGTCGTTTTTTAATGTTTGTTCGTGTTACGGTTTACCCTTTGACGATTGCAACTGTTTATTTTTTCTTCTCACCTCCTTTTCATGCTACCATTTATACGATAGACCCACTTTATAGGTTCTGCCTTCCCGATACTGGTGGAAGATTTTACCGCCCTGCAGGTAGGTAATGGGATCATCTGATATGTTCTGTGCCGTGAACTTCATTTCCATGCTTTTGCCCAGCTTTTTAATGAGCACAAAATCAAAGCGCTCCTGCTCATCTATAACCACATCCGGCAATCCCAGCGCCCCGATGCTGCTTATCCGCTGGTCGGTAAACTTATACATGAAACGGGTCGTCAATCCCCAGTTCGGATTGTCATATTCAAGCGTAAGGTTAACCAAATTTTCCGGCTGTCCCACCAGGGGACGCTTGAGTTCGGTGGGAACAAAGCCGGCAGCCGGCTCAATCTCGGTTTCTGACTCGGAATACACATAACTGCCCATCAGCGAGAAATAATTGAGCTGTTGATGCAAAAATCCGAGATTTTTTCTGAATTCAAATTCAACCCCGCGCAGGTAGGCATCTTTGGCATTGGTCCAAGAGAGGCGCAACTGAGTGGTCGGCTGAATGGTGGGTTCAATGGCGTTGGTAATATCTTTATAGAATACGCTGAACGCCAGCAGATCGGTTTTATTGATGAACCATTCAGCGCGAAAGTCATAACTTTTAATTTTTGCTATCTGCAGGTCGGGATTGCCTTTTACTGAAGTCCCGCCTATGACATCGGTAAATTCAAACGGGGCGAGCTCGTGGAACTCCGGCCGCGCAACTGTTTTGCTGTAATTCAAGCGGATATTGACCGAATCAATGGGACTATATTTCAGCGAATAGGAGGGCAGCCACGAATCCTCCTGCAGAACTGTGGTAATAGTTTCATCAGGCCGGAACAGGTTAAAGGTAAGCACATTGATATTATTGCGCTCAAATCTGCCGCCGGTCACAAACTGCAGTTTTTTCCAGAGCGTCAAATCAAGCAGGGTATAACCGGCAGAGGTTTGCTCCGCAGCCGTGTAGGAGTCGGTTGCACGGGTAGTTTCAAACAGCTCCAGTTCGTAGGGGTTTATATTGGGCGGTATGAAAATCTCTTCCACGGGTTTGGTCAAATCTATATACTTCACATTGCGCTTGTCGTAGGCAAACCGGCGTGAATTGAATTCGCGCTTCCGATAGTTGTAGGCGGCGCCGACTTGAACTTTGGGAACCAGCCAGGAAACGCCAGGCAGCGTAACATTCCAATCAAGGGATGCATCATGCATGCGCTCGTCCTGGTCGGTGTATTGACGCAGCGGATTCTCCGTGTCTAAAGCAAAGGTATATTCCTTTGTCTTAGGATCGAACAAATAGAGCGTATCTCTCATATCCGGATCATAGAGCGTGGCCACAGAGTAGTTGTAATGCCACTTAATTTTGCTCTCCAGCCAGGAATCAACGGCGTGGTCGCCGGCAAGCTGACCGGTGTAGATCTGTTCCTCCAGCCAGCGCAGGCGCGTTACCCGCACATCGGTTGACTTATCAGCGTTAAACCCCTCATAAATTCGCGCTTCATCGGTCGCATTGCGGTCATAAAACTGATTAATAAAAAGCTTATGATCCGGGCTCAGATCAAAACCCACATTAAGCATCCCGCCTTCTTTGATATACTGAAATGACCGCTGAAACTTATAGGCGTTTTCGGTGCGCAATTCGCCGCTGCCGGCTGTCGTATAAGTATTTAACTGTTCGTCCGCCCGGTTATACATCTCGTTTTTATAGTTCACGACCAGGTTGGCCCCTACCTTGTTGAACTTATTGCCGATATAAAAGCTGTAATCGCCGTTAAGCGGGGCATTGCGGGTGTAGGTGCTGTAGTTGTTCGGAAATGCCTCGCCGTAGCGCTCAAGGTCATCCAATGAAAAATTGCCGCGCCGCACCGGTTTGTTTTTGGGGATAATGCCGGGCAGGTCCCGAGTACCGTCATCGTATCCCAGCCAGTCCTTTGACCCGCCATGATAAGTCAGGCGCTCCCGGAATGTGGTTATGTCGTTATAGTTTGCGGTCGCCGACAACTTTGCAGAAAATTTTTCCGGAATGGCCTTGGTTTGAATCTGGCACAACCCCCCCGAAAAATTGCCCGGCAGGTCAGGCGAAAACGTCTTAATCACGTTGACATAATCAAGGATGCCGGCGGGAAACAGATCAAGAGGCGTTTCCCGCTCATTGGGTCTGGTTGAGGGCAAAATAGAGTTGTTCAACGTCGTTTTGTTGTAGCGCTTGGGCATGCCGCGCGCCTGCATGTATTTCCCCTGATCCAGAACCACGCCGGGCATGCGGGTCAGAATGCCGGCAACATCAGATTCGGGGATTTTCACGATCGTTTCGGCAGACATGCTGTCCACGACGTTCGCCATAGCCTTGCGGCGGGTCAGGGCAATGAGTTCGCTGGCCTTCTGCGCCTTGCCGACCACCTTCATCTCCTCAATCTGCACTGTGGCTGCGGACGAGAGGGCGGCATTAACTGTTTTAACTGCGTTTGCCGTCACGGCTACTGCGTCAACAATTTTCGTTTCCAGCGACGCTGCAGTTATGATGAGCTTGTAAGTTCCCGGCGACACCGCCAGCACATAGCCGCCGTTTTTATCGCTCATGGCAGAAATGCCTGCGCTGTCCGGCTGTCTCGAGCGCGTTATTTCCTGCGCTTCCACGCGCGCTCCTGACACCGCCTTCCCTTTATCATCAAGAATGGTGCCAATAATTTTTCCCATAATTTCCTGCGGGGTGCCTGCCGGCCTGCGCTCATCCATTTGCCCTTCAACAGAGCGGCTTGACAGCAACACAAACAGCATAAAAAGACCCACCAGAGAAGCATTGATTTTTAGTTTGCGCATATCCGGCACTTATTTTATCAGAGGCGTCATAGCAAATGAGACTCAGTGCGCACTCACAAAATTTCCGGAAACTGGATTGCATTTTTAAATTCAACCATCGCCTTTCTGATGTCCTCGGTCGGATTGAGCATTTTGAGCAGCGCCTGCGCTTCGGTTACCTGTTCCGGATACTGCAGCGCTTTGTTCAGCCAGTGCCGGGCATTCGTGAAATCATTGTCTCTCATGGCGCAATAACCGGCCATAAGCCATTCCTGCCCGTCTTTGGTGTGCTGGGCTACTGCAGCATAGCTTAATTTAGCCTCATGATAACGCTCTTGAAGATAGTAGAGCTGCGCTTTGAGCTGCATCCGTTCAAAAGAGGTCTGCTCCTGCAACGCGTGGTCAATAAACCTGACTGCATTCTCATAGTCAAAGGCGGAATAATAGGCGGTTGAAAGCTTTTCATAAATTTCCGCGGCAGGTCTTTCTTTGGCTGCCTGTGCATAATATTCAGCGGCTTTCTGCGGCGCGCCGACCATAGCAAACAAATCACCCATAAGGTGTAACTCTTCCCGGTCCAGACCGTGCAGATAGCCATATACCTCGTAAGCTATGGTCGCCTTCTCAAACTGATTGCTGTTGAAATAGAGCTGAGCCAGCAGTTTCCAGTTGTCCGGGTCGTTTGGATTTTTTTTGTTGAGTGCGGTGACAATTTCTATCGCCCGCGCATAATTTTTGGACGGTATATACGCATTAACCAACATACCCACGACGTCATTGGTTAAACTGTTATGCTTGCTAATCAGCGCCTCGCCGATTTCAATGGTCTTTTCCAGGTTGTTGCCCTGAAAATAGGCTGCCATTGCCATAAATAAGGTTTCCGGGTCATTGGTGGTCTGCAAACTGAACGCCGTCTCAAAGGCCGTGCCGGCTTTAACAAACTGTTTGGTCTGATAGTAGAGCTTGCCCAGATTCATCCACAGCGGCTCGTAGCGCGATTCCATCTCAACCGCTTTTTCCAAATGCCGTATCCCCTCATCTATCTTGCCAGCCAGGGCATAAGCAGTGCCCATATTAAATTCCACCAGAAAATGATTATCGCGCGGCCGTTTTTTCAAAAATATTTCCAAGATTTCAATTGCCTTGGCAAAGTTATTGTGATTAAGCTCCTGCTGGCATTCATAAAGTGCCAGTTTGGTATTTTCGGGGATTTTATCCCAGTCTATGACAAGGCTCTCTCCGGCGCTGCAAAGGGCGGGAAACGTCAACAGACAAAAGGTTATGAGCAGTTTTTTCATGGCTTATTTCTCCTTGCAATACGGTTACTCGTGATACAGCTTGTGATACGTGCGGGGTGCTATTCCAGCTCAAAGGTTATAGCTGTCTGGCACCAGCACGCCACCGGCGTTCCTTTGACCTTCGCCGGCTGAAAGCGCCATTGCATGACGGCATTTCTGGTGGCGTCCTCAAAAATGCCTTTGGGCTCAGCACTCAGGATTTCAACCTCCTTGACCATACCGTCGCTATCTACCAGGAATTTAAATGCGACCTTTCCGGTAATGTTCTCACTTGCGGCTTTCGAGGGAAAAACCGGTTTGGTTCTGAACAATGCTACCGGCTTGGCATCTACCTTTGATTCATCCCAGATTTTTGAGCCTATTGAAACCGCCAGCCCCCCCATGTCCGGGCCCCGAGAAAGGCTTAGATCAAACTTAAAGCTTCCGCCGATGGCGTCCACATCCATTTTGGGCACAAAATTTTTCAGCTTGGGCTGCACCTGTTTTTTGGGCTGCACCTCTTTTTTAAGTTCCTCTTTTTTCGGCGGTGGCGGTGGCGGCTTGCGGTAGTCGGCGAGCTGGATTGCTTCACCGCCGCGTTCTTTTTTTACCGGTGCGCTGAACCGAAGCGATACCGGCAAACCGAAAATAACAATCATATTTGCAACCAGCGCTGCAACAAGAGCCGCCGCATGCCGGGCAACGGGTGAGTGGAAGTAAATCATTCTTCACGTTTTGCTGCGATTGATACTGCCTTGGCTCCCGCCAATCGGCACTGATCTATCACCTCAACCACAATCCCCGTGTTGCTTTCCCTGTCCGCAACCACAATCACCCCGTTGTCCGGTGTGTCGGCCAGGCTGCGTTCAACCTGCGCGCGCACCGAGCGAATGTCAATGGGGCGGTTGTCCATATAAATAGACCCGGTTCTGCTTATGCCAATCAGTATCGGGGTTTTATCCCGTGATTCCGCAGATTTCGCACTGGGGCGGTGCACCTCAAGCCCGGTCTCCTTCACAAAGCTGGTGGTGACAATAAAAAAGATCAGCAGCAGGAAGGTCATATCAATGAGCGGTGCCATATTGATTTCAATAGGTTTTTCAGAATCTGAGGTGCGCTTGATTTTAATCATAAAGCAAATTTCTTTCTTATATGGCGGGTCAATTCGTCAATTAAGTGGATGCAGCGTTTTGCCCGTTTTTCCACAAACAGCTGCACGTACATGCCGATTATGGCCACTACCAGGCCGAACTGGGTTATGATGAGCGCCTCGGAAATACCGCCAGACATGGCGTGGGGATTGGACGTGCCGTAAATATTCATCACTTTAAAAATTTTTATCATTCCGCACACCGTTCCCAAAAGCCCCATCAGGGGAGCCGCAGTAATGAGGCAGGAGATTATGGTAAAATTTTTCGTCAGCTCGGGGATAAGCCCTTGATGGGCCTCTTCTAAAATCCGCTGATCTATCCCGCCGTAGATCTGTTTGGCCAGCAGCAACCGGTGGAGAAACCGCTGATACAGACCGCCGCCGCGGATTGCCGCGGTTTCCTGCCCCTGCCCGATATGGTGTATTACGTCATCCGCGGTGAGGTCATTTCTGCTTAGTCCAACCAGAAAAAAATAACGTTCTGCAATCAAATACCCTAACAGCAGAGAAACAAACACCAGCGGCAGCATAATCGGCCCGCCCATCAGAATATATTCGCGGGCGGAAATTTCCCACATCATGGCCGATTCCCCAAACCTTTCTTAACAGCATTGACGAGCATCATGGATTTTTCTTGAAGCGTGTTTATGATGCGGTTATTGCGGCTCTGAAAATAGCCGTGCACGAGAATAACCGGAATGGCGATCAATAAGCCGTATTCGGTGGTAACCAGCGCTTCGGAGATACCCCCTGACATGAGCCGGGGGTCGCCCGATCCATAAATAGTGATCATCTGAAAAGTGGCGATCATGCCGGTAACCGTTCCCAAAAGCCCCAGCAGGGGTGCGACGACCGCAATGATCTGCAGAGAAGACATGTTGCGGTCCAGAGGTTTCAGCGCACCCTGGATGGTTTCGTCGAGCACCGATTCAATAACCTCAATAGGTTCGGTGCGATGCGTTATGCCGGTGCGCAGCACCTTTGCCAGAATGGCTTTGCTGCGGGCGCACAGGTTCAGCGCCTCCTCCCATTTGCCCTGCTGAATGACGGGGGTTATTGCTGCAGACAGCGATTCGGTCTTTCTGCTTTCCCAGAGCAGGACCAGAAACCGTTCAAGCGCCAGCAAGCAGGCGATAATGCCGATAATGCATATGGGCCACATGAGCGCGCCGCCGGATTTTAACTCCTCCCACCAGTCGGGCATATCCGATATAAATCTGAATGCGCCTCCCGACGATGGGTCAATGAACAGGCCCTGCGATTTATTTTCAACAAAATTTTTTGCCTCGTTGATATAACGGGCGGGCATTTTGACATAAAATTGAGAGAAAGCCTCCTTGGAGGGCGCATATTCAAGATATCCGACTTTGCCGTCCTTGCGCCAGAGCGCGTTGAAATTGCCGATACGCACGACCTCGCCGCTGGTTTCCCTTCCGGATGAATCAACATAGGTCAGCGTGGCGACAGAAATCTTGCCGTTGCGCTTAATTTCATCAAAGATCAAGTCCCCCATCTTTTGTATATTTTCAAGAGACGGAAACTGCATCTGAACTATCAAGGGAGTCACTATTTCTTTTCTCCCCGGCGTCTCCCCCGAAACCAGAGACTGGCTCAAGGCTGTACCCAGGTCCTGGGCAATGCCTTTTGCCGACCCGGCAAGCTCATCAGCTTCGGTTTTGATCTCCTCCGCCCGTTTCTGAATTTTTGCTATTTCCTGCTCGTTTGCTTCATAGCGTTTTTTTAATTCAGAACTTATTGCATCCTGAGCTTTTTTCTTCTGTTCCAGTTCATCAATAACCGACTGCAGTGTGCCCTGCTGCTCAAGAATTTCAGCCTCCTTGCGCAGCGCCTCCTCGCGGGCCTTTTGGGCGTCAGCGTCAGCTTGCTGCTGGGCTTTATTGATATCTGCTGCTGATTGCCGGGCAGGATTCGGCGTCTCCGGCTGCTTCATTTCTTCGCCCCATAGCGGATAAACAGCGCACAGGATAGTCAACATGCTGAGAACAAAAATTTTTTTCACTGAATGCTCCCCCGGAGTGGCAAATTAACGAAATCAACGGGTCGGCGCCGTTGGGTAATATCCATTGCTTTTTTAATTTCCGGCGCATAGCGGGAAGGTAGTTTTTCCCACTCTTTTCCGTTGTAAATTCCAACCTCCTGCTCGTCCAGCGTCTGCATAAGCAGGGCGGTGCGTCCCAGTCTGAGCACGTGCACTGCCAGTTTTTGCCCCTGGTAGATGATTTCTTCCTTGGTGGTTTCAACCGATTTGCCATAATCCATTTCAACGCGCAGACCTTCAAACACCCGACGTAATTTTTCAGCCAGGGTTACTTCCGGATCAGCCAGTATCGCTTTGAGATTGGCGACACGATCGGCGCGTTCTTGGCGCAGAAACGGCAGATCAGTATTAATATGTTCCTCCATGCGGGCAACGACTTCATTGAGATACGGCACTAACGCTTGACGCATTTTTTCCATTTCGATTATTTTATTGTTAGTGCGGGCTATGTATGCGTCCTGTTTGGCAACGATTTCCCGCATATGCGCTATCTCAACATTTGTAACCTCCAGGGCTTCCTTGAGCTGATAGTATTTTGCTTTCATACGCTCCTTTTGCGCCTGCCACTCTGACAATTTTTTAACCGTTTCCTTACGGGTTTTAATGGTTTTGTCTATGGTGTTGACAATGGTATCAGGCTGTTCTGCATGTGCCGGCCAGCCTGCTACCAGGACAAACATTAAAAACAGCAGAATGCTCTTTGCAGATAAACCCATTTCATACCTCGTTTATGAAAGTTATAAAGCGCAGTAACCTGCACCGGATGCTACACCCCCATGCTATGCAGCCTGTTTTAGTGGCAGTTTGTTAAGCAAATATAAATTTTGTGTTAATCTTTGATTAATTCTATTCTGCGGAGAGCTTTCTGTTTCAACTGGCGAACCCGCTCCCGGCGAAGCTGGAGTATGCTTGCGATCTCATCCAGAGTCTTTTCCTCCAGAAAAAACAAACGCAAAATTGTTTTTTCAATTTCCGGGAGCTGGTTGGCGGTGGCAAGGATGTCTGGAATTTTATTGCTCATGTTTTTCGGTGACCTGTTTTTCAACGGTTTGGCTGCGCATAACACGATGAATGTATGGCTGTTTTGCAAAGATATTATAAAGATTGTGTTAATTTTCAGTTAAAAGTGATGCGTACCGCGCGTCGCGTTGGGCTTGTGGTGGGCGCATGCTATGAGAAAAAAAGAACAGAAATCACTTGCGGGTTTTTTCAAAAAAGGATTATTTATTTGCACTGCGAGGGAGCGTTCGCAGCGAAAAAGTTTTTAGCGGAAAAAAGGTAAACCGATATGTCTGACCAAAAAAAATCCGTCTGGTCATGGGCGCTGTATGACTGGGCCAACAGCGCTTATGTGACGGTAATCATGGCCGGGTTCTTTCCGGTCTTTTTTAAGCAGTACTGGAGCGCCGGCGCTGCGGTGACCGCTTCAACCGCACAACTGGGGATGGCAAATGCGCTTTCCGGTCTTGTGATGGGCGTGCTTGCGCCGGTGCTGGGCGCGATTGCGGACCGGGGGCAGGCAAAAAAGAAATTTCTTGTCTTGTTTGCCTATACCGGTGCGGTTATGACAATTGGCCTCGTCTGGGTGCAGCAGGGCAACTGGCAGATGGCCGCAATTCTGTATATGCTGTCGGTAGTCGGATTTTCCGGCGCCAATATTTTTTATGATGCGTTGCTGCCGGGCGTAGCGGGCAAAAAAAAGATGGATGCGGTTTCTGCGCTGGGGTATGCCCTCGGGTATCTGGGAGGCGGGCTGTTGTTTGCTTTTACGATCTGGTTAACCCAGAAACCGGAACTATTCGGTGTTGCAGATCAGGAATCAGCCGTCACAATCTCTTTCATTCTGGTCGGCATATGGTGGGCACTGTTTACCATTCCGCTCATCCTGTTTGTCCCGGAACCTGCATATGCACGTGATGTAAAATCGCGCAGCCCGATTCGCGACGGCTTACGGCAGATTTATTCAACGTTCCGTGAAATCCGCACCATGAAAAACATCTTTCTGTTTCTGCTTGCCTACTGGTTTTACATGGACGGGATAGACACGATTATCCGCATGGCTGTTGACTATGGCCTCTCCCTGGGCTTTGTTTTTACTGATTTGTTGTTGGCTCTGCTTATTACCCAGTTTGTGGGGTTTCCCAGCGCGCTTGTCTATGGAAAGCTTGGCGAGCAGATAGGGACGCGCCGCGCGATTTATGGCGGGCTCGGCGTGTATCTTGTCGTCGTCTTATGGGCAATAATGATGAAACACAAAGCTGAATTTTATGCGCTGGCGGTTTTAATCGGTCTGGTGCAGGGCGGGGTTCAGGCATTGAGCCGCTCATTGTATGCGCGGCTGATCCCCCGGGAAAAAGCCGGTGAATTCTTCGGCTTCTATAACATGCTGGGCAAATTCGCCGTCATAATCGGCCCGGCACTGCTGGGTCTGGTCGGCAGACTTACGAATAGCCCCCGGATGGGGATAGCCGCTATTGCAATCCTGTTTATAGCAGGCGGAATTATATTATTTTTTGTCAAAGAAGAAACGGGTTAAAATGTATTAACCGATTTTCCACACTATCTGTTCCCCTATTTATCTGGCCGCAGCAAAAAAATAATTGCCGGCAAACGTGCCTAACCAAGCAGTGTTGCCGGCAATTACCGGATCATGCGCACAATGTTTTATTTTAATTAAAGCACTGATCCTTTCTTTATATCGCTTTTGACTTTTAATATCACCAACCGCAGCCCCACGCTTGCCTGTTTGCCGAGTTTGTTAAGCACTGCAAGGGCCTGCGCCTTTTGGGCATCATTCAGCACAATGGTTTTAGATTGAAGCGCTGCTTCCGCAGAGGGGATTGCGCTCGCAAGCAGCGCCGCTGCCTGTTCTCTGAGAAGCGGATCAGAATCAAGAATTGCCGACACCTGATCGCTGTAAAAGTAATAGAGTTTGGTGTAAATTCTGCCCTTTAAACTGCGCGCCATAACGGTATCGCGAAACTGACGCAATATCTCAAGGTGCGGATGCGCTGCTCCCAGCATTTTTGATGACGCACACAGTTTGCAGTCTTCATCAATCTCGCCGTTACAGTTGTTGTCTTTATTGTCGCGGCACAGTTCTTCGGCGGCAGGATGTATCGCCGCATCATCATCAGCGCAGTCGGTATTGTCTTCAACATATCCGCTGGGCGTGGCACACCCAGTCGTTGACATTAACGCAAAACCAAAGCCATCGCCGTCCGCATCCCGAAAATAAACATTCTGCACGCCCTCATCAACATCCCCATCGCAGTTGTCATCCACGCCATTGCAAATTTCGGCCGCGTTGGGATGAATTAGGGCATTGTTGTCGTTACAGTCCACAGCACCGCACTGCCCGCCTTCTTTATTATATCCATCTTTGTCATTGTCAGTGCAGTTTGCAGAAACCGACGTTGTGGTTGAGACTGCGGGTGTCGTGGTGGTCGATAGCACAGAAGTTGTGGTATTAGTCGGTACCGTCGTTGTCGTATTAGATTGCGCCGTCGTTGTGGTCGTTGTCTCCTGCCGAGCGCCAAATGTCGTCCACGGCTTCCTGGTCCAGTCGTCGCCAGCGGGGTCAATGGCACCGATATAATTGGTTGCAACAATAAAGGTATTACCTGGCGGCGGTGCTGCAACCGGAACCGCGCCGTTTACTGCCGGCGAATTTGCCGCAGGGCGAAAATCAGGATCATGCCAGTCATAGGGATTTGCCAGTAGTGGATCTGCCTCCAGGTTATGCTGCATCATGCTGGTCATAAACTGTTTGGTGGTAAATGGAATCGAATCTTTTTCATTGTCGTCGGCATCATCATAAAAATTCTGGGAATTATTAGCATTCATCCACCAGATGCTGTTAGACACCGTCAGGGTGCCATTCTGCGCCTGCTGAAAAGTATTCAGGTTATCAATGTCAATGCCCGATCGGTTGAAACCCTGCACAATAAAATTTCTGATGGTAGCGCCTGTGCCGCGGCGAGGTGTCAGGCCATTAGTGCTGACCGTCTTATTGCCATTGATCGGATCGCCTATCAGGGTAAAATTATACAGGGTGGGATTAGAACGGGGCTGGGCATCATAATTATTGGCAAGATTGTCCGCTTCAATACCCTTGTCGCAGTCAGCGACATCACATTGGTGCTGGGTCACAACAAACTGGGCGCTGCCGCGCCAGCCATGCGTCCAGTCAAAACAGTCGTCAGCAATACCTGTTAAAAGGATATATTTTACGTTCGTGGTGCCGCCGAAGAACTCAAGTCCGTCGTCTTTGCTGTAATGAATTTGAATATGATCAAGGGTTGTTCCTGACCCGGTCCCCTGCAAGGCAATTCCATTCAGCTCATTATCCGGGCTGAACTGTATGCCGCCGTATTCAACACGAACATACCGCAGAGTCCCGCTATTGTCATTTACATTGCAATCATTAACTCCGTGCGTATTGCCATCACAGCCGTAATATCCGGTATCGCCCTCGCCCCACGCATAGGTACCGGTATTAAGAGGGCTGTAGCCGTTAATGATAAGTCCGCCCCAATCAGCGCGTTTGCGCTGTCCTTCAGGCTGGTCGCTCGTGAATACCACCGGATTATTCTCAGTGCCGACGGCAATCAATTTTGCGCCCTGTTCTATAATCAGTGCGCCCAACGTGCTTTTTTCACCTTTTACGGTCACGCCAGCCTGGACTGTGAGCGTTGCCGGTTTACGCACAAATACCGGGCCCCGCAGCAGCACATCCGATGACCACGTTGTGTCGGCGGTAATATCACCCTGCACAACCGTCTGGGAATATCCCTGAGTGCCTGATATGAAGGCCATCAGAATCCCTGCAATAAAAATAAACATTAATTTTTTCATAATCTCTTTCTCCTTTTTACCTTTTACGTCCTTGTTATTACTGCTAAGTGTCCAATGTTATACCACCATATACCACTTAATAACTAAAGCTCCGAATCTCCTCTTTTTGTATTGCACCTCCTTTCTTCTTAACCGCTACCTTAATATCTCCCTATGGCGTCATGAAAAACAATCGCGAACAATCCTCGTCGGTACAGTTTGAACAGCAGCCCTGATCCTGATTGTTCCATTATTGATTGGGATGAGGTTTTAAATTCGCTTTGTTAACTAAAAATAAATAGTCAGTTAATTATTAGTGAAAAACTCTTAACCACATATTAACCATTTTTTCATTTGCCGTTTATATTTTCTTAACTTTGAAATTTTACAATAGCCGTCAAAAGCCCAAAAGCCCGGTAATACACTGATAGCTATCATCAAACAGGGGGCTTTCGCAGTGCACGACATAGCTTGCGATTATTTTTTTAATGTAAGCAGACCCGTGCGCAACAGGAAAAGCTGTTTAGAAATGCAATGCATTCTAAGCGGAAGAAGGTAACCAAATGGAAAGGGGGTGTAAAAAAAGAAGGGAATAGATACAAATAAGAAGGGAATAGATTTTTTGGGAAAGGACAAACTTGAGTTATAACCTCAAAAATTAGAAAACAATTTATACCAAAAAGATTGGAGGAAAAGTAATGAAGAAGAAATTAACAATCAGTTTAATTGTTCTGGCTTCAGCGATTATGCTGACCGGCACACCGAGCTTTGCCGTTGTGGTGGTGCAGGGAAATATCACCGGTAATGTTACCTGGAATAAGGATGTATTGTTGCGAGGTCCGGTAATCGTGCAATCAGGGGCAACGTTGAACATCAGCGCCGGCGTAACGGTCTATGGCGAAAAAGAAACCATCGGCGCCCTGGCAGTGCTGCGCGGCGGTAAACTTAACATCAATGGCACTATTGACAATCCGGTAATTTTTACCAGTAACCAGAAAGTTAAAGCCCGCGGCGACTGGGGCGGACTTATCATCAACGGGTATTCATCCTTAAACCTGACTTCTGGCACAGCAGAAAGCGAAGGTGTTCCCGGCACCTATGGCTGCACACCAGCTCCGTGCGACGCGAGTTGCGCAGTCCAAGCAACGTGTACAGCAGCAGGAAATCCGAACTGCTGCGATGCAGATCACTGCTACGGCGGTGACTGTAATGAGAATGACAACAGCGGCACCATGAGAAACTTTCAGGTCAATTGGACAGGCTACCGCTACACGGCTGAGAACGAATTTAATGGTATCGCTATGCAGGGCGTTGGACGCGGCACAATAATAGAGGGTGTACATGTCTACATGGCCAATGATGACGGGATCGAGTTTTTCGGCGGCACCAACAACATGAAGTATGCCATTTCCCAGGGCTCTGCAGATGATAGTTTTGACTGGACTTTTGGATGGCGCGGCTGCAGCCAGTTTGTAATCGCGCACCAGAAGTCTGATGAGTGCGACAATGGTATTGAAGCAGACGGGCAAGAGGGCGGTCATAATGCCATTCCCTATTCAGACCCGGTGCTTTACAACATGACCTTTATCGGTCAGAAAACTTTGGGTAACGAAGGTTATAGACTGCGCCGCGGCACAGCAGGCGACATAAGAAATTCCATTGTCACAGATTTCAAGGCTGACGGCATTGATTTTACTAATTTTGAAACCATGCAGCGGGCAGATGCTCTGCGGCTGGTGGTTGACAACAACATTTTCTACAACAACACCCCAAATTTTGCACCGGATGCTGGCGAAGTCCCCCCCATGAGCCATACCACCAGAGAGTTTATGACCTGTGTAAACTACGGATCACTGGATCCCGGTGAAGCATGCTACACAAACAATGCGGAAGTTGACCCCCTGATCACATCAAAGAATTTCGACAATCCGGATTTCCGTCCCGCTGCAAATTCTCCGGCTGTCAATGGAACCGTGCCGGTGGCAGAAAAGCCCAGTTCTGGTGACTGCAGCTCGTACATTGAGAACACCACGTTCATTGGCGCGGTAAGCAACGTTACCCCAGCCGATGACTGGACCAAGAAGAAATGGACCGGATATGGCGACATAGATGCTGACGGATATGCGAATAATTTTGATAACTGCCCAAGAACACCCAATGCACCGGCGCAGGGCGTATGCTCCCAGGATTCATCCAAACCAGGCCAACTCTGCACCACCGATAATGACTGCTGGAGCGGCTGCTCAACAACTGGCACCTGCATTAAGACACAGTCAGATGCAGATTCAGATGGTTTCGGCGATGTGTGCGACAACTGCCCGAATCAGTGCAACAACAAGCAGCTTGATGCGGATGGCGACGGTATCGGCGATGTGTGCGACCCGAACCCCGGTTGTGGCGGTTGCGGTCAGCCGGCGTGCGAGACCCAGTGTTAATTACGCATACAGATCATTTTGCCATTACGTTTTTTGATGGTAGGTAAACAGTGTTAAGACAGAGTTGCATAGCGGCTTTGTCTTAACACTGTTTTACAGCAGACAGCATAATTTGACGCAAGATGTTAGAGGCCCGATACAAACAGCACCAATTTAGAAATTTTGTGTTTCCTAATCCCTAAAAAACACAGAGAGGTTGTTAGAATATGAAACCAGAAAATAAATCAGTTATTATGATTATTATTATAACCATTCTTTGGCTAACAGCAGTTCATGCTACACAGGAAAATCCCAGAATTGTGAATAAAAACGGGGTGCTGAGTGTTGATGCGAGGGACATAAAGCCCGAAGAACTTTTTATAGCACTGGGCAAGCAGTGTGACATAGAAGTGGTTACCCATGGCGATGTCTTTCCTGATGCGGTAGTAACCATTAGCTTTGAGAATCTTCCGGTGAAAGAGGGAATCAAAAAACTAGTAAAGGCCTGCGCACTTAAAAACTATCTGATAGATTTTCAGGGTGGTTCTCTTGAAAACAAAAAACTTGCCAAACTGGAGCTGTTTATCAGCGGTTCAGGGAGCAAGGTGCTCACAAAAGGAGCAGCGCTACAAAAGCAGCCGGAACTAGAGGTGAAACAGAAATCAGTTGCGATGCAAATGAAGGATTTGGGCGAATCCGGTCAGCTGCGTGACCGGAAATCTTTCGTCGAAGGAGCGGATATTAAATGGGACGGGTCTGCGCTGCTTGACTTTCCTGAATATCAGGGAAAGCTGGAATATAATAAAAGCACATACACCTGGAACGATGAAGCAAAGGAATTTTCCCATAAAACCATGAGCACTGTGCCACCAGCGGTGCGGGACATTGTTGCAGATTATATCATAAAGGAATCTGATGAAATTGCACGGGAGCGCGGCGCACGCTTTATTACCCAGAATATCGTTGCCGAAGCATTGCAACGCATTGGTAAAAACTTTAATATGCCCACTGGCGTAATGGAAAATCTTCCCAAAAACATGGATGATTTAAACAAACCACGCATCCCGGTTGATCCGCGAGACCTCAATCCGGAGTACAACTAATGTTTTGCCGGGCATCTGTAGCATCCTTTTATATTACCATGCTGGTCATCACATGTTGCAGATCAGCCGATGCTTCCTACTTTATTCAGGTCAACCAGGATGGTTTTGGCTCCATCCATACGACCGGAGGCATTGAGGTTAAAACCATGGCGGTCTTCAAGGACAAGCTGTATGTGGGGGCAAATAACCAGACTGACGGCGCACAGATTATGTGCTTTGACGGAGCTGTATGGCACCGTGCTGCTGAGCCGGGATTTGGCACGCGGGATAATATAGCCATTTCAGCCCTGTATGCTGCTGATGAATTTCTTTATGCAGGAACCGCTAACCGCAACGGTGGCGAAATCTGGCGATATGATGGCAGTGAGTGGATCTGCCTGCATAAGGGCACATTCGGCAAAACGCTGAGTAAAACTATCAGCGCTCTGGCGGTTTTTCAGGGGCGGCTGTATGCAGGGCTTTGGGACCAGCTTACCTCAAAACCAGCCGAAGTGTGGGCATTTGACGGCGAAGCAAGCTGGGAACAGGTGAATGAGCCTGGGTTTGGCAGCCCGCACAATCTTAATACCCTGGCCTTTGCAGTATCTCGCGTTGACGGCACGGAGAAGCTCTATGCGTTGGTATGGAAATCTTTTCAATACCGGGGTACGGGGGCTGGCTGTGAGGTCTGGGCGTTTGATGGCAGCAAGTGGCAGAAGATTAATGAGGGACGCGAGGGATTTGGAGAAAAAGGCGGCAACGGACGAGTGGGTATTGAACCGTACTCAATCGCTGAATTTCAGGGGAAGCTTTATGTGGGGACATGGGCGTTTGAAGGCGGCAAATACTGGGAGGTGTGGGCCTATGACGGCAAGGACTGGGAACTGTCAAACAGCAGTGTGGCAGGAAGTGGCAATGAGATGCGGCTGTGTATCGCGCTACAACCCTACAATGGCCGCCTCTATGCAGTTGCTACAGATGCCATGAAGGAGTTTGAGGTGTGGGGCTATGATGGGAAAGACTGGATTAAAATTATCGGTAAAGAATGTGCCACTCCTGAAAACCTTGGCGACCCGACCAACAAGGTTGTAAACGCCATGGCCGTGTATCAGGGGTATCTGTATCTTGGTGTTTCTAACAGCAAATCCGGCTACCGGGTATTTAAAAGCCGGTTTCCTGAAATTACTCCGCAAAAAAAAATTCTGGCAGTGGGGGAGATGGAGCTTTTTTCCCTGCCGGGGGCAGCAGCGCCCATAGAGTGGCGCATTAGCAATCCTGCCATCGCATCCATAGAAAAGACAACCGGCCTGGTGCAGGCGGTTGCTCCCGGTGAGTGTGTCGTTTCGGCAACTGACCGATTTGGCTACAGCCCGACCCCGATGACCCTGACCATTGAGAAGAACGAAAATCAGCAAACAGAAAAAATCCTTATTTTTGCCAGCATTGACCCACCGCAGGTAGCCAACAATAATAAAGATAAGGCCATTATCAAAGCCATTATTTATAAGACAGCCGGCGTACAAGCGGTTAATAATGTGCAGGTCAATTTATCATCTATTCAGCAGGGCGTTAAAGAGTGTTTTGATACGGGCGCCGCTGGAGATGCAAAGGCAAGCGATGGCATATATTCACTGACGATTGCAATTCCGCGCACCATTAAGCCGGGAATTTACACGTTACCGGTGACCGCGCACGCCGGAGTGGATATGCAAGGACAAGCAGAAGTTATGTTAAAAGTGAAACAGCGCTATGCCCCGCCGCAGGTGGTTGGTCTTAAGACCATGGGCAACTGCTACCATATTCCGGTGCTGTTTGATATAACCAATCCCGACCAGGACCAATGTTCGGTAACGGTTGAATACCAGGAAAAAGGCGGCGAATGGTTGCCCGCAAGCATTGAGGCAAAATCGGGGGTTGTTTTTAAAAAAGGGCTGCTGACAAACCTGGAAACCGCTTCGGACGTCAGCCGCTTCATCTGTGTATGGAATTCAGAGAATGATATTGGCAAAAAATCCGGGACGTTTCTTATCCGCTTAACACCGCAAGACGACCAAGAAAAGGGATCAACTGTTGTTTCTGCGCCCATTGCAATTGATAATAAAAAGCCCCCCGCCAATGTGATGGTCACTGTGCCGGAGGGAAATTTTGAGATTGACAAGTATGAATACCCCAATCATTTCGGTTACTACCCAGAGGTCAATGTTACCTGGAGTGAAGCGCGCACCAAATGCCAGGTTCAAGGCAAGGAACTATGCACACCCGAGCAGTGGGAGCTGGCCTATTATGGCATTGCAAAAAAGCGCTATCCGTATGGCGATGTTTATGGCTTTAAAGATCGAGACTATTGTAACACGGTCGGATCTGCTGATGCAGTGATGACGCCGTCCGGCGTATATGAAAACTGCGTCAATGACTTGGGAGTTTATGACATGGGAGGCAACATATTTGAATGGGTTGGGCTGGATGAAAAAAATACCTTTATGGCCGGTCAAAGCTATCTCTATGAGACAATGGTTCAAAGCCTGTTTAATATTGATGACCCGACCCATCGCCATTATTTTCTGGGATTGCGCTGCTGCAAAAGCAGGCACTAGCAGTAATACCGTTATGCTAAAGAGCCATTAATCAAGAAAGGGAGAATTAATTATGGCCTGTGATGTTCTGTTAATTGATGCCCTCTCACCGCTTCGGGTTGAAAAGGGCCTTATCTCACCAACGGTTGCAACAGCTTATTTAACCGGTTTTTTTGAGCAAGAGAATATCTCGTTTGAAATGCTGTTTGCACTTCCTCAGGATGACGGGCAGATTGATATTCTTAAGGGAAACAAAATAGAGTCGGGCACCTTTGCCGCAACCCTTAAGGATATCGCACCGCGTATGGTATTTTTTTTTCATGATCCGGAGCTGATTCATATTGTCTTTGCCGTTCATACGGAAGCACGAAAGATTCTGCCGGATGCCATTTTCTGCGCAAGCAGCATCACGGCATGCGCGCAGCCGCAGTTCTATTATGATAGAGGGTTTGATTGCATCTGCGGTCAGGATGTGTTCAGCACGTTACCGGCCTTGGTGAAAAAAATCAAAGAAGGGCAACACCCTTCCCGGGACGTATATGTAATTCCCCGTCAATATGCCAGCCTCGATCATTTTCCATTAATTGCAGAGAAATATTTTAATGCTATTCAGCCACAGTGGTGTTTCCCCGATGGACACGTTGAACCTTTTGGGCTTATTACCAGTTCTCTGGGCTGTACCGGGGGATGCGGGCACTGCCCGAACTCGTCATTCTGGGGAACCACCTGGGTACCCATGAGCGCTGAAAGAATTTTTAAAGAAATTAAAAAACAGCGGGAATTGTTACAGGTCAACTCCTTTTATTTTGGGGATATAAATTTTTGTCCTAACAATACGGTCATGACAGAAAATGACGGCGTGCACCCCTATGCAGTGGAACGCCTCACCCGCCTACACCAGCTTCTGGATGGGTATGCCCCGGATATCAAATTTATCTCTATTATACGGCCTGACACTATCTACACCCTGGCCCTGCATTATCCCCAGCTGCTGGAGACCTATCTCAAGCGTACCAGCAGCTGCTTCCTCGGGTTTGAGTCCTTCAGCCACAATGTTCTGACCGGGCTGGATAAAAAGATAAGCAGGGACATGATGAAAACAGCCATAAAGGCATTAGCAGAAAAAAACGTAACGATTGTTGCAAGCTTCCTTGTCGGCAGCCCCTGGGAAACTGAGGAAACACTGGCAGAAACAGAGGCATTTATCATGGAAGATCTTCCCTCTTCCACCATACCGCTGCTTAATATCATGACGCCCTTTCCCGGTACAAAATTTTTCAGCCGTATGCATGACCAGGGGTTGATCTTGGCGAGCGATTTAACACTGTTTAACGGCCAGCACATGCTGTATCAGCACCCGGTTTTCAGGCAGGGTGAGCTCGAAGAAAAAGTACAACAGTTTTATTATAAATTTTTCACTGAGCGCTATACCGGATAGCGAAAGTGCATTCTACGAAGGGAAAGTTATCATGCGCGTTTTACTGATTCAGCCCCCTCTGGTAAAGTTTGGTACCATGGCTGCGCCTAATCTGGGGCTGGCCATGATTGCCGCAGTACTGGAGCAGGATGGAATAGAGGTTAAAGTTATTGACGCAGCAGCAGAGGATCTGTCAATTGATGAGATCATAAACAGGGCGCGACAGTTCCGTCCCAATGTTGCAGGTGCTGGCGGCCAGACCGCTATAAGCCATTTGTCCTTGGAGATATTCAGACGCCTCAAGCAGGAAGTAAGCCCGCGCATCGTGACCGTTGCCGGCGGCCCTCATTTCACGTTTACCGCAAAAGAATCTCTGCAAAAATGCCCCCACCTGGATATAGTAGTTCGGGGTGAGGGGGAATACACGATTCGTGAAATTTGCCGGAACTTAAGCAATGTCAAAGCATTGGATGGTATTGCCGGAATCACCTACCGTTCTGCAAACGGGACCATTATTAAGAGCCCCGACCGGCCGCAGATCGAAGACCTCGACAGCCTGCCGTTTCCCGCATGGCATCTGTTTCCAGTGAAGAAATATCATTGGACTAATATCAATATGCTCGGCTCCTTTACCTCCCGCGGCTGCAAATATCATTGTCCCCACTGCATTACCTGGAAGATACACAAGGGTATCCGGCGCAGAAAACCAGAAAAAATTGTTGAAGAACTCTTGTGGGTAAAAAAGAATTTTGGAGAGGACACATTCTTCTTCCATGATGATACCGCTTTCACCGATCGCGCACACCTAGAAGGTTTCCTTGACGCTCTTGAAACGTGTGGGGAAAAGTTCTTCTGGTATTATGAAGCACGGGAAGACGATTTCATGGGGTTTCGCGATCTGTGGCTGCGGATGAAAAAGAACGGTATGTTCAAGGTGGCGTTGGGGCTTGATACCCCCAACGAGCGGGTTAGAAACTACTATGGCCGTAAAGCCCTGCAAGTGAGCGAAACAGAACAGATGCTCTATCATTTGAAAAATAAGCTGGGCATACAGATTTCTGTGTATCTGCTTATGGGAGCGCCATGGGAAACTGAATCATCACTACAGCAGACGCTTGATTATGCCAAGCACCTCTATCCCCGGTACTGTTCTTTTGTCATGGCCACATTTGTCGTTCCCTATCCTGGCACCGATCTGTTTCAGGAGATGTATAAGGAAGACCTTCTGACCACCTATGACTGGCGTGATTACAGCTTCGGCCTGCCGGTTTTTAAAATGCTGGCTTCAGCGGATGCGGCATACCGGATTTATAAGAAGACGTGGATGGATGTGTATGCACGGCCGGTTGCGCTGTTCGAAATAGTAAAGAACCTGTTTTCGCAAAATACATTTAACCGTGCGCTTGCAAAAAATTTTCTCTCCATGCCCCTGCAGATGATAAAGCTGGGAAAAATAAAGACCATAAGAGATGTGCTGCCTGATGATTGTGCACAACAAGTAAAAAAGCCACGCTATGAAGCCCTCGTTGACACGGATCATAGCACTGCAGATGTTGCGCTTAAGTGTGCTCAAGATGTGCTATAAAAAATTTGAATTATACAAATCTTTTATTTTTTTTTGTTAACTGTCCGCCATTTCTAAAGCTTACCGCTACAGCTTTTTTAAATGCCGCAATAGGTTGTCTGTGAACCTATCTGTAGTTCACCAGCCGGATTATCCGATTTTAAAAAACATCACCTCCAGTTGCGCCCGATGGTAATTCTGGTACTACAATGAGCCGTAAACCAAACAGGCACAAAAAACTGCAGCAGACAATACTTAAAACAGACCAACCTTTTTCTCTACGGGTCACTTGCGGCATGGTGTTTCTCGTCTCCTGCGTTGTGCTGGGCTTTGAAGTTTCCTTGACGCGAATCTGTTGTGTGCTTTTTTATTACCACATGAGCTTTGCTATCATTTCATGTGCCATGCTGGGGCTGGGGACGGGTGGTTTAGCCGGATATTTTCTCGCCAGCGCACACATGACGAATAGTTTACCAGCGGCGGCAATTGCAGCGGTAGCTTTTTCGCCTTGCTTGCTGCTGGTATTGACGAGCCTTGTGCAACTGCCGTTAACACAAACCTGGTATTTCATAATTCCGTTGCTGGTTCCCCCTTTTTTTGCGGCAGGAATATTTCAATCCCTTGTTTTTAGAATGAATTCGGAAAGGGCAGAATTGATTTATGCTATGGATCTTTCCGGTGCTGCAATCGGCGCAGCGCTATCGGTGGTTTTGATTAATACTCTAAAGGGGCCAATAAACAGTATTATAGTACTGGCACTGCTCAGCGCAGCAGGGTCATTGATGTTTACGGTTTATTGCAAATGGTTGCTCTCGCGGACTATTCGGCGCTTAGTAGTGCCCGCGGCATACACCTTTTTTGGTGTGGCTGGCATGACTGCTTTTCTGCAGTATTCAGACGTGGGTATAGATATAGACTACCTGAAAACACCTAATAAGATGATAACAAAAATGCTCCAGCCGACTCCTGCCGGTGTGCCACGACTGCTCCCTGAACTAACTCAATGGGATAGCAGCAGCCGTATTGATGTAATCGATGAGCCTGATTTGTGCCATCCCGGGACTACACAGCGCACCGTGTTTATTGATGGGGAGGTGCCCTCGGCAATACCACCCCTCTCCGCAGTGTGGTCTCCCCATAACTGTATGATTCCCATTAAAAATACTCTCACAGCGTTACCTTATCATCTCTTCTCACCCGCTGCGGTGCTATGTATTGGCGCCGGTGGGGGGTATGACGTGGTGATGGCCCGGCTTTTCGGCGTCCAGAAAATTGATGCGCTGGAACTTAATAAAGGCGTGCTTAATGCTGTAGAAAAATCCCGCGATTTCACCGGCGATATATATGACCAGCCGGGCGTGCGTGCGATACACGCTGAAGGCCGGCAGTTTGTTCGCAGTGCGCCAAAAGAATCTTATGATTTGGTTGTAATGGCTCTGGCACAATCACTTATTAGTAATCTCGCAGAGTATGCACTCTCGGAAAATTATCTTTATACCAGCGAAGCTTTTTGTGATTACCTGCGCGTTTTGCGACCCGGGGGTGCGCTCGCGGTGACATTAAATAAAAAGAAACTATTGCTTCGACTTGAGGTGACAGCACGTCAGGCGTTAAAAAAGTTGGGATATTCATCTGACGAATGTATCATCGCCTTAAGCAGCAAACGTGATTACCCGTACGATTATATGATTATCGTAAAAAAAGGGTCTCTTACGATTCAAGAACGTTTAATGCTGGCCGAGCAGATAAACCGTCACGGCTATCAGGTTATAAACTCAGGCGCCTTACTGCCTAAACCTTTCACGGTTACAACGTCTCAGCATGATGAAGACGAGGAGTGTCTGAAACCGGCAACAGATAATCGGCCTTTTTTCTTCCATATAACCCGCACCGCACCGCCTGGTCTTGTTTTCCTGTTGTCAACTTCTGGAGTTCTTCTCGGCGTTTCATTTATAATGTTCGTTTCATTTAACACACAAAATCGCAAGGCAGGGTTTTCTCTAACAAAACAGGCAGCCTACTTTGTGTGTTTAGGCCTTGCATTCATGATGGTGGAAGTGCTGGTAATGCAAAAGACCATTTTCATCATCGGCTTCCCCACCCTTAACTTAGCTGTAATTCTGGCCGTTTTTTTGTTCGCAGCCGGTCTTGGTAGCAGGGTTGGCGGGGTTTTGTTACAGAATCATATTCAAAAAAAGCTGTCACTGGCGTTGTTTATTCTGGGTATCAGCATTGCCAGTCTCATCCCCCTGCTCGACACACTCAAAAACCATACGAATACATTCTCTCTTATGGTTCGCTGCGTCATGGTTGGCGGCTTGCTTTTTCCCTTTGCGTTTCTCATGGGAATGCCTTTTCCATTAGGGATAAAACTCCTCTCAGGGAAAAACGCCCCACACGTACCGTGGGTATGGGGTATGAATGGCGTTGCATCAATCGTTGGTTCAGTAATGGCGATTTCGTTCGTTCTAAACCTGGGGTATCGAATGACGGCATTATTTCCGGCAGCATTATACTGTGCGGCTGCCGCGATTGCCTATCGGCTTAATGGAAAATAATCGTGCAACAATATTTACATTTACATTGAATATCCATTACCCTCCACAACCTAATGCCCGGGTTTTTGCAAAAAAATTGCAATGCTGCTAACGGTGACGTCGCCGCCATCCCCATGCATGACCATGGGGTTCATGGAGACCCGGCGAACCGCAGGTATTTGCAGGACCTATTAGTTCAAGAATTTCTTCTTCTGCATACGTGGTAATTTTCGGGGGTTCATAGCTTGTCTTTTGCAGCGTGCCGCGTTCTTTGATGTGCTTTGTGTTCATGGCGTGCTCCCTTCTTATTGCGTTAATGTTAAAGTTTTGACGTTTTTTCCTTTAGCTGCGATGAGGAGCGTGCTTCTAAAAAGTGCAACAGCGCAGAATTAGGGCTTCCGTCATGCTCCTCGATAATCGAGATTCGTCTATTCCGGGTAACTTAGTTCAGTGACCAAGGGGTAATGATAGGACTCATCAGAATTACAAAAATTTTTTTAGTGGGTCCTGATTACGATGTCACAACCAACGCTTTGATGAACAGAGGAACCGGTGGCGTCCGTATGGTTTCTACGGATAAGGTATGATGTGCGGATTGATTTTTATCGCGAGTTTGTTAAGGACATATTATTAATCGTCTCAAAATAGAATTAACATCACGCTGCATATTTAGTGGTTGC
>CAZQKW010000032.1:0-44696 GCA_964594075.1 uncultured Thermodesulfobacteriota bacterium | reverse complement strand
GCCACTTGTTTAGTGCCTTCTTCCCCTCTGCTTATGCCATCTCCACAATTTCTATCCCTGTTTTTTGGGGAAAGTCCTGATAAATTATTGTATTGACATTAAATGAATAAGAGATATATTTATTATTAATTATTGCGGGGTGGAGCAGCTGGAAGCTTGTCGGGCTCATAACCCGAAGGTCGTTGGTTCGAATCCAACCCCCGCTACCATGCATTTAAAGCACCCGAGAAATTCACGGGTGCTTTTTTGTCCTTTAAGGGAATATTTAAAAATTATATTTAACGGATATTAACTTGCAAAATATTTTGTAAAGTTCTGCCAATACATGCCGAAATCTACAGTGACTTTTAGTTTCAATCCCATCTTCTGGGGGATGACCGCTTTTGTCTCTGCTCGGTTTTTGGGATGGCTTTCAGCGCTGAAGTTCAGGTGTTTATTTTTTTACCGGGGAAATTTTTCCTTCCCCGGTTTTTTTGTAAAAAGTGATATTGGTCACAGATTAAATTACGTAGTATGAGACAATGCCGTCAACTTCCTCTCCTATTCCTTTTTAAACCTGGAGGCCCGAAAAGGCCTCCAGGTTATTTTAAAACTGATTAAATTTTGCAAGCAGATTAATTTAACGGCGTTCCATATTTTTCACCCTTTTTTTCATAAAGTCATTTGATTGCGTTCCGATAGTAATTTCAACCCCCAATAAACCCCCTTTTAGCCCCGTGGGGAGCGGAATAAGCGCTCCCCATTTCCTTTTTTAACTAACTGATAATTGTAGATTTTAGAATGTGTTGCGCAGAAAATAAGGGGGAGACAAAAAAACCAACATGATCATGGGAAATGGTTAGACTGTAAGAAGAAAAACTTTGAGGTTATAGATTGAAACAGCATCAATGCATTATTTCGAACCATTTATTGACCAATTATGCTGCAGCATTTATGAGCATGGCGGTTCGCATTGCGGCTCGGTGCATCCACCGCCACAGCCGGGAGTTGGGTCGCACAAATCTCCCATGCCATTTCCATTGGCGTCTAACTGCTGTGGATTACAAATGGTGGGGCAGTTGTCAATATTATCTAAAACGCCATCACCATCCGTATCCGGTATTGTTGTCGTGGTAGAGGTTGAACTGGAGGTCGTGGTGCATTCCTGCTCACACTGGTCTTGTCCGCAGCCACCGCAGCCCGGCTCTGGATCGCACACATCTCCAATATTATCTCCATCCGCGTCACCCTGTTGCACGTTACAGATATTCAGGCAATTGTCGCAGGCATCGCCCACACCATCATAGTCTGTGTCTCCCTGATCCTGGTTAAAAATACTGGGGCAGTTATCCAGGGAATCGGGGATCTCATCATTATCACTATCAATTTCTTGATAACGCCAGACCTCAGTGCCACCAATGCCTCCGGTAGAATAGCGGTAGGTAGCAGCATACAGGCTGCCATCATAACTTTTAAGCGCCATAACACCATGATTATTTGGATCGCCAAGCTGTCCGTTGCTAAACTCCACGAAATTAACCCCATCACAGGTTCTGTAAACTCGTGCATGTTTAGACATATACTCTCCGGTGCCGATATACAGACACCCGTCATACACCTCAACCCCTCTTCCGTCGCTATTATTGTAGGTGTCTCCCAAGCCAATCCCGCCTACCTGAGTCCAAACAGTGCCGTTTGGACTGCGCCAAACTTCGATCCAGCAGTTTCCCTCACCAAGATAATCATTTCTGACTATTGCATATAAATATCCATTGTAAACTTTTAGCTGCCGTATCATATCTCTGTCTGTTTGATAGATATCAGCAGCCATGCCGTCCATGTTTGCCTGTTCCCAGTTTTGCCCATCAGAGGATCTCCACAACCCTGTCCCCTCAATATCATTTCTAACAGCCACATAAAGCTTTCCATCGAAAACCTCAAGGGGATAAGCAAAGCGATCCGTCGCACTATTGAAACTATTATCAACCACTTTTTCCCAGTTGACACCATCTGCAGAGCGGAAAATCTCCGGATGTTCCTTACCCGACTCAATAGCCCGTGCGCTTACATAAAGGAAGCCATCAAACACCACTGCGCTCATCAAATCGCCTTTGTCTCCGCCCAAGGGATTTTCAAGCCAGTTATCATAATCAAAAACCTTTGTCCAGCTGTTGCCATTTACCGGATCATTGGTTCGCCAGAGTTGACCATTTTCTTTGACCGGGGCATTCTGACCATACAGGGTGCCGGCATAAAGGTAGTCCTGAAATACAATCAGAAATTGAGTGGCTTCGCCCCCGTAAAGAAAACTGTAGCCAGAAGGCATGTGAGAAACTCTCGTCCAATTGGTTGAGCCATCGCCGTTATAAGACCATATCTCAGGACCATAGATGGGGTTATCAGTTCCCGCATAAAGTAAACCATGATATTCCACAAATGAATCGTCAAACACCCCATAATTATTTGCACCGCGCCAGTAAAAAACTGGATCGAATCCCTCAAGATTTACCTGAGACCAGGGGATTGATGTCTCGGCAAGCGTAGTTAGAATTGACTCACCTTTATCAATCCTCCGGGGAGCAAGGATATTTTGAGCATCTTGGTCATAACGCGGTTGTTCGAACTGCGGAAATAAAAAAGCTCCGGCATCATCTAAATGTTTTGGCTCCTCTGTCCCCTGATGATTCATCGCTGTGCATACCAAAGGGCATAGGGCAATTATCAAAACCAAAAAAACAGTGTTGCAAAAAATTTTCGAATCCATTTTTTCTATCTTGTTAAATTCAAAGATGACATTATTACTACTTGACTCGCTATTGCAGAAAGCAGCACTTTCAGCGAAATAACACGTTGAAACTGTATAAAAATATAAAACACATGCGGACCAAGCTGACCCAGCATGTGTTTTCACCATTAAATATAATAATATAAATTACGGCTCTTTGTTGCTCTCTGCCACCTTGTTTCTGATCCCTGGTAGCATCCCATCAATCAAGGTCTTGGCCCTATATTTTAATAACGGCATCTGTTCCAATAACTTTGTTACCATCGGCGAGAATTTGTAATAGGTTTCTATAATGTCCCGACCTTCAGGAGTTTTACTCAATACGTTGTCCCGATACTCCTTTAGTAGCTCTGTTGCCCCTGAATTTTCCCCATAGATTACCTCTACAGCACAAGGGCCTGAGCGTATCGTAGTGGTAGTTGTTGGTTCTGTGGTGGTTGTTGAAAGCAGAGCAGTGGTTGTCGTGCTTGTTGGTGCAATTGTAATAGTTGATGTCGAAGCAAAAGACGTTGTAGAAGAATTAATTATTGAGGTGGTCGTAATAATAGTTGTGGTTGTTGATGTGCTTACTGGAACAGTGGTAGTTGTTGATGCGCTGAGGGTCGCAACTTCTGGGCCATACCACTCCATCATTCCGCTGAAGTCTATAGATTCCAATTTGTAATAGTATGTATGTCCATTCAGCACCTCAATGTCAATAAACTCATACATAGCTCCTTGAGTTGCTGAGCCTTCGGATGGAATTAATGACTCATTAATCTTGGCGTATTCCCCATCTTCCGTTTCAGCGCGGTAGAGGTTAAATCCTGCATTGTCAATCTCTGAAGCTGTTTCCCAAATTAACGTTACCTGATTGTTTCCAGGAATTGCCTGAAAGTCGGTGAGTTCAACAAGTGTAGAAGGACTCTCGGTATTAAGGTTACCCGTTGCACTCGCTGCCGCACAAATTATGCTATTGTTTCTGATTGGCAGAAAGAGCAATCCTGTTGTCAAGAATAAGAACAGTATGGTCGAGGACGGCCTTTTTATAATCATGTCAAGCATTGACCAGTGAAACTTTACACCTGATTATTTTAACCTCATAGAGCTAATCACGGACAATGTTTTAGCACTGTGTCTCGCACTGGGGCGAGCCGCATCCGCCACAGCCTGGAGTTGGGTCGCACACATCGCCGATTCCATCTGCATCAGCGTCAAGCTGCTGCACATTACACTTATCCGGGCAATTATCCTGGGTATCAACAATGCCGTCATTATCAATATCTGCGATCTTGAACGGCGTTGCCGGGTCACCGAACAGGGTAAACGTTTCAATAATATCCGTTGACAAGATTTGATTATAGGCATTTATCTTTCCCGTATAAGCCACTGTGCCGATTCCCGTGTCCCCATCGGTAAAAATACGCTCGAGTATTTTTGTCGCCAGCACTTCATGCTCAGAGGTATAACCCAACCCGGTTGAGGCAAGACATGCAATGGCTCCTTTGTTCTGCGCACGTGCAAATTCTTCGGCCAGCGAATATTCGTCAAGAAAATTCGGGAAAAATCCGTTCAAACAATTCAAGGCCATAACAAACGTGAGCACGTTGCCATTGGTCAGGAGGGGAATATCACTGGGCGGACTGGTGCGAAATAAATATTCGCCAGCCCAGTTATCCACCGAACCATGCCCGGTGTAATTTGTTATAAGGCTGCCGGCGTTTATTTTACTCACCAAATCATTTTTTGCCTGGGTCACATTTCCATAAGAACTCAAATATACTTTTTGTGCTGTAACATATACGGGGAGAAGTGCGGCAAGATTATTGGAAGTTACTTCAAAAACATTTTCATTGTCTGCTGCCAGGATTACGCGCCGTGACCAAGCTCCGGAGGCGCTGGCTTCATACGCTTGAATTTTCGCAAATATGTTATTGACATCTGCAGATGTCTTGACACAGAAACGACCGATTATCATATCCGGTATCGGGTCAGTGCCGCTGACGCAGACAAACCAGTTGTCGGTTGGGGTGTCTCCCAGTTGATAGGTCTGGTAAAGGTATGTGGGAACATAGTCTGTATAACCTGAGCTATATAGATTCAAATCATCCCGGTAATCTATGTTCGCATCGCCCACCAAAAGCACATACGTTGGGTGAGATCCCGTTTTCCAGTAATTATAGGCATAGGTTAAGAAATCCTTTATGGCGTGAGCATCCTTGATTCCGTAGGAGAACTCATCGTAGATGTCCTGAATCTTTGCTATTTCAACATTCCGCCCCTGTGCGGTACGGTAATTTTTTAGTGGTAGTATGTCATTATAAAATGCTTCATTAGTGATGATAATATAGTCAATATTAGGGCGTGCTGTTTTAAGACTGGATGGGGTGTCAACAACTAGGGACAAGGGGCTTTTGAACCGACTTTCTTCTGCCGCATAGTAATATTTAGCTGATCCTGAAAGCGTGTCACCAAACTTCATCGTATAGCTGGCGCAGCCGCCACCGGTAATTTCTGGATTGCTTATTAGCAACGTGTTCAGTGGATTGGTAATGTCAAAAAGCATTATACTGCTGCCCGTGAAATTGCTGACGGTGAAAGAAAAGTTGCCAGTGCCTTCGCCATTGAACTTCAATTCATTAGACTCTGCGACAAAGGAATCATTATAATTTATCTCAAACCAGTTTGTGTAGATACGGTCAACGCTGACCCCGGAGTCAAGGATCTCTTCGATTTTGATGCTATTGTTACCATTTATAAACAGGCTTGGGGAAATATCGAGTATGTTTTCGGTTCGCTCAACCTGCCCCGACCAGGTGAAATCCTTTACCAGCGTCCCGTTGACATATACTTTGGTATGATGTCCAAGCGCTGTTTCACCCCGCACATTAACCTTCATGGAATAATTGCCGGCATTCGTAACAATATTTTGCAATGGAGCCGTGTAGGTAATTGATGCGGGAGACGGTGTAGAGGTTGGCTGTAATCTGTTCCAAAACCAATGGTCCGCACCTTCGCCATTCGGGATTGCTTCCCAGTACATTAAATCCTGCTCTCCATGATAGGTGTTTTTAAAAGATGTCTTCGCCGTGTAGCCACTGAAATAACTTCCATCCTTCATCACCATGGTTTTGCCATTACTTGACCCTTGGTAAATCCAATACACATTTTTCTTGGCATATAATGATTTAAATGGTTGTCCGTAAAATAAAATATACTCTCCCGCGGAAAACGTACCCGTTCCGCTGCGATACAGAGGTATTTCATTGCCCCGGTTTTCCACTTTTATATTTCCAATAGTGGTACCAGATAAATTTATACCGAGGGCGGCAAGGCTTTCGTATGTAATTTTATATATTCCCTCACTTTCTATGGTGGCCTTTACCGCATACGGGCTGCCTTCTGTTTGCACAGATTCTATGCCAACCATGGAGGAGAGTTCCTGGCTCGTGGTGGTCTCCGCAATTGTGGGAAGCGTGTTCAGTAAACAAGATTTATAAATATTCTCAAAAATTTCATCGCCCGTTGATGGGATTGCTGACCCTTGATAGGTGTTTGCAAGAGGTGTTTTAATGGCCTCGCTCGCAGCAAAGTCAAATGTTATCAATACCCGGTACCGGCTGTGTATGAGGAGGGTTTCAGATACTGGATTATACTGAACCGGTGAACATAGCAGACGGGCGATGCGCTTATCACGCATATATCCAGTAAATTCGATTGTAGCAAGTTCAGCGGGGGAAAAGGCATCTTTTGCATACTGGTCAAAATCAGGCAGATATTGTTCATTTACTGTCTTGTTTCCCAGTTCATCCTCCACAACCACCTGGTACGGGGCTGGGCCGAGCAGAAAATTATGGTACTCTTCTGTTTCAAGCGAAAAGGCAGCTATTTTAATGTCGCATCCCTCGGGAATTTCAATTAGCTGACCGGTTTGCAAGACAGCCGGGCTTCCGCCCCTGTGTATAACTGAATAGCCTGGTATTGATATGTTCTGGTAAGGCACATATTGGGAGGGAGTGACGCTTAAATCGTCAGCAGTACCTTCAATGACTATTGTGGTTTCATCTTGACTGATTAAATATAGAGGGTTGTCAGCAGTAAAAGCAGGGGTAGTAAAGAATAAAACGGTAAAACAAAAAACATAAAAAACTGTAGGAGAATAGATAACGTATTTTTTTTTCATTTCTTTGTCACCTTATTTTGTTTATTTGCTAAGATTGATGACAGTTAAAATTTTACAATTTATTAAAATAGTTGATTTGTTTATAGTTTAATTTAATAATGATTTTAAAAACGCTTTTAATTAATTTTAACATCAATACGAAAAAGATGCAACTTATTGTTTATTCATGAGCGTTTTGCTATACCATCCGGTATGTCCAGCACAATATTTTTGTGTAGTTGAAGTTATAAAATCTTCACCAACCTATAAAACAGAAAAAGATAAAAGCAGAAGACTTGAGAGATATTCACTTCGATGATGAAGTCGGCAAAATAAATGGTGTGAAGTAAAAAATGCTGGCTAAAAAAATATTTGATGGGCGGAATTGGATTATCCGGGAAAAACCATGGCTGAATATGTAAAAAGACAAAATCGATCAAGCAAGGACCGAAAAAGCACATTATGAAATGTAAAAAAATGTATGATGTGGATAAGGGGCATCAATGAATCAGCAGAAAGTCGGTAATAGCCTAAAGAGTAATGTGACTGAGCATTAATCCTTTACAAATTGTTGTTAAAATATGCAGATACTCTTTATTAATCCTCCGCATCCACTTCCCCGAGACCCTTATTATTCTTATCCCCTTGGCATAGCCAGTATAATTGCAATCCTTGAAGACAATTCATATTTCCCGAAGTTTTTGGATTTTTATTATTTGCTTGACGAAGAAGATGGGTGGCAAAAAATAGCCAACAATTTATCAAAGGCAAACCCAGACATTGTTGGCATCCCTGTTTTTACAGAAAACCGCTTCCCTGCCTTAAAGTTAGCCTCTATTACTAAAAAATTATTCCCTAATGCAAAAATTATTCTTGGCGGCCCTCATCCATCTGTTATGTATTCACAGATTTTACAAAATTATGATGTAGATGCCGTGGTTATCGGGGAAGGCGAAGTAACTTTTCTTGAAATAGTAAAAGCAGTTGAGGATAACAGATCATGGGATACAATTGCAGGCATTGCATATAAAAAGCGTAATGGAGAACTCCGCATAACCACGTCGCGCGAATTGATTCCAAACCTTGATTACCTTCCCATGCCGGCGTATCATCATTTTAATCTTGCCCAGAAAGAGGCGCTTGCCTCAGGCATACAAGTTGTTTTCAGTCGCGGCTGTCCTTTTAGATGTCAGTTTTGTTCGGAGTCTGTTTTCTGGAGAAATACTTTCAGGGCACGAAGCGTTGAGAAATGCGCTGATGAACTAAAGCATCTGACAACTCAGTATGGTGCCCAGAAATTTATTATTTATGATGCGCTTCTTAGTATTAATAAAAAGAGGTCAGTTGATTTCTGTAAAATAATTATAGAAAAAGAAATTAACATAAAATGGGGTGCACGGCTCAGAGTGGATAATGTTGACAAAGAGATTTTACAGTGGTTGAAAAAGGCGGGATGTATCGGAATATCATACGGTGTTGAATCGGGCTCGCAAAAAATCTTAAATAATATCAACAAAAGAATATCAATTGATCAAATTATCAGAGGTTTTGACCTTACCCATGATGCTGGATTAATCGCAGAAGCTTCAATAATGGTCGGCAATCCCGGCGAGAATTGGAAAACAATATTAGAGACCGATCGTCTTTTGAAAAGAATCCAACCGGACAGAACGTATATCATACCAACCAAAATATATCCGGGGACGCCCTTATATGAAATTGCTAAGGAAAAAGGTTTGATTGATGACAACCACTGGCTCTTAGATAAACCCGTGCCTCTCTTTACAGAAAAATTAAGTTCGGAAACCATTCGCTTCTTTATCAGTTTGCTTTACAAGAACCAATTGAAAAGCGCTAAGCGGTGCTTAACCATTACAGACCAACTTAGAATATATGGCAGGCAGCTATATGTAACGGCACGGTATGCTCTAAAAGTTATACTCCAAAAACTGAAAGTCATTGGGTCATAAAAAACTAATTTTGTTCTTGTGAAGGAAATTATATAATTGGGGCACAGATAACTACTGGGAAAAACTGCACAATGTTATTAGTCATCCTGCGACTGGATCGCAGGATCTAACAATGGATAGACCTTATTACCGGTATGTGTAAACAGTTCTTGGATTCTGCGGTCGAGCCGCAGAATGACTCGGTGGCTTAATTAAGTTTTTGTTCTTTGTTGAAAAATAATCAATATGGAATATTTCCTTAAATGGGCTTTCTTATTTACTATTCATAACTTTATCAATTTTTTTTTGCGATAGCAGGGGGACAAGCTGCTTTGTCTCTGCCATTAATTGAAAGACCACGGTGCCAGTTGCGCAATAGGTGCTGGAATCTCTTTTTATCAACGTGTAAGAATCGCGAAAGCGGGAAAGTTCAGGAGGGAGTTGCAAGAGATTTGTTGCCTGCGGTATATATTGCAGGCAAAACGGCTCTGCAAGGTTAAAAATATAGAAGGTTTGTCCTTTTACGACTGCAGTCCCCGTGAGGGTGCCCACTTTTTTGTCATCCTGGGTGATGGCAATGTCATTTCTCGGCGGGGGTTGAATCTCAACTTTTTCCCGTTGCGAACTCGCACAGCCACAGGTCAGGATGTAACCGAGAATAATACATAAGGTTAATCTCCTGAGTTGCACGATCAACTCCTCTCTCTTGGTGATACTTTTATCCTTATCAAATACATTTAATCGCGCCGTCTCAATTTTGCCAGCAATCTGAGAATCTCCAGGTACAGCCATATCAGGGTGACCATCAGGCCGAACGCGGCATACCATTCCATATATTTAGGCACGCCGGTTTCAGCACCATGTTCAATAAAATCAAAATCAAGCACCAGATTGAGGGCAGCAATGACCACTATAAAAAGACTCAGGCCGATTCCTATTACGCCGCTTTCATGGATGAAGGGCATGTGTGTCCCGAAGAATCCCACGATGATAGTTATAAAATAGAATAATGCAATCGCGCCGGTTGCCGACACCACCCCCAATTTAAAATTTTCCGTCGCCTTAATGAATCCTGACCGGTAGGCTAAAAGCAAGCAGAGCAATGTGCCAAATGTGAGTGCGACTGCCTGTATTACAATACCTGGAAACTGGGCTTCAAAGATGGCAGAAAAACCGCCTAACAATAGTCCCTCTAAAAGTGCATAGACGGGTGCTGTTACCGGAGACCAGGTTTTTTTAAATATGGTAATCAGCGCAACGATAAAACCGCCAAACGCCCCGATCATTGTCCAGGGCATTACGGATTCAGGTGTGCCGCTGGTAAAAAATTTATTCCAGGTCCAGAAAGCGCTAATTAATGACAGGAGCAGAAGTATTGCGGTTTTATTTACCGTGCCCTGGATAGTCATGGCTTCTTCCTGGTTTACCGCATATGGAAGGCTTTTGAACGTTTCTTCGTTTAAGGCGGGATTAGCAGTTCTCATGTTATATTCTCCCTCACGATTGCATAATTTTTTATATTACCAGAATTTAGCATAGTCATGAGTAAAAAAGCATCTGAAAAGATCAGATGCTTTTTTGTCTTACCATAAGGGACATCAAATAAACATTGTTAAAACGATCCCTACCTAAGGTTAATTCTGGTCAAATGGATTTTGAAAACGCATTGTAATAATAATAATAATTATGCACTTCAGCAAAGTTACCTTAACAAGATTTTTCAGTTGTTTTACTCCGTTAGAATGCAAGGTGGGGTATCGTAAATGATGACCGAATACGGTTTTGTGTCATTCTGAGCGTAGCGATGCATCTGCACAGCAGGAAATCTCTCACTACACCACATGCCTGCGCCTTTAACACAACGAGATCCCTCATTTCATTCAAAATGGCACTTTTTCAACGCCCCCTCACACATTGTTTATTTGGTCCTGATACCGGACATAGGTTTCTAACACCTCGTTAACATAATCTAATCCCTTATCGGGAATAGCAGCAAAATCATTCCTGACAAATCTCCGCGCGTACAGCGGCCCGCAACTGTATCCTACCAGCATAGCCTCAACAGAGCCATATTTTTTGTACAGGTAGTCTAAATAGAGACCAGCTAAAAAGGTGCTCTGGTTAATGTCATGGAGCAGCCGGGGATGGTATTTCCACCCGAGTTTCGAACACAGCTCCCGTGCGGTTACCGGATGAATTTGATTAATCCCGCGTTCTCCCCTTGCTCCCGTAGCGGTGGATTTAAAATCGCTTTCCACTTTTTGCAATGCCAAAAGCAGCAAAGGGTCAATACAGGTAAATTCCTCGCCCACGGTTTTAATAGTGCGTGCGATTTCATATGTTTCTGCGTCGCTCAAGGCAGGCTGTTCGGATTTGATGAGCGTCATGCTTTTGCATATAAAATCACTTTGTGAACTTTTTGCCTGCATGATGGGAATCGGGTGGTTGACCGGTAATGATTTTGCGCCAGTGGCAGGGATGCAAAAAAATACCGACAACGCAAAAATAATTCCACTCATAATTTCCATAAATTAGACCTCCTTCCTCTCTGCCCTGTTAAAACGGCAAAAAAAGTCCTTCCCCCAAACCCGCTTAAACAAGGGCTCAATAAAACGACCTTGAACATCGAAATGTGAACTATCTTATTATTTTTTTATAAGCGGCGCGTGCCGGGGCGTTTGTCTATTACAGGCAGCAAAATTGAATTAACTTTATTGAAGGCATTTGAAGTGGAAATTTTTAGCACATAAAAGAAGAGAGTGCAATAAAAAAATTTGTTGATAAATGCAATAAGTGCAGAATATTTATAAATAAAAAAAGCAATTACATTTAAAAAATTATTGAATATTTAGAAAATAAGGCTTTTATATTATTTGCATACTTCGACGAGATTCTTCCCGATTTGAAAAATCCTTTTGATTTCCTCGTGTTTGTTTTTGATGTCTCCTCTGTCGCGCACATCGGTTACGTGAATTTTTTCAACAATTTCCATCATATAGGTTTTATTGATGTTATTCTCAAACACCTTGAAAGCCAGCTCGGCGGCTCTGGGTTCTTTTAAATCCTGAACCATTCCAACAACTGCTTTTTTGCCTTTGACCGGGTTATTGATGAATTTGAGCGCTTCCATTGTGCCCAGTTCGCCGACTATCTCAACTTCCCAAAGGGGCAGACAACGCTCAAAGAATCGCGCCATGATCGCTGTGTAGCTTGCGCAATAAAGAGGGGAGGCGAAGAATATAAGATCAGCGGCGATCATTTCCTGAAGAAGCATATCCATGTCGTCCCGAAAAATTTTGCACGTGACACCGGGGTAGATAATGCAGTTCCGAAAACACCCTTGGCACTGATTAATGGTAAGGTCAGCAAGAAAAAATTTTTTTACCGCTGCCTGTGCCGCGGCAGCTCCCTCAAGAAACGTATCAACCATGACATCGGTATTGCCTTTTTTGCGGGGACTTCCAACCAAACCAATCACATACATATTAATTCCTTTCTATAAAAATACGTGTAATAAAAATGATCAAAATCGTGCCGTTAGTTTTTTTTACCTGGTTACATCTGAGAATTGTGCTCTCATATTGGTATTTATTTGGCTTGTGGTGAAGATAGTTACATGATGTGCGAGTGATAACTGTGGCGAACACAACGACCCGTTCCGGCGAGCACTGAGCCGGAAACAATGAATCAGATGTGAAAAAATTTCAAATAGCTTTGGATAAAGATACTATCGTTGCAACGCAACACTACCGTTTGGGTTTTTCAACAGCAGCGGCGGTAGTTATAGATAATTCCTTTTAATAGTTCTGTCAATGCAAAAAGCCCTGACGCTTCTTCATCACCATCAATAAATTTTTTGGGGAAAGTTAAAAAAACCCTGCTACCAACTGATAGCAGGGTTTTTGATATTATGGGGATTGAACTCATTTTACCAGTTCCAGCAGCCAGGACCATAACCGCGGCCTCTGAAACCATATCCGGGACCTCTGCCGCACCAGGGACCAGGCCCCATACCGCAGCCATATCCTGGCCCATAACCGCCGATCATGCTGTTAAAACCAAATGCACATCCGGGCGGCAGTTGCTCAATCTGTTCAGGAGTAAGTATTTTTCGTGCTTCAAGTTGATAGTTGACCCTCTTTTCGTTAAGAGCGGCCTGCAGGTCTGAAATTTCCCTCTGCAAGGCAGTTACCCTGTTCTGTTCAGGATTTGGTTCAAGAAGCATACTGTTCATTTCAAGCTGTTTTTGTTCCATTTTATTATATAATGTAGCCACTTCTTTTCTGTGTGATTGATACAAATTGTCAAGCTGTTTCTGCTGAGCATCGGTCAGGTTGAGTCCTGAAAAATCAGAACGCCAACCCGGTCCGGAGTCCCAGCCGCCACCTCTGCCAAATTTCCACCATTGAGCTTCGGCAGATGCAGCCGCAGTTAACAAAACAATCGTTAATAAGGTGATAGCAAATACGTTTTTCATGGTAGTGCCTCCTGTACGGTTAATTAATTCTATCCAAATTTATTTGAAATTGTTTGGCATTTGGTTCATTTGTGCGGGCTATGTGCCCGTTAGAACGGGTCGTTGTGTTCGCCACAGCTATATAACTCACACCTCATGTAACTGTTTTCACCACAAGCCAAACCATACCCAATAGCAGAGAATAATTCAAAGAGTTAAACAGGTTGGGATTCATTACGTTAAACAGTTGCTAACAAAAAAACTTGCGCGGTTTTATGGCCAGGGCATATTCCTGCGTCCTCCTCTGCCGCCAAATCGCGGACCCTTGCCGCATGGCCCCTGACACATTCTGCCCTGAATGTTTGAAAGATAAAGCCTTCGCTGCTCGGGTGTCATGGCTGCTGTTTCTTTAAGAATTTGATCAACCACTGCCTGCTGGATCTTACCCTGAAGGTTTGCGATGGACTGGATTTTATCCTTAATTTTCTGGATATCCGGCGGTTCAGCCATCAAAAGCTCAGCAAGCTGGCTCTGTTCATTTCTGACTCTCATGCGCTCTTGACGTAGTCTGTTTCTGAATTCTAAGCGGGATTGCAGAACCTGCGGCGGAACATCTTTAAACGGTAGGTCCTGCTGGACAAAGGGTTTGGTTTGGTTCCCCCAGTACTGTCTGGCAAAGGGATAGCCAACTGCCACCAGCACCGCGCCATTGATTGCAAGCGAGAAAATGAGAATTATTTTAAGCCACGTATTGTTCATAGGTCTTCATCCTCTTGTGGATAATTAAGGGCTATATACGCATTCCCGATTGTCTGTGATGGCAGTTCATGGAAAATATCAAGGTAGAGCGGGTCTTCTGCATCCTTGATGTCCACATTCATATCTGAAATAACGGTGCCGAGCTGTGCTCCGATGAACAGCCCCACAATAAGTGCAGCAGTCGCAGCAGCAGGAACGGGTAGGGCAATAAAGCGGCGAAAAATTTTATCAAACAATGATTCCTGCGATTCTGCCTGCAGGTGCGAAAGCGTTGCGGGCACAAGATCAGGAGCTGCCGGCGCATCGGGAAGCTCAAGCAGAAGCTCCCAGGTGCGGGATAATAATGCGGCCTCTCTTGAACAGGATTGACAGTCGCTAATATGCTGCCTGATTTCCTCTGCTTCATGGCCGGGAAGCTGACCGTCAAGGTATGATTTTAGTCGCTTGTGGATTTCAGCACATTTCATGGGACAACTCCTGTATAAATTAAACAGCACCACAATAAAAATCTTGCGAAATATACCGCAACATATGCTACGCTTTTATTTTATAATTATACTTCAAATTCCTTTGACAGGGATTTTTTCAGGGTTTCCATTCCTCGGAAGATGAGGGACTCCACTGCGGAAACGGAACATCCCAGTATTGCTGCAATCTCCCGGTAACTCAAACCTTCAAAGCGCAGCAGGGTAATTGCTAATTTCTGTCTGTTGGGGAGAGAATCTAATGCCTGTCGCACGCGCAGAGAACGCTCCTGTCGTAAAAGATTTTTTTCAGGTGATTCAACGTGGGCACGGTCGGCCTCTGAAGAACCGGATGGCTGAGAATGTTCCCTGGCCATGAACAGAGGATCTTTTTTTTGCTTTACGGTAAAGTTGATGCAATGATTGGCTATTATCCGGTAAAGCCAGGTAAAAAGCTCGGCATCGGGCGTATAGGAGTGAGCAGAACGATACACTTTTAAAAAGATGTCCTGCACCAGGTCGCACGTGCTTTCCGCATCACCCACGAAACGATATACCGTGCGAAAGACGCGATCCTGATACCTGGTCATAAAGACCTTAAATGCTTCGGTATCTTTTTGGGCTATTGCCTTGATAAGTTCGTGGTCCGACGCGTGCTCATACACCGCCTGGGTTCCTTTATGCGGACACTGGCATTAGTTTATGAAAAAGTTTTATACATATATTAAACAAACCATTAGCTATAAAATTGCGTAGGAAAGCCAATTTTCTCCCTTTGATTTCTCATCAATGGCCTTATCTCATGTATGGGACAGCACGATGACATTACGGACAAGGGTTATTATTTTTGATCTTGGCAAGGTTATTGTGGACTTTGATCACTTTATGATTTGTAAAAAAATGGCGTTATACTGCCCTTTGACCGCCCGCGAGATTTATCGGGAAATTTTTAATTCAGGGCTGGAAGCGCAGTTTGACGAAGGAATTTTAACGCCCCGAAGTTTCTTTGCTCATATAAAACGCAATGTGCATTTTACCGGTTCCATCATTGAGTTTAAAAAAATCTGGAATCATATTTTTACACTTAACCCGGGAATTTCCCAATTAATTACCCGGCTTAAGAGAAATTACCGGCTTCTGTGTCTTTCAAATACTAATAAATGGCATTTTGAATACTGTCTAAAAACATTTCCGGTGCTTCATCATTTTGATGATTTTATATTATCTTACAAAATAAAAAAAAGAAAGCCAGACCCGGCAATTTTTAAAGAAGCACTCGCCAAGGCCAAATGTTCTGCGCAGGAATGTGTTTATATAGATGACATTCAGGAATATGTAATGGCTGCAGAAGCTCTGGGAATGAGGGCAATCCATTTCAAATCAATTTCGCAGCTCAAAAAATATTTAATATCCACGGCGTAAGATTGACACTGGTTTTTTAGTGGTTATATTAAAAAATAAAAAAATTAAAATAAACATGCAAAAACACAATATGATAAAATTCTAAGAGATAATACACAATTATACACGAAAGGCATGTATTATGAGCAGCGACAAGATACCCAGTCCACGCGAACTGGAAAAAGAGCTTAATGAATATTTATCCAAAAAATATGGGCAGCATGTGCGCCTGTCTGTCCCGTTTTTATTTCCTGATCGGGGCGAAGCAGGATTAGACGAACAGGAGAAGAAGAAAACTCCGCCGTCGGCAAAAATTAATTTTGATATGAAGCCTGAGGAGCTGGAAGCCTATCTCAATGAGTACGTGATAAAACAGGATCGGGCAAAAGAGATCCTTTCCACAAAGATCTGCACGCACTTTAATCGCATAAAGCATTCGGATGAAACCGCGCCGGTGGGCAATATCAAAAACAATATCATCATGATTGGACCAACCGGTGTCGGCAAGACATTTCTGATCAAACTCATTGCCCAGAAAATCGGCGTGCCTTTTGTTAAAGGCGACGCAACCAAATTCAGCGAAACCGGCTATGTGGGCGGGGATGTTGAAGACCTGGTGCGGGATCTTGTGCGCGAGGCAAACGGGGATATAGAACTGGCCCAATATGGCATTATCTATATTGATGAGATTGACAAAATTGCAAGCAGCAACAACCTCTACGGCCCTGACGTGTCGCGGACGGGCGTTCAGCGGGCTCTTTTGAAACCGATGGAGGAAACAGAGGTTGATCTCAAGGTCCCTCATGATATTGTCTCGCAGATGGAAGCTGTAGAACAGTACCGGAAGACCGGGAAGCGCGAAAAAAGAATTATAAATACAAAAAACATTCTGTTTATCGTGAGCGGCGCGTTTAACGGCCTTGAGAAAAGAATAAGCGAGCGTTTAGTCAGCAAGGGACTTGGATTTGGCGCTGAACTGAAGCGACCCGGCAAAGAACATGAACTGCTTGCAGAGGTTAAGTCTGAAGATCTTATGAATTATGGCTTTGAATCAGAGTTCATTGGCAGGCTGCCGGTTATAGCCATATTCGAACCGCTGACCGTAGATGATCTGTATGCAATTCTTAAAAATATCAACAGTGCAGTGATAAACAGCAAAAAGCGCGATTTCATGGCTTACGGCATTGATATCCGTTTTGAGGACGATGCTCTGAAAAAAATTGCTGAAATGGCCCATGCCGAAAAAACCGGCGCCCGCGGACTCATAAGCGCCGTGGAAAAAGTGCTGCTTAAATTTGAGAAGAAATTGCCTTCCACTAATATAAAAAAACTGGTAGTCACTAAGGAAATGGTAGATAACCCGGGACGCGAATTGAAGGCCTTGTTAAACCGTTCGAATCTTTCAGAAATGTATCTGCGGCACCAAGAGTTGTTAAATAATGAAAAGCAAGAATTGCGAGAAAGGATTTTACAAAAAAAGGAGTCCTTTACGGCAGCGCAGAAGGCATTTTTAACGGTTGAACGGTTAGATATCATTGTGGATAATGCGGTCGTGCGGTGCCGTGATTATCAAAAAGTCATTGAAGAGGCAATGGACATAGCGAACATGACCAGAAATTTTGAGCGGAAATTTCAGGCCCGGTATGGTATTAGTATCCAGTTTGCTGAAGGTGCAGTTAACCGCATTATAGAAAAGGTTTTTGCAGAAAAAATAAGCGTTGATGTGCTGCTGGAAACGCTGCTAAAAAATTATGAACACGGATTGAAATTGGTTCGGGAAAAAACCGGCAAAATGAGCTTTGTGTTTCCCCGCGAGGCGGTTGAGAATCCGCAGAGCTACCTCAATGAATTGATTAAAAAATCTTATCAGCAGGGAGTATAAATGGCAACCAATGAAGATTATTATAAGCTGCTGGGCGTCAGTAAAAATGCCACGGAGACGGAGATAAAAAAAGCCTACCGCAAACTTGCCCTCCAGTATCATCCCGACCGAAATCCGGGCGATAAGTCGGCAGAAGAAAAATTTAAAAAAATAAACGAAGCCTATGCAGTGCTCAGCCACAAGGAAAAGCGCGCCCAGTATGACCGATTCGGCTCGGCAGGTTTTCATCAGCGATTTAGCCAGGAAGACATTTTCCGCGGCTTTGATGTCGGCGACCTATTTAAAGACATGGGATTTGGCTCTGAGGATATTTTCAGCCGACTTTTTGGCGGCGGCGCTCGGCGAACGACTGCATACGGCCCCGGCTTTGGCGGCAGGCCCCGCGGCAGCACCACCATCAACATTGAGGATTTATTCGGCGGGGGAGGCGGGTTTGGCGCTGAACCCCATGCGCCGGCAGGCAGAGACCTCACCTTGAATATAACGCTTGACTTTATGGAAGCGGTGCACGGATGTGAAAAAAAGATTGCCTATATTGTTGACGGCAAACGAAATGAAGTGACGGTAAAAATACCCCGGGGCATTAATAATGGACAGAAGCTCAGGCTGCCCGGCAAAGGGGAGCGCGGCATGGCACAGACGCCGGGAGACCTTTATGTGACCGTGCAGGTTAAGGAGCACCCGATTTTCAAACGCGAAGGTTATGACATTATTGTTGAAAAAGAAATCAAGCTGACCGAAGCTATTCTGGGGACCACAATTGAAGTGCCTACCTTAAATGGCACAAAAAAAATAAAAGTTCCGCCGGGCATACAGAGCCAGACCAAGCTGCGTCTTAAAGGATGCGGCATTCACCAGTTTAAAGGGACCGGCCAAGGTGACGAATATGTGAAAATTATCGTGGAGATACCCAAACACCTGACACCCCGCCAGAAAAAACTTATTGAAGAACTGTCGCAAGAAGGATTATAAATAGCCGCTTTGTTTCCTGTTGATAAACAGCGCGATTGATGACGCAATCAGAACAGGAGGAGACCAATGATATCTAAAAAACTTCTTGATACCATACTGCATAAGGAGAATATGTTGTCCAAACGATGGGTGGGCCAGATTAGAAAAACAGCCTATATGAAATGCTATCAGCAGCGCGGGGATGATGAGCTGATTCGCAGAAACAAGAAATTTTTTGAGCAGTTGGCCCATTGGATCAATAACGATGTATCACACGAAGAGATTGAGGATTACTTTGAAGCAATAGGAACAGAGCGGTACCGCGAGGGATTTCCCCTGCCAGAAATAATCTATGGCGTGTTCTTAGCAAAAAAGGTGCTCTACGATGTTTTGGTTGAGGAGACCGTGCTGGACAGCGCCATGGAGATTTACCAGGTACTGGAACTCATAACCATGATCTACAACTTCTTTGATCAGGGTAATTTCAATATCACCAGAGGTTACTTGCAAGAGATGTGCGCAGCAATCGGGAAGACCGGTAAACTCAATAATGAGGAATTGAGTAAATACTTCTTAATGGGGCCTTTTAAAGACGGGCATATTCATTTTGTCTGAAAATATATAACAAAACATGAACATACTGCCAAAGCTGCGAAACGATATTCAGATTCTTCCGGCACTCATCCAGGGACGCCAGGTGCTCGCGGTTAAAGATCTTTTAGGGCTGCGGGACGATGTGATCGCGCTCGTCCCGGAGATGGCAGCGTTGCTCCCCTATTTTGACGGCGAACATACCGTTCGTGACCTGCAGATGGCATTGATGCGGCAGGGCGGGGGACGACTGGTTATGCCTGAGGAAATCGAACGGATGGTGGCTGAGTTTGATAAGCTGCTGCTTTTGCAGACACAGCGTTACCATGAGAAGAAACAACAGATTAAGCAGGCGTTTCTTGAACGTGAATACCGGCCTCCCTCGCACCAGGGTGCGTATCCGGAGAACGAAGGGGAACTCAGAAACGCGCTTGAAAAAATTATTATGAATGAAACAGAGCATATCCCCGCAGTGCCAGGCAGAATACAGGCTCTCATCGCGCCCCATATTGATTTAAACGTTGGCAGCAGCACCTATGGTAAAGCATATGCAGCAGTCAGGCATCTCAAGCCAAAGCGCATCATTATTCTGGGGACTGGCCATGCAATAGAGGAGGGGTTGTTCAGCCTCACTGAAAAAGACTATCGCACTCCTCTGGGGTACCTGCCAACTGACAAAAAGGCGGTAATGCAACTTAAGGACGCGGGCGACGGTGTGGTCGCAGCAGATGATTTTGCCCACAGTAGCGAGCATGCCATAGAGTTCCAAATGCTGTTTTTGTGCCAGCTTTTTGCAGCGGATGTCGCAGTGGTGCCTGTTCTGTGCGGGTCATTTAACGGGCATCTCGCCGCAGCCAGCCGCCCTGCCGATATACCAGAGGTGGGCCGGTTTCTGAAGTGTCTTGCAGAATTGATAGATGAAGAAACGTTGATAGTTGCCGGTGTGGATATGTCTCATGTAGGGCCCAAGTTCGGCCATCCGAACCCCGCCGCGTATTACCAGCAGGAATTCAACGCCCATGATCGCGCGCTTCTTGCTGCGTTGTGCGTTGGATCCGCCGAGGCATTCTGGGCTGAGGGGAAAAGGGTAGAGGATCGGTATCACGTATGCGGATTTTCCGCGCTTGCCTGTCTCCTTGAGCTGCTGCCGGGTGTAACCGGACACGTCTTGGACTACCAAATCTGGCATGAGACGCAAACGCGTTCCGCTGTGTCCTATGCCGCCGCCGTTTTGTACTCGCCATAAGTATCCGCATGTATTAAGGTGCTTAATAAGATTAATTAAACTATCGGTGTCTTTCTGTTACTTCATTTTACCGGCAAGCCCTCTAACGATTGCTATACAAATATTATCCTGTCGCAACAAAAAAGCACATAACTAATAACATTTGCTAAGTGCTTAATTTTTCTGGTCGCACTTACTGGACGAAGTGCAAACCCTTTTTGAGCCCAATCCCAATTGATTGCAGCGCTTTGCTCTGCAGATACCAAAATTGAGCCTCCGCGCTGCGTAAGCCTGCTTTACCTGCCAGTCTTTGTGTGTTTTTGCCATATGGTTAAAAACTGTTTTTTCCGGTCGCTGTCAATGCGAGTCGGATCATGAACGTCAAAAATGAATAACAGGCAGCTATTCATTTCAGATATAAGGGGATATATTGTGAGTTAACAGCCCCTATTTTTTGAAAGATATTCTTTGAATGCATTGAGCATAACAAGCGTGGGGGAGCAGACCAGGAGATTCTCGGCAAACGAATTTTTGGAGAGTGAAATACAAAAGTTTCTGGATGACAACCCAAAAATCCAAGTCAAACATGTCCAATTCCAATCTATTGCCATTGTTCCCATGACGGCTGATTGGAATATGAACAGGAGCCACATATACTGGAAAATGGAGAAACCCTTGTTATTATTATTTGAAGAGTAAATTCGCTAAGGCAGGAGGTCAGCAATGAAACTTACTGCAATTATTGAACGTGAAGGTAATGGGTATGTATCTCTATGCCCGGAGTTAGACATCGCTAGTCAAGGGGGTAGTATTGAAGAAGCTCGAGACAATCTTCGAGAAGCATTGGAGCTCTTTTTTGAAGCAGCATCACCTGAAGAGGTTAAGGAACGACTTCACAGTGAGGTTTTCGTAACCCAAGTCGAGGTGGCATTTGGGTAGGCTTCGAATTCTTTCCGGCAAAGACGTATGCTCTATTCTATCACGTCACGGCTTCACCGAAGTGCGTCGACGCGGCAGCCACATCGTAATGCAAAAAAAGCTTCTCCAGGGCACAATAACGGTACCTGTCCCAAACCATGACGAAATCAGAATCGGAACGCTTCAATCCATTATCCGCCAGTCTGGGTTGCCTCGTGGTGAATTTGAATCATAAGTTCATAGTGCTTAACAACCGCATTAACTCGGCCTGGCGATCGGCAGCGAGGGGTTTATAAAAAGGATTGAACATAACCTTAAGGAGAAATGGCATGGCTTCTTCAGCCGCAAGAAAATTTCATGAATTCAGGGCGATGAAGGTATATTTCGAGAAAAAATTCCTCTGTGTCGTGCTTGACGATGGAAGGGAAGTGAAAGTACCTCTTGAGTTTTATCCAAGACTGAAACACGCAACCCCAGCCCAGCGCAAAAACTATCACTTAATTGGACAGGGCACGGGAATTCATTGGCCGGACATTGATGAGGATCTATCCATCGAAGGAATTGTTCTCGGGATACCTAGTCGATTTTAAATCATTGAGCCTATATCAACAAGGAAATTGGTGAAGTGTTTGGCGTTGGGCTAAACCGCAGATATCGGGACAATACTTTTTGATCATTCACGAGAAAACAGATTCCAGTAGAGAAAATCTCAAGGATAAAAGGGACGGCACCCTTTTGTTGACAGTCACTCGCTTTTTTACTACTCTGCTCTATTATTCCCAGACAATCACGCATTGTTCTGCCCGGGCTGAAGATCGAGAAATGTGCAGCGAGATGCGGTTAAAGACAGGTTGAGGCCTGGCGATCGGCAACGAACGGTTTATAAAAAGGATTGAACATAACCTTCAGAGAACGTTGCAATGTTTACCGCAGGAAAGGCCTGAGAAGCAATAAAGGGCGCTGTCCCATTTTCCCCCTTTTACCTTTAAGTCAGCAAAACATCTTCATAATGGAGGGCACAAGAAATGAAAAAAAATAATTTTTTATGGATCGTGGCAGTGGTTTTTATCGTATTGATGTCTTCTGTATCTGGAGTACAAGCACAGGCGGCGATGGGAGATTTCACAAAGGACATTACTATTTCCACAACATCGCTTCATGAATGGATGCCAAGCATTACTTATAATTCGGTTGAGAATGAATTTCTGGTGCTCTGGCATTCAACAGGCATCAGGGTGGAGGGCGGAGAAAACATGTACAGTCTCCACGGCCGCAGGATTGACCCTGACGGAAATCTGCTTGCAGATCCGTTATCTCCTATACCATCTGTGGGGCCGGAACGAAGGCTCCTTCCCCGGGCAGCTTATAATCCGTTTATTAATGAATACATGGTATCATTTGTCATGGGTCAGGAAGTAACCGAATGGGATCCCTTTGTCACAAGGCTTGATTCTGTCGGCAACATAACACTTGAAGCCTTCCCCTTATCTGAGCAGCTTACCAAAGCAAATCACGCAAACATAGTGTTTAACTCAAAACGGCGGCAGTATCTGGTTGTGTATAATGACAGCAGATACGGAACTGCTGATATATTCGGCGTTATAATTGATGAAAACGGCAGCATCGTTAAAGAAGATTTTGCCATCAACACTTCCTCAGGACAGCAGATGAATGCATATGCCTGTTATAATTCAACTGATGATACGTATTTAATCAACTGGGAGGATTTCAGACATGCAGCAACATGGCAGGAGCCAGGTGATATTTATGGAGCACTCCTCGATGGAGATGGTGACATAATTATAAATGACATTGCCATGTGTGATGACTATGGAAAGGAAAACGAAGGAGATCAGCGGGTGCAACATATTGTTTATAATCCTGACCGGAATGAGTTTCTTGCTACGTGGTGGGATTCACGGCCTTCGCTTGAAAGTAATGGTATTATTGGGCGAATCATCAAATCAGATGGTTCACCGGCTGGGCCTGATTTTGTTGTTGATGACGCACCCGGGTCACAATCTTTTCCCCATGTGGTTTATATTGAAAAAAAGAAAAAATATTTTGCCATATGGGATGATAGCCGCACTTCTGCGGAAACCGGTATGGATATTTATGGAAGATGGCTGGATAAAACTGGGCAGCCGGCAGGCGATGACTTTCCTATATGCAATGAGGCAGGGGAACAGCACTACTCAGAGCTTGCTTACAGTCCTCTAATGGATCGGTTTCTTATTGTCTGGCGAGTTGATATGGAAGATGAACCAACCGTGCCAGGCGGCTCCGGCCATGTCAAGGAATCCGGCGGCAATGTTATGGGAAAGCTTTACGGTGTGCCATCATTTTTAACCTGCCGTATCGTCGAGCAGGGCACTGGGAAACCAGTTGAAAAGGCAAGGGTAGTCGTGCTTGGGCGTTGCATCCCCTCAATTGAAACCACCAATGCCGGAGGCTGGGTTAATATCCCCAAGCGAATGCAGGCTAACGGCACATATGTGATCATTGCTTTAAAAAACGGCTATAAAACAGGATTTAAGTCGCTAACCTTTACGGGGGAACCGATGAAAGACAACCTGGCGCTCACGAAAAGATAGCCAATAATTTATGAGCAAATAAGGTCAACAATTATTCACAAAAAAGATTAATGGCGATTAAAGATTTTTTTGGAGCGTAATAGGGGACGGCACCCTTTTGTTGATAGTCACTCGCTTTTTTACTACTCTGCTCTATTATGCCCAGACAATCACGCATCGTTCTGCCCGGGCTGAAGACCGAGAGATGTGCAGCGAGATGCGTTTAAAAATGAAGGAGTAAAATCCCTTCGCATCATTGTATATAAATGGTTTGACGTCCCCGGCATACTGTAAACCCTTGCCCAGAGAAGGGGGCGTGGGCAATGGTAAGGGGAATTTAAGACAGGGACGGAATAGGGACAAACAGGAAAATAAAAAAACAGGGCTTGGCGTAAAAACCGTCAAACCCTTTATTTAATTGGTCGGGGCGACTGGATTTGAACCAGCGACCACTTGAACCCCATTCAAGTGCGCTACCAGGCTGCGCTACGCCCCGACACGAATGGATTTAAACATTTTTTACTGTGGGTGTCAAGGAACTTTGTTTTTGAGGGGCTTTTAGGAAACCTTTATATTTGGCTTTGTTTGGGTTTTTTTAAAAAGGAAATATTAATGTGTGACGGCAGGGTCAGCACTGGCGCTGCCGTTTGTTTTTTTTGGCAAAATTTTATCACTTCCCGTAAATTCCTCCGTAACAAAAAACCAGAGCATTGATCGGCTTTCATTCACGGCGGGAAACTTTCTGTGTTTGACACCTGAAAATTACTTTATTACAATCGCCCACTAAAATCGTCTGGTAAGTTAAAAAACTCTATGGCATAGTAGATGCAAATTTGTAATCACTTTTATTTTTTTGCAAGCAGGTTGATGAACTAATTAACGTTATTTCCATGCTTTTTTAATGTTGCGCCGACATATCGCGGTAAAGACAGGGGCAATTGTGCGCCAACGCGTTGCCAAAATGGCAATCAGCATTTAACAATACGAGGATGCGGCAGGCGATATGAGACACTTGAATCACATAATCCGGCTTTGTGTTGTTTTGGTCATTATAATTGCGGGGTTTGCGGTAGTGCGTAATTTTTTTATTCCGCAGTCTTTCGGCGTTTATGGAAGCTATAAATATGGATACTGCAGGGGAGATTCTCGCGCTGAACAGGCAGAACTGCCGGCATTGTACCAGGGGACAAAAAAATGTGCAAAATGTCATGCGGACGTGATTAAAGAGGCAGAGGAGGGAGTTCATGCGACAGTGGCCTGCGAAACGTGCCACGGATACTGGCAGGCACATAATAAAAATACAAAAAATAAGATTCCCCGTGATACGTCTGTGGAATCATGCATGCAGTGCCATGAAAAAATTATCGGCAAACCGGCTGGCTTCCCCCAAATAAGCAGTTTTTCAGAGCATATGAAAGAGCAGGAAACAGAATTTGATCCTGATACGCGCTGCGTTGAATGCCATAACCCGCATTCACCGGAATAGTTAAAATGCTAAATCAGGATTTCTAAATTCTAAAATAAATCTTAAACCAGTGTTGTCCAACATATCAGGTTAACTTTTTATGTATGCTTTTTTGGCAGTTGAGATTGCCACGTCGCTGCCGCTCCTCGCAATGACCGTTTCCATGGCTCTATGAAAGGAACTCGTCACTGCGAAGCGTGTGTGCCAAAGCCCTGAGGCAACGCAAGGGGAGGCAATCCCCTATGTTGGACACTAATGATCCTATACTAAGCATTTAGAATTCAACGCGGGAAGAGGATATGGCAACGGATCGACGATCATTTCTTAAGCAGACCGGCTGGACATTGTTGGGAAGCGGGATTTTAATTTCTATCGGCTCCTTTTTTCCCTCAGCAGGGAGAGCTCTGGAGAAATCCCTGTCTCCTGAACTGTATGGCTTTATCGTAGATACTACCACGTGCATTGGCTGCGGTAAATGTGTCCAGGCTTGTAAAATTGAGAACAGTGTTCCTGATGAGTGTTACCGCACCTGGGTTGAACGATATATTATTACCGCCGGTGACAATGTGTTTGTTGATTCGCCCCACGGCGCACTTCATGGTTTTAAGGGGTCCGGTATAGCGAAAGATGTAAAAAAAGCGTTTTTTGTGCCAAAGCTGTGCAACCATTGCGCTGAACCTAATTGCGTTCAGGTATGTCCTGTGGGAGCCACGTTTATGACCGAAGAGGGCGTTGTGCTGGTGGATGAAAAGCACTGTGTGGGATGCGGATACTGTGTGCAGGCCTGTCCCTACGGCGCGCGATTCATGCATCCGGTGAGGCACACAGCCGATAAGTGCACCTGGTGCTACCACCGGGTTAAAAAGAATTTGCTGCCCGCCTGTGTCATGGTGTGCCCGGTAAAGGCACGGCAGTTTGGCAACTTGAATGATCCGAAGAGTGCCGTCAATCGCGTTTTAAAACAGTTTCGCATCAGCGTTTTAAAGCCGGAAACCGGCAATAATCCCAAAACATATTATGTGGGATTGGACAAGGAGGTGCGCTAATGCTTGATAGTCTGACCGGCGGATTCCTGTATCCCAATGAAGCAGAAGTCCTCTGGAGCATTTTAATTGTTCTCTATCCTTATATAACCGGTCTGGTGGCTGGCGCCTTTATTGTTTCCTCGCTTTACCATGTATTCGGCAAAGAGGAACTCAAACCCGTTGCCCGCTTTGCCTTGATTGCTGCCTTTTGCTTTTTGCTTTTTGCCTGCACGCCGCTTCTGTTTCACCTGGGGCACCCGGAGCGGGCTTTCAACATTATGTTCACGCCTAAATTTACCTCTGCCATGTCGGGGTTTGGTTATATCTACACGTTTTATATGATCATTGTGGCGCTGGAAATCTGGTTTGTATTTCGTCCCGATATTATCAGGATGGCACAGAAAAGCGCGGGAGTAAAAAAGGCATTTTATTCCATTCTGGCGCTTGGCGCCTTTGATGTTTCAGAAAAAACTCTTTATCTTGACCACCAAATAACCACAGTGCTTGCCGCGATCGGAATACCGTCTGCATGTGTGCTGCACGGCTACGTGGGATTTCTCTTTGGCTCTCTTAAATCCAACCCCTGGTGGTCAACACCGCTTATGCCGGTGATCTTTTTAATGTCAGCCATTGTTTCGGGTATCGCCATCCTGATTGTGTCTTACGCACTAGTCATGAAGTTCAAGGGCAGGGCGCTTGATAATAATTGCATGCAGTCGCTCTGCAGCTATTTATGGGGATTTTTTATTATTGATGTTACTCTTGAATTGCTTGAATTGCTTACGATGGCCTATGAAGGCGAGGAGGCATGGGAAACCATCGCGCACCTCATCAGCGGCAAACTGCAATTAAGCTATGTGGCGCTGCAGTTTGTGGTGTGTTCAACGATCCCCCTGGTGCTGCTGGGAGTGGTGTCATTGGTTAAACTCAAGGAAGCCACACGCAACACCTTGGGGATTATCTCATCAGTGCTGCTGCTCATTCAAGTGCTGGCAATGCGCTGGAATGTGGTCATTGGCGGGCAGCTCTTTTCCAAAAGTTTGCGCGGTTTTACCGACTATTTCCCGCACGTTATCGGCAGGGAAGGTCTGCTGGTGGCGCTGATACTCTTTGCCCTGCCGTTTGCCACCATGTATATCGCACACCTCGTCGTGCCCTACTGGGACAATGAATAGCAGATATTCCTCTGCAGCGATGTGCTTGATCCGGCGGTGGTCAGCTCTGGATGCTTGAAATTTGATACAGGGAATGATCAGAGGGGTGTTTACGGGCAAGCCCAGCCGCAACCGCAACCCGCTCTACTTCATCTGCAACTTTATCTGCCACTTCCCGGTTATACACAGAAGGAATGATCACATCCTCATGGAGTTCATCCTCGGGTATGCATGAGGCTATAGCGCGAGCTGCTGCGAGTTTCATGTCCTCGTTAATCTGACGGGCAAAACACCGCAGCGCCCCTTTAAAAATTCCCGGAAAGCACAGAACATTGTTTATCTGATTGGGATAATCTGACCGGCCTGTTGCCATAATGCGCACATAGGGAAGCGCTTGCTCAGGCATAATCTCCGGTATGGGGTTGGCCATGGCAAAAACGATGGGATCGCGAGCCATTTTTTTCAGGTCATCTACCGTCAACAGCCCCGGGGAAGAAACGCCGATAAAAACATCTGCGCCCTTCATGCAGTCCGAGAGACTGCCCTTGACTCGGTCCTGATTGGTCTGTTCGGCAAACCATTCTTTTACCGGGTTCATGTTTTCTGTGCGCCCTTTATAAATTGCGCCTGCCCGATCTACGCCAATAATATTTTTTATGCCGGCAAGCATAATTATTTTGGTGCACGCCACGCCCGCGGCACCGACGCCGCTCACCACCACTTTGAGGTTTTCCTTCTTTTTGCCAATGATCTTGAGGCCGTTATACAACGCCGCAAGCACCACTACCGCGGTGCCGTGCTGATCGTCGTGAAACACCGGAATATCAAGTTCCTGTTGCAAGCGGGCTTCAATGTCAAAGCAGCGGGGTGAAGAAATGTCCTCAAGATTGATACCGCCGAAGCCGGGGGCGATATATTTGACGGTCTTTACTATCTCATCCGGATCCTTGGTTTTAAGGCAAATGGGAAAAGCATTAACGCCGCCGAACTCCTTGAACAGCATAGCCTTTCCTTCCATAACCGGCATGGCTGCTTCTGGCCCGATATCCCCCAGACCAAGCACCGCTGTTCCATCGGAAACCACGGCGACGGTGTTCTTCTTTATCGTGAGGCTGTACACTTTTTCCGGGTCGTCATGGATAGCAGTACAAATACGCGCCACACCGGGCGTGTAGGCGATTGCGAGGTTTTCGCGCTTTGAGAGCTGCAGCTTATTGACCACCTCAATCTTGCCCCCCAGATGAGAGAGGAAAGTCAGATCAGAAACATCAATCACCCGGATTCCCTCAATCTCTTTGAGAGAATTGACAATCTGTTTTTCATGGAGATAATCGCGAGCTTCAACGGTGACATCGCGGATGGTTTTGTCCCGGTTTCGGGCGACGATATCAATTGAACCAAGGGATCCGCCGGCTTTGCCGATCGCTTCTGCGACCTTGGCAAACATTCCAGGTTTATGCTGGATCTCAATGCGTATGGTTATGCTGTAACTGGGACTGGGGGTTATTTCCATGAGGCGTAATCCTTTCTGTCGAGAGTGTTTAATCGCACTCTATATTTTCTCAGGTTTGGGATGCATTCTGAAAACCGCTTCCGCAAGGCGCTGGGCAGCATCACGCAGTGTATGCCAGAGAAACGTGCAGAAAAATACAATGGCCTTGCCGAAGGGCAAACTGGTGATTAACGACGGCATTTCAGTGGACAGCTTCACATCAACCCGGGAATCGTCAACCTTCAGGATGGAAAGAATCCAGGGGTCGGCAAGAATCTGCGCCTTGAGCATTTTTATGACCTGCAACAGCTCCCGTATGCGGGCTTTTAAATGTTTTTTTACCGCGCGTTCATAGGCCAGCAGAAGCAACTCGCCCAAGAAGTTTAATGACTGCAGCAGCGAAAGCTTTTCATTATGATTCAATTTTTGAATGTCATGATGTCGCAGTTCTTCTACCGCAGCTTCCATGCCGGCCACATCATCTTCAGAGCAGGTGAAGGTTTCGCCAAACAGCGCGGTTATAACCACAAAGATGAAATTTTCGCAATGCTCGCGGATAGTATATATCTGGTTAAGACCCTGCAGGAGTTCCTGTTTTTTCAGTTCTTTAACCGATTTTCCCGCTGTGTCATAGGAACGCACTGCGCTTTCATAAAGATCTCCGTCAAGCCGCATGGGAGGAGGTTCTGAGCTGTAATAACGCCAGAATGGCGGCATGGGGCGCGTTCCCTGTGGCCCGCCTTTTTCCCAGGCGGTGCGGTCAGGATAGAGCTCTAAAATTTTTGCAATATCAAGGTCGGGAATAAGAACCACATGAAGCTTTATGTTTCCCAGGTGGTCCCGCAAGTCTTTTGCTACCGGGCCAAAACCATCGGTGATAACCAGTATTTCGGCCTCACGCAAGTCTGGATCTCGCTTGATGTCTTCCAGAGCCTGCTGGATCGCGTCCCCAATATTGGTGATATGCCCACCCCCTGTTTGCAACCGGGCAATATGCTCAATCAGTTTAAAAATTTCATCCGCTGTTCGGGCCTGAATGAGTTCCCCCACTTCGCTATGAAATGAACGAAAATAGATTTGCGGAGACTCCGTCGAAACTTTTCGCAGATACTCTACCGCAATCGCCTTGGCGGCAAAGATTTTGTTAAAGCCTTCGCCATTCATGGAGGTAGAATTGTCAAAAAGGAAGTACACCTTCTGGCTTCTGTTTAATTCAGCCTCTTCGCGGCCGACAAATTTATCAACCGAGAGTGCTTCCTCCCGATGGCCCTGGTAAATGATTTTAATAAGTTCGCGGTTGAGCAGCTTCTTGAAGAAAATATTCTCGGTGTAGATGGTGTGTTCGCGGGGAATGAGGCGCGAAATGTCGCTCATGAGCGACATCTTGCCGATTCCCAAAGAATTGTCCAAGGGCTGTTGGTGCTGCCGGGTACTTTTCTTGGCAGCCTGCTGCTCGCTGGACGAAAACACCCGGCTTCTGCTAAACAAAGGTGAAACCTGGTCCTTTATTTTGAGGGTCGTTTGGTCGCTGAAAATTACCCGCGCAATATAAAAAATTTTGACCAGTTCGGGCGGAAAGCGAAGCCGGTATCGGTCAATAGCCCCGCACAACGGAATGTAGAATTTGAGATGTGATAACAGCGGTTCCTGTGGCATTGATGGGAAAAAGGCCTAAACATCAGATGTTCTGCACGGTTAATTTTTTTGCATTAAACACATCCTGCCTGAACCCTTCGATAATCTCCCGGGATTCTCTGGTGCGCGCATCTTTAAGCGACAGGTCGCACAGATCTTCAAGCAGAGCCAGCGTTTCCGGGACCATGGCATCCTTCGGCAGGCTGACAAATTTACTCTTTAACTTTTCAATGTATTCTCTGAAGCCGGTAGTCTCCTTTTTAACGAGCTTTTCAAGCCGCCCTTTGAGCTGGTTGAACGCTGTGTCGCTTTTCAGCAGTTCTGCATGTGCGGATAATTTGAGGAAGCTGAAAATGTGAATCGCATCAAATATATTTTCCAGAATCTCCCGATCCTGCTGAAAATAGCGGCGTGCCGCAGAGCAGATTTTTAAGAATCGTGATTTTTCTTCATCTCTGCCAAGGGTGCAGATCATGTAGTGAAGGTTCTCAAGGTCGGTTTCGTTTGCCTGCGGCCGGCCATCAAGAATGGCAGAAGCGCGCAGGAGATCCTGGGACTTGGCGCTGGTTCTATCGCTGATGGTGTAGTTTCTCTTGTCGGGAACCTGCTCCCGGGTCTCTTCAATATACTGCCGGAGAATGTGGTTTTTAAGCAGCAAAATATAGCCGGGTATCTCAATAGCTCTGCTTTTTATCAGCTCCTTAACGACATTAAAGTCACTCAGGCTGATTCTTTTCTCGGGTATCTGTATGGCACCAAAATTTTTCTGATAGACGCTATCTATGGAATACTGGAAATACAGATCCTTATTTTCCGGTATGTAGCTTTTATATAAAAATCGGTCAAGAACTGCCTCTAATATCTCCGTCACGCGGATATAGTTTGCCGCCGCAATGACCGTCTGCAGCGGCGAATGAATTATCTGCTCGCCGTTGACCAGTTTTTTCTCATTGAGCAGCGAGAGCAATGATCTGAGCAGCATATCGTTTGCGTCAAAAATTTCATCCAAGAAGGCGAAATGGGAAAGCACCAGCGAACCCTCGACATTATGGATCATTTTGCCGCGTTTCATTGCCTCTATGTCATAAGCACCGAACAAGTTATCCGGCATGGTGTCTTTGGTGAGCTGTTTTTCAAATACCTGGGCGCCGTCAAAGCAGGCAAATATCTGCCGGGCAAGCATGGATTTAGCCATGCCCGTGCGGCTTATCAGGAGCTGATGTTCGCCGCACATCAGCGCAAAAAAGGTCTGCTTAATAATGTGCTCCCGGCCCAGTATCTGTTTGCTGACAAAATCTATGGCGTCATTAATAGCTCGCTGGAGCGCAGAAAATTTCTCCAGCGATACCGTTTCTACTGCAGCAGGTTCAATTGTTTTAGCCGGGGCTTCATCAGGTTTGGGAATGACAAACAATCGCGGTTTGGCAGGCTGTTCAAGCTGGTAAAGCTTGCCGGTGGCAAGTGACAGAACCGTTTCTTCCAATGGATGAAGACCGTTGGTATCGGCGGCGTCTTTTTTTTTCGTCGTGTCGTCAAGTGGCTGCATCATATTCTTTAATGAGTAAAAAATGGTTTAAAAAATGTAACGTTATGTTTTTTAAAGAAACTGCAAGAAATACGCCATCAATGAATAAAGCCCGGGCACCCTGCGCCACGAACACATCGCGCCGTTTCCACAGGGGAATACAAGGGGTTGCCACACGGTTATATCTTAACAGACCGGAACAAAGACTGTTTGTGAAATCAATTTATTGACAATATGACAATGGCAGTCACGATAAAAAACCCATTGACATATTAAAGTATTTAAAATATCATCAAAAATATTATTAGAACGCTTGGCATACTACTTGAAAATCATATTTTCATCAGCTTGCCTTTTTTATTTCCCTTGCCTATTCTTCAAACACCAAAAGCTCTGAGATTTTGGAACAAATGAAAATTATTGAATAGCGTCTAAGGGGTTTCAATGAATACATCACAACAAACAATTAACTAACATGGAGGATGGAAATGGCTGAAGAGAAAAAAACAATGACGACGTTAGCAAGCATGGGAAAAGTGTTTGACGTCCCCAAGGAGTTGCAAAAAACTGCGTATATATCAAGTATGGAGCAGTATGAGAAAATGTACCGGCGCTCCATTGATGACCCTGATGGTTTCTGGGGCGACATGGCAAATGAACATGTAGAGTTTTTTAAGAAATGGGATAAGGTGCTGGAATATGATTTTAACGAAGCAAAAATCAGCTGGTTTAAGGGTGCAAAGCTGAATGTATCCTATAACTGTCTTGACCGCCACATCAAGACCTGGAGAAAAAACAAGGCGGCATTAATGTGGCAGGGCGAACCGGTAAATGAGGCCCGAACCTATACCTACATTGAATTATACTACGAAGTTAATAAGTTTGCAAATGTGCTTAAGAAGAAGGGCGTCAAAAAGGGAGATCGGGTTGCCATTTATCTGCCCATGATCCCGGAACTTCCGATTGCGATGCTCGCCTGTGCCCGAATTGGCGCGATTCACAGCATTGTGTTCGGCGGTTTCAGCGCAGATTCTCTGAAGGACCGTATTCAGGACTGTGAGGCAAAACTGCTCATAACCAGCGATGCTTCCTATCGCAGCGGCAAGTCGGTGCCCCTTAAAGCAAACGCGGATCAGGCGCTTGAGTCATGCCCGAGCGTAGGTTCTTGCATTGTTGTTAACCGGACCAATTCAAAATGCAATATGAAGGAAGGCCGTGACACCTGGTGGCATGATGAAATCAATGCCAAGGATATAAAAGCCTATTGCAAGCCGGAGGAAATGGATGCTGAGGATCCGTTATTTATTCTCTACACCAGTGGCAGCACCGGAAAACCTAAGGGTGCACTGCACACCACCGCCGGCTACCTGTTATATGTTACCACGACGCTTAAATATGTCTTTGATTTAAAAGATGAGGATACATTCTGGTGCACCGCCGATATCGGCTGGGTTACCGGACACAGCTACATAGTGTATGGCCCGCTCTCCAACGGCGCTGCAAGCGTTATGTTTGAAGGCGTGCCCAGTTGGCCCGATTATTCGCGGTTCTGGAAGATAGTTGAAAAATACAAGGTCAACCAGTTCTATACTGCCCCGACTGCCATTAGAGCCATTGCTGCTCAGGGTGATCAGTGGGTTGAAGGAATTGATTTGAGCAGCCTGCGCATTCTGGGAACGGTGGGAGAGCCGATTAATCCTGAGGCTTGGCTGTGGTACTACAACAAAATCGGCGGCGGCCGGTGCCCCATCGTTGATACCTACTGGCAGACCGAAACCGGCGGTTTTCTGATCACGCCGATCCCCGGGGCGATGAAGATTAAACCGGGATCTGCAAATCGGCCGTTCTTTGGCGTTGCACCGGAGATCGTTCGGGAAAATGGGACGCCCGCAGACGTTAACGAGGGCGGCTATTTGACTATCACCAAGCCATGGCCGGGAATGATGCGCACGGTATATGGTGATCATCAGCGGTTTATAGACACTTATTTCACGCAGTTCCCGGGCAGATATTATACCGGAGACGGCGCCCGCATAGATCAGGATGGGGACTATTTCTTGATGGGGCGGTTGGATGATGTTATCAATGTTTCAGGTCATCGCATGGGGACGGCAGAGATTGAAAGCGCGCTGGTTGCCCATCCCAAAGTGGCTGAAGCTGCAGTTGTTGGATTTCCGCATGAGATAAAAGGCGAAGGTATTTATGCCTATGTTACCTTGAATGTTGGCGTTGAGAAGAGTGACGAGCTTAAAAAAGAGCTGGTAGCCCATGTGCGAAAAGAAATTGGTCCCATTGCGACGCCGGATAAGATTCAATGGGCGGACGGCCTTCCCAAGACCAGAAGCGGTAAAATTATGCGCAGAATTTTGAAGAAAATTGCTGCCGGCCAAATAAACGATCTCGGCGATACCACAACACTTGCTGATCCTTCGGTTGTTGACCAGCTTATTAAAGGCAGACAATAAAGTAAAACTAAACAAAGCACAAGGGTATGGCTTAAAGACCAAGCCATACCCTTTTTTATTGGTTGCCATCGTTTCAGTTATATCAGCTCATCCTGTTCCCGCTTTTTAAACATTTTGACAATGACAAATTTTCAAATTTATTTGATTTTAACCAATAATCCAGTTATACTTTTTGGAGCGAATCATTACTAAAGGTCATGAAGTTTAATGCTACTAACAATCCAGCCTGTGGCTTCAACTCACAGATAGTCATTCGACGCGCAGTTTTGTTGATCACAACAGGTATTAAACCTCATTGCAATAATTTAACGATTACCCGGTAATCTAACCGCCCATTTAATAGTATTTATATATAGGCCTGACAGTGGGTAAGTTGTTTGTCCCGATGTTTAAAATCTGGTTGGCTACGGTGATTGTTATTACCGGTATTTTAGCAATCGGTTTTAATAGTTACCGGATTATGGAGTTGAATGCTGCAAAGGCATTCAACGATCAACAATTGTTTCTGGTTCGTGAAGCGGCGCGCAGCATCCGTGCCTATATTGGCAATATTGAATCAACCCTGCGCTTTTCAGCGGATATTATTGGTTATAATTCACAAGATGACATGCTGGCAGAAAAGGTATTGAGTTCGGTTTTTTTTAATACAACGGGGCAGATATTATATCTTTTTATCGCAGACCCCCAAGGGACAATTCTTTACCAGTATCCGCAGGGACGCAGCTTGTCTGTTCAGGAGTTTAATCTGCACTCATTGTTGACGCCGGCGCCGAATTTCCCGGGATGGGTTGTGTCGCGGATAGTAAATATAGGATCTCCGGCGCAATCTCTCTTTTCCTTTATTATAGCCGTGCCCATTGAAAGCAACAAGGGAAGTCCCGTGCGCTGGTTATGCTGTGTTCCTGATTTTAACCGTATGAAGCAACAGTTTATTTACCCGGTTCGTTCTGGAAAAACCGGGTATGCCTGGATGATTGATGATCGGGGGGTGCTCATTGCGCATCCGAATAAAAACCTTGAGGGGAAAGAGGCCATTGCTGCATCAAAAAGCGGGGTGCCTGAATTTTCATCGGTTAGCCTTGAAGACATTGTGCGGCATAAGATGATGCAGGGGAAGGACGGCACCGGCGAGTATATTTCCGGATGGCATGCCGGGGAGAAGGGGCTTACCAAAAAATTGATTGCCTACACCCCTATTAATCTCGGTCCGTTAGTATGGTCAATAGGTGTTTCAACCCCCTATCATGAGATTCTGGAGCAAATGGCGGACAGCACACGGCGCCTGGTTTTGTTTCTGGGGTGTTTCATTGGCACCATTATTATTGGGTCCGTGTGGCTGTTGTGGCAGGAAAAGAAAAACCAGCAGGTGAATCAATACCTTCAGTGGAGCCAGGAAGTATTTAACGGCATAACTGACGGCATTTCAATTGTTGACCAGCATTACCGGGTGCTCATGGTGAATGATGCCGTGTGCCGCTGGCAAAATAAACCTTTGAAGTTTTTTTTGGGCAGGCCGTGTCACGACGTGTTTTTGGAGCGGGGGGAACTGTGTTTGGGTTGTCCCGCAAAAGAGACGTTTGCCACCGGTCAACCTGCATTTCGAGAGCGGGTTAGTATTACGCTCGGAGGGAAGAAATATTATTTCCATCTCTACACCTTTCCGTTAAAAGACGAAGCTGGCAAAACGGTCCGCGTGGTTGAATATGTCAAAGATGTCACCAGTGAGCGGATGCTTCAGTCGGAAATTATCCAAAATGAACGGCTGGCAATTATTGGCAAAATGTCTGCCCAGGTAGCTCATGAAATCAGGAATCCGCTGAGCGCGTTGACCCTTAATATAGATCTGTTGGAGGATGAAATTAAAGGATATGCCGGGATAGATACCGCAGAAGCCCAGGAACTGGTTCATACCATAAAGCATGAATTAAAAGGTCTGCACAACGTCCTTGATGATTATCTCCAGTTTACGAGACTGCCCAAAATAAGGCTCGCTCAGGGAAATATAAATGTTACGCTGGAGGAAATCCTGGCTTTTATGGAAGAGGAATTTCGGGTGCACAACATAGTCGTAAAAAAATCATTTGATCCTGAAGTTCCGCCCATTAATATTGATTACGATCAACTCCGCAGGGCTTTTATTAATCTCATCCGGAATGCCGTTGAGGCGATGCCGGAGGGAGGCTCGCTGGATATTGCCACCCGGATTAATGGAAACTGGGTTGAGATTACCTTTATGGACAGCGGTGAAGGTATTTCAGAACAAAACCTTGAACAGATATTTACCCCGTTTTTCAGCACTAAAGTCGGCGGAACGGGGCTTGGTCTTTCTATAACCAAGCACATCATCAGCGAGCATGGCGGGGAAATTTCCTGTGAAAGCAGGCGCCATGAGGGGACGCGTTTTATTGTGCGTCTTCCCCTGCATGAGCATTGAACGCTCATAAAACAAACTATGGGCAGATACCGATAGGCGTCCCAAAGCCCATACAATGTATCATAAAGGAGAGCACATACGTGGAAGTAACAGATCAAACCATGACTACCATTCCCGCAAAACCTATTCTGGTCGTGGATGATACCGAAAGCGTCAGGGAGGCTATCAGCAAAATACTGCAGAAACAGGGTTATTCGGTTATGACTGCAAGCGACGGGGAAGAAGGCATTAATCTTCTTCAAAAGTATGATATTCCGCTGGTGCTGACCGACCTTAAAATGCCAAAGGTTGATGGAGCAGAGTTGCTGAAAGTTGCCAAGACCATATCGCCCGATATTGAAGTCATACTCATAACCGGATATGGAACGGTTGAAGTTGCCGTTGAAGTTATGAAGGAAGGGGCGTTCGATTTTATTCAGAAACCGGTGGATAAGACCACCATAATAAACCGCGTGCGAAATGCCCTGGAAAAACAGTCATTGCGCCTTGAAAACAAATGGCTTCATGAACAACTGAAGACCATCCAGGGCAGCGGCAACATTATAGGCAAAAGTGCTGCGATGCGTAAAGTTATGGATCTGGTCGGCCAGGTTGCTTCAAGTTCCGCTACTATTTTAATAACGGGCGAGAGCGGTGTTGGTAAAGAAGTTATCGCACAGGCAATTCATGAACAAAGCTCCCGAAGGGGCAAACCTTTCATCAAGGTGAGTTGTGCGGCTCTTCCGGAAACGCTTCTTGAGGCTGAACTGTTCGGGTATGAGCGGGGTGCTTTTACCGGCGCAATTGCCAGAAGGGAAGGACGGTTTGAACTTGCTCATGGAGGGACGCTCTTTCTGGATGAAGTAGGAGATATCAATCCCGCGGTTCAGGTAAAACTCCTGCGCGTCTTACAAAATGGCGAATTTGAGCGTTTAGGGGGTGGAAAGACGTTCAGAGCGGATGTGAGGGTTATTGCTGCCACCAACATTCCCTTGAAGCAGGCGGTAGAACATAAAAAATTCCGTGAAGATCTGTATTATCGCCTCAATGTTATTAACATCCATATTCCTCCTCTGAGAGACAGAGGAGACGATGATATTGAACTGCTTGCGCATCATTTTCTTTCTCTCTATGGCAAAAAAAACAACAAACAGGTTTCTGGTTTTGCCAAGGAAGCCCGGGAGGTGCTCAAAAAATACCGGTGGCCGGGAAATGTTAGGGAACTTGAAAATACCATAGAACGCGCGGTCGTATTGACCCGTTCAGAACAAATCACAATTGATGATATACCGGAAGAAATTGTTGCGGCAGTTAAAGAAAGCCCGGTAATTTCTGTCGGGGAACGCATACTCAACATTCCCATCGGTAAAATCCCATTAAAGGAAATAGAAAGAATGGTCATGGAAGAAACCTTAAAGCAGTCAAAGGGCGACAAAAACATAGCCTCAAAACTCCTGGGTATTTCTACTCGAACTATTTATCGTCGCCTTGATGAAGAGGAGAATGAGCTTGATTGAATGCCTGTCAAAATGACAACATATTGTATTTACGGTAATTATTTCCCAGCGGTCTGGCTTCGTCGTTAAGGGGCTTGAATTATAAAGATTAAATTATGACAAATTGACAAAAAAACTTTGTTTTAGTGCTCAGAAATTAACAAAAATTACGCACGTATTAGAGATTAATAAAAAGTAAAATCATATAGTTAATGATGCCAGAGGATTGTTATAGCCTTTGGCATATTTTTTGTTTAATTATTAAATCAAAATTTGCTGGCAATCAATTTAATGGAAATTGCGCCGGAACCCGTGATCCCCCTCTTATAAGATTCCTTATTGTGTGATGTGATAAATTGATTGCCAGCTCCCTCCTCTCTGGAGGTCCAGAAGCGCTAATCTGATTATTTAAAAACACAGGTTCTTTTAAAAATAGGTTCTTATATTGGCAGTCAATCTCATTTCACCCCAATAAAGAAATAACCCCAAATATCCCCTCTAAATTACCCTTAGTTGCTGTAGATTAAACGAGATTGACTGCCATTTTTTTTTCCTGCCTTACAACGTGAAAAGAAATTTTTTTATAATTCAAACTAGAGTTATCCAGATTTAACGCATGTGTGTTGCTTTAAAAAAACCGCATAGACGAATCGGAAAAAAACCTTGACAGCAAACCAGTAGATAGGTAAAAAACCTCATTGCGCAGCTCGTGTCAGTGCGCGATACGCAAACAAGAACGTGGTCATTTTTTAATTTATGCAAACAGGAGGTAAATCGTGAATAGCATTGTATGTTTAAAACAGGTTCCTGATACCGAGGCACAAATTAGAATAAAGCCTGATGGCTCTGACGTTTTGCTGCAGGATGTTAAGTTCATTATTAATCCCTATGATGAATTTGGCGTTGAAGAAGCACTCAAGCAGAAAGAAAAATTCGGACAAGGCAGTGTGACCATTGTTTGTCTTGGTCCTGATCGCAGTGTCGAGGCCATCCGAACGGCTCTGGCAATGGGCGCAGACAAGGCGGTGCACCTTGACGACCCGGCGCTTGACGGCGGCGACGCATTTACCACGGCGCGGGCGCTTGCTGAGCAGATAAAGGGGATGGAATATGATATTATTTTCTGCGGCAAGCAGGCCATTGACGATGACGCGGCACAGGTAGGTGTTGCACTTGCAGAATATTTAAACCTTCCTCATGCTAATCTGGTGGTAAAGGTTGAGGTATCGCCGGACAAAAAGAAGGTAAAGGTAAACCGCCAGATTGTGGGGGGTGAAGAAGTGCTGGAACTGCCGCTGCCAGCAGTGATTACCTGTCAAAAAGGCCTCAACGAACCACGATATGCATCGCTTCCCGGCATAATGAAAGCCAAGAAAAAAGAGATCAAGGCGGTTAAAGCCGCTGACCTCAAGCTCGACGCCTCATCCTGCGGCGCAGCAGGCGCCCGAACCAAGATAATAAAATGTTATGCGCCGCCACAGAGAAAGGCAGCACAGATCATCGCCGGCGAGACGCCGGAACAGAAGGCGGCGGCGCTGGTCAAATTGCTGCGCGAAGAGGCCAAGGCAATTTAACGTTCCGGTTTCATTGATTCCTGGTGTTCTACGATACGGTTTAATTAAATATAAAGGAGAAAAAACATGGGAAAAGGAATTTGGGTATTCGCAGAGCTCACTGAAACTGCGGTTAGAAAAGTTACCTTTGAGATATTGAGCAATATTAAACCCATAGCAGATAAAAAGGGAGAAGAACTGTGCGCGGTATGCCTTGGTAAAGGCATTCAGGAAAACATAGCTGACCAATGCGCGTCCTACGGTGCTGCTAAAGTGTATTTCGTTGAGCATGACCTTCTGGGAAGCTACACCAGCGATGGCTATGCCAAGGTTCTGGCCGACCTCATTACCAAACAGCAGCCCTCAATGGTGCTGTTCGGTTCAACAGTTATTGGCAAAGACCTTTCGGCAAAAGTTGCTGCGCGGGTCAATGCCGGGCTTGCCACTGATTGTACGCAAATTAATATGGATGACAGCGGCACCTTCTTTGTCAGACGGCCCATGTATGCGGGCAAAGTCTATGCGGATGTGGCGTTTCCCAACGCCCCCATCATCATGGCCTCCATTAGGCCTAATGTTCTCATTCCCGCGCCCCCGGATACTTCTAAAAAGGCAACACTTGAAAAAGTTGCTGCAGAGTTATCAGCAAGCGATATCCGCGTGACTATCGTAGAAACCATAAAGACCGCTGCGGCAAAAGTTGACCTTACCGAGGCGGAAATTATTGTTTCCGGCGGCCGGGGCATGAAAGACGCCGCAAACTTTAAACTGCTGGATGAAATGGCAGACGTGATCGGCGCCACGGTCGGCGCGTCGCGCGCTGCTGTTGACGCAGGCTGGAAACCAGTTTCTGAACAGGTCGGGCAAACGGGCAAAGTGGTGTCGCCAAATTTATACATCGCCTGCGGTATTTCCGGTTCCATCCAGCATTATGCGGGCATGGGAACTTCAAAAGTAATCGTCGCTATCAACAAAGATCCGGAAGCCCCCATCTTTACTAAATGCGATTATGGTATTGTGGATGACCTGTTCAAAGTCGTCCCCGCCATGACCCAGGAATTGAAAAAGCTTAAGGCTGAAGCATGAACACTGCGCCGTTTCTCGCGGAATAACGTGGCGCTGGCAGGGCAGTTCGATTGTAGGAACTTCCGATTACTGTTTAGAACATCATGCTGACAATACTTGATCCGCTATGGGTGCTCATAGCGCTGACTATTTTTTGTATAGGCATCAGGAGGCGATATCGCCTCTGGATGCTGGGGCAAAGGGATGATAAGGTTCAGGGGATTGGCCAGCGGTGCGCAGATTTTATTATTTATGCTATCGGGCACCGACGCATTGTGCGTGAACTCTATCCCGGGCTCATGCATGTGTTCATCTTTTGCGCCTGTGCCATTCCGCTGATCATCATACTCGCTGTTCAATTTCAGTTCAGCACGCCGGTCCTGTTTGGCAACCTGTTTTCGCTGTTTCTGGATGCGGTAGGTTGTTTGGGGCTGCTGGGTATCGGCCTTGCGGCCTATCGCCGATATGTGCTGAAACCCGACCGTCTAAGCGATAGCCGGGCAGAAGATGCCGTAGCCATTATCTGGGTATGCCTCATTATCATTCTCGGATTTTGCGTTGAGGGGCTGCGGCTCAACATTACCGGCGAAACCGGTGTATGGGCTCCGGCAGGGTACGCATTTTCCTGGCTGTTTTCATTTGCACCTGCTCACAGCCAGATAAGCCTTCATAAACTCCTCTGGCGAACTCATCTGTTTGTCGTGCTGGGGTTGATTGCCTGCATTCCCTACACAAAGTTTCTCCATATTATAACTTCAGCAATCAATGTTTTTCTCAGGACCTACGGGCCGCCCGGTGTGCTTCGCAAAATAGATGATTTTGAAACCGCTGAAACATTCGGGGCCGCGCGGCTTGAGGATTTTACCCGTTTGCAGCTCTTTCATCTTGATGCGTGCACCCGCTGCGGACGTTGCCAGGATTCATGCCCGGCACATCTTACCGATAAGCCGCTCTCGCCCAAAAAATTGATCCAGGATTTGAAAGCCCACATGGAGGAAAAGCTTAAACCGCCGGTGGCTGACAATGAACACACCGAAAAATTAATGATCGGCGATGTTATTCAGCATGACACGGTCTGGTCATGCACCATGTGCCTTAACTGTCATTTTCAATGTCCGGTTTTTATCACCACCGTTGACAAGACGATTGAGATGCGGCGCAACCTGGTGCTGATGGAGTCAAACTTTCCAGTGGAGGTGCAGGCTGTTTTCAAAAATATGGAGAATAACAGCAATCCCTGGGGCATCGGTCGGCACATGAGAGGCGAGTGGGCTAAAGAACTGGGCGTGCCAACTATGGCTGAAGCTGGCGAGGTTGAGATACTTCTGTATGCCGGCTGCGCCGGCGCATTTGACGACCGCTATAGGAAAGTTTCAACGGCGGTTGTGAAAATTTTGCAGCAAGCAGGTGTCAATTTTGGGATCTTGGGAACTGAGGAAGGCTGTTGCGGAGACTCTGCACGGCGGATTGGCAATGAATATGTCTATGACGCACTGGTTCAGCACAACATCAGCGTTTTTCAGCAATATGGCGTGAAGAAAATTTTGACGATTTGTCCCCATTGTCATAATGCACTTAAAAATGAATATCCCCAGTATGGCATTTTGCTGGAGGTTGTGCACCACAGCGAGTTTCTCTGCGATTTGCTTCGCCAAGGAAGGATTTCACTCAACAACTCAGCCACGCCGATGACCGTGTGCTATCATGATTCATGTTTTCTCGGGCGTTATAATGATATTTATCAACAGCCCCGCACACTGCTCAAGGCGATCAACGGGGTCTCCCTCGTTGAAATGAATAAAAATTTAGACCGCAGCTTTTGTTGCGGCGCCGGAGGCGGCAGGATGTGGATGGAAGAACATTTGGGCAGAAGGATTAATGAAGCGCGAGTTGAACAGGCACTTGAGAAACAGCCGGATGCCATTGCCACGGCATGTCCTTACTGTCTCACGATGTTTGAGGATGGTTTGAAAACAAAAAATGTTTTTGACGCAGTGAAGGTGTTTGACATTGCGGAATACATTGCCAACGCACTCCATAAATGAGCAGGGCGATGTCACGAAGAGCTCACGAATCATATTTGATTGTATTTCTCCTCATTGCAGGCGCATTAGTATTGGCGCTGCCGGTATTGTGCCGCTCACAGGAGATTGACGAGTGTCTTGAGTGCCACAGTGATCCTAATCTTATGAAGACAGATGCACGGGGTAATAGCCGGAGTCTATACGTTGACAAAAAACTGTTTCAGGAATCAGTCCACGGCAGGCTTGATTACATCTGTATGGAATGTCATGAGGCCGCAACGCTGGACCACCCTGCGGAAGGCGTGCCCGATGCACAGTGCGCAGCATGCCATGAGGAGGTTCAGGAACTCTATGCAAAAAGCGCCCACGGAAAATTGTTGGCATCTCATGATCCAAAGGCGCCGCATTGTTATGATTGTCATACCATGCATTATACGTTTTCACATGATGACCAGCGGGCAAGCACCCATCCACAGAATGTTCCCACGACCTGCGGAGCATGTCACAAGGAACTGGTAAAAGGGCCGGGACTTTTGGCGTCGCTGGTTGTCGCCCGCTTGCGGGGACACGGCAAAGTAAATTTGGCCGGGGATTTCAGAACCGACCGTTGTCTGGACTGTCATGTTGAGGTGGCACAGCACGGCAATAAAGAAACTGCTTCCCCTCTCTGCGCAAAGTGCCATGAACCGGGAGCCAATACGCTTAACCTTGGTCCTATCCATAAATCGGAAATATTTGCCAAGGCGCCGCTGCGTATTGCGGTAAAGCTTTCATATGGTTTTGGGTTGGCAATGGTAGGGCTGGCATTGATGTCGATGGTTGGGAAAAAGTATGCTCAAACGCGCGATCAGGAACCGGAGAAATCAGGGGAGGTTGCCGGGCATTAACGTGTGCCGTTTCCTGAATAACTGAATTTCTTGGGTAAAGGAGGCCTCAAACTGAGACCTCCTTTATGTTTTTACCGCTGACAGAGATCATAATCACTGGGTATTAAGTGCCGGAGACAAAAAATTTTTTTAGGGCGGAAACCCCGTCAAATCATTGTTGAGAAAACTCGTAGCGGCACAAGGGGTGAACATTACTCAAACGTTAAAAACGGCTCAATTTTAGGGCAGGAATGCTCGCTCTTGTCTGGTATCACTGAATAAATAACGCATCCGGTTACATTTTGATCAGGTAACATGTTATAAATTGACGGCGGCGGATCTCCATGAAAGGTTCGATAGTTAGTTAAGATGGCTTCCGTGGGCACAGCAGATATTAACCGTCTCAAAATTATATTGACATAATCATATGGATTGTTATATAGT